>NZ_JANIBL010000019.1 GCF_024505055.1 Methylomonas rosea
AAGTGGACTATTCCCGTTATTCCGCCCCGAGCATCGCAGCTTTTGGCGAGATCAGCCAGCAGGGGAGCGGCAGGGATGCCGCTCGTTTTCGGAGGGCCAGGGATGGCCCTTCCGAAAACCCTCGCCAAAAGCGAGAAGCGCAGGATCAAGGCGGAATTCCGGGTGGCCTTTCTTTTGGTGACTTTTCTTTGGCCAAACAAAGAAAAGTCACTCGGCTGTCGGGCCGAGACCCGACATATAAAACACCCGTCGCGGCAGCGACACAAAAACCCAAAACCCAGCAAAGCTACGTCCACATAAAACTGTGAAAAACCTCACACTTTCCCAGCCAACAACTTAACAGATAGCCCCCCGCAATTTCCCTAAATTAACACCGTCCCCGCTAATTACGCCGCCAGTAAAACAGCAGCGCAAATGCCGCCGGACATGCTGCCCTTGAATTTCAAAGTAAGCCAATTTTTTACCCGAGAAGCAAGTACAGCATTAATTCATCAACTCTCGTGTTTAATTTACAAAAGGTGAAGGTCATGAAAACAATCAAAAATCTATTCTTAATGCTATCTGTCGTTGCCGCTTCCATGTTCGGTGCCAGTGCCGCCAATGCGGCGAGTTGCAGCGGAGGTTGGACCTATGTCAGCGGCGTCTACGAATACAATGTAAACGGTACGACATACGGTTATATCTACACCGTGCCGGAGCACAACGTACTGCCGGCCTATACCAACTATTTCGTGACCTATAACAAAGAGGCTTTGATTCAGGCCAAAATGGCGCTGCAAAACCATCAAAGCTTGTATTTGTATGGTGACTCAGGCACTGCTGCCTGCCCAACCTCCGGATCTTACCGATACCTGGGTACTTTGACCTATCTGTACGAGTATTAATCGCTGAATCCGATCATGCGGAATCTTTGGTCTGATTCATCCGGCCGAGATTCCGCTCCGAACAAACTCAATCTAGGTCACGATCATGAATAAACTTGTCTCAATACTGGGTGTGGCTAGCGTTTTTGCGAGCGGATATTTTGCCGGTCAGCAATTCCCCGGTCGCGGCGAGAGCCAACGGACGGCGCTACCGGAGAATACCGCTTCAGTTTCCGCGCCTGTTATCGCGGTGGGCGCGAACAGAAAGCTCGATATTCCGCCGGCAAACGCCGCAATGTCTCCGGACACTCGATTACCCCCGCACGAGCGGCAGCGGCTGGCGCTCGCCAATAGCTTGTCGCCCGAGGATGAGGCGGCGCGTAGCGAAGCCAATGCCGATATGATTGCGTCGATGCGAGCCAATCACTTACCGGAAGAGCAGATTGCTCAGATGGAGCAGACTCTGAAAGAACAAGAGTCCGCCTCAGCCGTTCAGCCTGAAGAAACGGTACCCGAACGAACCAGCGCGGAATTGAGCGCTGAGTTGCGCGAAAGCCTAAAGCAATCCGGTGCGCCAGCGGAAATCATTGAAGCAATGGCTCACCAAATAGAGGCGGGTGCAACCAGCAACGATGAACCGGTTCTACCGCACAAAAACAATACCCCAGGTTCCTAGTTTCAACTGGCGGCAAATGCCGCCATCGCTTCCGCTTCATACAGTTTGTTTTCGGCAGGGCCACGGATGGCTCTACCGAAAACCCTGATCCTTCTCAAAATAAAAAATACCGCTGCGCCATCGGCAACACCACCGCCGGTTCGCAAACCAACAACTCCCCATCCGCCCGCACCTGATAAGTCTGCGGACAAACTTCCATCACCGGCTGGTAGTCGTTCAATTTCAAATCCGCCTTGCCGATGGTTCGGGTGTTTTTCACTATGCCCACCCGTTTTTGCAACCCCAATTGATTGGCCAAACCGGAACCCACCGCCACCTGCGGTAAAAAGATCATCGAGGTGTTGGCGGCGGTGCGGCCGAAGCTGCCGAACATCGGCCGATAATGAACCGGCTGCGGCGTGGGTATCGAGGCGTTAGCGTCGCCCATCGGCGCGGCGGCGATCAGGCCGCCTTTGATAATCAGACTGGGCTTAACGCCGAAGAAAGCCGGTTGCCACAACACCAAGTCGGCCAGTTTGCCGGCTTCGATGGAGCCCACTTCGTGGCTGATGCCGTGGCTGATGGCTGGGTTGATGGTGTATTTGGCAATGTAACGCTTGATCCGAAAGTTGTCGTTTTGCGCACCCTCACCCCCAGCCCCTCTCCCCGAGGGCGAGGGGGAAGAAAGGTGGCCGCGCTGCGTCTTCATCTTATGCGCAGTCTGCCAGGTGCGGATCACCACTTCGCCGACTCGGCCCATGGCTTGCGAGTCCGAGGAAATCATCGAAAACGCCCCCAAGTCGTGCAGGATGTCCTCGGCGGCGATGGTTTCGCGGCGGATGCGGGATTCGGCAAAGGCCACGTCTTCCGGGATGCTGGGATCAAGATGATGGCAGACCATCAACATATCCAAATGCTCGTCAACGGTATTGATCGTGTAAGGTCGGGTCGGGTTGGTCGACGACGGTAACACGTTGCTCAAACCGCAGGCCTTGATGATGTCCGGGGCATGACCGCCGCCGGCGCCTTCAGTATGGTACGTGTGGATGGTGCGGCCCTTGAAGGCGGCAATGGTGTCTTCGACAAACCCCGATTCATTCAGCGTGTCGGTGTGGATCGCCACCTGCACGTCGTAGTCCTCCGCCACGCTCAGGCAACAGTCGATCGCTGCCGGAGTGGTGCCCCAGTCTTCGTGCAGTTTCATCCCCATCGCCCCGGCCAGGATTTGCTCCTCCAACGCGCCGGGCAAACTGGCGTTGCCCTTGGCCAGCAAGCCAAAGTTCATCGGTAAACCATCCAGCGCGGTCAGCATTTGTTGCAGATGCCACGGTCCCGGTGTGCAGGTGGTGGCGTTGGTGCCGGTGGCGGGGCCGGTGCCGCCGCCGATCATGGTAGTGACGCCGGAGCACAGCGCTTCTTCAATTTGTTGCGGGCAGATGAAATGGATGTGGGCGTCGATGCCGCCGGCGGTCAAAATCTGGCCTTCGCCGGCGATGACTTCGGTGCCGGGGCCGACGATGATGTCCACGCCGGGTTGAATGTCGGGATTACCGGCCTTGCCGATCTTGAAAATCCGACCTTGTTTGATGCCGACATCGGCTTTGACGATGCCCCAGTAATCGATGATCAGCGCGTTGGTGATCACCAAATCCACGGCCTGATCGTTGCCCAACTGGCTTTGGCCCATGCCGTCGCGGATCACCTTGCCGCCGCCGAATTTCACTTCGTCGCCGTAGACAGTGTAATCGGCTTCCACTTCCAAAATTAAATCGGTGTCCGCCAGTCGCAGGCGGTCGCCGGTGGTGGGGCCGAACATGTCGGCATAAGCCGCTCTCGAAATCTTGCTCATGCGGTTTTCTCCAATGCGCCCATTACCTCGCCTCTAAAGCCATACACTTTGCGTTCGCCGGCAAAAGCCACCAATTGCACCTCGCGCTGCTGGCCGGGCTCGAAACGCACCGCAGTGCCGGCCGGAATATCCAGCCGAAAGCCCAAAGCTACGCTGCGGTCAAAATGCAAAGCCGGGTTGGTTTCGTAAAAATGATAATGCGAGCCGACCTGAATCGGCCGGTCGCCGCTATTGGCGACCAGGACCTTGACCGTGGCGCGGCCGGCGTTGAGTTCGATATCGCCAGCGGCGGGGAATATTTCTCCGGGGATCATGCTTTGCTCCTTGGAAACGTAGGTTGGGTTAGGCGCAAGCCGTAACCCAACATGACGGCTTTCCGAAATTCATTGTCTTTTGTTTATGCGGTGTCGCTAGTGCGACGGCTTTTTGTATGTCGGTTTGCGGACCGACAACCGCGATACTTTCTTTTGCGTGGCCAAAAGAAAGTATCCAAAGAAAAGGCCACCCGACTGCCGTCCTTGATCCTGCGCTTCTCGCATTTTTCAGGGGTTTTCGGAAGGGCTGTCCTAGCCCTCCGAAAACGAGCGGCATCCCTGCCGCTCCCCTGCGGGCAATCCCTGAAAAATGCTGCGATGCTCGGGGCCGGCAAACGGGAACACCCCCGTCGCAAGAATGAAAGTTAGTCATACAATCGGCTCATGGACGGTCACCAACTTGGTTCCATCAGGAAATGTTGCTTCCACCTGCACCTCGGTCAACATCTCGGCGATGCCATCCATCACGTCGTCGATGCTTAATAACGTGCGGCCATAAGCCATCAACTCGGCCACGGTCTGGCCGTCGCGGGCGCCTTCCATGATCGCAGCGGAGATATACGCCACCGCTTCCGGGTAGTTGAGTTTCAAGCCTCTGGCTTTGCGGCGCTCGGCGAGGAGGGCAGCTGTGAAGAGGAGGAGTTTGTCTTTTTCTCTGGGGGTTAATTGCATAGTCGTTTCGCTAATGTGACGTTTTCGTAGGGTGGGTACACTTTATCGTGCCCACGGGTGTTTCCAATTTGCAGTAGCCAACCGTCGGCGTTAAGCTATCGTACACTTTTTCGTACAACAGGAGCATCAATGGACGCCATCAGTTACAGCGCCGCTCGTGCCAATTTAGCCAAAACCATGGACAAGGTTTGCGCCGACCATGCCCCCATCATCATCACCCGCAAAAGCGAATCTCCGGTGGTGATGCTGTCTTTGGAAGATTTCCAAGCCATGGAGGAAACCACCTACCTGCTGCGTTCGCCCGCCAACGCCCGCCGCTTGCTCGAATCCATCGCCGAGCTGGAATCCGGCCGAGGCACGGAGCGCGAATTAATCGAGTGAAAATCACCTTTTCCTCCGACGCCTGGAACAGCTATCTGTACTGGCAAGCCACCGACAAGGCCATTCTTAAACGTATCAACCAACTGATCAAGGAAATCCAGCGCCAGCCCTTCGAGGGCATCGGTAAGCCGGAACCTTTGAAACACGGCTTGTCCGGCTATTGGTCGCGGCGGATTAACGACGAGCATAGGATCGTTTATAAGATCGCCGGAGATACGTTGTTGATTGCGCAGTTGCGGTTTCACTATGAGTATTGAGCTTGTTTTGTGTCGCTGCCGCGACGGTTATTTAAATGTCGGGTCTCGGCCCGACAGCCGAGGTACTTTTCTTTGGACGGCCAAAGAAAAGTACCCAAAAGAAAGGCCGCCCCATGCCGCTTTGATCCTGCGCTCCGAAGGGTTTGAACGGGGTTTTCGGAAGGGCCATCCTTCCTTGGCCCTCCGAAAACGCGATGCATCCCTGCATCGCCCCTGCGGGCTATTCCGTCCAAACCCTCCGGTGCTCGGCGCGGCATCAGGGGAAAAAACCATCACGGAATTTAAAGTTTCAAACCAAACCTCGTAGGTCCGATTAGCGTAGCGTAATCGGACGCATGTTAATCATCCCCTTCCACCGCCAAATCCAAATCTCCGCCGCAATTCTGCGGATAAATTCCCCTTTCCACATACCGATGAAAACTGGAATACGGCCACTCGACAACTCTGGCGACATGCCCATGTTTAACCGGATTGATATGCACATAATCAACATGGCGTTCAAAATCTGTTTCGTCGCGTATCGAATGCTCCCAAAAATGTCGCTGCCAGATTCCACGTTCGCCAGCCATCTTTCGAACATTCGACCGGTACTCGGTTTTTGGCAATGCCCGCGAAAATCCGCTTTTGATCAATCGCCAACGTTTGCTGAAATCCGCATCACCCGGCGGTAGCGTCCAAACCGCATGCATGTGTTCTGGTAATACCACCCAGGCATCGATTTGAAAGGGATAACGCTTACGCACCGCACGCACCGTATTTCGCAATAAGTCGATTTCCCGAATCAACAGATCGTTATTATTTCTCTCCAGTAAATTCACCGTAAAAAACCATGTGCCACCCGGAATAAAAGCTCGTCGGTAATTGGGCATGGTTTTTTAGTGTTTTAAGAGTTTGAGTGTTTGTTAGGTTTATACATTCGTCCGATTACGCTTCGCTAATCGGACCTACGGCCCTTGTCTTTGTATATTTCAATAGCAATATTGAAAATGTCATCGTGTATAAAGTACCAGAGATCGGCTGTGTGGTTTTTACACAGCGACTCTCCCAATGAGTTAAACCAGTCTAGAACCCCTTTTTTTCTGCCTGCTAAAGATTCAAGTCTATCTGAAGCAACAAGTTGCAAAGCAATTGAAATCAAGGATATTCTCAATTTTGAAAGCTCTTGATTAATTTTATTTTTGAGTTCATTTTTTTCTTTTATTCTTTTCTTTTGCAACATTAAATGCAGAGATGTAGTTAAAAGTTTTGCTTGCATTTTTTCATGCTTATTAAGTAAGCGCATAAATTTATTTATTTTACACAGCTCCTCATTTGTTAGCTCGATATTTGGTAGCTTGAAAGATATTTCCCTTTTTAATCCCGAAGTGGTGCGAACAATATCAATTTCTGAGTTTCGTGACGCTTTATTGATCTCTCGAACAATATTGTCCTTGTATTTTAAACTTGGTCTTTCATGATTTAACTTTGTCATTATCTGGTCTATTTAATAGCCTTTAGGATTTACAGAGCCCGACGCGCTGAACTTGGTGAAGCGCATCGTTCGCGACAGATGGCCTCCTAATGTCGGCAGCATCCTACAATAGAGCTTGATACCCAAAATACAAATTTATCCAACAACTATTCTTCGCGCGACGGGTTTAATTCCCTATGCCGCGCCGAGCACCGGAGGGTTTGGACGGACAAATCGGCAGGATAGCCGATTTGCATGCGCAGCACCCGCAGGGCGAGGTACATGGATGTACCGAGTGAGCAGCCCGTAGGGGCGATGCAGGGATGCATCGCGTTTTCGGAGGGCTATGGATAGCCCTTCCGAAAATCCCGTTCGAACCCTTCGGCGCGCAGGAATCAAGCGGCATGGGGTGGCTTTGTCTTTGGATACTTTCTTTTGGCCAAACAAAAGAAAGTATCTCGGCTGTCGGGCCGAGACCCGACATTAAAAAAGCCGTCGCGGCAGCGACACCAAATTCCCCTCACCCCAACCCTCTCCCGGAGGGCGAGGGAGCTAAAAACGCTACGGAAAGAATTTATAAATCTCCTTCCTGTGCATCACCGTAGCCACAACCACCGCATCATCCGTAACAATCAATCCCACTCGATAATCGCCAAACCGTACTTTATAAAACCCATCATAACCCTGCATTTTCTCAATCTTTCCCAATTCAAAAATGCTATTGGCTTGGGCTAAATCCTCAAATACAAATTGCTCAATTTTCGGTCGAACCGAGGCCGGCAAGTCGGCCAATTGCTTTAAAAACTTCTTCCGATATTCAACCTGCATCAGGCCTTATCCAGGTTGGCGTAATACTTTTTAGCATCCTCGATATTTAAGGTTTCGCTGTCGTCGGCATTTATTAATTGCACCAAAGCATAATTCTCCAGAACATTTTCAATCTTTTCGAAGGTGTCAATATCCAGTTGTACAGCGACTCTTTGGCTGTCTTCGTTAACAATATATTGCCTTTTAAATTCCATAACTGTCTCCCAGGAAAGGTGAGTGGTTACGATACCCATCCACTAGCGAAAAATCAAACCTGCTTAGGTGGCCCAAATCCTCGGCGCACAAACCTCCTTCCCAACAATATCCCCCCGCACCAATCCCCAAACCCGTTCAAAAAACCCCTTCAACAAATCCGCCCGACTATCCAACCCCCGACAAATCAACAAACCCTCAATCAAAGTCACCCCACGATTGGCCTCATCCCCAATCAGCTCCTGCACAGCCGCCAAATGCAACGACGACGCAGGATAAACAAACAGCGTCCCGCAAGCCGAATGCCCAAACAAACCCCAGCGGGCTTGAAACGCTTCGGCATCCAGGCGCAAGCGTTCCATGTAGACCAAACGCCCGATGCGACTGATGCGCCAGTTCAAGGTAGCGGCGCCGCTGTCGAAGCCTTCGCCGGCAGCCGGGCGGCCCAGGGCCAATATTTCCCAGCCGATAAAGCGGCCGTGTTCGGCCAAATCGATATTCATGGAAGAATTCAATTGGGCGCCTTCGTAAACAATGGTTTCCTGCGGCAGCCATTCCAGGCTGGCGTTTTCAGCAACCTTGAGATTGACGGTTTGCTGAGCTTCGCCGCCGCCGCTGCGATAAAACTTGCCGGCAGCTGGGGTGGTGATAAGCGCTTGAGCATCGTTTTCGACCGTTGCTACGATGGTCAAATGATCGCCGGCCACCACGCCGCCGGGCGGGTGTAGCAGGTAGACGTGGCAGACTTCGCCTTCCGGGTAAAACGGTCGCTGCACGGTCAGCGGGCCGCGATGTTCGCGTCTGACCAAGACGGTTTTGTCGCCGCGTTGGGTAAAGCCCAGATTCAATTCGGCTTCCCATGTCGATGAATCGGTTATGGAATCAGGATTGGAAGACGCAGCGAAGTCAGGGCGCATGGCGGGTAAGGTGTCGGTTTACAAATTATCGGCCTTCGGCGCGATGGCTGGTTTTTCCATAATGGCCGGATAACCAGGTTTGGTAGCAATCCGGTGCCGGGTTATGTGCAATATAACCGGGCCAAGCACCAATACCAAAATCAATGCGCCAATCAGCAAGGCTGGAAGGTAAGGGATTTCCAATATTGGATGGAGTAGGGCATAGGTCAATTGCAGAAGGTTACCGCCAGCCATCATCGCTTCATGGCTGTCGTGTGCCTCGCTTCGCATCGACCAAACCAATAACAACGCACCGGTCGCCAGCAAATATTGTTCGGATTTCATGTGTTTTCTCCGTCACCCAGATTTAAGTCAGAACGATGGGCTACGCCCGATTGGTAAATTTAGTTGGTCCCTATTTGGCAAAGAAGGGCGGGCTCAAACGGTTAAATACCGTTTCACCATATCGTCTGCCAATTCGTCCATCGCACCCACCGCCACATGACGGCCACGGTCCATGATGCAGAATTGATTGGCGACCTTACGGGCAAACGGCAGTTTTTGTTCGACCAGCAACACCGTCACGCCCAGTTCTTTGTGAATGCGGTCGATGGCTTGATGAATTTCGCCGGTTTCCGGTTTTGGAGTCGGGGTAGCCACGCCGCGCGATTTATTCAGACGAATGATGACGTCGCCGATTTCGCTGACGATGTTGGGCTGGATGCCTTCGGTGGGCTCGTCCAGAATCAGCAAGCGCGGATTCAATACCAGGGCGCGACCAATCGCCAATTGCTGTTGCTGGCCGCCGGACAGGTCGCCGCCGCGGCGTTTCAGCATTTGTTTCAATACCGGAAAGATCTCGAAAATGCTGTCCGGGACTTTTTTGATGCCGTGTTTGTTGGCGGCACGCAGGCCGGTTTTCAGGTTTTCTTCCACGGTCAACAGCGGAAAAATTTCCCGGCCTTGCGGCACGTAACCGATGCCCAGTTCGGCGCGGGATTCGGCCTTGGATTTGGCCAGCTCCACGCCGTCGAATTGAATGCTGCCATCGGCCACCGGCAGCAAGCCCATGATGGCTTTCAGAAGCGTGGTTTTGCCGACGCCATTGCGGCCCATCAGGCAGACGCAGGACCCGGCGGGTACGCTCAAATCCAGGTCCCACAAGGTGTGGCTGGCGCCGTAGTATTGTTGCAATGCGCTGATATTTAACATCATCCCCCCAGGTAAACTTGGATCACGCGAGTATCGTTTTGGACTTCGTCCATCGTGCCTTCGGTCAGCACCGAGCCCTCGTGCAACACCGTCACTTTGCGTGCGATGCTGCGCACGAATTCCATATCGTGCTCGACCACAACGATGGAATGCCGGCCTTGCAAGGACAGCAATAGTTCGGCGGTGCGCTCGACTTCCTGATGGGTCATGCCGGCGATGGGTTCGTCGACCAGCATCACTTTCGGGTCCTGCATCAGCAGCATGCCGATCTCCAGCCATTGCTTCTGGCCGTGCGACAAGGCGCCGGCCAACTGGCGTTGTTGAGCGGGCAGGGCGATGGTTTGCAACACATCATGGATGCGGTCGCGCTGTTCGCTGTTGAGTTTATGAAACAGCGTCGGCCAGGTGCGTTTGTCGGTCTTTAAGGCCAGCTCCAGGTTCTCGAACACGGTCAAGGCGTCGAATACGCTGGGCTTTTGAAACTTGCGGCAGATGCCGGCCTGGGCGATAGCCGGTTCGTCCAGTTCCAGCAAATCTATAGTCTGGCCAAAAAACACCGAGCCGCTGTCGGGCTTGGTTTTGCCGGTAATGACGTCCATCAGCGTGGTCTTGCCGGCGCCGTTGGGGCCGATTAGACAGCGCAATTCGCCGTCGTCGATGTACAGGGATAAATGGTTTAGCGCCCGGAAGCCGTCGAAGCTGACGCTGACGTCTTCCATGTACAGAATCGGGCCGTGGCGGGCGTCGACTTCGCCGTCCAGCGGCAGGCTGGCGCCGCCTTCAGTGGTAGTTGCAGCCGAGATCATCATGCCGGTTGTCCTCCGGTAGCGTTAAGAGTGGGTTTGGGTTTACTGCGACGGCGCAGCAGGCCGACGATGCCGTCGGGCATTAACAACGTGACCAGGATGAAGGCGCCGCCCAGGCAAAACAGCCAGGCATCGGGCATCAGGCCGGTCAACACGGTTTTGGCGTAATTGACCAGCACCGCGCCGATGATCGCGCCGTACAAAGTACCGCGCCCGCCGACCGCGACCCAGATGACGATCTCCAAGGAGTTGAGCGGCGAGAACTCGCTGGGGTTGATGATGCCGACCTGTGGCACGTAAAGAGCGCCGGCCAAGCCGGCCAGCATGGCAGCAAACACGAACACCCACAGTTTGAACAATTCCACCCGGTAGCCGAGAAAACGTACCCGCGATTCCTGATCGCGAACCGCCGTGACTACCCGGCCTAATTTGCTGTTTACAATCCAGCGGCACAGCAGCAAGGCGCCGATCAGGCTCAGGCCGGTCATCAATAGCAATATGGAGCGTACCGCTTCGGACTGGATATTGAAGCCGAGGATGTCTTTGAAATCGGTGAGGCCGTTATTGCCGCCGAAGCCCATTTCGTTGCGGAAGAAAGCCAGTAGTAAGGCGTAAGTCAGCGCCTGGGTGATGATGGATAAGTAAACGCCTGTCACCCTTGAGCGAAACGCCAGCCAGCCGAATACGAAGGCCAGCAAACCGGGTGCGAGGAAAACCATTAGCATCGCGAAACCGAAGTTCTCGAAACCGTTCCAGTACCAGGGTAGTTCGGTCCAGTTCAGGAATACCATGAAGTCGGGTAATTCGGCGTTCCCGTAGACGCCGCGCGTGCCGATCTGCCGCATCAAATACATGCCCATTGCGTAGCCGCCCAGCGCGAAGAAGGCGCCTTGGCCCAGGACCAAAATCCCGGCGTAGCCCCAGACCATGTCCAGCGACAGGCCGAGCAGGGCGAAGGTTAGGTATTTGCCGATTAGGGATACCGAATAGGCCGAGAAGTGCAGGGCAGAGTCTTCGGGGAAGATTAGGTTGCAGAGGGGGATTAATAAGGTGACGCTTGCCAGGGCGATTAGCACTGAAGCGTAGGTTTTGTCTTGGGTCAGATTTTGTAGGTTCATTTGACTGCCTGGTTTGGTGTCGCTATCGCGACGGTTTTTTGTATGTCGGTTTCACGAAACACATCCATGTGTTTCGCCCTAAGGGTGCTACGCATGCAAATCGGCTATCCTGCCGATTTGTCCATTCAAAAACTCCGGTGCTCGGCGCGGCATACGGGGTTAAAACCATCAGCCGCCCGAATTTGCGTAGGGTGGGCAATTTTGCCCACCATTGGCTGTTGTTCCGCGTGAGCACTTAATCGTGCCCACCCTACGACTAAATCCTGCGATGACCAGATAGATAAAACGTAAAAAAGTCAAGGGGGGAAACATTTCCAGCCTGTTTTGTATTAGTCGCAGCCATCATAATTTTTACAAATTCAATGCGAAGTCTTTCGCATACGCTGTCGTGACAATTAAATGCATTCTGTGTAGCAATAATTAAACCGCTTTAATCCCTTACGAAAGGGTAACGATATAAATTGCTCGTTAACGCCTAGCTTCACAAACTGGCAACACATTCTTTGGAAAATTATAGGAATTTGATCATGTCAAAAAGCTTCATACTTAAACTGTTAATAGTTGCTCCACCCGTTATTCATGCAATTGCAGAATTGTTGAAGGCCATTCATACATTGATGAGTTAAACAAAATGACAGCCCTCATTCTCAGTAAAAGTAAAAACCTGCTATTCCCGTCAGCCGATAACGGTGGAGTGTTTTTGTTCCCCTCTGCCGCGCCGAGCACCGCAGGGTTTGAACGGAACAGCCCGTTAGGGGCGTCGCATGGATGCGGCGCGTTGCATGCAGGGGCTGGGAAGCCCCTTCAGGCAACCCCGTTCAAACCCGAGGAGCGCAGGAAGCAAGCGGCAGTGGGGTGGCCTTTTCTTTGGATACTTTCTTTTGGCCAAGCAAAAGAAAGTATCGCGGTCGCCGGTCCGCGAACCGGCATTTAAATCATCTGTCGCGATAGCGACACAAAACAAAAACCAGCCCAAGTCGCCGCAGCGCGGCAGGTCTGGATTCCCACGCAGCGCATGGGAACCAGCAAACCCGGTCGGTGCAGCGACACAACAATTAAGATTCCGCCGCCCGCCCTTTCTGCGGAAACAACCCCCTCGGCTTCTTCTGAATAAACAAAATAATAAACACCAAGACCAAGATCTTCGCCAACACCGCCCCGGCATAAGGCTCCAACACCTTATTCGCAATACCCAAGGAAAACCCGGCCACCAAGGTGCCGAACAAATTTCCGACCCCGCCAAACACCACCACCATGAAGGAATCGACGATGTAGGCCTGGCCCAGATTCGGCCCGACGTTGGTGATCTGGCTCAAGGCTACCCCGGCCACCCCGGCGATACCGGAGCCCAAACCAAACGTCATCGCATCGACCCGTGCAGTGGGTATGCCCATTGCTCTGGCCATGCCGCGATTTTGCGCGACGGCGCGGACTTCCAAGCCTAATTTTGTGCGCTTCAAAATTTGCAGTAAGGCGGTAAACACCAGCAGGCAGAAGATCAGGATGTAGAAGCGGTTCCAGGTCAGCGACAAAAAGTCGTTGATCTGCCAGGAGCCGCTCATCCACTCGGGTGTGGAGACGCTGCGGTTCAGCGGCGAGAAGATCGAGCGCACGGCTTGTTGCAGAAACAGACTGACGCCGAAAGTCGCCAGTAAAGTTTCCAGCGGCCTGCCGTATAAGAAGCGGATGATGCCGCGTTCGATGGCTATGCCTACCAAGGCAGCAACCAGAAATGCCATAGGGATCGACAGGATCAACGCTGTGCCCAAATAATTCGGCATGATTTGCTGCATCACATAAGTCGTGTAGGCACCCAGCATCATCAGTTCGCCGTGCGCCATGTTGATCACGCCCATTACCCCAAAGGTGATTGCCAAACCAATCGCAGACAACACCAGCACCGCGCCCAGACTCAAACCAAAGAACACGGTTTCGGCGGCGGCGTAGGCTTGCATGCGTTCGCGGATTTTGATCAAGGCGGCTTCGGCCAGATTGCGCACATCGCTGTCGGCTTCGACAAAATTACCGTCGGCATCTTTCTCGATAACCGCTTGCAGTTTGTTGACCACGTCTTGGCTGTCCAGGTCTTTTAAGGCGGCGATAGCGGCGATGCGTTGGTCTTTTTCCGGGCTGTTAATGTCTTGCAATAACAGCATTTTGCTGATTGCGGTTTTGATGTCGGCATCGGTTTCGTTGGCCAGATGATCGCGCAATAAAATCACCGCTTTGTCGTCTATTTCATTGGCCAATGCTTGTACCGCGATCAGGCGCAACACAGGGTCGGCGTCGTTCAATTGCAGTAGCGCGATGGTTTTGCGCAGCACGCCGCGCAGTTTGTTGTTTAAATTGATTTTGCCTACAGCGCCGCGCTCGACTTCCGCGATGGCCGCGCCGCTGAGCGGATCGCTGAGTTGGTAGCCGGCCGCGCTTTCCTTAGCCAGAACCAATTTGCCTTCGGCTTTGAAGTCGAACAGTTTGCCGTCCTGTAGGGCTTGCAATAATTTCAGGTTATTGCTGTCGCTGCCCAGGGTTTCGATGGCTTGTTCCCGCTCCTGCATGCTGCCTTGTCTGAGTTGCTGCAAAGCAGTGCCGGCGTCTTGGGCCAGGACAAGTTGTGCGACGAGGAAGAACATCGCCAGCAAGCAAGCGATAAATTTGAGAAGCCGTTTAAAAACGCCGCCGACTGTTAATCCGGCCTGAGTAGAAGCTGTAGTCATCATGCTCAAGAAGCTGTCCTTGGGGGAACGGTAAGCCGGGTGTGAGCCGGGCGGCGTTTTTAAACGGGTTCTGAAACGGGGTGTGTGCATCGTCTGTCCTCTTTTGGGGGCGAGGCCCGCGGCATCCTGCCGTGAACCTCGCGGGTAACATCCGCTGTTAATAGTTCTGTCCTGAACACTTTTTGGTTTTGGTGTTGTAGTTGCCGCAGCTGATCGGTGCGGTCCAGTCGGCGATGATCGGTTTGCTGTCCGGCAGGAAGTCGGACCAAGCATCGCCGTCGACCAGTTTGTTGGTTTGCCAGACGGTGACGAACTGGCCGTCGTCTTGGATTTCGCCAATCAACACCGGTTTGCTGATGTGATGGTTAGGCAGCATTTTCGACATACCGCCGGTCAGATTGGGGTATTCAACGCCGATCAAAGCTTTTTGTACCGCGTCTGAATCCGTGGTGCCGGCTTTTTCGACCGCTTTCACCCACATATTAAAGCCGATGTAATGGGCTTCCATCGGGTCGTTGGTGACGCGTTTCGGGTTCTTGATGTAGTCTTTCCATTGTTGGATGAAGGCCGCGTTTTTAGTGGTATCCACGCTCATGAAGTAGTTCCAGGCCGCCAAGTGACCGACCAGCGGTTTGGTGTCCATACCGGATAATTCTTCCTCACCCACCGAGAAGGCGATAACCGGGATTTTTTCCGCGGAGATGCCTTGGTTACCCAACTCTTTATAGAACGGGATGTTGGCGTCGCCGTTGATGGTGGAAACCACCGCAGTTTTCTTGCCGGTAGAGCCGAATTTTTTAATGTCGGCGACGATACTTTGCCAGTCGGAATGGCCGAATGGCGTGTAGTTGATCATGATGTCCGCCGGTTTAACGCCTTTGGATTTCAAATACGCTTCCAGGATTTTGTTGGTGGTGCGCGGATAAACGTAGTCGGTACCGGCCAACACCCAACGTTGCACTTTCAGGTCGTTCATCAAGTAATCGACCGCCGGAATCGCTTGCTGGTTAGGCGCGGCGCCGGTGTAGAACACGTTTTTAGACGATTCTTCGCCTTCGTATTGCACCGGGTAGAACAGGATGCTGTTTAACTCTTCGATGACCGGTAATACCGATTTTCTGGAAACGGAAGTCCAGCAGCCGAAGATGGAAGCCACTTTGTCTTTGGTGATCAGCTCGCGGGCTTTTTCCGCGAACAAAGGCCAGTTGGAGGCCGGGTCAACCACCACCGCTTCCAGTTTCTTGCCCAGCAGGCCGCCTTTTTTGTTTTGTTCGTCGATCAGCATCAACATAGTGTCTTTTAGCGTGGTTTCGCTGATCGCCATCGTGCCGGACAGCGAATGCAGCACGCCGACTTTGATGGTGTCTTCGGCGCGGGCGGACGATGCGCCGAGCAGCAGCGACGATAGCGCGGCGCCCAATGCCAGTTTACGTAAGGGATTGCTCAGTAAATTCATCGTGATAGTCCTCTGTTATTAGAAAATTAAATTTGCCACTGGAAGCCGACCATGACCTGGCTGGCGTTTTCGCCGCTGGCGGTGGATTTGTAGTTCAAGCCTTTGGTCAACAGGTCGCCGTATTGGTAGCTGGCGAAAATTTTGGCGTTGTGGCCGTCGATGATGTAGTTGACGCCGCCTTCGTAAACTTCGCGGTTCGGGCTGTTATCCGGCGACACATTCACGTAACGCAAAAACGGTTGGAATTGGCCGATGCCGATTTTTTGCGGGAACAGATACATGCCGCTGACGTCGTAGGCGTTGCCTTCGAACATCGAGAATTGGGCCGGCGCGCCGACAGCACCCTCTGCATCGCGGATGGCTTGGCTATACGGGCCGGTAATGCCGTAGTTTTTGTACTCGCCGTTGAAGGTGACGACGCCACCGCCCGGCAACACTTTTTCCATCAACACGTCGGCGGTGGTGCCGCGGAAGCTGCCGGGAGAACCCAGCGCACCGGCGCCGTCTTCCTGATATTGGTTGGCGACGCCGACGGTCAGAATGTCGCCGCCTTTGCCGTAGTAAGTGCCGGAGGTGTAGTAGCCGGGATTTTTCTCGACGTCCCAGAAATTGTAAGCAAAGCGTTGTGCGTACAGGATATTGTCATCGACGTTGGCGCCGCCGCGCAGACCGCGGAAGAAACCGGCCGCGTATTGCAAACGACCGTCGAATACCGCACCCCAGAAGGTGGCACCGTCGTCACGGCCGAAGGAACCGGCCGAGGTGCCGTCGGATTTGATGGTCAGGTTATAGTCGGACGGCTCGAACGGGGTGCCGGCGGAGAAAATGTTGTACACCGCGCTGTAGAACGGACCGTTCATCTCGCGGCGCTCGGCGGGTACCAGCATCCGGCCTACCCACAAATTGGCATAGGGCGTAACCTCGAACTTGCCGATAGCGTCCAACACTCGCACTTCGCCGCCGTTGCCGCAGGTTTGGCAGTCGGTGTTGAATTCGACTTTCAGATATTTATGAATCTGGCCGTTGATGTATAAACGGATATTGTCCAGATTAAAATCGTTGCTCCATTTGTCGGCGTTGGCGCCGACCGAGCCTTCCTGGGCCCGGAAACTGGTCCGCAAACCGGCGCCGACGCTGACCCATTTGGTATCATCGATTTTAAACGTCGCGCCAGCCTGCGCTTCGGGCGCCTGTCCCAGGCCGATGGCGCCCAAGGCCACCCCGCTCAGCAAGCCGATTGCCCGGCCGCTTAGTTTTTGTGGGTTAAAACCAGTCATTTGCATTCCCCTTTATCTGGATTAAACAAACCATTGCCGGCGGCGATGGCGATTGAAAACGTCGGGGAGATTGTTGAATTTTGCAGGCATCCGCCACAATCGGGTAAATGACTCATCAGTCATTTGACGTATGGCTGGGAAATTGGGGTTTCCGTAGAGTGATCAGCAAGTTAAAGAGGATATTGCTATGAAAAACTGGTTAAGGCTGAAGTGGTTTTGGAATTTAGAGCCTGCTGAGTGCGGCGGAAGTGGGAGGTGCTTTAACGGCGCCTTGAAGTCTTCGTCGCGGTCAAAGTTCTTTCCGCCCAGGATCAGGCCTTCAATTCTAATCGGCTGCGGCGTCTTACTGGCCGCAGGCTTTTCGACAGCCTGGGCCCAATCCCCTGATGCCGGCAAACCCCTATCGGCTATCGAATTTGTGGTCAGCGAAGATAACCTGCGCCAGTTTGGCTTTGCGGTGGAATCGCAAGCTCTCGCCGAGCGTGTCCGCGCGAATTTGGCAGAGTGGGAGTTTCCCCTTGCGGCCAAAGGCCCATACAGCCACCAACTACTAGCCAAGCTCGGTAAAGTGACACACCGCGAAACGCCGGTGGGTTTTTCCTTTTCCAGCGGCAATTCCGACCCGCGCGCGACCGATTTTCAAAAAGCCGATGTGTTGCCGATTACTTGTACCTTACGCGATGCCGGCAATCAGGCCGTTCTGCTGGAACGCGAATCGACGTTTAGCGCCCATGCCTTGGGCAGAGACGTGTTGCCGGCGCGGATTGTCGATAAGTTGGTCGATCAAATTGGCACCGCTTGTCTGGATGTGCTGGAGCACGCGCCGTTGCCGAAACAACCTGGTCGCGTGAAAACCGAACTGTTCAAACCCAAGTGGATGCCGGACGTGCGGGTCGAGGTGAGAGAAGTTCAGGGCCCGGTTGATGCGAATGGGGTGGCGCAGCCGGCCGCTGTCGGCGACGAGCCGAAGAAGGAAATTATTATTCATAATCAGGGGACGCCGGTGATATTTCAGTTTGGACATGAGAGGAAGTGATGTTTAGCTTGGCTCGATTTGCGTGTGGTACCCAGAAATTTGGTTTATGCATTTGATTGCGGGACGGTTCGTTCCTTCTCCCTCAGCACCCACAGGGCATAAAGGAGAAGGCTAGGATGAGGGGGTAAGAAGGAGTCGCTGGCGCGACGGCTGGTTTTAATGTCGGGTCTCGGCCCGACAGCCGAGTAACTTTTCTTTGTTTGGCCAAAGAAAAGTCACCAAAAGAAAAGCCACCCGGCATTCCGCCAATTTCCTGCGCTTCTCGCTTTTGGCGAGGGTTTTTGGAAGGGCCGTCCCTGGCCCTCCGAAAACGAGCGGCATCCCTGCCGCTCCCCTGCGGGCTGATCTCGCCAAAAGCTGCGATGCTCGGGGCGGAATAACGGGAGCAACCCTCTTCGCGAGATCGGAAGCAGTTGGATGATTTTGTATGTTTGATGCCATAGGGTGTTGTAGGATGCTGTCGGCGATAGCCAGCACAAACGACCGAAGCCATCAAACGGAAAAAATTATGAACGATGATACATCAAAGAAAAAAGGCGTCCGCGTTGCTTTATCGAAAAATCAGGCATCAGAAGGACTAGGTCGTGAACTTGTCGAATTGAGTTCTAAGTGGTTAGCAGACGGAAAGTTTGACTCGCATGAACTCGAAGAGTTGACTGCTTGGCTCGCTAAGGTCCCAGTCGACAGCCTTCCTGCAATTCGATTTTTAAAAGAGGAGGTCGAGCGATTTATTTCTGCCGGAGAAATTTCTGAATGGGAGCTAAACCGTCTGCAAAATGCGGTAATTCGCGTCATTCCTCAAAGAGAGCGTCAAGAAGCAAAGTCAGCACGCGCTGAATACGATCGAGTCAATTCGGAGAACCGAGCACGGGAGCGTGAGAAGAATAGGCAAGAGAAGGCCGAATATTGGAGAGGATTAAGAAAGCAGTACGCCAGCGATTGGGAGAATGAATCTGCCTCCGATGCGCAATTGGACTTTATTCGTGATCTTGGGGGTAAGGTTTCATCTGAAATTTCAAAATTAGAAGCGGCTGAGTTGATAGATGACTTACTTAATAAGAACGCGCCGGCGGCGGCAAACATTAAATCAGGATCTGGTTGCTTTTCAGTTGTGGTTGTTTTTTTGATAGTTTTGACAGGCTTTCTTTACTCGCTCGGAAAACTAGCATCGTAGGGTGGGCTCGGCTTTTTGTGCCCACGCGGGGAAAACCACAAACCCTGATTTAACCATCAAAAATTAACGACCGGAATGTCCCGTTACCGCCGCTCGCAAAATCCCGGTGCAACGTATTTTTTCACGGTGGTGACGTATCGGCGGCAGACGATTTTATGCGATGCACCGATACGGGAGGCTTTGCGCAAGGCGATTGCAAGCACTCGCGCCAAACGGCCGTTTACCATCGATGCCTGGGTTCTGTTGCCGGATCACTTGCATTGCATTTGGACATTGCCGGTTGGTGATGGAGATTATGCAACCCGTTGGAGCGTGATCAAACGTCAGGTGAGCGTGGCTTGTGGCGATGAATACCGTCGGGCCGAATGGATCAATGCGTCGAAGCAAAAACATCGGGAATCGACCTTATGGCAACGTCGGTATTGGGTCCATCAAATACGGGATGAAACCGATTTTGCCCGGCATATGGATTACATTCATTACAACCCGGTAAAGCACCAATGTCGTTAAGATAAGCTTTAGCCAGGTTACTTCCCCTCTTTGAAAAAGAGGGGCCAGGGGAGATTTTTTAAATAAATCCCCCTCAATCCCCCTTTTTCAAAGGGGGAAGCATGGGTATTCAGCCACCAAGAGAATTTTCCAAAGGGTATAAAGGCCTTATTCTACGTTTCATCGTTATGTTGAAGAAGTGTGTTCGTTGAATCGGGGCGGTGATGGTGTTGATGATTTGGTTGCGGGGGAATGAGCGGTTTGTCCGTGTGGGCACAAAAAGCCGTGCCCACCCTACGCCGACTTTTGGCGAGAATCGGACCAAATCCGTTTTAATAGCAGGATGGTTTTCGTCCCGTATGCCGCGCCGAGCACCGGAGCTTTTGGTGGGAATAGCCCAAAGGGGTGCGGCAGGGATGCCGCTCGTTGGCGAAGGGGCAGGAAGCCCCTTTCGCCAACCCCCGCCAAAAGCTTCGGAGCGCAGGATAAATCGGCAGGATAAATCGGCAGGATAGCCGATTTGCATGCATTGAACCCGTAGGGCGAAGCACATGGATGTGCCGAGTGAGCTAAGCGGCATTCGGGTGGCTTTTTCTTTGAATACTTTCTTTTGACCACGCAAAAGAAAGTATTTCGGCCGTCGGGCCGAGACCCGACTTCAAAAACACCCGTCGCGGCAGCGACACAACAACATGAAGCCAATTCACCAAAACATCACCAAAATCCGCCGCGACTACAACCTGTTGGTCGCCAACGAAACCCTGGAAGACTACGCGCTCCGCTATGCACCGCGCAGCTTCAGGAAATGGTCGGAGTTCCAGGTCGCCAACACCGCCTTCGGCTCCACCTCGTTTCTGGTGCTGGAAGCGATCGGCGGCTTTTTGTCCATCAATTACGGTTTTACTAATGCCTGTTGGGCGATTCTGATCGTCGGCATCGTGATTTTCATCACCAGCTTGCCGATCAGTTATTACGCGGCCCGTTACCACATCGACATTGATTTGCTGACCCGTGCCGCCGGTTTCGGTTACATCGGCTCTACCGTTACCTCGCTGATTTACGCCTCGTTTACCTTCACGCTATTTGCGCTGGAGGCTTCGATCATGTCGCTGGCGATTGAATTGTATTTCCAGATTCCGCTGGCCGTCGCGCATGTGGTCAGTGCGGTGATCGTGGTGCCGCTGGTGACGTTTGGGATTACCACCATCAGCAGGATGCAGTTATGGACCCAGCCGATCTGGCTGGTGCTGTTGATTGCGCCTTACATCGCTGTGGCCCATGCCGAGCCGGAAGCGCTGATGACTTTAAAAACTTACTTCTGGATTGCCGGCAGTGGCGAAGGCTTCGATTGGCTGTTGTTCGGCACCGCAAGCACCGTAGCGTTTTCGATGGTCGCGCAAATCGGCGAGCAGGTGGATTTTCTGCGCTTCATGCCGGATAAGACCAAGGCCAATAAATTCAAATGGTGGGCGGCGATGCTGGCGGCTGGTCCGGGCTGGATCGTGTTTGGCGTGGTTCGGCAAATTGCCGGCGCCTTGCTGGCGCATCTGGCGATTCGGCACGGTATCAGCCCGCAGCATGCGCACGAGCCGACGCAAATGTATCTGGTGGCCTATAACGAGTTGTTCGAGAATCCGCAATGGGCTTTGGCGACCACGACCTTGTTCGTGGTTCTCAGCCAGATCAAGATTAACGTCACCAATGCTTATGCCGGTTCGCTGGCCTGGTCGAATTTTTTCTCAAGGTTGACGCATAGCCATCCGGGCCGGGTGGTGTGGTTGTTGTTTAACGTGCTCATCGCCTTGTTGTTGATGGAGTTTGGCGTATTCGGCGCGCTGGAAAAGGTGTTGGGTTTGTTTTCGAATATGTCGATTGCCTGGATCAGCGCGGTGGCGGCGGAGTTGATGATCAACAAGCCCTTGGGACTGAGCCCGAAGGAAATCGAATTCAAACGCGCCTATTTGTCCGATCTGAATCCGGTGGGGATGGTTGCGACGTTTGTGGCGTCGGTGGTATCCATTCTGGCTTATGTCGGGCTGTTCGGCGAATGGCCCAAGGCTTTTTCGGCATTTATTGCTTTGGGTTTAGCCTTTTTACTGGTGCCGATCATCGCGTATTGTTGCGGCGGTAAACATTATCTGGCGCGCGACCGGAAAAAGCACAATCGTAAGTCGCACGACAAATGCTCGATTTGCGAGAACGAATTCGAGCACGATGACATGGCCTATTGTCCGGCCTATGCCGGCAGTATTTGCTCGCTGTGTTGCACGCTGGACGCGCGCTGTTTGGATGCCTGCAAGCCGGGTTTTCGTTTTGATGACTATCTGGAGAGTTTGGCTAAGGCGTTGATGCCGGATTTTATCGGCATAACTGCGCGTTTGCGCTTGTTGCGTTTTGGACTGCTGTTTGGTTTTTTGACCATCCTGACCGGGATTTTTATCAGCATCATTTATTACCAGGATTTATTGAGCGTCCAGCATAATCAACCGGCCTTTGGCTTGTTGATCAACAACTTCCTGAAGATATATGCGTCCTTGCTGGTGTTTATTGGGTTGTGTACCTGGTGGCTGATTTTGAATGCCGAGAGCCGACGGGTGGCGCATGAAGAAACCGCCAAACAGACCCAATTGTTGTTGCAGGAAATCGAGCAACACAAACAAACCGATCTGAAGTTGCAGCAGGCGCGGCGCATGGCGGATGCCGCCAATCAGGCCAAGAGTCGTTTCTTGAGCAATATGAGTCACGAGATTCGTTCGCCGCTGAACAGCATCGTCGGCTATGCGCACATTTTAAATCAGGACCCGAATATCCCGGAAAACCGCCGGCAAGCGGTCGATACCTTAAAGCGTAGCGGCGAACACTTGAGTGCGTTGATCGAGGACATTCTGGATATTGCCCGGATCGAGGCGCGCAAATTCGATTTTAAATATCAGCCTATCGATTTTCCGGGCTTTATCGAACATCTGGTGCATGTCTTCAAAGCGCAAGCCGAAGACAAGGGCTTGAGTTTTAATTGTCAGCTGACCACCGTGTTGCCGCAGCGGATACGCGGTGATGAAAAACGGGTAGGGCAGATATTGATGAACCTGCTCGGCAATGCCGTCAAGTTCACCAGCCAGGGCGGCATCGTATTTCGGATCGGTTACAGCAGCGGGGTGGCCAGCTTTCAGGTGTCCGATACCGGCAGCGGCATTGACGAGCAGCAATTGCAAAATATCTTTCAACCGTTCACACGGTTGGATACGCCGACCGGCAATGCGGTGTCGGGTAGCGGTTTGGGGCTGACCATCAGTAAAATCCTAACCGAGGTAATGGGCGGCGAATTGACGGTGCAAAGCCGAGTGGGTGAGGGTTCCACGTTTAGCGTAAGGCTGTTATTGCCGAGTCTGGGGGTGGAAAATGAAGCGGAACCCCACGCACCCATCATCGGCTATCAAGGTGCGCGCCGGCGGATCATGGTGGTGGACGACCAGCGCGAACATCGGGAGTTATTGTTGTCCTTGCTGGAGCCGTTGGGCTTTTATCTGGAAGAGGCGGATTCCGGGGAGGCTTGCTTGGACAAGGTGGCGGAACAGCAGCCGGATCTGATTCTGCTGGATATTTCCATGAGCGGCATAGACGGTATCGAAACCGCGATGCGTCTGCGCGAGCTTGGTTTACAGATGCCGATTCTGGTACTGAGCGCCAATGCCTATCCCGGTGATCGGTTGGCGGTGTTAAATGCGGGGTGCAACGATTTTCTGTCCAAGCCGATTCAAGTCCCGCAGCTGATCAGCAAGCTGAAGCTGTATTTGTCGCTGACCTGGGTTTATCAAGACGATGGCGTGCAAGCGGTTCCCGAGAAAGCGAGCGAGCCAATGCTGGTGCCGCCGCCGGAATTAATACAAGTCTGCGTGGAATGCGTCAGGATAGGCGACTTGTTGGAATTGAAGAAAGTGCTGGCACAACTCAATCAAACCGAGCCGCGCTATAGCGCATTTTTTGCCAAGCTGACGGCTTTGGCCAACCAATTTCGGGTAGGCGAAATCAGAAAATTGTTGAATATGCACAAACAGGAGGTGTCCCGATGATGGAAGTATCCGCGAGCAATGGCACTGTATTGATAGTCGATGATACGCCCGGCAATCTGGCTTTGTTATCCGATACGCTGTCCGAAGCCAATTACCGGGTATTGGTGGCTACCGACGGTTGTTCGGCCATCGAGCAGATTCAATACGTTAAGCCCGACATTATTTTGCTGGACGTGATGATGCCGGGCATCGACGGCTTCGAGACTTGTAGCCGCCTAAAAGCCGATCCGGCGACCGCGCCGATTCCGGTATTGTTCATGACCGGCTTGAGCGAGTTGGACGATTTATTGCGCGGCTTTGGCGAGGGAGCACTGGACTACATTGTCAAACCGATTCGGCCGGCAGAGGTGTTGGCGCGTATCGAAGTGCATCTGACCCAATCCCGCAATTTACGGCGGGCCGAGAGTTTGCTGGATCATCACGAATTTGCCGCAGTGGCGGTCGATGCGGCGGGCGGTATTGTTTGGCTAACGCCGGCGGCCAGAGAATGGTTAGCGGATTTTTCCGAATTGCAGGGGATGCCACAGGCTGCGGATGACATGCTGCCGGAGTCGCTGCACGGCTGGTTTCAGCGTTGGTTGCGGCAAAGCGGGCGGAATGACGCGGAAACCGAATCCGACGCTCATCGCCTGGCACCGGGGTTTACGCTTAGAGTGAGTGCTTGCCAGAATCCTGATGAATATCTCCTGCTGTTGCAACGGGAAGACGCGCAATGGACGCCGGAAACCTTGCGCGACAAACTGAAGCTGACGTTTCGCGAGGCCGAGATTTTGATGTGGATTGCCCGCGGCAAAACCAATAAGGAGATCGGTATCATCCTCACCACCAGTCCCAGAACGGTGAACAAACATCTGGAACATATCTTCGAAAAGCTCGGTGTTTCCACGCGAGCGGCGGCGGTGGCGATGGTGTTGCAGCGCGCTTAGTTCAAAGCCAAAAAAAGGCCGGTAACCTTATGGGTTGCCGGCCTTTTTGGGGTATGGAGAAACGTTGTCGCCTTTAAGGCATGTACATGCCGCCATTCACATGCAAGGTTTCGCCGGTGATGTAGGAGGCTTGCTCGGAGGCCAGGAAAGATACGGCATGGGCGATTTCTTCCGGCTGACCGAGGCGGCCCAGCGCAATCGAGCCCAGCAGAGCATTCTTGATGTCTTCCGACAATTCCTTGGTCATATCGGTGTCGATAAAGCCGGGGGAAACGGTGTTGACGGTGATGCCGCGTGAACCGACTTCTTTGGCCATGGATTTAGCAAAGCCGATCATGCCGGCCTTGGCTGCCGCATAGTTGGCTTGGCCGGCGTTGCCGGTGGAACCGACGACAGAGGAAATATTGATGATGCGGCCGTAACGGACTTTCATCATGGCGCGCAATACCGCTTTGCTCATCCGGAAGATCGAGGTCAGGTTGGTGTTGATAATGTCGTCCCATTCTTCGTCTTTCATCCGCATCAACAGGTTGTCGCGGGTGATGCCGGCGTTGTTGACCAGGACTGCCGGGGTGCCGTAGGCATCGCCGGTGGTTTTGATAAAGCTTTCAATGTCGGCGGAATCGGCGACATTGAGTCTATAACCTTTGCCGTTTTCGCCCAGGTAGCTGGAAATAGCGTCGGCGCCGCTATCGGAGGTGGCGGTACCGACGACAAAAAATCCGTCGGCGACTAATTTTTCGGCAATGGCCCGGCCTATGCCGCGGCTGGCGCCGGTAACAATGGCGAGTTTTTTATCCACGGAGTTGCTCCACAACGTTGTTGATGGTTTCGGGGTCGTATAGTGTGTAATGCGCGGCATCCGGCGCGATGCGTTTGTTCAAGCCGACTAATACTTTGCCGGGTCCGCATTCGACAAAGGCGGTGACCCCTTGTTCGTGCATGAATTTGACGCTTTCAACCCAACGTACCGGTTTGAACAATTGTTCTTTTAATGCATAGCGAATTACTTCCGGCGAACCGTGCGATTTGACGTCGGCATTGTGGATCAAAGTGCTATTCGGCATCTCGACGTTAAGGCTTTGCAGTATTTCGTTGAGCTTGTCGGATGCGGCTTCCATCAGTGCGCAGTGGGACGGCACACTAACCGGCAACTTTAAGGCGCGTTTGGCGCCCAGTGCTTTCAAGGCTTCCATTGCGCGTTCCACCGCAGCGGTTTCGCCGGCAATCACAACTTGACCTGGGGCATTGAAATTGGCTGCAGCAACGATTTCGCCATTGGCAACTTCGGCGCAGGTGTTAACGACTTGATGATCTTCCAGGCCCAGAATAGCTGCCATCGCGCCTTCTCCGGCTGGTACGGCTTCCTGCATCAGTCGGCCGCGCTCGGCCACCAGGCGAATGGCGTCTTCATAGCCCAGCGCGCCGGAGCAGACCAGGGCAGTGTATTCGCCCAAGCTGTGGCCAGCCATCCAGGCGGG
The DNA here is from genome assembly GCF_024505055.1 of Methylomonas rosea. Classification (GTDB taxonomy): domain Bacteria; phylum Pseudomonadota; class Gammaproteobacteria; order Methylococcales; family Methylomonadaceae; genus Methylomonas; species Methylomonas rosea. The sequence goes on from NZ_JANIBL010000019.1 coordinate 26,120, forward strand.
TTTGATGTCGGTTTTTTCGCACCAGGCTCGCCATACTGCAACGCCGGCCGCCAGCATCGCCGGCTGGGTGTTGTGGGTTTGGTTCAAGTCGGTGTCCGGGCCGTTGGCGACCATATTCCACAGATCGAACCCCAGCACGTCGGAGGCTTGCTCGAAAGTTTGCTTGACCAGCGGATTGGCGGCGGCCAGCGTGCCCAGCATGCCGACGGCTTGCGAGCCTTGTCCGGGAAATACGAATGCCAGATTGTAACTTTGTTCTATCGTCGTCATGTTTAGTACCTGATTAATGCGGAACCCCAGGTGAATCCGGCCCCAAAAGCTTCCATTAATACGGTTTGTCCGCGTTGAATACGGCCGTCGCGCACGCCTTCGTTAAATGCCAACAATACGGAGGCGGAGGAGGTGTTGCCTTGGTTTTCCAAGGTAAGAATTACTTGGTCCATGGACATGCCCAACTTTTTGGCGGTGGCGGCGATGATGCGCATGTTGGCTTGATGCGGCACTAGCCAATCGATATTGCTTTGCTGTAAGCCGTTGGCTTCCAGGGTTTCATCGACAATCCGCCCCAGCGTGTTGACCGCGACCTTGAATACTTCGTTGCCGCGCATGCTGATGTAAGCTGGCTCGTTTTGTTTGGCGACTGCCGCTACCTGCGGATTGGGGCAATACAATAAATCTTCGTAGCCGCCGTCGGAATGAATATGCGTGGACAAGATGCCCGGTTTATCGCTGGCGGTCAGCAAAATTGCGCCGGCACCGTCGCCGAACAGAATACAGGTACCGCGGTCGGTCCAATCGACGATACGGGAACAAATTTCTGTGCCCACCACCAACACATTTTTGGCAAAACCGGTTTTCAGGTATTGATCGGCGATGCTCAGCCCGTAAACCGAACCGGAGCAAGCGGCCTGAATATCGAAACCGACACATTGCTTGATGCCCAAGCGTTCCTGCAACAGGCAGGCGGTGCTGGGATAGACGCGATCCGGCGTGCCGGTGGCGACGATGATCATATCGATGTCGTCAACAGCAATTCCGGCCGCCTCAATAGCTTGTCTGGCGGCGATTTCCGCCATGCTGGAAGCGGTTTCGTCGGGGCCGGCTATGCGGCGGCTTTTGATGCCGGTTCTTTCGTAGATCCAGCTGTCGGATGTGTCCACCGTGGCGGAAATATCGTCATTGGTGCGTATGGTTTCGGGCAGATAGCCGCCCGTACCGATAACATGAGTCCAGCGTGTCATTCATCAACCTTTTGGGTCAGCGCGAGTTCTAGTTTTTCGCTGATTTTACGAATAACGCCCTGCGCGACTTCCACTTCCGCCAAATGGATGGCGGTTTCGAAAGCCAGTGCGTCGGCGCCGCCGTGGCTTTTGATAACCAGGCCGCGCAGGCCGATGAAACTGGCGCCGTTATAGAGGCGCGGGTCTATGCTGTCTTTGAAGCGTTTCAGAACGGGGTAGGCAATCAGGCCGGCTAATTTGGTCAGCCAGTTTTGCGAAAAACTGTCTTTCAGCTTGCCGCCTATCATTTTTGCTGCGCCTTCTATCGATTTCAGGGCCACGTTACCGACGAAACCGTCGGCGACGATCAAATCGACTTTGACGCTACCGGCATTGATGGAGTTGCCTTCCACATAGCCGATATAATTCAGCCCGGAATTTTCCAGTAATTTCGCGGCGGCTTTGACCTGTTCGTTGCCTTTCATGTCTTCTTCGCCGATGTTCAGCAAGCCGATACGCGGACGCTCGATGTTTTCCACGGCCTTGACCACTTCTTCGCCCATGACGGCAAATTGGTACAGATGTTCGGCACTGGAATCGACATTGGCGCCTAAATCCAGCATGTGGGTGTGGCCGAAAGTAGACGGCAGCGTGGAAATGATCGCCGGGCGTTCGATGCCGGGTATCATTTTCAGCACAAAACGGGCAGTCGCCATCAGCGCTCCGGTGTTACCGGCGCTGACGCATGCGTCGGCTTTGCCTTCCTGGACCAGATTAATCGCTACGCGCATGGAAGAATCTTTTTTGTTCTTCAAGGCTTTTTGCGGCGCTTCGTCCATTTCGACAACTTGCGAGGCGTGTTGAATACTGATCCGACCTTTAAATTCGACCAGTGCTTGGGATAGCAGGTTACCAAGAACCGCTTCATCGCCAACCATGATCAGATTTAAGTCCGGATTTTTTCTTAAACAGGCCAGTGAGGCAGGAACGGTAACTTGAGGACCGAAATCCCCGCCCATGGCATCAATTGAGAGAGTTGAGCTCACGCTTAGGACTAACTCCAGTAGTTGAAAGGAGCCAACAGCTGTCCAGCGACGCGTTGGCTTACCCAGAGACTATCAATAAATCAAATATTACTGCCCGTCGTGCTGACGATTGCGCTGGAAAACGCGATACTTGCGGCCGGTCTTGGACTGAGGGCTGCTCGACTCGCCTTGCGAATGGGCTGCGAGTCGGCCTATGGCAGTTTAAAACGATTAATCTTCGTCGTTGCCCGCAATGATTTGACGGCCTTTGAAGAAACCGTCCGGCGTCATGTGGTGACGCAGATGGGTTTCGCCGGTCAATGGATCCTGAGCCAGGGTTTTGCCGACTAATGCATCGTGTGAACGACGTTGACCGCGTCTGGAACGCGATACTTTGCTCTTTTGTACTGCCATTTCAATCTCCAGTTTTTTTAAGTTTTGCTAAAACAGAAAAAGGGTTGTTAGCCTTAGTCTGACTATCTGTTGCGCTGTAATCGGCATCTTCCGAACGGTTGTGCGCGAGACAATCGTGTTCATGCCGAGGGTAGTCGGGCAATGCCAGCAGGATTTCGTCTTCGATCACGGCGTTTAACGATAGGGTGTCGCCGTCCAGCAATAGCGGTTCGCAATCGTCTAGTTGCTTTGCTTCCTGTAGCGAAGAGACAACAGCCAACTTAAAATCGATATCCAGCGGCCAGGTCAGTGCTTGTAAACAAGACTGACACTCCAGCTCCACAACACCCTCGATATGGCCGGCAACGACGATGCGTTTGCCTTCCTTACCAAATTCGATCTTGACGCTAACGCTGCCGCCATGATCGATCACGCTATCAGACAAGCGCTCGAGCGCAGCGATTTTTATATCCCCGGATAGCGCGCCACGTCTTTCGGCGAACAATAAGGGATCGATATGGTCGGGAAACTTGTCTGACATAACTGTACAATCATACAGATAACTAACTGTTGCGTCAAACGCACACCTACTCAAACCACTAACTACCGATGACCGCCATAGTCCTTGCCTCGAGTTCGAAATACCGCCGCCAATTGTTGGAAAAGCTGGGTCTTGATTTTCTTAGTTGCAGCAGCGATATTGACGAGCGCCCGCAATCGGGCGAATCGCCTGATGCTTTGGTACACAGATTATCGCTGGCTAAGGCTGAAGAAGTCGGCAAAACATACTCAAACCATTTGATAATCGGTTCCGATCAGGTTGCCGTGCTGGACCAAGAAATATTGGGAAAGCCCGGCGGGCGCGACGCGGCAATTCAACAACTTGCCAAGCAATCCGGCCGGACCGTGCGATTTTATACCGGCATCTGTGTTTTGAATAGCGCAACGGGCCGAAGCTTAAGCGATATGGATGTTTGTAGTGTGTATTTCAAAAGGCTGACATCGCCGCAGATTGAAAACTACATCGATCTGGATCAGCCCCTCGATTGTGCCGGCAGCTTCAAGTCCGAAGGTTTGGGGATCGCGTTATTCAGTAAAATTGTCGGAGAGGATCCTAATGCCTTGGTCGGTTTGCCGTTGATAAAACTGGTGGCATTGTTGGAAAAATTCGGCGTCGATATTCTCTGATCGGCAGCCGATAGCGTTTAATGAAATTTTTTGTTCGGCCCGAGTAATTCAAACATCTGCAAAAATTCCTCTTCGACTTGTTCCATCATCGAGATGATTTGCTCTCGAGTTAAACGCACCAGCGTTAACGATTGATTAGAAAACTCCGCAACGGCTAACTCCAGACCATCGGCTTGTTGGCCGCTATCGACCAGGCGCGCCGCCATATGCAGCAAATGCGCGTCCAATTTGTGCACTTGGGCATCGGCAGGGTTCAGATAGCAGCCTATGGTTTCGTAGAGGGATTCCGGCAAGCCCCAGGTTTTTAGCAATTCCCCACCAACCTCTGCATGAGTGAAACCAATCAGTTCTTGTTCGAAGCCGGCCAACAAGGCGCGGTTATGGTTTGCGGCAAGCAATGCTCTTAAATACTGCTCGGGCATTTTTTGACTGAGCAGCAGCGAGCCTATGTCATGCAATAGACCGGCTAGAAACAGTCTTTCGGTATGCAGCACGGCGCTGGCTTTTGCCAGCAGATGGGCAATGACCGCGCAATGTATGCTGCGCATCCAGAACGAAGTCATGTCTATCAGTTCGTCGGGGATTTTTCCGAAGCGATCAACAACCGTGGTCGCCAAAACCAGATTACTTAAGTCGTCGATACCTATCACGGTAACGGCCCGGGAAATCGTGTCGATTTTGGCTTGAAAACCGTAGAAAGGACTATTCACTACGCGCAACAAACGTGCGCTCAAAGCAGGGTCCTTGGCGATCACCTTGCCGATATCGGCCAGCGAAAAGCGCGAATCGCGGATCATCTCGCTGAGTTGAAAATAAATATCGGGCAGGGAAAACAGTTCGGTCGAGCCGGCAATCAATTGCTTGATGGCAGCAGCTTTCAATTAACTTTTCCGATACAGCGCCATGACGTGCTGCACATAATTGCGGGTTTCGGGGTAGGGCGGCACGCTGTTATTGTATTTCATTACCGCGCCTTCGCCGGCGTTGTAACCGGCTACCGCCAGCGTCAGATTGGAATTGAACATTGCCAGCAAGTCTTTCAAATAACGGGTGCCGCCGTCGACATTCTGCTCGGCATCGCGCCGGTCGGTGACGCCGTAACGGCGCGCGGTATCCGGCATTAATTGCATCAAACCCACCGCGCCGGCTGACGACACTGCGTTGGGGTTATAGGCTGATTCGGCTTGGATCACCGCGTGCAGCAATTTGGGGTCCATTTGATGCTTGGCCGCAGCCTTGGCAACCAAATCGTTAAATTTGAGTTTATTGCCCGACATAAATTTTAGGTCGCGGCTGTAAGTGCGCGGCCGGGTGCGGATGATCAAGCGGTAATCGAAGCCTTTTTTCGGCTCGTCGGTGTAATACACCCGACCGCTCGGATCGGTGTATTTGAAAATGTCCGCCCCCGCATCGGTGATTAGCGCTATCGATAGTGTGGCAATCAGCAGGGGTTTCATTGCGTCACCTTTTAACGATTGAACTCATTCAGTCACGCTAATCAGGCTGGCTGCCTGGGCTGCTTTGGCGCGAGCATCGCTGACATTGTCGGCCGTGGCGAGCGCTACGCCCATGCGCCTTGACACGAAAGCTTCCGGTTTGCCGAACAGCCGAATGTCGGTATCGGCAACAGCCAGGGCTTTTTCCAAATTATGATAGGTCACGGCTTTGGCGTCTATGCCGCCCAAAATCACCGCGCTGGCAGCGGTTTTATCCAATACGGTGTTGACCGGCAAGCCAAGGATGGCGCGGGCATGCAAATCAAATTCGCTTTGCCGCTGGCTAGCCATGGTGACCATGCCGGTATCGTGCGGCCTGGGGCTGACTTCACTAAACCAGACTTGATCGCCGGCGATAAACAGTTCCACACCAAACAAACCCAAGCCGCCTAGTGCGGTAGTCACTTTGTCGGCAATTTGCTGAGATAAGGCAATAGCTTTGGCGCTCATTGCCTGCGGTTGCCAACTTTCCCGATAATCGCCGTTTTCCTGACGATGGCCGATAGCCTCGCAGAAATAAGTTTGTACTTGGCCGTTGCTGTCCAGCGCCCGCACTGTAAGTAGTGTGATTTCAAAATCAAAATCGATCTTGGCTTCCACGATCACCTTGCCGGTGTCGGCGCGGCCGCCAGCCTTGGCGTAATCCCAGGCGGCCTGCAACTGATCGGCGTTTTTTACCATGGATTGGCCTTTGCCGGACGAGGACATGGTCGGCTTGATAAAGCAGGGGTAGCCAATGCCGCTATCGACTGCGGATTTCAGTTGTTCAAAGGTTTCGGCAAATGCGTAGTTCGAGGTCGGTAAACCGAGTTCGGCGGCTGCCAGCTCGCGGATGCCCTCGCGGTTCATCGTCAATTGAATCGCCCTGGCGTTGGGTACGATGGTGGTGTGGCCTTGTGCTTCAATCTCCGCCAGCGCGTCGGTGGCAATCGCTTCTATTTCGGGGATGATGTAATGCGGCTGTTCCGCAGCAATCAGGGTTTTTACCGCCGCTGCATCGGTCATATCTATCACGTGGCGGCGGTGCGCGACTTGCATGGCCGGCGCACCGGCGTAACGATCAACGGCAATCACTTCCACGCCATAGCGTTGCAGGGAAATGGCGATTTCTTTGCCTAATTCGCCGCTGCCTAGTAATAAAGCTTTGGTGGCGCTGACGCTGTCAGGGGTGCCTATTTTCATGATTTTGCTAGGTAGTTATCGATGTCTTGTTTGGAAAAACCGATTTTTTTCGCGACCCGGTCGGCGTGGCTGACTCTGGAAATGCCGGCGATCAATTTAAATGTCGGCAAGTCGTCGGCAAATTCCACTTGTTTGGGGACCGCGATTTTTCTTTTCACAAACTCGTCTACTAATTGATGGTTATGGGTAATTAAAATGGTGCTGTTGCCTTTGCGGTAAAAACCGTCCAGCACGTCGATAGAAGACTGCATCTTCTCTTCAAAGGTAGTGCCTTCCGCCATTTCGTCAAGCACGACCAAGCTTTTAGCGGTGCTGGCCAGGAAAATATCGCGGGTTCGCTTCAGTTCGGTACCAAAACGGCCTTCGCCGTCGTCGAGGTGACTGATTTCCGGGCATTGATAGAAAATTCGATCAGCAACGCTCAAGCTGGCGGCTTGGGCCGGCACGAAACAGCCGATCTGCGCCAGCAATTGAATTTGCGTGACGGTTTTGCAAAATGCAGTTTTGCCGCCGCTGTTGGGGCCGGTCACGCAGACCAGACGTTCGTCGTCCATACTAAAATCGTTGCCCACATAAGCTGGGTTTTTCTGGCCTAGTACCGGGTTTTTCGCGGCCACCAATCTGATGTTATGGCGTTCGCTGGCGTTAAGTTCCGGCAGCACCATCTCGCTGCCGTAATCTTCGGCGTATTTGATAAAAGCCAGCAACTCGTCGAGTTGGCCCAGACCATCCAGCATATCACCGAGCGTCTGCGAATTTTTATAGATGTTGCGTAGCGGAATGATGCAGTTGTCTCGGTCGTAACCGCCAATAACCGGAATATAAGCCAAGGCCAAAGGCAAGAAAAACACCGAAGCCACCGACAAACCGTCGCGGGTGACCTGGAACATATCTGTGGGGAAAATCTGCATCAAGCCCCAAATGGCAGCGATCAGCAAGCCAATCAGCATCGGTTTGAACAGGGTGGGCCGGAAGATGGTGGCAGGGGAGAACGAGTTTTTGCGTTCTTCCTTGCTTTGCAGGCCTTTCTCGCTGTTATAGACCGGGCCGACCATCAGCGAATACTCGTTGCTGTGGGAAAAATTGCCGATTTTTTCGAAGACGCTTTGCAGGTAAGGGCTTTGCGGCTTACCGGAGTTGTAGATTGCCCCGACCAAATTCAAAACCACGCGCACACCACGCACATATTGTTTGTAGCCGTAACCTTCGATTTGATGGTCTTCGCGAGCCGTGCCGAAACCGCCGAGAAATTCGCCGAATAATAATAAATAAAGTTTGTTTTCCGACGCGGCGGCATTGGCGACGATGTTTTCGACGTTGGCGCGCACATCCGGATTGTCTTGAATTTCCCGTACCGCCGCTTGTTTGGCGGCTATCGCCTCCAGATTGTCTAGGGGTTGGCTGAGCGAACGATACAGCACGGTTTTACCGGCGGTGGTGCTGGCATAGTTAACGTAATCGAACAGCTCGTCCACTTCAATGGTGTTAAACGCGCCCTGATCGATAACGCCTTCACCGGTAGGCAAGGGTTGGCTTGTGCGCACTGCCGGCCATTCGTCGTTCCAGCTTTGTAAGATGTTTTGTTGCATATTACCCCCGGTTTTTATGTGCCGCGCTTTATTTAGTGCACGGTTTTGATTAAATCAAGCATCACCTCGACATGAGCGTCGCTGTCGTTTAAACACGGAATGTAGCTATAGGTCTCACCGCCGGCTTCCAGAAAAACTTCCTGGTTGGCGATGGCGATCTCTTCCAGCGTTTCCAGACAGTCTACCGAGAATCCCGGACAAATCACGTCCACGTTCTTGATGCCTTGTTGCGGCAATTCCTGCAACACTTCCACGCAATAGGGTTTTAGCCATTCGGCTTTGCCGAAGCGCGATTGAAACACCAGTTTCCATTGTTGGTCGTTCAGTCCCAACTGCTCGGCGAGCAGGCGGCCCGTGGTTTGGCATTGATAGAAATATGGGTCGCCCCATTCTGTCAGTTTGGCCGGCAAGCCGTGAAACGACAGCAGTAATAATTCGGCTTGGCCGTTGGCTTGCCAATGCTGGCGCACTGATTGCGCCAAGGCTTCGATGTAACTGGGGTGTTCATGAAAGTCGCTGATGAAATGCAGGCCGGGCATGTGTCGCCAGCTGACAAATTCCTCTGCAACCACGTCGAAAATCGAAGCGGTGGTGGTGGAGGAATACTGCGGATACAAAGGCAGGATGACGATTTCGTGGACACCTTGTTTCTGAAAGTTTTGCAGCTTTTCCCGCAAGGCCGGCTTGCCGTAGCGCATCGCGCAGTCGATGACTAAATTGGTGCCATCGACGCCCGCAAAACCTTGCAACTTGGCGGTCAGCTTTTCGGTGAATACGATCAAGGGCGAGCCTTGTTCGGTCCAGATCGACTGATAGGCATGCGCCGATTTTTTGGGGCGAAACGGCAGTACGAACAGATTCAGAATCAGCCACCATAGCGGTCTTGGCAGATTGACCACCCGCGGGTCGCCGAGAAACTCGCGCAGGAAGCGGCGCACATCGCCGGTTTTTGGGGAAGCGGGTGAGCCCAGGTTGACCAGCAATACCCCAACTTTTTTCGCGCTTGTGTCGGTCATGTTTTTCAGCGATTGATCAGGTTCAGGAATTCGGAGCGGGTGCTGATTTCTTCTCTAAAGATGCCCAGCATCACCGACGTGGTCATCACCGAGTTTTGTTTTTCCACGCCGCGCATCATCATGCAGAGATGTTTGGCTTCGATGACCACCGCCACGCCGCGGGCGTCGATGGCTGTTTCCACTGCCTTGGCGATCTGCCGAGTCAATTGTTCCTGAATTTGCAGGCGGCGACCATACATATCAACGATCCGTGCCAACTTGGACAAGCCCAAGACTTTGCCTTTAGGCAGGTAGCCGATGTGGCATTTACCGATGAAAGGTAATAGATGATGCTCGCATAAGGAGTAAAGCTCGATGTCTTTCACGATCACCATGTCTTCGGTGTCGGCTTGAAATATCGCGCCGTTCAATACCTCTTCCAGGGTTTTTTCGTAACCGTTATTCAGGAATTTAAAGGCTTTCGCGGCACGTTTTGGCGTGTCCCGCAAACCTTCCCGATTCACGTCTTCGCCTATTGCTTGAATGATTTTGGAGAAATATTCTTCCATTGCCGCCCCCGAGTAAAAAAATGTCGTGAGTATACAGCATCAAACTGTAAATTCTAAGGCGTCCAAAATCACCTGGCTGCCGGCTCCAAAACGGGTGGCGTTTTCGCTGAGATGGCGGCGCCAGGCGCGCGCGCCATCGACACCATGAAACAGACCCAACATATGCCGGGCAATGCAATGCAGTCTCACGCCTTGTTGCAATTGTTGTTCTATGTAAGGCAGCATGGCCAATACCGTCTCTTGCCGCGACTGGATAGGATGCTCGTCATCGAACAAGCGCCGGTCGACATCCGCCAATAAATAGGGATTGTGATAAACCTCCCTTCCAAGCATCACGCCGTCGACTTGTGCCAATAAATCCAGCGAGCTATCCAAGGATTCGATGCCGCCATTGATGACGATCTTTAGCATGGGGAAATCTTGCTTCAACTGAAACACCACGTCATAACGCAGTGGCGGCACGTCACGATTCTGTTTGGGCGACAGGCCGGACAACCAGGCTTTGCGGGCATGGACGATAAACGTCTCGCAACCGGCCGCCGCCACAGTTTTTATGAAATGTGTCAGCTCGTCGTAGGAATCGCGATCATCGATACCGATCCGCGACTTCACAGTCACCGGCATCGATACCGCTTGGCGCATCGCTGCTACGCACTCTGCGACCAATTCGGGTTCGGCCATCAAGCAGGCGCCGAAGCGGCCATTTTGCACTCGGTCGCTGGGGCAGCCGACGTTTAAATTGACCTCGTCATAACCATAATCGGCGGCAATTTTTGCGCATTCGGCTAAATCCGGAGGATTACTGCCACCCAATTGCAAAGCCACCGGGTGTTCTGTTTGATTGAACTGTAAATGCCGGTCGCGGTTCCCATACAAAATTGCGCCGGTTGTGACCATTTCAGTGTATAGCAGGGCATGTCGGGATAAAGCTCTATGAAAATGCCGACAGTGTCGGTCAGTCCAATCCAGCATGGGGGCTACGGAGAATCTACAGGCTAGGTTTTTGTCAGCTTGTGGTCGTACATGGACGCGGTCAGCGGTCATCGATGGTTCTGGTAGTTGGGAAGCAGGATTTAAATTCGGTGACTTTATTATACTGTGCCGGACTGAATAAAAACGGCATTAGGCAATCAGGCATTGATGAGGCTGAAAGAGCAAAGCGGTAGGACAGGAAAATATCAGTCGGCTTTACCCGTGTAAATCTTGTCGACCAGTTCTTTAAACCACCGCGGCCTAAAGATCACCACGTACAAACCGATGCTGCTGGTAATCGGGATTGGGCCGATGCTAAACAGCATGAATACGATAAAGGCTATCGCGCATTGGATTCTGGTCAGGCTTGTCGGATTCATATTGCCCCGCCGGTGTTAGGAAATGCTAAAAGCTAACACGATGTAGACAAATGCTGCTTATGGGAGCGAAAAAATCCTCGGTGCCGTTTTGCAATAGTGTTGTCGAGTTGCTTGGGATTCGGGATTGACTATCTGGTTTGTCCGCGCGGACGTTTCAATATTACGCAGATTGCCGAAAGTGTTCATCTATACTGTTTACTGGATCTGCTCTCAGTTAGGTTGCCGGCGCATTTGCTGTTCGTTTGTTTGGCATGAAAGCGGTGGAGCGAATTACCAACCGGCTGGACCAAAGCATGAGTGCCGGGTTTGAGCGGGCGTGAGGCAAGTGCGTTAATTATTTCCATGCTGCCCACGCATTGCTTGTGCTTCGGCATGGTTGCGGCGGGGGCGTTTTGGGTGGCTAGAAATACGCCGATAATGATCAGCAAAAAGCTTATGCCGCAACGCTTTAGCTCGCGTACACAGGTTTTCAGGATTTCTTCGGAATTCATAGTTTGTCTCCTAATGTTGGGGTTATAAAAACTTTGCGAGCAGACCTTTTAATGCGCAAACAGGTGTGAATGCTTTAGAAATTATCGCCAATGCTTTTGCTGTGACCGGCAAAAGGTTGAATAACCACTCTAATTCGCGACCCGGTTGAACCTAGTCTCAAGCCTAACGATAGTTATCGGCTGCCGTTTATCGTTGCGCAGCCAGACTTATAACAAGGCAATGCTTAAACCAATCTGAAGTGAATTTTCTCCACGCGACTTTTTGCATGTATTTCTTGGTGAATTTCCAGTGCTTCACTGCGCATGTGGTCGCAGAATGCACAAAGACCTTCGTGGTCGGCATGTGATTTTTCATGAGCTGACAGTAAGTCGCCGCATCTTTTGCAACGAGTAATCTGCTGGAGTGTTTTCATGGTGATCGCCTCGTAATCGGAATTTGTGAAAATAACGCGCTATGGGTTTGTTGGGTGTCCGGCTCTTTATAATTGAAGAGCTAAACTACAAACCGCAAAACCAATGCCACTAGAGATTCGGCCATGCGGTAAATATTTTAACTAATTGTTTCTGCGTTATTTTATGACCTGGCAATGCTGGAAAGCAGTGAAAAAATACACAAGAAATTGTTGATTTCAGCACTAAATATCGTAGCGTTTACGAAATGTCGTACAAAGTATTCGGGTGAGTCGACGATTCAGGGACGTTAGAACCGTTTGCAGGTTGTCGGTCAATTAAAAGTCGGTATTAAGCTTTGGGTTTATGGGTACCTCTGCTGTGGTCTCTCCAGCGCCGACGCGATGATTTGTAAGGGGCGGGTCACTGAATGAGCTGATTTTGGATGAGCCCACCGCATTTATAGTGATGCTGCTCAGGCGTTTTACCGGCGCTTAAGTTTTGACGAAATATCGTCAACCATGCAAAAATATGTGATACATTTCGCTTTAAACGTATCGGGAGGATATTCCCATTTAACTAGGTAGTGTACGTGTCCTACCGATGAAATGCTTGAGAGTCAGCATGCGGCAACGATACTATCCGGCTATATTCAAAACGCTAAGCGGCGCCATCGTTTCTTGTCTCAGCGCACTCGCCACCGTGGTTCCCGTCACGGCAGTTGCCGCAGGTCATATGGGACATATGTCCAGCCATGGCGCCACTGGGCTGCCGGGTGATTTTTTATTGTTTCCGGCTTTGACCGGTATCGTCCGTTTCGATCAAGAACCTCAAAAAAAACTCAGTAATAGCGACGTCATTCCCGAGATTAACGTGTTTTACACCACCGACTATCAGCGCTTTCGGTTTCTCGGCGAATGGCTGGTCAGTACCAAAACCCATAACTTGGAAAGATTTCAGTTGGGTATGCACGTAGGGGACGAAGCTACTCTGTGGCTTGGCCGTTTTCATAACCCGATCGGTTACTGGAACATGCAGTTCCACCACGGCGCGTTTCTGCAAACCACTATCAGCAGACCCGGTATTATGGCGTTCGAAACGGCCGGCGGCGTGATACCCAATCATTTGACCGGGTTTTTATGGGAAGGCGTCCATGATTTGGGCGAGGGCGGCCTGTATTACACGGTTGGCGCTGGAGCAGGCCCGCAAATCAATAAAGGTTTGGAAGCGTTCAACCTGGTGGAGCCGGGTGGTTCCCATCGACCCGGTGTATCTTTTCGGCTGGGCTATCAGCCGATCAGCTTCGGCGTGGACGAATTCGGCGTTTCCGGTGCGTATAACCAAATTCGCTCCGACGAGCCCGCCGTTAAAAACGTTAATCAATTTGTTACCAGTGCCTACGCCAACAAGCAAATCCAATCGGTAAGACTATTAAGTGAGATTGTCTACGTAAACAATACTTTGGAGAGTCCCACGGGCGGCAAAACCTACGACGATTTTCTCAGCGCTTACGGCCAAGTCGAATGGGAATTGAATCCAACTTGGACCTTGGTGGGCAGGGTGGAAGGTAGTTTTGGCGCTAGTCACGACCCATACTTGGCAATGTTTCCCAAATTTGTGGAAGATAGATTTCTCGGCGGAGTACGTTATAAGCTCAATCACAACAACGCCTTAAAGCTTGAAGCCTCGCGCGATCACTTGCGCGACGATCATTTCGGGCAAGTGATGTTTCAATGGAGCGCGGTGTTTCCATGAAACTGCTTCGCGGCCTAGGTATCGTTGGTTTGCTACTGCTTATGCTGCTGGGTGCGCAGAGCCTTTGGGCTATCACTCGCCACTCTCTGGTACTGGCCACCAGCACCAACTCGTCCATGCCGGCTTTGACCGTGCAGGAGGCCAGAAAATTGTTTCTGGGCGTACCGCTGGAGAAGGGCGGCGAGCATCCCGTGCCCTTATTGAACATCAGCGATCCGTTAATTTTCGAAGTATTTCTGCAAAAAGTGGCCTTCATGTCAGCTAATGCCTATGAAAGCCAGACGATATCGGTGGTTTTCCGTCTTGGCGGTAAACGTCCGGAAAGTTTTAACGATCTGAAGAGCTTGGTCGATACGCTGCAACAGAATCCGGGCACGGTGACCTATTTGTGGGAGGATCAAGTCAGGGCCAATCAAGGCCTTAAAGCGGTTAATGTGTTATGGCAAGGAGCCCTGGAATGAGTCGGTTTTTTCATAGTTTTAATGGCCGAATGATTCTGGCTGTTGTCGGTATTCATTTACTATTGGTGCCGGTATTGTTATTCGGCATTTATCGGGTGATTAAGCCCAGTTTGGAAGCGCAGTTTGTCAATTACGTCAGGTCCGATGCCCTGCTGTTCAGTAATCTGGTCACCCCACGGCTGGAGCATAGCAAGGCCGGCGAATTGCAAGGCTTGTTAGGCGAGTTTCTATTGAACGGTCGCTTGGCATTTGCGGAAATTGCCACCGAGCGCGGCAATATTCGCGCGGACATCGAGCTCAACGCCCAGCAGCAATTTCAGGAAGATTTTTTCTTCGGCGAGCACGACGACGATATTTATTTTTTAGCCGTGCCGATTCTGAATCCGGAAGACGGCTCGCTGGCGATGTTAAGGCTGGGATACGACGAACGGCAGATTCAACGCGACATTGCCACCATCTATCAGCGCAGCGCCTATTTTGTCGCGGTTTACATGGGCTTGACCCTGTTGGTGGTTGGCCTGTTCGGGCGCAAGCTGGTCATGCCGCTGGAACGCTTGCGCGACGAAGCCGAACAAATCGCCGCCGGCAATCACACCGGGCAATTTAATTCCGGCACCAAGATTACCGAAGTGGCGGCGTTGGCGGAGCATCTGGAAAAAATGCGTCAAGCCTTGCTTTCCGCCCGTGACGCGGCGTTGCAGGCGGCCGGGGCGAAGAGCGAGTTCCTGGCGAATATGAGCCATGAAATCCGCACGCCGATGAACGGTATCATCGGCATGATAGGCCTGGCCTTGCGCACCGAACTTACCCCGCAGCAGCGCGAGTTTCTGGGGATGGCGAATAGCTCGGCGGATGCTTTGCTGCGAATTGTTAACGATATTCTGGATTTTTCCAAAATCGAGGCCCGTAAACTCGAGCTTGACCATGCACCCTTTAAAGTCCGCGAGAGTCTCGGTGATACGTTAAAGTTGCTGGCCGGCCATGCCCACGAAAAAGACTTGGAGTTAATGCTGCGCATCGATCCGGAAACGCCGGACGACTTGCTTGGCGATGTTGGCCGCTTGAATCAGGTTATTATCAATTTGGTTGGCAATGCCATCAAATTTACCCAGCACGGCGAAATCGTGGTGCAGGTCAAACCTGAGTCGGTCGATGAAAACAAAGTCTGCCTGCAAATTGCAGTCAGCGATACCGGCATTGGTATTTCGCCGGATAAACAACAGCTTATTTTCGAAGCGTTTGCGCAAATAGACGCTTCTTCGACGCGGAAATTCGGCGGTACCGGTTTGGGTTTGTCGATTTCCTCGCGCCTGGTCGAATTGATGGGCGGGCATTTGTCACTGGAAAGCGAGGAACACAAAGGCAGCACTTTTTTCTTTACCGCGGTGTTTGACAGGCACACCAAAAGCGAGGTTGATGCACCCTTTCAACCGCTGATCGACGTCAAAAATCTACCGGTGTTGATCGTGGACGACAATGCCATCAACTTACGGGTGTTCTCGGAAATCTTGAACCATTGGGGCATGCGTCCCACCACCGTCGATAGTGGTGACGCGGCTATCACCGCATTGCGGAACATGGCGGAATCCGGCGAAGCCTATGCCTTGATTCTGCTCGATGCGATGATGCCGATCATGGATGGTTTCATGGTGGCTCAAGCCATCAGAGAAGATCAACGCTTCGAGCCGGTGACCATCATGATGTTGTCATCAGCTGATCGTCCTGACGATTGCGAACGCTGCCACGATTTGGGCATTAATCTGTACGTGCGTAAACCCGTCAAACATTCCGAGTTATGGAATGCCATTCAATCGGCGCTGGGTAAATCCGCCAAAGCTTCTGAAGTCTCGCCAACAGTATTGGCCGAGCCGCCTCGTAAATTGAGAATTTTGTTGGCGGAAGATAATCCGGTTAATCAATACATGGCGGTGGTGTTGCTGGAAGAGCGCGGCCATACCGTGAAGGTGGCCAACAACGGGCAGGAAGTGCTGGATATACTGGCTACCGATACCTTGTTCGATCTAATCTTAATGGATGTACAGATGCCGGTAATGGACGGCTTTCAGGCTACCGAAGCGATTCGGGCCTCGGAGCGCGAGACCGGTAAACACATGCGTATTATCGCGATGACCGCACACGCCTTGAAAGGCGATAAGGAACGCTGTTTAGCCGTTGGTATGGACGATTACATCGCCAAACCGGTGCAGGAGCAGGATTTGTTGGCAATGGTGGAGTGCTGGAATATGGCGGGAACTGAACAAGCGGATAACAACAGTGTAGCGTCTGCGCTATTGGCGGAGCCGGCGCTGGACTGGCAGCAAGCCTTAAACCGGGTGCGCGGCAGACAGCAGATGTTATGCAAAATGATGACCTTGTTCCAAGAGCAGTCCACACCGTTGTTGAACGACATGGCGGATGCGATACAACGCCAGGATGCGGATTTATTGCGACTATCCGCGCATACGCTAAAAAGCTCGGCTAACAGTATCGGTGCCTTCCCGTTCGGCAAGATCGCCCAGCAGCTGGAGACGATGGGCCACGAAGCCGCTTTTGTCGATGCGGCCGCCAGTTACGAGTTACTGCAACAAGCCAGCATCCGGCTGGAGCCGGCTATTCAGGACTATTTGCACGAGTTTCAGGAATAATGCTGCCGCCGATGTTTTGGATAGGTTAAGTTAAGGAGATATGCATGACTCATAAGCGCCAGCGCGATAAACCGTTAATTTTGATGCTGGACGACAATCCGGTCAATCTGGAAGAGTTGGCGGGCTTGGTCGATGAAGCCGGATTTGACGTGCTGCGCGCGGAAACCGGGGAAGTGGCTTTAGTACAAGCCGTGGCGCAGTTACCCGATCTGATTTTGCTGGATGTAATGATGCCGGGCATGGACGGCTTTACCGTCTGCCAGACCCTGAAAACCATTCCGACAACCCGCGATATTCCGGTGTTATTCATGACGGCCTTGGCGGACACCGCCGATAAATTAAAAGGTTTTCAAGTGGGAGCGGTCGATTACATCACCAAGCCGTTTCAGTACGAGGAAGTGCTTGCCCGCGTGCAAACCCACCTGACGCTGCAAAAATTGAAGCTGGAGTTGCAAGAAAAAGAGCAACGCCTGTCGCGGATTTTCGAGAATGCGATGGACGCTATTTTGACGCTGGACGAAGCCGGGCGGATTACCTTGTTCAATGCGGCGGCGGAGCAGATGTTTCGTTGTAAAGCCGCCGACAACATAGGCCGGGCGGTGGATCGCTTTTTGTCGCCCGAGCTTTACAAAACCCTGACTAATTTTCGCAACGGCGTGCCGGCCGAGCAGGCCATCTGGGTCTCGGAAGGCATGAGCGCGGTGCGCGCCGATGAGAGCACTTTCCCCATCGAAGCCACCATTTCCCGCGTTGAAGCCATCGGCCAGAAGCTTTATATCCTGATCCTGCGTGACATTAACGAACGCAAAGCCCGGCAACAGGCGGAAGCGGAATGCAATACCTTGCGGGGAATCAATCTCTATTTGCAAGAAGAAGTCTTGGCCAGCCGCGACGGTGAGGAATTGATCGGCAACTCACCGGCATTGCATCAAGCCATGGACCTGGTGAGACAGGTGGCCGATACCGATGCCACGGTATTGATCACCGGTGAGACTGGTACCGGCAAGGAGTTGATCGCCCGGGCGATTCACAATCTCAGTGCCCGCAAAGACAAAACCTTGGTGAAATTGAATTGCGCGACGATCCCGGAAAATCTGGCGGAAAGCGAGTTGTTCGGTCACGAAAAAGGCTCTTTTACCGGGGCGATTGCCCGCAAATTGGGGCGATTTGAACTCGCTAACGGCGGTACCTTGTTTCTCGATGAAATCGGCGAATTGCCGCTAGAGATGCAGGCTAAGTTGCTGCGAGTACTACAGGAAGGCGAGTTCGAGCGAGTGGGCGGGACGCAAACACTGACCTGTGATGTGCGAGTGATTGCGGCTACTCATCGGGATTTAGCGCAGTTTTCGCAGCAGGGTAAATTCCGCGCCGACTTGTATTATCGCCTGAATGTCTTCCCCATCAACTTGCCGCCTTTGCGCGAGCGCAAGGAAGACGTGCCGTTTTTGGTGAAGCATTTCATCGATAAGTACGCGGCAAAATTCGGCAAGAAAATACAATCGATTCCGGAACGGATGATGGCCGATCTGCAAAGCTATTTCTGGCCCGGCAATATTCGCGAGTTGCAACATATCATCGAGCGCGCGGTAATTTTAACCAAGGGCAGTCAGCTAGCCGCCGTCGATTGTGTGAATGTAATGGGTGCCGGCGCGCCCACCGCTGCGCCGATTGTTACGCTGGACGAAGCCGAGCGCGCGCATATTCTGAAAGCGCTGGAAGCGACGTCCTGGCGGATCGCCGGCAATCAGGGGGCCGCGAAGATTTTGGGCGTGCCATCCACTACCTTGCGGTCGCGGATGGAAAAGCTGGGGATCAGTAAACCGGTCTGAGTCAGGCTAATTTTCAAACACATCCACGCCTTTCGGCGCTTTGAAGTTAAACAGGCCGTCGTCCAGCTTGGGATTGAGTTGGATGTTGGAAAAATAAATCCGGGTTAATTGTCCGAAATTATCGCTTAGTTCCATGCCGCCCAACTGGTTGCCGTTCAGGCCGATCAGGATGTATTTAAAACCGCTTTCTTCGTTCTTAGGCGACAGCTTCACCCAGTTCATCCCATCGTCCTCCTTGCCTTGTTCCTGTAGAGTAAACTTTTCCTCTATATCCACATCGCCGGTCAGCAACAGGGCGGGAGTAGAGCCCAGCGAGTCGTCGAGCTGTTTTACCGTCACTTGTTCCAAATCGGCATCGTAAAACCAGACTTTACCGGCATTCGACACAATTTCCTGCACAAACGGTTTTTGGTAGTTCCAGCGAAACTTACCGGGTCGGCTCAGGTAAAACTTGCCAAAGCTGTTTTGCGCGGGACGGCCGCTTTTATCGAAACTGATTTGCTTGAAATCCGCCGTCAAGGACGCGCTGCCGGCTAAAAAGTTTTTCAGCCGGGCAATCGGCGCATCGTCGGCCCAGACTGAATGGGTAGTGGCGATCAGGAAAATCAGAGCAAAAATGTGTTTAAGAAACATAGTTAAAAAGGGTTCAGGTTATTAAGCCAGCTTTCGCCGGATTCCGGGCTTGCTCCGCAGTCGGCAAACTGGCTGGGCGCCGAGCCGTCCACGAATGGCATTAATTTAGCGCCGGGGCAGCCTTCATTGCTGAGCAAACCGCTCGCGGTATCTATCCAGGTCATCTGCACGTTATCGGGCGGTACCAGGCTGACCGGCTTTTTCGACACTTGCCGCATCAGCTCGGACCAGATTTGCAAGGCGCCGGTTCCACCGGTCAAGCCGGTGGGTTTGTTATCGTCGCGGCCAACCCAGACTACGGACAGAAAATCGCCGCTAAAACCGGCAAACCAGCTGTCGCGCAATTGATTGGTGGTGCCGGTTTTGCCGACCAGGGCCATGTTTTGCGGTAGATAGTTATAGGCCGAGTGGCCGGTGCCGGCATACATCACTTCCTGCAAAATGGTGTTGGTGATAAAGCTGGCCGCCGGATCGACGGCTTGGCGCACGGTAAAAGGGTAACTTTGCAAGGCCTTGCCGTCGGCGGCGTTTACGGCGCGGATGGAACGCAGCGGTGTCGCATAGCCGTCGCCGGCCAGGGTTTGATACAACTGCGTAACTTCCAGCGGCGTCAGCGGTTGCGCGCCCAGCAGGAAGGAGGGGAACAAATCCACCGGCCGGCTGACGCCCATGCTTTTTAAGGTATTGGCGACTTTGGCCAAGCCAATGTCCATGCCTATACGCACCGTCGCCATATTGTAAGAGTGCGCCAGGGCTTTATGCAGAGGCACGACGCCGTGTTCCTGATTGTCGTAATTGTCCGGCGACCAGGTTTTGCCTCTTTCGGCCGGAATTTCCAGGCGGGTGTCGCTGACAGGCGTGGCGATGGTGTAGCGGTCCGGATATTCCAGCGCGGTCAAATAGACTACAGGTTTGATCAGCGACCCTATCGGTCGCACCGCATCAAGCGCGCGATTGAAACCGGTATCCTCGGCGTCGCGCCCGCCTGCCAGCGCGACGATCTCGCCGCTGTCGCGGCGGGTAACGATGGCGGCGGTTTCCAGATCGTTACTTTTCGGACTTCTCTCCAGCTGTTTCAGTTTGGCTGCGATGGATTTTTCCAGCGTGTCTTGAATGCGGGTGTCCAAGGTCGTGACGATGCGCAAGCCTTCCGAGGTTAAATCGTCTTCTTTATATTCCTGCTTCAATTGGCGTTTGACCAAATCGATAAAACCCGGATAGCGGTTGGCCGAGCGATGAATCACCGTCGCAACACCTATGGGTTGTTTTTTGGCTTCGCTAAGTTGCTGTGCGTCGATAAAACCTTCAGTGTGCATAGCGTCCAGCACGATGTTGCGGCGCTCGAGGGTGTGCTCGGGATTGCGGCGTGGATCGTATTCGGACGGTCCGCGCACCAAAGCGACCAAGGTGGCAACTTGATGCAGGTTCAGGGTTTTTAAGGATTGACCAAAATAAAATTCGCTGGCCAAGCCAAAGCCATGCACCGCGCTGGCGCCGTCCTGGCCCAGGAATATTTCGTTGAGATAGGCTTCCAGAATTTCGTCCTTGCTGTACCGGTATTCCAGAATAAACGACATCAAGGCTTCCTTGAGCTTGCGGCGCAGCGTGCGTTTGGGGTTCAGGAAAAAGTTTTTCACCAACTGCTGGGTGATGGTGCTGCCGCCTTGCACCATGCCGCCGGCTTTCACGTTCGACCACATGGCCCGGACGATGCCTTTCGGCGAGATGCCGAAATGGTTGTAAAAGTCCTTATCTTCGGTGGACAACAGGCCTTGCACCAGGGTTTGCGGCGCTTCGTCCAACTTGATCAGAATCCGGTCTTCCTTGCGAGTGGGATAAAAGCTGCCGATTTGTACCGGGTCCATGCGGACGATGGCTAAGCTCTCGCCGGTGCCGGAGTCGCTAATACTGGCGATGCCGCCGCTAGTGAAACTAACGCTGATTTTGCGGCTTTCCTGGGGGGTATTGCCAAAGTTGAAGGCGCGGGTACGGATGTTGATCTGGCCGCCCTTGACGTAATAAGAACCTTCGCCAGCCAATTGATAATCCTGACGATAATGCAATTCCAGCAACAAGTCTTCCAGGTTTTTGCTGGAAATTTCGTAACCGGCGTACAGCTCGACAGGGCTGGCATACACGCGGGCCGGAATGGACCAACGTTTGCCTTCGAATTGCTCGCGTACCGTGTAATCAAGGTAGCTGACATAAGCCGCTAACACGAAAGCCCCGATTAGTAGCAGCGAAACCAGCGTGCGTTTCAGCCATGATGCTTGAGGTTTCGATTTTCTGCGTCTAACGGTCGATTTGCTGCTTCTGGGTCGTCTGGCCATTAAGTCGGTATCTGGTCTCGCCACCGGCATTTAGCGGCGGCTGTGTGAATGGGGCGGAAACTGCACCTGCTGGTTCGGCGCAATTCATTTAGCTTGTTATTATCTAATAAAATGAGTACTTCCGCACAGATTGCTGGAGTTATTGAGGAGGATAGGCGAGTGCTGATACTGAAACTGTTTCCGGAATGGTCGGCCCAGCTACCGTCGATACTGATGCGTTTCGGCTTGGCGCTGTTGCTGTCGCTGCCGATAACGCCGGCTGTCGGCGCCGTCGAAAACCGGGTCGATATTGAAGCCTTTGTGCGGGACGGTTGTCCGCATTGTCAACAAGCCGAACAGTTTTTGGCGATTTTACAAGGCGAGCAACCCGATTTAAGGATCGTCATTCGTAATATCTCGCAAACGCCAACCGCCTTGGAGCGATTGCAACAGATTAGCGAATCCCGGCAAGCCGGGCCAATCAGATTGCCGACATTTCTAGTACGGGGCGAATATATCGTCGGCTATTCCGAAGAAGCCGGCAGTGGCGGTTTGATTCGTAATGCCTTGCGTGCCGCTGTGCGGCAAGTTGAAGCGTCCGACGCGGAGGCCGGCAGTTGCGAAGTGCAGGTCAGCGAATCTTGCGATGTGCCGGTTAGCCGCCCAGCCGCGCCCGAACCGGACGTGTTTGTGGTGAATTTGTTCGGTAGGCGCATTGGTCTTGACGAGGTCGGCTTACCGGCTTTTACGCTGGCAATGGGTTTGCTGGATGGTTTTAATCCGTGCTCGATGTGGGTATTGATTCTGATGATTTCGATGCTGGCGCCTATGCAAAATCGGCCCAGAATGTTGGCGGTGGCCGGGGCTTTTGTGATGGTGGAAGGGCTGGCTTACTTTGTGTTTATGGCGGCCTGGTTGAATTTGTTTTTGTTGATAGGCTTATCGCGGGCGTCGGAATTGGTTATTGCCGGTATTGCAGTGTTGGCCGGCGCGATCAATCTGAAAGATTTTTGGGCGTTTGGCGTGGGTGTGTCTCTATCGATTCCCGCCTCCGCCAAACCCGGCATATACAACCGAATTCGGCGGATCCTGCAAGCCGAAAATCTGGCGGGCGCAATGTTGGGTGCCGTGGTTTTGGCCTTTCTGGTGCAGATTGTCGAATTACTGTGTACGTCCGGGTTTCCGGCCCTTTACACCCGCATCCTCACCTTGCGGGAATTAACCGGGCTGGACTATTACGGCTACTTATTGCTGTACAATCTGGCTTATATGTTGGATGACGTCATAGTGCTGGGTGTGGGCGTCGTCACTTTGAGTCAACATCGCTTGCAGGAAAAAGAAGGCCGTTGGCTGAAATTGCTTAGCGGCTTGGTGATGGTGGCTTTGGGACTTTATTTATTTTTGCGGGGTTTAGTCGAGTAGATAGGCTGTTATCGGCGGGTTGCCGTTTGACACAGGCATACTTTCAGACTATCACTTGCCTTAAAACCGAAACGATCTAGGAGAATTCGTGATTGATAACAAGCGCAGGCACCCGCGCCTAAAGCATCGTGCCAAAATCAGAATGACGGTGCCGGCTTCAGCAGTGGCTGTGGTTGTGGATATGCGGGACTTTTCCGAAACAGGCTTGTTTTTACTCTGTGCCAACGAATTAATCCCGCCGATTGGCGCGCTAGTGGAAGTACAAACCACCGAATTCGACGATGCGCCGATACAAACTGCTATTGTCGTTAGGGTAGAACCGGACGTGGGGTTTGGTCTGGAGTTTGCGCCGCGTTGATCAGGCGGTCAGGTCTATAAGCTCGCCGTTACGGCTGGGCTGTTTTTGCGAATTTAATAATTCTCCGCGGGCTTTATTCGCCATCGCCGCAGCCTTGGCGGCGATGCTTTGATCCGGGCCTGATGGATTGGCCGGCGCTAATGCTGCACGGCGAATGGTGTCGGCTTTGCGCAGAGTCGCCTCCGGGTCTCCGGCAACCTCCGAGACGTCGATATTCACTTCACCGCCGGTGGCGTAACGTTGACCGTCCGGTCCCGTCACAAACGTAAAACGCGCACCACTGACGGCGATACCGCCGGCGGCACTTAAATGAGCTTGTTCGTGAGCACGAACTTCCTGGTCGCGGGCTTTAAGTTCGGCAATTTGGCTTAGTTGTTCCGGAGTGTATTGGCCGGATTGGGCGCTTCCGCTTTTCGCGGTTTGGGCGACGGGTTGGACAGACGCAGCTTCGCCGGTCGCGGCCAAGCTGTGCCCTGTCAGCCGATATAGCGAGGTTTGATTGGAAGAGGCGGTGACCAGCATGTTGGGCCTCGAGCGGATTCTGTTAACTGGTTCTAAGAATACACCTTGACTTCATTCGAATTCAAGTCTTTGCATCATATTTAGCCTGAGTTGTGGCGGTAGGCGCAACGGTGGAAGTCTTGCCTATTTTTACTGCCTAGGGCCGTCATTCCCGCGGATGCGGGAATCCGGTTTGTAATTTCACTCGGCTCCTGCCTGCGCTGGAAAGACGGTTATGAGTCATTAGAAGTTCCCGCTAAACGTTCAGACGGTCCAATGTCTGTAAAGCCCACTGAATATGCTCGCGCACCATCTCCGAATCGTGACTGGATCTGTCAGCCAAGGCTGATATGGTCTCTGGCCTTGCTTGACCGTTGCCCAGCGCGACCGCGATATTGCGCAGCCAGCGCAAATGGCCGATGCGGCGGATCGCCGAACCTTCGGTTTTTTGCAGAAACTCGGCTTCGGTCCAATTAAACAACTCAAGCAAAGTCGCCTGATCCAAACGATGCCGGGGTTTGAAATCGCTTTCCGCGCTAAGTTTGGCGAAGCGGTTCCACGGACACACCAATTGGCAGTCGTCGCAGCCGTAAATCCGATTCCCCAGCAAGGGCCGAAACTCGACCGGAATGCTGCCATGCAATTCGATGGTTAAATAGGATACGCAACGGCGGGCATCGACTTGATACGGGCCGACGATGGCTTGCGTGGGGCAAATATCCAGACAGGCCCGGCATTGCCCGCAATGATTGTTGGCTGGCTGATCGCTGGGCAAGGCCAGATCGGTATAAATCTCGCCCAAAAAAAACCAGGAGCCGGCCCGGCGATTGATCAAATTGCTGTGCTTGCCTATCCAGCCCAGCCCGGCTTTCTCGGCGATGGCTTTTTCCAGCACCGGCGCGCTATCGACAAAGGCCCGATAGCCGAACGGGCCAATCTCAGCGCTGATTTTGTCCGCCAGTTTTTGCAATCTATTACGCAGCAGTTTGTGATAATCCCGGCCCAATGCGTAGCGAGATACGAAAGCGGCCGCCGGATCATCCAGTAGCCGTTGGCTGGCGGCGGGTAGTTCCGGCAAATAATCCATCCGCGCCGAGATAATGCTACGCGTGCCTTCCTGCAATAAAGCCGGCCGGCTACGTTTTAAACCGTGCGCGGCCATGTATTGCATCTCGCCGTTAAAGCCCTGGTCCAGCCAATGGTGCAGATGCCGTTCGGCGTCGTTCAGGTTGGTATCGCTGATGCCGATCTGCTGAAAACCCAATTCCTCGCCCCACTGCCTGATGCGTTGGACAAGCGCTGTGAAATCTTCGGTTTGGTGGGGCGGACTGTTCAATCTAACGGAACCTTAGGCAAAATGTGTAGGGTCGAATTTATTCGACCTTAGGCTTTTAAGCAACGGACAGGCCGAATAAAGTCGGTCCTACATCCTGCATTAGAACGGGTGATTTTATAAAAAGTCTACCTGAACATTTTTGATAAACGGCGATTCACCCTTTCCGGTTATTTGTCTTCTTTCTTATCAAATACCCCGCTAAAACTAAAGCCGATATCGATTTTGCCGATTTCTTCGATCACTTTTTGGCTCAATTCATCCACCGGCTTATCGGAAAACACTGCATAGCGCATCAAGTTTTCCGTATAAGTTTGTTTGTCTTTGTATTGGCTGTAAAACGCGAACATCAATGCGGCGATACCGGTCACCGTGGTTTGCACAATCGCCGATTTATACCACTCGCGCTCGCCCAGCCGGTCTTTCAACAACACCCCCAGCGAAGGCCAGAGAAACACCGCCACCGCCGAAACCAATGACAGCCAGAAAAACACTTTATTTAAAATCGCATAACTTCTGGCTTTGACATAAAGATCGTAAATCAACACCAACTTGCGCTCTTCGTCTACTGTTGTAGGTTTGGCTTCGCCTGCCGGGCCAGTTTTACACACGGCGGTTTTGGCGTAATCCATCAGCAATTTCGCGCTGGTTTGATTGGGATTGAGGATGTTGATGACATCCTTATCGCAGGATTCCGACGCGCACCCGCTCAGCGCAATCAGTGCTACGATGATCAACAGAAACTGACGCATGGTTTTGCTCCCTATCGATTTAGCGGGGCAATTGTGACATAAGCGGCTTGATGGATTGTGCGTAATATTATGTCCGGGGAGGTTGGATAAAGTATTTTCCGGAAGCCTTCTTCTGCGAGCGGATGTCCAGACCTTCTAGTAATCGGCAAAACCGACAGTAACGTGACAATCGCTCTAGTTTTACCTATGTCCGCAAATTGGCCATGCTCTGTGGTTAGGTTTGCGGATGTAGGTTGCATTGAATGATAATGAAACCCAGCCTAAGGCTCTATTTAATTTCTCGTCAAGTCCAATATTGGCTGTCAATCCGACCCTTATACACTTATGGCTACTGAATTTAGCAATCAGCAAATAGACCAGCCAATCGTTATCGCGGACGTAATGAACGGCCAAACGATTGCAATGTTGCAACCCGTTTATCCATTGACGGAAGCCGATTTCCTTCGATTGGAAGGGCGCCCTACCATCACATCTGCTGGCGCAGCAATGATCTTCTCTGGTGTCGTTGGCTATGCGATCGGTCTAGGTCCGAAGCTGGAGTCAATTATCACAGGTCAAGAGCCGATTCTGAACAATGGTGAGGTTAAGACAATTGCTGGCTGGAGCGCCATTGCACTGCTCTTCTACTTATTCGGCCTTTTCTTACCGAATCAACGAACCAACGTCATGAAAAAGCTTTCCTCTCACTTCAAAGCCACCAAGTCGTCAACTCACGTCATTGGAGGTGGAAAGTGATCACCAAACCAAATTTGCCTTCGACTTATGAGCCCTACCAACATCTCACTTTATGCTCAAATCACCTCATCGGTGGAGGCCACCTAATCCAGATTGGTGGATCTTTACCGCTACTAATTGGTAAGGGCGCGATCCCTCAGGTTTGGCTTCAAGCTCCGACCGATCCATCGGGTAAGGTCTTTGCGTCACTTGTTTCTGCATCTGTAGCTGCGCACCCAGCCGTATCGGTATCCACCGATGACGGAGCACTTCTTGTCTATGCGGGAGGACAGTTGGTGCTTCGAGTTCGCCAGACCAATGATCAAGAAGCTGAAGTTGAGGCACTTGACCTACGCCCAATCGGCTTCAACATCTATGGTGATCGAAAGTCCCTTAATGCGGGGGGCATGCTCATGTCTGATAATACGGTTGCAGGCGGCGGTACGTTCCTAGCGTTCGGTGGGGGCTAACTGGTTATTCAATAGGGCATTGAGCGAATAACTGGTAACCAAAAGCAGCAGATCGAAATTAGAGGTTGGCCGACGTATTTGCCGGAGCACCCATTTAATCAATCCCAGTAAACGCAGATACAAAAATCTATTGATTTCCCAAGGCTAAGCCATGCAAACACCCTCAAACAAACTCTACTGCACAGCCCAAATCCGTGAGGCCGAGCGCTATGCGATTGACGAACTGGCGATACCGGGTCGGGAGTTGATGCGCCGGGCTGGTTACGCGCTGTTCGAGCAAATACGGCGGCGTTGGCCGGAACAAAGCACGATCACAGTGTTTTGCGGTGCTGGCAATAACGGCGGGGATGGTTACGATGTTGCGACGCTGGCCTTGCAGGCAAATTATCAGGTAACCGTTTACTCGTTGACCGATCCAAATGGTTTGCCTGGCGATGCGCTTAGTGCCTATCAAGATTTTTTACAGGCTGGTGGCAGTGTCAGCGACTTCGAAGCCGGACAATCCCAACTGTTAGGCGTTATAGTCGATGCCTTGTTCGGCATCGGCTTGAGTCGTGATGTAGGTGATGCTTATGCGTTAGCCATTGCTGCAATCAACGCTTCGGCTTGTCCGGTGGTTGCTGTGGATGTGCCATCCGGTTTGCATGCCTACACCGGCTCGGTATTGGGTTGTGCGGTCAAGGCTGACGTGACGGTGACCTTCATCGGTTTGAAGTGCGGGTTGTTTACCGGAGAAGCGGCTGAGTATTGCGGCGAGATCGTTTGCAGTACTCTGGATATAGAGGATGCTGTTCTCGCGGCAATGCCGCCGTTCGCGCTGTTGTTGGATAAAATCGACTTGCCGCGCCGCGCGCGCATCGCCCACAAAGGCCATTTCGGGCATGTGTTGTTGGTTGGCGGCAATCTGGGTTATACCGGGGCGATACGTTTGGCGGGCGAGGCGGCCTTGCGTTCCGGCGCCGGTCTGGTTAGCATCGCCACCCGCGCCGCGCATGGCGGCTTTATTAATATTGGTCGACCGGAGTTGATGTGTCATGGCGTGGAATGCGGGGAAACCCTGCAAGCCTTGCTGCAAAAAGCCAGCGTGGTGGTAATCGGTCCGGGTTTGGGCCAGGACGATTGGGGCCGAGAGATGTTTAATACCGTTTTGGCCAGCGATAAGCCGTGCGTGCTTGATGCCGATGCATTGAATTTGCTCGCCGAGCAGTCGCTGAGGCGCGAAAATTGGATATTAACGCCGCATCCCGGCGAAGCGGCACGTTTGCTGGGATGCAGTACCAGGCAAATCTCCGCCGACCGCTTCGCGGCGTTGGCGGACATTCAAAACCAGTATGGCGGCGTTTGCTTGTTAAAAGGTGCCGGGACGCTGATCAGCGGCGGCGACACGGTCTATGTCGGCACCACCGGCAACCCCGGCATGGCTAGTGGCGGCATGGGCGATGTGTTGTCGGGTTTGATCGGCGGCTTGTTGGCGCAGGGCGTGAGTTTGGATGAGGCGACACGGTTGGGTGTTTATGCGCACGGCGAAGCGGCCGATAGTCTGGCTTTGGAATTTGGCGAGCGAGGCTTGCTGGCCGGCGATTTGCCGGAACGGATCAGGAAATTATTGAATTAATGAACATCACTCTGGAAACCCCCGAAGATACCGAGTTGCTGGGTGCCGCACTGTGGCAAGCCTTGCCGGAAAAATGTCTACTGTTTTTGTACGGCGACTTGGGCGCCGGCAAGACCACACTGGTACGCGGCTTGTTACGCGCAGCCGGCCATCAAGGTGCGGTGAAAAGCCCGACTTACACCTTGGTCGAAGAATACGAAGTCAACGGCCGGCGCTTGTTTCATTTTGATTTGTATCGGTTGAAAGATCCGGAAGAACTGGAATGGATGGGCATGGACGATTATCTGAATCAAAACGCGTTGAGCTGCATCGAATGGCCGCAAATGGGCGCGGGGTTTCTGCCCAAGGCCGATCTGGAAGTAAGGTTGAATTATTTTCAGCAACAACGCGCCGCTGAAATCAATGTGTTAGCAAAAAATCGGCTAAACGGTATAAAACTAAACTGGAAAAACAATAACCTACTGCTATAATTTCAACGAAGTTGTCACTAGTGGAAATGTGGGGTATGCAGCAGATGTTTAGAATTTTCTGGATATGGGGTTTGTTATTACCCACGTTTTCCGCATTCGCGGCTCAGACTGAACTGGGTGCGGTCACTTACTCATCGGCCAATCAACTGTTGGTCAACCTGCCGAGCACGGTCAAGCATCACGCGTTTGTGTTGAAAAGTCCTAACCGTCTGGTCGTGGATTTTGTCGATGCCAAAATGACGCAGGGTTTGAATCAACCGGCTGCGGATCATCCGCTGTTTGGCTTTGCCCGTAGCGCGATGCGTAATAACAAGGATTTGCGTATCGTCGTCGAATTGAAATCTGATGCCGACGCCAAAGTAGCCATGGTCGGCAAGAATCTGCAAATCGATTTGGCCGCAAAAGATCAGCCGGCGCAGCCGCAATTAACGGCTAAGACAGCGGAAAGGGCGTTTACTCCTGTCGCGGCGGTTAAAACTGAAAAACCGGCAGCCACATCAGTGATAGCCGTTGCCGAAAAAGCCGATAAATCCAGCAAAAAATCCGAGACCACTGCCAAACCTGTCGCGGTCAAATCCGTTGCAAAAGCCAAGGGCCGCAATATTATCGTTGCTATCGATGCCGGCCACGGCGGTAAGGACGTCGGTGCGCAAGGCGCTAACGGCACTCAGGAAAAAGACGTGGTATTTGCGATTGCCAAGAGTCTGCAAGGGATGGTCAACAGCCAGCCGGGCATGAAAGCGGTGATGATTCGCGACGGCGATTATTTTGTGAAATTAAATGAACGCCGCCGCATTGCCCGGGCCGCCAAAGCCGATTTGTTCGTTTCCATTCACGCCGATGCGTTCAGTGACAGTCAAGCCCATGGCGCATCCGTCTATACCTTGGCTAGCAACGGTGCTTCCAGCGCCGGCGCGGGTTGGTTGGCTGCCAGCGAAAACGCAGTGGATGGCGGTGCCGGCGAGGACAGGGATGACACCCTGACCTCGGTGTTGATGGACTTATCCAACAAAGCCGCGAAGGAAGCCAGTCAGAATGTCGGCAACAAGGTTTTAAAAAGCGTGAAAAGCGTCGGACATTTGCACAGAAGCGCGGTGCAAAAAGCCGGTTTCGTGGTGTTGAAGTCTGCGGAAATTCCGTCGATTCTGGTGGAAACCGCCTTCATTTCTAATCCGGAAGAAGAGCGTCGTTTGAACACCAAGGCCTATCAAAATAAAATGGCGTCGGCAGTGTTTAGCGGGATTGTCGGCCACTTTAAACAATATGCGCCGGCCGATACGATGATGGCGCAGCTAAATCGTTCCGGCAAATCCAAAGCGGTGCAATTGGCCGCACTGGATGTGGATGACAAAGAACCGTTGGCTAAAGCAAAAGTGGAGCAAAAACCGGTGTTGGCGGCTAGAGAACTGGACGCTGCTCCGACCGTGGTGGCGAGCAATGCCGGCACGCATCATGTGATCAACCGCGGCGAAACGCTGTCCGGCATAGCCCAACAATACGGGATCAGTATGCGGGCTTTGCGTATGGCCAATGCGATGAACGACGGCAACGTGCGTATCGGCCAAGTGTTGCAGATTCCGCGAGACAGCTAATAATCTAATCTAAAACGGGGCGAATCATTTCGCCCCGTTTCATTTCCATCCGCTAAAATACGCGCTTTTCCCCGAGCGCAGCCAATGCGGATTCATGCCTTACCCACTCAATTAGTTAATCAAATCGCCGCCGGCGAGGTGGTCGAGCGCCCGGCGTCCGTGGTAAAAGAGTTGGTGGAAAATTGTTTCGATGCCGGCGCCACCCAGATTGTGATCGATGTCGAGCAGGGCGGGGCGCGGCAAATCAGGATTCGGGATAACGGTTGCGGCATCGTCAAAGACGATTTGGCGTTGGCTTTATCCCGGCATGCCACCAGCAAGATTGCCTCCTTGGATGATTTGGAACATGTGATCAGCATGGGCTTTCGCGGCGAGGCCTTGCCCAGCATCAGTTCGGTGGCGCGTTTGACTTTGATTTCCCGCACCGCCGATGCTGAATGCGCCTGGCAAGTCAGCGCCGACGGCACCGAGCAAAATTTCGACCCGCAACCCGATCCGCATCCGCCCGGCACCACCGTGGATGTCCGCGACTTGTTTTACAACACGCCGGCCCGCCGCAAGTTTTTAAAAGCCGAGAAAACCGAGTTTATCCACATCGAGAGCCTGATCCAAAAGTTGGCGCTGGCGCGTTTTGATGTGGGTTTTGTGTTGAATCACAATCAGCGCGAAGTGCTGAATCTCAAACCCGCCGCGACACAGGACGCTCAGGAAAAACGCATCGCCGCGATTTGCGGCTCGGCGTTTGTCGAGAACAGCGTGAAGATCGATTTTGCCGCGTCCGGTTTACATCTGCACGGCTGGGTGGGCTTGCCGACTTTCTCCCGCAGCCAGCAGGATATGCAGTTTTTTTACGTCAATGGCCGCCTGATCAAGGACAGACTGGTCGCCCATGCGGTAAAGCAAGCCTATCAGGATGTGCTGTACCACGGTCGGCATCCGGTGTTTGTGTTGTACCTGGAACTTGATCCGGCCTTGGTCGATGTCAACGCTCACCCAACCAAACTGGAAGTGCGGTTTAGGGAAGGGCGCATGGTGCATGATTTTCTGTTTCAGGCTTTGCATCGCAGTTTGGCTGATCAACGACCCGGCGCTGCCGGTGTGGCACAGCAGATCGAAACAGTCGCCGATTTTTCGGAAACACAAACTTCGGTAGCGCCGCTACGAACGCCGTTGAATCAACAAACGTCCTTGCCGCTGACTTTGCTGGAACCCGGCTTGGATAGCATGCCGCAGCGGACTACACCCGAGGCGTTCGGCGCTTATCGCCACCCGCCCGAGCGGGCGAATTTGTCGGACGTGGCCGAGCAAATCAAGGCTTACGGCAAACTTTATCCGCAAACCGATGGCGCAATCCCGACGCAACCTGTGACGGCATCGGCGATGCCGCCTTTGGGTTTTGCGTTGGCCCACATTCACAATATTTACATCCTGGCCGAAACCGCTAACGGCATCATTTTGGTGGATGCCCACGCCGCCCACGAGCGGGTGACGTATGAGCGCCTGAAACAGCATTATCACAATCGGGCGATTGTTTCCCAGCCCTTGTTACTGCCGATCAAGTTGCAAGTCACCGCAGCCGAGGCCGATCTGGCCGAGCAAGAGCACGAATTTTTCATGGGCCTGGGTTTTGAAATCAACCGCTCCGGCCCGGAAACGGTGGTGCTCAGAGCCACGCCGGCGCTGTTGGCGAAAACCGATGTTGATCAATTGGTGCGCGACATTCTTGCTGATTTGGCAACCCACGGCGTCAGCCATAAAGCTCAGGAAAGTCTTAACGCGATTTTGGCAACCATGGCTTGTCATAGCTCGGTGCGCGCCAAGCGCAAACTCAGCATCGAGGAAATGAACGCCTTGCTGCGTGATATGGAGCAAACCGAGCGCATCGGTCAATGCAATCACGGTCGACCCACTTGGGTGGCGCTGAGCCATCAGGATTTGGACCGATTTTTCATGCGCGGCCAATAAATGAGCAATTTGCAAAAACCGTCGGCCATCTTGTTGATGGGGCCGACCGCATCCGGTAAAACCGCGCTCGGCGTGGCGCTGGCGCAAGCCTTGAACGCCGAGATTATCAGCGTCGATTCGGCCTTGGTCTATCGGGGCATGAACATTGGCACCGCGAAACCCACTTTGGCGGAACGCGGCGGCGTGCCGCATCATTTGCTTGATATTCTCGATCCCAGCGAAGCCTTTTCCACCGGCCAGTTCCGCAACCGCGCTTTGGAGTTAATGACAGACATTACCGCACGCGGCAAGCTGCCGTTGCTGGTCGGCGGCACCATGCTGTACTTCAGCGCCTTGACCCAAGGCTTGGCGCAATTGCCGGAAGCCGATCCGGACATACGGCAACGGCTGGATGAGGAATTGCAGCAGTTGGGCAAGGAAGTCTTACATGCCCGTCTGGCGCACGTCGATCCGCAAGCGGCTGCGCGGATACACGTCAACGATCCGCAACGTATTCAACGGGCCCTGGAAGTCTATGAAATCAGCGGCCGGCCGCTATCCAGTTTTTTCGACGCCGATCAGCACGCCGAGCAGCCTTTTCGGTTTACCAAGCTCATCGTCGCGCCGGAGCAGCGCAGCACCTTGCACGCCAAAATCGCTGAGCGTTTCGATCAGATGCTGACGCAAGGCTTTCTGGAAGAGGTCCAGACTTTATGGCAACGCGGTGATCTGGACGAAAGCATGCCGTCGATACGCTGCGTCGGGTATAGGCAAGTTTGGTCCTATCTAAACGGCGAATACGACCTGGCGACGATGCGCGACAAAGCCATTATCGCCACCCGGCAACTGGCCAAACGCCAATTTACCTGGCTACGCAAGGAGCAGGATCCCCGGCATTTAATTACTGGCTCTAAAGACCTGCTTGAGCAAGCCTTGGCATATTGCCGTACGCATGAATAAAGCCGAACAACGCCAAATTGCCTATGCAGCACGAAACGTGCAAGCCGATAAGGACGCGGTCAGCGCTGAAATCTGCGGACGTCTCTGTGAGCAATCCTGGTATCAAAGTGCGCAGACGGTGATGTGGTATTTACATTGCCGCTCCGAAGTGCGGACCCTGGCAACGGTGGTCGCCGAGCTGGATAGCGATAAACGCATCGTCGTGCCTTACTGCACGGTCGATGCCGAGGGTCATAAGCAATTGGGTTTGTGGCATTTAGAATCTCTAGCCGAATTGCAGCCTGGTATGTGGAATATTCTTGAGCCGCCGCGCGAGCGCTGGTCGGAACAGGGCAAACAAGTTCGCGCCGATGAACTGGATGTGGTCGTGGTGCCGGGTGTGGCGTTTGACAAGCAAGGCGGACGTTTGGGTAACGGCGCCGGTTATTACGACCGTCTACTGCAAAAAGTGCGGCCCGACGCGGTGTTGGCGGCGATTGGCTATGAAGCCCAACTATTGCCGCAGGTCGTAATGGATGAGTACGATGTATTCATGGATTTTGTGGTCACCGAGCAGGCGATTTATTCAGGGAAGGGACGCACATGTCGGTGAACCTAGCAGAATTGCAACGGCTAATTCCCAGTTCGCCGGCTTTTGTGCTGGATGAAGAGCAAGTGCTCGCCAATTTGCAGCCCTTGCTAGCCTTGCGGCAAGCGACGGATTGCAAGATTTTGTATTCTATGAAGGCACTGCCTTTGGCGTCTTTGCTGGAATTGATATCTGGGAGAGTGGATGGTATTTCGGTTAGTTCATTGTTTGAGGCGCGCTTGGCAAAAGAGGGTTTGGGTGAAAAAGGCGGTAGCATTCACCTGACCACGCCCGGCATGCGTCCCGATGAATTTCCCGAGTTAGGCCTGCTTTGCAGCCATATCAGTTTCAATTCGCTGTCACAGTTTCAGCGTCTGCATGGAGCGGCTGCGGGTTATTCCAGAGGTTTGCGGGTAAATCCCAAGCTGTCGTTTGCCGACGATCACCGCTACGATCCGTGTCGGCCGCATTCCAAATTGGGTGTGGATATTGAGTTACTGCAAGACGGATTGCCGGCCGGTATCGAAGGGCTGCATTTTCATACGGTGTTCGCTTGTCTGGATTTTGCACCGTTGCAACAAACCCTGGAAAATCTGCTGCCGATTCTGAAACGCGGCCAGCTTAAATGGCTGAATTTGGGGGGCGGTTATTTGTATCACGGCATCGCGGATCAAGCGCAGGTCGTTGAATTGATTCAAAGGCTCAGAGTTGAGTTCGGCGTCGATGTGTATTTGGAGCCGGGTAAAGCCTTGGTCGGCAACGCAGGGTATATCGTGACGACTGTGCTGGACCGATTCGTTAGCGACGGTAAGCAAATTTTGATCTTGGACACCTCGGTCAACCATCATCCGGAAGTATTCGAATATCAGCGCAAACCGTGCTTGCTGGCGGAAGATGATGCCGGCGAGCGGACGGCAATTTTGGCGGGATCGACTTGTCTGGCCGGCGATGTATTCGGGGAATATCGATTCGAGCAAATCCCGGAGGTGGGCGACAAACTGGTGTTTGCCGACGTTGGCGCGTATTCCTTGATCAAGGCCAATCGCTTTAACGGCTACAACTTGCCGGATGTTTATGCCTTGGCTCAAGGGCAGGCAACAATCCTCAAGCGCCACGATTTCGATGATTATCGCCGGCAATGGACAAACGGCGGCGATTAACTTTGATAAAACCGGTTTTTCGTCTAAGGGTGCGCGTGCGGCGGCGCTTGGTACTGGTCCAGGCCGGCCATTAAGGCTTCCATTTTTTGAATACTGGCATCGCAACTCTCGATGCTGGCTTGCACCTTGGCTTTAAAACGCAGGCTCATGCTTTCGCCTTCGCTTTCCCGCTCAGCATATTCGTTCAGGAGATGGCAGGCGTCGTGCATCGCTTCTTCTGTATTTGCAAAGCTCTCGTTGTCAGGTAAAAGATCGGCTTCACTGAGCATCATGAGTCGACTTAATACCGTGCTCTGGTGACGGAATACCGATTCGGCGTAGTCTGCAAAGCTGTCGTGCTGGCTATTGGCCGGTACGCTGGCGCAACCGTTTAAGCCGCAGCCCAATATTGTAAATAGTGTCAGAAACTTCAAACGCGGTAAAACCATCGGCATCTTGTTTAAGCCTTTTGTGCAGTAAAAATGCAATATTCTGTCAGTTTTTCGGTAAACAACTGGTGTTGCGCCAAACCCACCAGATAATTGGCGGTTTGCGCCTTGGAACGTAACCCCAACCATTCGCTGATAGTCTGTACCGGTTTCAGGCGTTTGGCTACTTTGTACATATGCTCCACCGAGGCCTGGGTTTGCGCGGTGATGTCGTGGCAAACGATGGCTTGAAAACCTTGTTGCTCCAACAGGCCCTTGAATTCGTCGCGCGCGCACAGATTGGGTACAGCCCAGCCGTTTAAGCAGGTCACCACCGCCTGCCATTGCTGTGGGTTAAACTGCCTTTGCAACACAAAGCCGTCGCAGACCACAATTCGCCCGCCGGGACGCAGTACCCGCCAGGCTTCTCTTAAAAACTCCCCTTTGTGTAAAGCGTGACAGGAGCTTTCCAGGGCCCAAACCACGTCAAACGAAGCATCCGGGAAGGGCGTGGCGCAAAAATCGGCGACTTGGAAATCAACCCGATCGGCCACACCGTGGCGCTTGGCGTGTTGGCGAGCATAATCTGCCTGCTTGGCGCTGATGGTAATGCCGGTTACCTGGTTGCCATGCTGTTTAGCCATCCAAATCGTACTGCCACCGATCCCGCACCCGGCATCCAACACTTTGTCGCCGGCCTGAATCCCGGCCTTTTCATAGAGGACCTGATTTTTGTTCAGCAGGGCTTGGTGTTGATCGTAAGGCTTAGCCTCGTCCCAATAGCCGTAATGCAAGGCCAGATTATCGCGGTTGCACCAGGCCACCAAATAATCGTTGTAACAGTCGTCGTAGTGTTTGGCGGCGTCGGCTTGCAGTTCGGTGCTGGATAATTCGGCGTTATCGCGCAGGCTTTGGTCGCGGTAATCTTGATTGGGTTCTAGGGTGTACATCGTAGCGGGAAGTGAGGAACGGGACGGCTGAGCGTAAGACAATGGAAACGGCCGGATTAGTTGGGTTGCCGGCCATTATAATTCAGATCGGCGACTTGCTTCATGTTAGCCGAGAGATTATTGAATTGCGGGTGATTGATTTCCAGCATAGAAAATATCTGTTTTATTGGTAACGCTTTGATTTGCTCCGGTTCCATCCCAAAGCGAATTTTGAACAAGCGTCGCTGTTTGCCTACCGGTAGCGCGGACAGAATTTCATTTAGGCGCAGATCGATTAAGTCTCTAGCCAAGGCCAGTTCCGGACTTAAGTCTCCATCTTTTGCTTGGAAACTGGGTTGAGTAGGCGCGGGTGCCGGCTGATTTACCGTGGCCGCGCGCTGCCGCATCTCCTGCAAGCGCGAACTTTTGCCTGGATTGACCAACAGCGAATCCGCCGGGCGGGTGGGTGGTTTAGCCATGATGTTTGTTGTGGGTCGAGTGAGCTGGATCGTGAATCAAATTGCGGATTACCACCGAAGCGCAGACGCCGCCGAATGCTGCGGGCAAATAAGAGATGGTGCCGTAAGCCGACTTTTTATAATTACTGCCGTCGGTAAACATCAACGAATCTTTATTGACCACTTCCGGCGAAAACACCACCTTCACGCCACGGCTGATGCCGTGTTTGCGCAAACGGGTGCGAATGAATTGCGCAAACGGGCAGTTATAGGTTTTGGAGATGTCCACCACTTTTAGATGGGTCGGGTCCATCTTGCCACCGGCGCCCATGGAGCTGACGATTTTCATGTTGCGGGCTTTGGCGGCGCGGATCAACGTGATTTTTGGGGTCAGGCTGTCGATGGCATCGACCACGTAATCGTAATGCTGGCTCAATAGCTCGTCGGCGGTATCGGGGGTGATGAATTCGTGTTTGATGGTCAGTTTTAAATCGGGATTGATCGCCAGCAAGCGTTCGCCCATGATGTCAGCCTTGGACTGCCCGTGCGTTGTGGATAATGCCGGCAACTGCCGGTTGCGATTGCTGGGATCGACTACGTCGCCATCGACAATGGTCATCGCGCCGACACCGGCCCGGCAGATAAATTCAGCCGCAAACGAGCCCACACCGCCCATGCCGACCACCAATACATGAGATTGCTGTAGCTTGTCGAGTTTGGGCTTGCCGATCAATAGTTCGGTGCGGGACAGCCAGCTTAAATCAGTCATTCAGAAATACTCGTTTGAAATTACTCATAATGTGTTGCTGCAAGGAGACGTTGTCGAGGCCGAGCATTTTAGCCGCAGCGGCGTATATGGCGTCAATGGAGACATTAGCGGCGTCGGTTTCCAGAAATACGCGATCCAGCGGCGTGCCGCATAGCGCTGCACCGGCATAACTGCCCGGAGCTAGTAAAGCCGCACCAAAGGACAGATAAAATCCATGTTTTAGCAATTGCTCAGCCAATGCCTGCTTGCCGTTAAAGCCGTGAATGATCCAGGCTGCTTTGGAATTTTGCGATGATTTTTTAAGCTGAATTAGCTCGTTGAAAGCACGGACGCAATGGATTATCAGAGGTTTGCCTAGTTGGTGGGCGATATTGATCTGAGCAAGGAATGCTAAGGTCTGCACTGCTAATGGGGCATCGATAGCCTTATCCAGTCCGCATTCGCCGATCGCCAGTAGTTTCGGGTCATGGCTTGCCGCGATAATTTTAGATAAAGCTGTTTCAGTATCTTGTCTGTGCAGATCCCAAGGGTGCAAACCCAGGCTGAAAAAACCGTTTTGCGCTGCCGCGACGTCGAAATCCTGGGTGGCGATGTTGATCATTTCAAGGCTCCGCTTGGTGCCGGTTTGGTGGCAATGGATGTCGATATAAACATCGGCTGCGTTCAGTTTTACCGGAACTGTTTCAATTTGCATTGAATCGCCACCTATCGCCCGAAAAAAATTAACACCCTTAAAAAACCGATATCCCACGGTATAATGCCATTTTATTTCTTCAGCAGAAAAACAATGGCGCAATATATTTTCTCGATGAACCGGGTCGGCAAGATCGTACCGCCCAAAAAGCATATTCTTAAAGACATCTCTTTATCGTTTTTTCCGGGCGCCAAAATCGGTGTATTGGGCTTGAACGGTTCCGGTAAATCCACGCTGCTGCGCATCATGGCCGGCATCGACAAGGAAATTGAAGGTGAAGCGATTCCGCTGAAAGGCACCAAGATCGGCTATCTGCCGCAGGAGCCGCAACTCGATCCTAATAAAACCGTGCGCGGCAATATTGAAGAAGCGGTTGCGGAAATCAAAGACGTATTGGCCCGATTGGATGCGGTCTATGCGGCTTATGCCGATGCCGACGCCGATTTCGATGCGCTGGCCGCCGAGCAGGCCAAGCTGGAAGACATTATCAATGCCTGTGACGGTCATAATTTGGATCGTACTTTGGAAGTGGCTGCCGATGCCTTGCGTCTGCCGGACTGGGATGCCGATGTCACCAAATTATCCGGTGGTGAAAAACGCCGGGTGGCGCTATGCCGCTTGTTGCTGTCGAAGCCCGATATGTTGTTGCTCGACGAACCTACCAACCATTTGGATGCCGAATCGGTGGCCTGGCTGGAGCGCTTCCTGCATGACTATCCCGGCACCGTGGTAGCGGTAACCCATGATAGATACTTCCTTGATAATGTGGCCGGCTGGATTTTGGAGCTGGACCGCGGCATGGGTAT
Organism: Methylomonas rosea; assembly: GCF_024505055.1. GTDB lineage: Bacteria > Pseudomonadota > Gammaproteobacteria > Methylococcales > Methylomonadaceae > Methylomonas > Methylomonas rosea. The sequence goes on from NZ_JANIBL010000019.1 coordinate 65,564, forward strand.
CCCGTGGGAGGGCAATTATTCATCTTGGCTGGAACAAAAGGAAAAACGCCTGGAGTTGGAGGAGAAACAAGAGTCTTCTCGGCAAAAAGCCATGAAAGCCGAGCTGGAGTGGGTGCGTTCCAACCAAAAAGGCCGGCATGCGAAGAGCAAGGCGCGTCTGGCGCGTTTTGAAGAATTGTCGTCGGTCGAAACGCAAAAACGTAACGAGACCCAGGAAATTTATATTCCACCCGGTCCGCGTCTGGGCGATGTGGTGATCGACGTCGAGAATATCAGCAAAGGTTTTGGCGACAGGCTGCTGATCAACAATCTCAGTTTCAAATTGCCGCCGGGCGGTATTGTTGGCATCATCGGACCTAACGGCGCCGGTAAAACCACGCTGTTTCGGATGATGGCTGGTTTTGAGAAACCGGATTCCGGCGACATCAAATTCGGTCAGACTGTGCAGATGGCTTATGTCGATCAGCTGCGCGACGACATGGACAATAATAAAACGGTTTGGGAAGAAATCTCAGACGGTTTGGATATGATCACCGTCGGTAAATACGAGACACCATCGCGTGCATACATAGGCCGCTTCAATTTTAAAGGCGGGGACCAACAAAAACGTATCGGCGAATTGTCCGGCGGCGAACGCAACCGCGTACACTTGGCCAAGTTGTTGAAAAGCGGCGGCAACGTGTTGTTGCTCGACGAGCCAACCAACGATTTGGACGTTGAAACCTTGCGAGCCCTGGAAGAGGCTTTATTGGCGTTCCCCGGTTGCGCGGTAGTGATATCGCATGATCGCTGGTTCCTGGATCGGATCGCCACGCACATGCTGGCATTCGAAGGCGACAGTGAGGTGGTGTGGTTTGAAGGCAACTATGCCGACTACGAAGCCGATAGGCATCGCCGTTTGGGCACCGATGCCGATAACCCGCATCGTCTCAAATATAAAAAAATCGGCTAAGCTGAACTTAAGCAGCCGTTGTTATTTTTGCAGCGGCTTTGCTAATAAAGATCTGATTGAACTTGAAATAGCGCAGACCAGTCCCAAAGTCATTAACAGTTTTTTATTGATCCGCCGCCCGCGTGTTGAAATTGGCGGGTGTAGCGGGTAATGTATTAATAGCGCACCGAACAATAATAAGGAGAAATAGGATGTCGAAAGCACAAAACTTGCAGGACAACTTTTTGAATGCCCTCAGAAAAGAACACACTCCCGTGTCGATTTTTTTGGTTAACGGTATCAAACTGCAAGGCCGCGTCGATTCTTTCGACCAATACGTGGTGATGCTGAAAAACACTGTGAATCAAATGGTTTACAAGCATGCCATATCCACCATCGTTCCCGGCAAAAATGTCACAATGCACCGTGATCCCGACGTTAGCGATGAAAGCTAAGAGGTTATTTTTTGTTTGAACGTCCCGATGCGGGTGAACGAGCCATTCTCGTTCACCTCAATTTGCAAGCCGGTCAAGAAGACCTCGACGAGCTGAAAGAACTAACCAAATCCGCAGGCGCCCAACCCACTCATGTAGTCACCGGAAGCCGGTATCGGCCCGATCCGAAATATTTCGTTGGCACTGGTAAGGTTGAAGAAATCAGGGCGGCGATCATCGAGCACGAAGCCAATATCGTTATCGTCAATCATCCGCTTACACCCAGCCAAGAGCGCAATCTGGAAAAAGCGCTGGAAGTTCGGGTGGTCGATCGCAACGGCCTGATTCTGGATATTTTTGCGCAGCGGGCGCAAACCTTCGAAGGTAAATTGCAGGTCGAACTGGCTCAGCTCAAACATTTATCCACCCGATTGATTCGCGGCTGGACGCATTTGGAGCGGCAAAAGGGTGGTATTGGTTTGCGTGGTCCGGGCGAAACCCAGCTGGAGACTGACAGACGTTTGCTGGCTGTGCGTATCAAGCAGATTCAACAGCGCTTGGGAAAGGTTGAAAAGCAGCGCCATCAGGGTCGAAGCAAGCGTAAAAAGGCCGAAATTCCTACAGTGTCCTTAGTTGGCTATACCAATGCCGGCAAGTCCACATTGTTTAACACCTTAACCGGTGCAGACATCTATGCGGCCGATCAATTGTTTGCCACTTTGGATCCTACCTTGCGGCAATTGTCTCTCAGTAATGGCGGTGAAATCATTTTGGCGGATACTGTCGGATTTATCCGGCATTTGCCGCACGAATTGGTGGCGGCATTTCGATCCACTTTGCAGGAAGCCAGCGAGGCGGATTTGCTGTTGCATGTGATCGATGCGGCCGCTGAAGATCGCGAAGATACGGTCTATCAGGTAAACCAAGTCTTAAGCGATATCGATGCTGCTAAGATCCCCCAGTTGATGGTTTTCAATAAAATCGACCTGCTTGAGGACGTTGCGCCGCATATCGACTACGATGCCGACGGCAAACCCGTCAGTGTCTGGATTTCCGCGCAAAACGGGGTAGGCTGTGATTTGTTGCAGCAGGCCTTGTCCGAGTTATTTGCTAGCAGCAAGGTGATTCGAAAATGCTATTTGCCAGCCGGCCAAGCAGGATTAAAGGCGAAGTTATTTACTTTTGTGAAAATAATCGACGAAGTAAATAACGATAGCGGCGATTGCGAATTGACGATAGAAATCGACAGAAAGCATTTGGGCTTGTTGAAGGGGATTGATGTTCATGAGCAGGTTTAATCGGCTGATTGCCGGAACAATCACCTAGTTATTTGCTCGGAAATGGCTAACTTACGATAGAATGGCGGTTTTTCGGATAGACAAGCGAAGGCTTCGAGTGATCGAAGAGGTTGTCCTCACGAGATGCAGCTTTAGAGTTTTCAAATCCAATTTTTGGAGTGTTTGGTATGTCTTGGAATGAACCCGGCGGTGGTAAAAAAGACCCCTGGAGTGGTCGTAATGATAAGAATGATCCACCCGATTTGGACGAGGTAATTCGTTCGCTACAGGACAAACTGGGCGGTATTTTCGGTGGCGGTTCCAAAGGTGGTCTCGGCAGCGGGCCGTCAATGAAAGGTGTCGGTTTGCTGGCTGCCGGTGCAGTCATTTTATGGGGTTTGAGCGGATTTTATACCGTGGACGAAGGTACGCGTGGCGTGGTCACCCGCTTTGGTGCCTATGTCAATACCACTCAGCCGGGTCTGAACTGGCATATCCCGTCGCCTATAGAGCAGGTGGCGGTCATCAATGTCGAGCAACAACGCTTTATCGAAGTGGGTTACCGTTCAGGCGGCGGACAGGGTATGGGCTCAGTGCCGAAGGAAGCGATGATGCTGACTAAAGACGAAAATATCGTCGACGTCCGTCTGGCTGTCCAATACCAAGTTAAGGACGCCAAGGATTATGCGTTTAACGTCCTGGATCCAGCCTCAACTTTAAAACAAGTTACCGAAAGCGTGCAGCGCGGTGTAATCGGTCGTAGCGATATGGACTTTGTGCTGACGGAAGGCCGTAGCGACATCGTGCTGGCGATTAAATCGGAAATTCAGTCGGTAATGGATGCTTACAAAACCGGTATATTGATCACCAGTGTTAATTTGCAAGACGCGCAGCCGCCCGAACAAGTGCAAGGTTCTTTCGAAGATGCGATCAAGGCGCGGGAAGACAAACAGCGTTTGATTAATGAAGCGGAAGCTTATTCGAACGATGTGGTGCCTAAGGCGCGCGGTGCGGCTTCACGTATCGTGCAAGAGTCCGAAGGCTATAAAGAAAAAGTGATTGCCCGCGCGAATGGTGATGTCAGCCGTTTCTCGCAATTGCTAACCGAATACAAAAAAGCGCCGGCGGTAACCAAGCAGCGTATGTATATCGAAGCGATGGAGTTGGTTTTGGGTCGTTCCAACAATGTCCTGGTTGATGTGAAAGGCGGCAACAACATCATGTATTTGCCGCTGGAGAAGTTGGCAAATAAGGCCGTCGAAGACGTTGCGCCTGCGCCGGTAATCAGTCACGAACCGGTTTCTTTAACGTCTCAGCCTGTGAAAGAAATTAAAACCGATGTGCGCGCGTCAAGCCGTGAACGCGATGTGAGAGGACGCTAAGATGGGAAATAAGATTTTAGTCGCCGTTGGCGCAGTAGTAATCTTGCTCTCGATGTCGGTATTTACCGTGGCCGAAACCGAGCGAGTCATCAAATTTCAGTTAGGCGAGATTGTGGGCGCGGATTTCCAGCCTGGCATGCATCTTAAATTGCCTTTTATCAATAATGTCAAAAAGTTCGACGCGCGTATTCTGACCATGGATTCGACGCCGGAGCGCTTTTTAACGGCGGAAAAGAAAAACGTTATCGTCGATTCTTTCGTAAAATGGCGCATAGGCGATGTTAAAACCTTTTACACCACCGTTGCCGGTGATGTGAATCAGGCCAATATTCGTCTCGATCAAATCATCAAAGATTCCGCGCGTAGCGAGTTCAGCAAACGCGAGATCAAACAATTGGTGTCCACCGATCGTAGCGCGATTCGTGATGCGTTGATTACCAATGTTTCGCCGCATGCCGCGAAATTGGGTATCACCATTGTCGACGTGCAAGTAAAACGTATCGATTTGCCTGCTGAAGTCAGTACCTCGGTTTATCAAAGAATGGAAGCTGAACGGGCCAGGGTTGCTCGGGAGTTTCGTTCCCAAGGTTCCGAAGCCGCCGAGCGTATCCGCGCGGATGCCGATAAGCAGCGCGAGATCATTTTGGCGAATGCTTATCGCGATTCCGAGGTTATGCGCGGCGAAGGTGATGCTAAAGCCGCCGATATTTTTGCCAAAGCTTATAGCGAGGACAGCGATTTCTTTGCTTTCTATCGCAGCCTGATCGCGTACAAAGAAAGCTTGGGTAAATCCGGCAATATCATGGTGCTGGAACCGAATTCCGATTTCTTCAAATATTTTAAGAATCAGAAATAACCCTCATTTGGATTACGTGTAGTCAAACGCCCCGCTATGCGGG
>NZ_JANIBL010000020.1 GCF_024505055.1 Methylomonas rosea
CGGCGCAGGCGTTCGCGCAGCAGGCCCAGCGGATGCTCGCGCAGGCTGAGCCGGATGCTGGCATAGTCCGCCAATACCTCCTGGCCCGGTTTGGGCGTTTTTAACAGCGGTGTGGCTTCGGCAATTTCAGGCGTACCAAATACCGGTGTGAGAGCTTCCACGCCGCCGGCGGCCCAAAAGGCGCGATGCCTGTTGCCGGCCAGACTTTTCAACGCATCGGCCGCTGCCAAGTATTCCAAATCCTGTCTGTCCAAACCGGCGCGAGCCGCTAGATCGGTGACGCTGGTAAATGGTTGCCGGCCTCGGGCTTGGACAATCTTGGTCGCCACCGACTGCGACAAGCCCTTAACTTGATTAAAACCCAAACGTAAGGCCGGCGCGGCGTTTGCGGGAAATTCCAATGAACATTGACTTTGACTGGCTTGCACATCTACCGGCCTTACCTCCACGCCATGGCGGCGAGCATCCTGCAACAGTTGCGATGGGCCGTAAAAGCCCATTGGTTGGCTGTTCAGCAAGGCGCAACAAAACGCTGCCGGATGATGGCGTTTCAACCAGGCCGAGACGTAAGCCAGCAAGGCAAAGCTGGCCGAATGCGACTCCGGAAAACCGTAATCGCCAAAGCCTTTGATTTGCTGAAAAATCCGCTGGGCGAATTCTTGGCTATATCCTCGCGCCCGCATGCCGTCCAGTAATTTGCGTTCGAACGGTTCCAGCCCACCTTTGCGTTTCCAGGCCGCCATGGCTCGGCGCAGTTGATCGGCTTCGTCAGCGCTAAAACCGGCGGCGACCATGGCCAGTTGCATGACTTGTTCTTGAAAAATGGGAATGCCCAGCGTGCGTTCCAACACGGCTTTTACTTCTGGGCTCGGATAATCCACCGGTTCTAAGCCTTTACGTCGAGCTAGATAGGGGTGCACCATCTCGCCTTGAATCGGGCCGGGGCGGACTATGGCGATTTCGATAACCAGATCGTAATAATTTTCCGGCTTCAAGCGCGGCAGCATAGTCATTTGTGCCCGCGATTCGACTTGGAACACGCCGATGCTGTCGGCTTGTTGCAGCATCGCGTACACGGCCGGGTCTTCGGCGGGAATGTCGGCCAGGGTCCAGGTGATGTTGGGTGAGTCGGTTTCTTCGGTAGCTGAGATTACAGTCGAAACAGGCCATTTTTCCTCGGGAGGCTGTTGTAAAAGCTCCCTCTCCTCGCGGGAGAGGGTTGGGGTGAGGGGATTCGAATAAGCTAAAGCATTGATTTTCGAGCCCTCACCCAGCCCTCTCACGTGGGGAGAGGGTTCCGTTTTGACTTTTACGACAGCCTTTGGCGGGCGAAGGGGCTTGGTTTCGTAAGGAAAAACGGGTGGCCGGCAATATTGACCAAGATATACCAGAGCCTTACGAATCGCGCTGAGCATGCCCAGCGCCAGCACGTCGACCTTCAATAAGCCCATCGCTTCCAGATCGTCTTTTTCCCATTGGATTACGGTGCGGTTAGCCATCGTCGCATTTTCCACCGGCACCAATCTTGATAATTCGTCGCGAGCGATCACAAAGCCGCCGACGTGTTGCGACAGATGGCGCGGAAAGCCTTTGATTTGCTGAACCAGCACGGCCAGGCGTTGCACGATGGGGCTGTCCGGGTCGAAGCCGCATTCTTTTAAAGATTCCGGCATTAGCTGATAGCCATCCCAGCGATCCACGCTATCGGCCAGGCGTTCCACCTGAGCCAGATTCAGGCCCAAGGCTTTACCGACATCGCGCACCGCGCTGCGCGTCCGGTAAGTAATCACCGTAGCGGCCAAGGCCGCGCGATGCCGGCCATATTTTTGGTAGATGTATTGAATCACTTGCTCGCGGCGCTCGTGCTCGAAATCCACATCAATGTCCGGCGGCTCGTTGCGCTCGCGGGACAGGAAGCGTTCGAACAACAGATTCATCCGGGCCGGATCGACTTCGGTGATGCCCAAACAAAAACACACCGCCGAATTGGCCGCCGAGCCGCGGCCTTGGCAAAGAATACCTTGTTCGCGGGCGTATCTGACGATGTCATGCACGGTCAGAAAATAAGGCTCGTAAGCCAGGTCGGCGATCAGGCTTAGTTCGTGCTCGATTTGTTGGCGCACTTTTTCCGGCAGGCCGTGCGGCCAGCGGTTTTGGATGCCGGTTTCAGTCAGTTGTCGTAGCCAGGAAGTGGGTGTATGACCAGTCGGCACCAGTTCTTGCGGATACTCGTAGCGCAATTCGTCCAACGAAAACTGGCAACGTTCGGCGATAACCAAGGTTTGTTGCAACCATTCCGGCGGATAAAGTTCGGCCAACCGGGGGCGGGGGCGTAGATGCCGCTCGCCGTTGGCGAATAAGGCATAGCCCAATTGTGCAAGAGGTTGGCCGAGGCGAATTGCGGTGAGCGTATCTTGCAAAGCGCGGCGAGAGCGGTGGTGCATATGCACGTCGTTGCAGGCGACTATCGGGATGTCCAGTTGCCGGGCGGTGGCTTCGGCTTCTCGTAAACAGGTTTCGTCGTGGCCGGATAGAAAAATGCCGATACCTAGCCACAGGTCGTCTGCAAATAACTGCTTCAGCCATTGCCCGTCGTCCACCCTGTGTTGGGTGTTGGCTAACCAGATCGCCAGACAACCTTGTGGAAAGTGTGCGGCTAAATCGGTTCTAGCCAGCCGATAACTGCCCTTTTCGGCTTGACGGCGGGCGAGGGTGATCAACGCGGATAGATTGCCGTAGCTGGTTCTATCGGTGGCCAGCAAAACCAGTTTTAGACCGTCGTCCAACACAAATTCGCTGCCGATGATCAGTTTAATCTGGTGTTTGCGGGCTGCCAGATGTGCGCGTACCACGCCGGCCAGCGAACATTCGTCGGTCAATGCCAAGGCTTGATAACCCAGCCTGGCAGCTTCCTCGACCAGCTCTTCCGGGTGCGAGGCGCCGCGCAGGAAACTAAAGTTGGACAGACAATGCAGTTCGGCAAAGCTGCTGTCCGGTGTGGTGGTTTCAGCCGAATAAGCCATGCAAAAACCACTGCTGTTTGGCGTTTAAGTCGCGATAAACCCATAGCTTGCGGCCGTGCGCATCTTTGCCAATGTAGTAGTCGCGGCGCATAGATTGATCGTCCCACCAGCCCGATTCGATGCGTTCCGCTGCCGATAGTAAGCAAATATCGCCGAGCCGTAACGGGGCGGGATTAGGTAGCAGCCACAACGGCCGTAGCGGTAAACCAGGGTTTGCGTTTAGCAGGCTTGGGGTATTGGTCATCGCGCGCTCCGGGCGATGGTCGGCTTGCGTTCCCGGAAACTTCAAGGCGTGATGTCCCAGTCGGGCTTGTAATTGATCCAAAACAGCTTGCCATTCCGTTTCGCTGTTAGGTTGTTCACTGTCGTCGAACAGGCTGAAGCGCTCCGGCTGAAACGGAATTATGGCTGCGCTGAGTAAGGTAAGGGCCAGCACCGGGGCCGGTAACGGCGAGCGTTCCAGCTTTTCGTACAGCAAGCCGCACCAGTGTTTCGGATCGCGACTGCCGGCGCGAAAATCCAGTGTTAAGCGAGTAGCGGGAAGGTCATAATGGTGCAGTTGCAGGGAGATGCCTAATGTCGTGGCATCGCGGCTTTTTAGAAACGCAGCAAATTCGCCGGCCAGTTGTTCGACAGCCGGAAAGAAATGTTCGATACGTTCCAGCTCGATCGGCATCTCTCTGCTGGCCTGGAAGCTTGGCGGCCTATGGAAGGCCTGCAAAATTTGAGTTTGCTGGCCGGCCAGTCTATCCAGTTGTTGCAATAACACGGCGCCATAGCGCTTGGCCAGGCCGTCGCGCGGCAAGCGCCACAAGTCGGTGAGTTGGCGAATACCCGTGCGGAATAGCCGGTGTAAGATTTTATCGTCCAGCTCCAGAGCGGCGACGGGCAGCGGACCCAATGCCGAACGCAAGGCCTGGCGGTCCGTGACAATAGTTTCCAGGCTTAGTCTTGCTAGTAAGACGCTAGCCGTTGGGGACGGGCTAATGGCGATTAGCGGGTGATGCCTAGCGGTTTGCAATGCCGTTCTTAGCTTATCTTGTAAGCGCTCTATGCCGCCGAATAGGGTCAGACAGGAACGAATTTCCAGCAGCAAGCAGTCCGGTTGATCCAGGCTGACCCAGGGGCTGAAATCCAGCGCAATTTCGGCTAGTTGCTGTAAAGCCTGGCGTTCGGCGAGCGGATCGCGGTTACGAATACTCAAGCCGGGACACAGGGCTAATGCTGCAGCGGGGGCCATGCCCGGTTCGACGCCGGCTTGCCGGGCTGGTTCCGAGACCGCATATAAACGAGTTTGGCCTTTGCTATGCGCCGAACAGGCGACGGCCTGATCTAAATCCAGATGCAGCGCTGCCAAAGCCAAGTCGGGGAAATACGCGCATAGCCAAAGTGGGCTAGTGGCCGCGTTGGGTTTTACGAAGGTATCGACTCGGTCTGTCGGCGTTGGCGATAGCGCCCTGGCAGTTGCAGCCATTGTTTTCTTATAGCGGCAAGATTAATGACGCGCGTTGCAAACTGCCGCGCGCTTTCAAAATGTGTAAAGCCAGGCCGGTCTCCACAGGTTTGATTTCCAAACGCAATGCCGTGTAACCGGCGCCGCTAGGTTGCTTTGGATAGAGCACTGCCAACGCGGAGCCGGCTTCGGCGGCCAGTTGTAAGCGGCGAATTTGATGATCGCTGAGCCGGCGCGGCCAGGCCAAGGTCATACCGCAGCGGCCGCTACGCAGCAGTTTTTCCAGACTCCAGGGGATGTCTGCCTCTTGCCGGCAATCCACTACCAGAACATAAGCTAAATCAATGCCGGCCTGTGCCAAGGCCGGTGCGTAAGCTTGCTGTGGCGGCGCGATCCAGGCTATCCAGCGTTTGGTTTGGGTGATATAGGACATAGCGGGCAGCAACAGACTTAACTCACCAATCCCCAAGCAGGGCGAGAATATCTCCAGTACGCCGCCCAGCGGCCAGCCGCCTCCAGGCAGCAAAGCATCCAGTTCCGCAAAGCCGGAAGGAATGACCGGCCAATTTTGGTGTTCCGAACGTAATCCGCGCCAGACACCGGTTTGCGAGCGCAAAAGTTGGTCTAAGGCGTTTGCACTCATAGCTCGCTGCGAATAACGCCGACCACCACGCCTTCGATCACCAGCGGCTCGCGTTGTAAATTTACTTCGATGATCTGGAAATCCGGATTGGCCGGCTCCAGATAAGCCATATGCGTTTTGCTGTCCAGACGCAATCGTTTTACCGTAGCTTCGTCGTGAATCCGCGCCACGACGATCTGGCCGTTGCGGGCTTCCGGCGTGCGTTGCACGGCTAATAGATCGCCGTCCAGAATGCCGGCATCGCGCATACTCATGCCTTGTACGCGTAACAGATAATCGGCGCGGTTATCGAATAACTCCGGTCCCAGACGGCAATAGCGCTCGATATGTTCTTCGGCCAGAATTGGCTGGCCCGCCGCCACCCGGCCGACCAGCGGTAAGCCTTGGTTGGGATCTGGGGTGGGTTTAAGTAGGCGAATGCCGCGCGATGCGGCCGGCACCAATTCGATTGCGCCCTTACGCGCCAAAGCCTGTAAGTGACCACGGATGCTGTTGGTAGAGCGCACACCAAACGCAGCGGCGATTTCGGCGATAGTCGGTGGAAAGCCGTCCTGCATCAGGCTGCGCTCGATGAAGTTCAGGATATCTTGTTGGCGGTCGGTAAGTGGTTTCATGCTGTTTTTATGGTTACTGCTTTTATGGGCAGTATAGTGCTGCTGATAAGGGTGATGCAAGTACAGAAAATAGAAACTGGCTGATCATGCCATAGGGTTGGCGGTGGATATAGGAAGGATGCGGAATAGGTAAAAGGTGCTCCAGAATTCGCACTATGGACACTTACTAAGGCAGGCCTGCAAGTTCTGGGAGGTTTGGAAAAAAGACAGGCGAGGGCCGTGAATACAGTTCGCAATCGTCAATAGGCAGTTGCCGCTAGACAAGTTTGGAAGGTAAGTCTTAGCAATCGGAGCTGGTTGTTTTCAATCCGGTTCAAGCACCCGAAACAACATTTCCTTCACGGTCTGCGGATCGAAAGGTTTGTCGCAAATGGCCGAGACCCCGGCTTTATGCACATTGCTGAGGCGGGTTTCGTTTTCTTCGCTGGTGACCATCAAGATCGGTACGATGGAATTGCCTAAATCCTGGCGGATGGTTTTGATCAACTGCTGGCCGTCCATCACCGGCATATTGTAATCGGTGACGATCAGGTCGAAGGCGTTTTGGTCTCGAGCGAATACATCAACGCCTTCCTTGCCGTCCTGGGCCTGGGTGATCTTGACGATGCCCATATTGTTCAACACTCGGCTGATGTGCTTGCGGGCCAGCGGGCTGTCGTCAACCACCAAGACCCGCACATTTTCGATGTCGTAATGTTCCAGGCTGATTTCTTGCGGATCGATAAACTCGATAGTCGCCCGTAAGGCGTTTCTTAAATCGTCATGCGCAAACGGCTTAGGCAAAATCGCTACTACGCCGGCCTGGCGAATGGTGTCCAGTACATCGAAGCTGGATTCGCTGGATATCAACATGAAGGGCACATGACTCAAAGCCTCGTCGCCGCGCAGATGTTCGACCAGTTCGGTGGCCATCATATCCGGCAGATACAGGCTGCTGATAATCAGATCAGGGCGATGATTGTGCAAGCTTTCCAGCGCCGCCTTAGCATTGGAAACCCCTTCGATTTTGGCAATCCCTTCGTCGCGTAAATGCTGCATGATGACTTTTAGCTGTGTGGTCGAAGGTTCGATCAGCAAAATCGATAAGTCGGCAATATCTATGGCGTGCATAAGCGTGTGGCCTGGTTAATGGTGATCGAAAATGCATCCTGCATGCGCCGGCTGGAAAAAAAATCCCTAAGGGTAGCCGGCGAGATTAAAATTGCGCGTTGGTTTGCTGGTAAACCGGCAACATTTCACGCTTCAGGATAGACCTAAACAACCATGATTCAAGAAACCCTCGTCACCACCGTCAATCTGCAAGGCGATACGCACATCGCGCCGATGGGGGTGCATGTTGAACAAGATCAATACATTATCCTGCCGTTTCGGCCTTCGACCACGCTGGATAATCTGCTGGCTAACAAAACCGCTGTCATCAATTATTGCGACGATGTGCGGATTTTTGCCGGTTGTCTGACCGGGCGTAGGGACTGGCCCGTATTGCCCGCCCGACAAGTCGCAGGGTATTATTTAGCCGACAGCTTGGCACATACCGAACTGAACCTGGTCCGGATCGAAGACGACGACACCCGGCCCAAACTATTTTGCCGGGCCGTGCACACGGTCAATCATAAGCCGTTTCAAGGCTTTAACCGGGCACAATATTCGGTGCTGGAAGCGGCGATATTAATCAGCCGGCTGGATAGATTGCCCTGGGAGAAAATTCAAGCCGAGCTGGATTATTTACGCATCGGTCTGGATAAAACCGCCGGTGAGCGGGAACGGGAAGCCTGGAATTGGTTAATGACGGCTATCGAGCAACATCGCCGGGGAGTGCAAGCATGACAGCGATGTTGGCAAGCGTGAATAGTTTGGCCGAAGCTTTGTTGGTCGAAGCCGCCGCCGTCGATATTATCGATTTAAAACAACCGGCTCGCGGTGCGTTGGGTGCCTTGGATGTTGCCGTGGTTGCCGAGATTGTCCGCCGCATGCAACCGGGTAGCTGTGTTAGCGCCACTATCGGCGATTTACCGATGCAGCCCGAATTGATCCTGCCGGCCGTGCAAGCCATGGCCGCTACCGGGGTGAATTATGTGAAAATCGGCTTTTTTCCGGGCGGCGATTGGCAAACCTGCATTGCGGGATTACAAACGCTTGCCGAGCAGGGCGTGGCCTTGGTAGCGGTATTATTTGCCGATACCCGGCCGGATTTTTCGATTATCGATGTCTTAGCCAAGGCCGGTTTTCGCGGGGTGATGCTGGATACCGCCGATAAACAACTCGGTTCATTGACCCGGTTGATGACGCTCGACGAATTGCAGATGTTTGTCGATAGAGTCGCCAGTCTGGGCTTGCTAAGTGGTTTGGCCGGTTCCTTGCGCGTCGGCGATGTAGCGGGTTTGGTGCAGTTAAGTCCGGATTATTTGGGATTTCGCGGCGCCTTATGCCGGGAGCATTCCCGCACCGCGCAACTGGATGTCGCGCAAATCGACAAACTTAGACAACATTGGCGGGCTCTGGCGTATTGAATGCTCCTGCTGATGAATTGACAGTACCCATAGCACTATCGACAGAACATAACAATAACACTAGCCGCTAACAGACTTAAGTCTACATAATGTCGGCAGACCGGCAAACAGCAAGGGAACACTGTGGAGCAATATAGCGAACAAAACCAGGTCAGGCCTCTGCTTTGGACGGTGCTACTACTTTTACTTGCGCAGTTGCTTAGCTTGTATTTTCCGCTATCGGAATCCTTACGGCCGTTTTTCAGCCAGTCCTTGGGCGTGCATACCTTGATGGAAGGCTTTTCCATCGTGATTTCCGCATTGGTTTTCGCCGTGGGTTGGAGCGTTTATCAAAAGGAAAACTCCGCCGGATTCATGATGCTGGCCTGCTGTTTCTTAGGCGTGGCGGTCCTCGATTTAATGCATACCCTGTCTTTCAGCGGCATGCCGGCCTTTATCACCGAAAGCGATCCGGAAAAAGCCATCGCTTTTTGGCTAATGGCCCGCGGCTTTGCGGCGCTAGGCTTAGTGATGGGATTGTGGGTGCCGAGTAGGCAAATAACACCGGTATCGCGTTCGTTGATGTTGAGCGGTGTGCTGCTCTATATTGCCCTGAGTTGCTGGCTGGTGTTTTTCCATCAGGACTGGTTACCGCGCACCTTTGATGCAGTTCAGGGCTTAACGTCTTTTAAAAAAGCCTGCGAATATTTATTGGCCGGCGTCTATGCTCTCAGTGCCATCGGCTATTTACTCCAAGCCCGCCGCCAACATTCCTACGATCCGGCTGGATTGGCCGCAGCGGCAGCTATCATGGCCATGAGCGAATTGTTCGTGACCTTTTATGCCAGCGTGACCGATTTATATATTCTGCTCGGCCATGTCTACAAGGTGGTCGCCTATGGCCTGATCTATCGCTCGGTATTTCTCAATAGCATCCAACTGCCTTACCAGAGGCTCTATCAAGCGCACCAGGCGCTGTCGGGCAGCGAAGCCAAGTTTCACGCGATTATCGAAGAGTCGCCGATTGCCTATGCGCTGCATGATAGTCAGGGCAATATCAGTTATTTGAACTCCGCTTTTGTTAAAACCTTTGGTTATACCTTGGCCGATATTCCGACCTTGGCGGAATGGTGGTGGCATGCCCATCCCCAGGCCGAATATCGGCAGCAAGTCATCGCTAATTGGCATGGTTATCAGCGTGTCCCTCACTCTGCGGGCGAGTCCAGTCGAACTGGGGAATTGAAAGTGTGTTGCAAGGATGGCAGGTGCCGGATGGTATTAATCGATATCGTCTTGTTGGGCGATAGCTTGGCAGGCAATCAATTACTGATCTTGCGCGACATTTCCGAGCGCCTGGAGGCGATGCATAAATTAGCCGACTCGGTAAACATGCTGCAAACCGTCATCAACACCATCCCCAGCCGGGTGTTCTGGAAAGACCTTAGTTACCGTTATCTGGGCGCCAATTTAGCCTTCAGTAAGGATGCCGGGCTGGATAGCCCCGCCGAATTGATCGGTAAGTCGGATGAGCAATTGGTTTGGCGAGATTTGGCGCACTTGTATCGAGCGGACGATAAACAGGTCATAGAGAGTAATACGGCAAAATTGAATTACGAAGAAACGCTATTAGGTCCGGCAGGTAAAACCATGCATTTGAGAACCTCAAGGGTGCCCTTACGTAATTTGCAACACCAGACCATTGGCGTCTTGGGCGTGTACGAGGACATTACCGCGCGGAAAAGTGCCGAAGAGGAAATGCAACTGGCCGCCTTGGTGTATTTGAACAGCAGCGAGGCGATGATGGTTACCGATGCCACGGGCACTATCATCACGGTTAATCCGGCATTCACCACGGTAACCGGTTATTCGGCGGACGAAGTGATAGGCCGCGCCTTTGTCGGCGGCAACACGGAGCATCATGATCAGGCTTTCTATAAAACTGTCTTGCGGGTTATCAATACTCATGGGCAGTGGGCCGGCGAAATCAGCGGCCGCCGCAAGAACGGCGAGGATTGCATACAGTGGGTAACCATCAATTCCATTCTGAATGAGAGCGGCGGAGTGCACCGACGGGTGGCCTTGATAGCGGATATTACCGACCGTAAAAAATCCGAAGAATTGATTTGGCGGCAAGCTAATTTCGATCCGTTGACCGGATTGCCGAATCGGAATATGTTTTTAGATAGGCTCAATCAGGAAATCAAAAAGGCTTTTAGGCACGGTCAGCATGTGGCATTGATGTTTCTGGACCTGGACCGTTTCAAGGATGTCAACGACAGCATGGGCCACTTCATGGGCGATGTGTTGTTGAAGGAAGCGGCGCGGCGTATCAGCGGCTGCGTACGGGATTGCGACAGCATCGCCAGGCTAGGCGGCGATGAATTCACCGTGATTTTGGGCGAGTTGGATCAGGTCGATGGTGTGAACCGGATCGCCAGAAATATTTTGCAGCGCTTGGCGGAACCGTTTCGTTTGGGAAACGAGACGGCCTATATTTCCGGGAGTATAGGCATTGCCCTGTATCCGGACGACGCGCTCGACACCGATTCATTATTAAAAAATGCCGATCAGGCGATGTACGCCGCCAAAAATCAGGGCCGCGACCGCTACCATTATTTTACTGCTCTGATGCAGCAGAACGCCCAGTTGCGCATGAGGCTGGCCAATGATTTGCACGGCGCGCTGGCCCGGCAGCAGTTTTTACTGCATTACCAACCGATCATCGAATTTGCCAGCGGCACCATCGCCAAAGCCGAAGCCCTGCTGCGTTGGCAGCATCCGACGCTCGGAATGGTTAGCCCGGCCGAATTTATTCCGGTTGCCGAAGATACCGGGGTTATCGTCGACATTGGCGATTGGGTTTTCGATACCGCCGTGCGTCAGGCCAAGCAGTGGCGGCAACGCTATCATCCGGATTTCCAGATCAGCGTGAATAAATCGCCGGTGCAGTTCCGCAAGCAAGCCATGGAAGCCAATCAATGGATAGTATTGCTGCGGGAACTGGAACTACCAGGCCGGAGCGTGATTGTCGAAATTACCGAAGGCTTGATATTGGACGCCAGCAACAGCACGCGCGAGCAACTGCTGGCGTTTCGGGATGCCGGCATGCAGGTGGCTCTGGACGATTTTGGCACCGGTTATTCGTCCTTGGCCTATTTGAAAAAATTCGACATCGATTACATCAAGATCGACCAAGCTTTTGTCAGGAGTCTGGTGGCCGGCTCCAGCGACATGGCCTTGTGCGAAGCCATTGTAGTGATGGCGCACAAGCTAGGCATTAAAGTCGTCGCGGAAGGGATAGAGACCCAGGAGCAATACGATCTATTAAATCGCATGGGCTGCGATTACGGCCAGGGCTATTTAATTTCCAGACCGGTTCCGGCCGATCAGTTCGAACGACTACTCGATCAGGCCGTAGCCCAAGCGCCGGGCGGCGATCAACTATAACTAGGGCAAATGCTTTAGCCGCGTGTCACCGCCGCCAGCCTGATAAAATGCGCGGCATGAATACAACTTTGATGCAAATGACCGTGCTGATGCTCTGCGGAGCCGGTTGGCGGGTCTTGACGCCCAACCGTTTGTCGGCAGACCAGACCCGGCTGGTGTTAACTAGTGTAGTTTATTACTTTTTTATGCCGGTTATGGTACTGGATGTGCTGTGGCGGGCTGATATTGGTTGGCAATCGCTACAATATTCAGCATTGGGTTCTATCAGTATCTTGCTGTCGATTTTGGCGACTTGGATGCTTGCCAAGTTGTTTAGATTTAAAAATCCGCAAACCGGGGCGGTGATTTTGGCGGCAGCCTTCCCAAATGTCACGTATCTGGGCTTGCCGGTATTGGAGCAGATTTTCGGTGACTGGACCCGGTCTTTGGTCATCCAGATCGATTTGTTTGCCGAAGCGCCGTTGGTATATACCTTAGGCATAATGCTGGCCCGCCATTACGGAGCAACCGGGGAGCCCAAACCAAAATCGGTCTTGGCATTTTTTAATGCGCCGCCATTTTGGGCCGCTTTTGTAGCGGTAGTGTTAAACCTCAATCAATTGCCGATACCGTTCTGGTTGGCCGGCCTACTGCAAAAATGTTCCGGAGCGGTAGCACCGTTGATGATTTTTTCTTTAGGTCTGGCACTTAGTTGGCGGGATATACGTGTGCGTAATTTACCGTTCATCGCTCCCACCGCATTGATTAAGTTATGGCTGATGCCGCTGATTGCATTGTGGCTGGCAAGTTTACTGAATTTGACTGGTCAGCCCAGGACTGCGGCCGTGATGGATCTAGCTATGCCGAGCATGGTGATGGGCATCGTGTTGTGCGACCGTTATAAACTGGACAGCGGTTTATACGCGATGGCCGTGACGGTGACGACGGCCTTGAGTTTAGTAAGTTTACCGCTCTGGTATCGGGTGTTATGAAACAGATCGCCGAAATATTCTCGCAAGGCGAGGAAATCGTTTGCGGGCAGACCGTGGACAGCAATGCCGCCTGGCTATCCCAGCAATTGGTTGAACTAGGTTTTACGCTGAAACGCCATACGGCGGTGGGCGATAATCTGGAAGACTTGATTGCGCTGTTCACGGAAATCGCCGAACGCGCCGATTGCTGTATTTGTACCGGCGGCCTGGGGCCGACCAGCGACGATCTAACCGCCGAGGCAGTGAGTATTGCCAGCGGTCAGCCTTTGGTATTCGATGCGCAGGCCTTTGCCGACATTGAACAGTATTACGCCCGCCGGAATCGAGTGATGCCGGAGGCGAATCGCAAGCAGGCCATGCTGCCGCAGTCTGCGCTACGTATCGACAACGCTTACGGCACTGCGCCAGGTTTTGCTTTGCAATTCAAACGTTGCTGGTTTGTGTTTCTGCCGGGCGTGCCCTCGGAAATGAAGAGTATGTTTACCTCGCTAGTCAGGCCGCAATTGCTGCAAAGTTTTGATCTACAGCCGGAGTGTCTGGTGAGTTTACGCAGCATAGGCATAGGCGAATCGGCTATTCAGCAGTGCTTGGCGGATTTTGATTTGCCGGACGGCGTGCAACTGGGGTTTCGTGCCGCACCCGATGAAGTGCAGACCAAACTGTTATTTTCCAGCGGCTTTCCCGAGCAAGAAAAGCATGGCTGCGTGACAGCCGTTGCCGATAGGATAGGCGATTATGTGTTTGCCATCGACGGACTAAACGAAGCGCAGGGCGATCTGCTGGAGGTCGTGGCCGACGAGATGAGCAAAAAACACTATACCCTGGCCTTGCTGGAAACTGCCAGCCAGGGCCAGTTAGCCGCCAAATGCTTGGGATGCGACTGGCTGAGGCGTGTTGAAGTCAATCTGGATTGGGGGCGCAACACAGGCGCAGACCAAGCGGGTGCCGGCGATTTACAGCCCATCGCTAAAGTCTGGGCCGAACAGCTCAAAGCCCGCGAGCAAACCGATTTTGCCTTGGTGCAGCTTTATAGCGGCAGCGCCGCAGACTATCGGGATAAAGATAAAGCCATTGTCCTTTACAATGCCTTAGCGACACCCGGCGGCGTGGTCTCGACCCAGCTCAATGCGCACGGCCCCCTAAAACACAAACAAAACCAGGCCGCCTTACTGGCCCTGGACTTACTTAGACGTTACCTACAAGACAAATGCCTTTAATCCGCTTAACCAATGTTTCCATCGCCTTTGGCACCCATGCGCTGCTCGATAACGCCGCTTTTCAACTCGACGCCGGCGAACGGGTCGGCCTGCTGGGCCGTAACGGCGAGGGCAAATCGACTTTGATGAAAATCATCGCCGGCGATATTCATGCCGATCACGGCGAAATCTGGAAACAGCCGGAGCTGCGCTTGGCTTGGCTGGAGCAGTCGCCCAATTTGGACGAAAACGAAACCATCTATGAAGCGGTGGCTGGCGGTCTGGGCGAATTGGGTCGGGTAATCGCCCGTTATCACGAATTGTTACACCACATGGACGGCAGCGAGCAATCGCTGCAAGCCTTGGGTGATGTGCAGCACAAGTTGGAAGCCGACAACGGTTGGGAGTTTCAAACCCGCGTCGAAGCGGTGTTGAGCAAATTGCAATTGCCGGCGGACGTGCTGGTCGGCAGTTTGTCCGGCGGCTGGAAGCGGCGGGTGGCCTTGGCAAGAGCGTTGGTGATCGAGCCCGAAGTGCTGTTGCTGGACGAGCCGACCAACCATCTGGATTTCGAAAGCATCGCCTGGCTGGAAGAGCAAATCCTGGCCTTTCAGGGCGCGGTAATGTTTGTCACCCACGACCGGGCGTTCTTACAAAAACTGGCGACGCGCATTATCGATCTGGACCGCGGCCAATTGACGTCCTGGGTCGGCAATTATCAAGATTATCTGGCGCGCAAGGCGGCGGCGCTGGAAGACGAGGCCAATCAAAACGCCGAGTTTGATAAAAAACTGGCCAAGGAAGAAGTCTGGATCAGACAAGGCGTCAAAGCGCGGCGCACGCGTAACGAAGGCCGGGTCAGAGCCTTGAAAAGACTGCGCGACGAACGCTCCGAGCGCCGCAACACCCAAGGCACCGCCAAACTCAGCCTGAACAAAGGCGAGGCATCCGGTAAAAAAGTCGTCGAAGCCATCGACGTCAATTTTCAATATCAGGACAAACCCATCATCAAGGATTTTTCGTTGCGTATCGAACGCGGCGACAAGATCGGCTTGATCGGCAACAACGGTGCCGGCAAGTCCACCTTATTGAAGCTGCTGCTCGGCCAATTGCAGCCCACCACCGGTACTATCGAACTGGGTACCAATCTGCAAATCGCGTACTTCGACCAATTGCGCGAGCAACTCGATCCGGAAATCTCGGTGGCCGACAGCGTGTTGGACGGCGGCGAGTTTGTCGACACCCCAGATGGCAAGCGGCATGTGATGTCCTATCTGGCCGACTTTCTATTCGCTCCGGCCCGGGCTCGTTCGCCGGTGAAAAGCCTGTCCGGCGGCGAGAAAAATCGCCTGCTATTGGCGCGCCTGTTTACCAAGACCGCCAACCTGATCGTGATGGATGAACCCACCAACGATCTGGATTTGGAAACCCTGGAGATTCTGGAAGAAAAACTGGTCGAGTATCAGGGCACCTTACTGCTGGTCAGCCATGACCGGGAGTTTTTGGATAACGTCGTCACCAGCGTACTGGTGTTTGAAGGCGAGGGGCGGGTGGAGGAATACATCGGCGGTTATGCCGACTGGTTTGCGTTGATGGAGCAGAACAAAAAAGCCGAAGCGGTAAAAGTTGCCGAACAAGCGGTTAAAAAAGAAAAACCCAAAACCGGTCCGGCCAAGAAACTGAGCTTTAAGGAACAGCGGGAACTAGAGCAACTGCCGGCGCTGATTGAGCAACTGGAAACCCTGCAAGTCCAGCTGACGGCGGAAATGAACGAGGCCAATTTTTATAAACAAAGCCCTGATGCCGTAGCCGCCAAGCTGGCGCAATTGCAGGCTGCCGAGGCCGATCTGAGCCAGGCTTATCAGCGTTGGGATGAGTTGGAAGCCATGCAAGGCTAAGAGTTTCCGGCAGATAATGCATCGCTAGGGGAGCAGTTCGATATTCAGCATTGCCACCAGCGTATTGGGTTGACCTTGTAAAAACTTGATGATCTCCATGCGGGCAGCGTCTGTGGCAATGTTTCGGGCTTGCATGGCACTCAACATATTGTCGAAAGCCAGGCGCCGTTTTAGACCGGCTGCGCTTTGATCTCGCCGACAGCCGAACTCGTCCATCAGCGTGGAGCCACAGCGGCAGTTTCTGAATACTTCCACTAGAATTAAGCCGTCGTCCTCGATGGCCGATCGTAAGGATGAACGACCATGGGGCATGTCTTGGGTTTCGATAAAAAACTGCTCGGCCGAGGTATATACGTAACCGCAACTGCGGCAGGTTTTCGGAAACGTTGAGTCCAGTAAGGCGCGTAAACCGTCGAAATCTTGAATATCCATACCAATAAACCTGAGTCTTGAAAAAACCGGCAGAGTAAATGCATTGTGCCATAATGCCAGAGGTCGGTAATCAGACTTGACCCTGCTGAGAATGGATCGCGGATGAGTATTTTAACGTGGAACGACCAACTGCTGGTCGGTATAGAGAGTGTGGATAATCAGCATCGGCATCTGGTCGCGCTGATTAATCGCCTGGATGAATTAAACGCCTTGGGTGCCGACCTGCAAACCGTGTTGGAAACCGTCAAGCAGTTAGTCGATTACACCGTAGATCATTTCCAACACGAAGAGCAACTGATGATGGAGGCAGGCTTCAATCTGCGGATGCAGGCCCAGCATTGCCAGCAGCATCAAGAATTTATCGATAAAATGCAACAAGTGCATGTCGAGGCGCAATCCGATGTTTCGGTCATTTCCAAGGATCTGTTGGATTTTTTGGTCGACTGGCTTTGCCACCATATTTTAAAAACCGACAAGTTGATGGCGATCAGCCTTAATCAAGGCATCGATGCCGAGCAAGTTAGTATCGATAAGGATGAACATGTCGATATTTTACACAGCAATTTATATTCAGCTTTGCGGGAAAGCGAAGAGCGTTTCAAGGAGCTTGCCGATCATCTGCCGGCTCTGATCTGGATAACCAATGCCAAAAACCTGCCGATTTTTTGTAATCGTTTCTGGTTTAAAACGTTCAATATCCAGCGCGGTTTTGTTGACCGGCGCCAGTGGTTAAATACCATACACGCCGAGGACAGAGACAAAGTGGTGCAGGCTTATCAGCAAGCTGCGGCCGAGTTAACCAAGTTCAAAATCCAATATCGCTTATACGCACCGGACGGGGCGGTGGTGTGGATTTTGGAAACTGCGGTGCCCAGGGTGCGCAAAAGCGGCGAATTCGCCGGCTTGATGGGCTGCGGCATGGATATCAGCACGCAAAAGCAGGCGGAAAGCGCGTTGCTGAAAATCAATCAGCAACTGGAAGAGCGGGTCAGGGAGCGGACCCAGGCGTTGACAGAGGCTAATCAGACCCTGGAGCTCGAGAAAAACCAGCAAACCCTGCTTAATCAGCAACTCCAGGAAACCCAGGCTCATTTGGTGCAGTCAGAAAAGATGGCCTCGATAGGCCAATTGGCGGCTGGCGTGGCGCACGAGATCAATAATCCGCTGGGTTATATTTATTCCAACCTGAATAGCCTTAAACAATATATACAAGAACTCACCAGGGCCGCGGAGCTGGCTGAGCGTCTGGCCGGGCAATTGGCGGATAACCACCCGGATGTGCAAGCGTTTAAACAGTTTAAAACAGCGGTCGATTTGGATTTTCTGAAAGGTGATGCCGCCGATTTGGTGGAAGAGTCTCTGGAAGGTGCAAATCGCGCCAAAAAAATCGTCCAGGATTTGCGCGATTTTTCCCGGATCGATAAGCAGGGCAGGGAAATATTCGATCTGGAAGCCGGTATCGATGCTACCTTGAACATCATCAACAACGAGCTCAAATACAAAGCCGAAGTCGTCAAGGAATATGGCGGCATTAAACCTTTCGAATGTGTTGGCGCGCAACTGAATCAGGTATTCATGAATCTGTTGGTCAACGCCTCGCAAGCCATTGAGGACTTCGGCAAAATTACGGTGCGTACCGGTTATCAGGATGCCGATTGGCTGTGGGTCGAAGTGGAGGATAACGGGCAGGGAATGAACGAAGCTACCCAAGCGCGGATATTCGATCCGTTTTTTACTACCAAGCCGGTTGGTAAAGGTACCGGCCTGGGTTTGTCGTTGTCGTATAAAATCATCCAGGATCATCATGGTCGCATCGAAATAGATTCGGTAGTCGGTCGAGGAACTCGATTCCGCATTTATTTGCCGACATGTGTGCCCGCCAGTCAGTAATCATCACCGCCACTATGACTGAGTCTTCCGAAGATACCCAAGCCATTGCCAATTTATTATTCGTCGATGACGAGCCAAATGTGTTGAAGGCCTTGCGACGCTTGTTTCGCGGTGCGGAATATCAAGTCTATATGGCGGAGGGCGGAGCCGACGGTCTGGAAATTTTGGCGCAACATCCTATCGATCTGATTATCTCGGACATGCGTATGCCTCAGATGGATGGTGCGGAGTTTCTGACCAGGGCCGCCGAACGCTGGCCGGATAGCGTGCGGATTTTATTGACCGGCTATGCCGATATTGAATCGACCATCGCCGCCGTCAACAAGGGCAAGATCTACAGTTATTGCAGCAAGCCCTGGGAAGACAACGAGCTAAAAATTCTGGTGAACAACGCGCTGGAACAAAAGCGCTTGCGCGACGAGCGTCGGCGCCTGTTCGATATTATCAACCGGCAAAATCAGGAGTTAAAAGAACTGAACGCCAGCTTGGAAGACAAGGTCGAAAAGCGCACCGAACAGTTGCGGAAGTCGTTGCAGATGATCGATCAAGCCCACGATGCTTTGAAAAAACAGTATGCCGATTCGGTAAAGGTGTTCGCGAAAACCATCGAAATGCGGCCGGGAATCAAAAGCGGTCATGCCAAATATGTTGCTGAAAATGCCAGGGAAGTCGGGCGGCGGCTGGGGATGGATGCCGCCGCGCTGAAGGATTTAGTATATGCAGGGCTGTTGCTGCAAATCGGCAAAATGAGCTTGCCGGATAGTTTGCTGACCCAGTGCTTATTGAGCATGAACAGCCAGCAACGCAAACGATATTTAAACCACGCGTTGGAAGGGCAATCGCTGTTAAAAGGCCTGGAACCCCTGCATAACGCCGCCGAACTAATCGCCGCGCAATACGAGCATTTCGACGGTTCCGGTCAACCTTTGGGTTGGGTTGGTCCGGAAATACCCTTGGGTGCGAGGATACTGACCCTGGTGCGCGACTATATCAATTATCTGGACGGCTCGATCACCGGCACCGCGATGACGACCGAGCAAGTGAAAGTGCGCCTGCTGAGTAAAAAAGCCAAAGACTACGATCCGCTGGTGGTCGATACCTTCCTGGCTTTGCTCGCCGAATCGGAAACCGTCGATGAGCGGCCGATTATCGAAATTTCCTGGACCCAACTGCAACCGGGCATGGAAGCCGCCGAGATTTTTTGTAACGAGGTGCTGTATATGAAGGATCAAATTCTCAACGAAAAAAATGTCGAGGATATTCTGGAACTCAGGAAGCACAAGAAAAACCTGATTTTGCGGGTAAGAATGGGCAGTGATCATCAAAGCGGTTGATTTGGCCGGAACAGCGGAAACCATTTTAGACAGGCAGGTAAATATGAGCAAAAAACACCCACCCAAACCCGATAAACAAGTCTACAAGGACACCTTGCAGCAATTGCAGGTCGAACTGGTCAAGTTACAAAACCACATTATCAAGCATGGCGATAAAATCCTGATTATCCTGGAAGGCCGCGATGCCGGTGGTAAGGACGGCACCATCAAACGCATCATTCAGCATCTCAGCCCTAGAGAAATTCGGGTGGTTGCACTGGGCAAGCCGTCCGACCGCGACCTGAGTACCTGGTATTTTCAACGCTACACCCACCATTTGCCGGCCGCCCAGGAAATGGTCTTGTTCAACCGCAGTTGGTACAATCGCGCCGGCGTGGAACGGGTGATGGGCTTTTGCAACGATGACGAATATCACGAGTTCATCGAAACCGTCGCCCATTACGAACAACTGTTGGTGCGCTCCGGCATCAAGTTGCTGAAATACTATCTGGACATCAGTAAAGCCGAGCAAAAAGAACGCTTAAAGCAACGCCAGAAAGATCCGCTGAAACAATGGAAAATCAGCCCCATCGACAAGGAAGCCCAGAAACACTGGCAGCAATACAGCGAAGCCCGCAACATCATGTTTGCCAGAACCCACCATCTATCGGCGCCCTGGACCATCGTCAGGTCGGACGATAAACAATCCGCCCGGATCAATA
Source organism: Methylomonas rosea (assembly GCF_024505055.1). Lineage (GTDB taxonomy): Bacteria > Pseudomonadota > Gammaproteobacteria > Methylococcales > Methylomonadaceae > Methylomonas > Methylomonas rosea. Next base: position 20,092 of record NZ_JANIBL010000020.1, read on the forward strand.
TCATCAAGGATTTATTGTTTCGTTTGGATTACAAGGGCAAGGACGAAGCACTGGTCTTGCCGGATGCGAATATCGTGTTTAATTACGAAGAAAGCTATTTGCACAATGGCATGATTGCGCCGTGAGGTTTAGGCAGGAAAGGAGTTGGATGGGCGATAAATGCCTATACGCGCCAAACTGAGTAAGCCGTATTCAAAAGGGTGGGAAAGACTTTTCTGCCCACCATTTCGCACGATTGCTTTAATTCCGCGTGGGCACAAAAACCGTGCCCTCCCGACTGCAAGCGTAGCGTGCTGGCGGCCCGGTTGAGAGCCACGTTATGCGAATTTTTCCGCGAGTTGCGGATAGAGCTCATAGACTTTGTCTTCATCCCATTCTTGGCCAGATGGTTCATCGGGATGGGGACTTTCGCGATTGACGGCTGACCCCACGGCGGTCTTGACACCGTCTGTCACAGCATACTGATAGCCCTCATAGAACCATGCGTCTTCGTCAAAATCTTCCGCGGCCAATGACTCAGGATCTGCGAGTGCGCGCTCAAATGCAGTGCTACCGCGAGAAATAAGTGAGGCTCGAAAATCAGAAAAGGTGTCGTCGCCGCAGCCACCGTTGATGACATATGCCGCGCCCCACAACGGCCACGAATAGGCACGATCCATCATTGCACGGAAAAGAGTCGAAAATGCTCTCGCATCATCCTTGGATAGTTTGGAAAGTGCTGTGCGAATCAACTCGCATTTCTCATCCATATCGCCGTTAGATTGCTCGTGTGCGGAGCCGATGATCGTCCAGAATTTCATTTCATCCATAAGCACCTCCTTGAGTGCGCATAACGATAAGGGTAATTTGACGGCAAAAGAGCCTAGCGACAAAAGGAGCGCAGCTTTTGCCGGTCAAGTTGACCCGCTAGTTAGCACTCATTTTGTGACTTCTGCTGAATAATGCTCAGTGTGCTGATCGGAAAGCAGTTCAACCTTCAAACTATAGCCCACAAGCTCTGGATTATCTGATGGGACAACGATTCTGAATCGGCTTGAACCAAGCCGCGCCTGTTGCCGATGTATCACGAGCTACTAGGGCCGTAGGGTGGATGACGCTGCGCTTATCCCCCTACACTTCTAAGATTGGCGGAACCGGAGCAACTACTTGATAACACAATCGCCCCGGTTCCGAACTTTCTACAAGGAAATCCTTACTTAGCTGGCTCCACAGGTTTAGCCGGAGCTGCTGCCGGAGCAGGTGCTTCCACTTTAGCCACCGCCGCTTTTTCCTCAACTTGCGCCGCTTTTTCCGGTTCTTGCTGAGGTCCGATATAGCCTTTATGCCAGGCATAGGCCGCGCCGGCCAGCAGGATCAGCAAAAACATATAGCTTTGCCAATGGCTTTTCTTTTCGCCGAACGGATCGACCATTTGCATTTCCGCGTCTTTCGGTAATTTGGCGACGCCGGTCAACAAGCGGCCGAAGGGGATGTTGATAAAGGCCTTGGCGTTCACCGCCCAGCCGCAGGCATCCAGTACCGGCGCCAGATTGCGTTGGCGCAGTTTCAAATAAGCGATAAACATCGACGGGCCGGAAATCGCCAGCATCACGCCGATGATGGCCAGCGGCATTTGCCACCAAACCAAGCCCATGAAGCTGCTCATCACGGCGGCCAGTGCGGTGCCGATTGCGCCGATTGCCAAACCGATGGCGGCGAAAATACCGGCGAACTTGCCTACATCAAACGGTGCCGGCGGTTCCTTGCCTTGTCCGGCCTGCGCACCGGCGTCGGAAATGCCTTTAAAGGTGTTTTCATGCGCTGCTTTGTCGCGGGCCGACGCGCTTTTTTCCAGTTGTTCGTTAATCATCCGCGCTACCCGTTTGTAGGGTGCCCAGAATGCTTCTTTGATACTGATCGGGTTTTCGATGATCTTGACGATGGTTGCGTCCCAATCCAGGCCGTTGCGGTCGTAAAACACGCCGTTGCGGCCGACGCGCAAATTGTCACTGTCGCCGCCGGTTACGGCTGCGGCAATGGTCAGCGTTTCGTTACTGCCTTGGCGGCGACAGACGCAGTAGGCCAGAAAGATTTTGCTCAGTTCTGCCAGTTTGCTGTGGCTGTCCACGTCATCGACTTTGACGCACAATTGGCAGCTTCTGCCGTCCAGGTACAAGGTACCGGCCTGGAATATGGCGTGCGGTTCGGCACTGTAAAAGTCGCGAAAGGACACGAAGTTATTTAATAAGGTGTACAGATCACGGTAGTAATGCAGCAAGCGCACGACTGAATCTATGGCTTTGGCGTGTGGTTCCAGCGCCAGATCCTGTTCGATCAAGCCGGTCAATTTGGCTTGCGCATCGCTTTGTAACAGGGTTTTGATGCGCTCTAGTCCCAAACCTTCCACGGCGTTTGCCGGTTTTTTCTGCAACCAGGCTTGGTAATCAGCGAATTGTCCGATCACGCTTTGCCATTGCGTATAAGACAAGCTGTCTGCCGCGCCCAACAACGGTGCCAGCACCAAGGTTTTTAACTGTTCTACCGCAGCGCGCCAAGCCGGATTCAAGCCGGCATTCAAGGGCAAACTGCCGCCGGCGACGATAGCGGCCAGCGGCAATTTAGCCAACTCTTCGCTGGTGGTGGATAAGTCGATGCCGGCCAGTTGCTCGTAGCGGCTGTCGGCCGGGTTCAACAACTCAGTCGCGCCGGTGTCGAACTCCGCCAGTTGGCAGCGGGTAAAAAAGTCGTCGATTTTCGGTTTTAATTGCGCCAGCAACGCTGCCGCCGCTTCGGTGTCGGCGATTTGATTACGAATCCGCACGGCTTCGGCGTCGCTCTGTTGCCACCAATCGAAATAAGCGCCGGCCTCCTTGAAAAATTGCTCGATTTTTTCCAGATTAATGCCAGGCTCGCCGCAACGATCCTGAATTTCGCCCAAACAGGCGATGATGTCGGTGATAGCTTGCTGGCCGGCCTCGTCGCCGGCGGCTTTAACCGGAATAATGCCATCGCCGTTGAATTGGGTGTTGGCGAAGATCTTGGTCATATCAGCCAGATCGTCGGTGGTGATTGCCGTTGCATCCGCCTTGCCCAGGTTTTTTAATATCTCGACGGCGGAAGCCAGTAGTTGTTGACCTTCCTCATCTTGATCGTTAATCGCCGCCAGCGGCAGGGTGGTGTTTTGTTGAATCAAATCGGCCGGGTTTTTCAGCACTTTACTCACCCAACGTACCGCTTCGATCACTTCGTTGGCTCTGATGCGGCCATCGTTATCGGTATCCAGCAGCGCCAGGGTTTGGTTGTCGAAGAACAAGCCATGAGTCGGGCAACTCAGCGCCGCCCATAGTTTCTGATCCAGTTCCGGCAGTCCGATTAAATCGCTACCGCGTTTCAATTCAACCTGATCGAAACCGCCGAGTCTGGCAAACCGCCATTTTTCGGCAACGTTACGGCTGGATATGGGCGTCATTTTGTGTCTCCTGAGTTGAGTGGTTTTTGTTATGCTTATCACGAAATTTCGCTAGTTTTACAGACTTGGGTCGCTTGACGCAACTTGCTTTATTGGGTTGCAGGCCGGGCAGGAGACTTGCAATAACTCGCCGCTATGTCTATGCCTTAAAGGGCGGGCACGGCCGTCCAATTGGTTCATGTCTTGGTACAAACGGTTTTCGTGATTGATCACTTCGCGTTCGTGCTCGAATGGATACAGGGTTTGGGCCATGCCGCCGCCATCGATAAAATGTTGGCTGTCCAGCAACATCAATTTGGCATGCAGCAATTCATGCAGTAAGGCGTCGGCGGGCGAGATGCTGCATGCCGGCGTGCTGTCGCAGCCCGGATCGTTCAGCAACTGCGCGCCTAAGCGGGTATCGAAATAAATCGTCACGCTATCTACCCCAAATTGATTGCCAAAGGCCTGAGTTTGCCAGGTGTTTTGCTTGTATTTAAGTATGAGTTTTTGGCCGCGCAGTTCGCTGAGCAAATTCACGGCTTGCGGGTAGTGGGAAAAATAGTCGGCCATTAGCGCTAAGTCGGCACCGATATTAGCCGGATCGGCGGACTCGGCCTGATAGATGTCGCTTAGAAAATTAAAGATTTCCGTTTTCGCCAGCGGGTCGCTGTTCAGCGTGGCCTGTTTTTGGCTGTAGGCGGCCATCACTTCTGCGGCGCTGGGCGGTTTCCGCAGACGTAAACGAATCGTCGATGCCCCATCCTTATCGACCGACAACTTGACCTGCATAGGGTTGACCGGCTCGGCCAGTTGGCTGGCAACCGCTTGCACGGCATTGACCGGCTGTAAATCGTTGGCGGTTACCATGCGCGAAGAACCCATCATGCCGATGCAAAAACTCAACACCAGACTGACTTCACGGCGGCGGTTATGCAGGATAGAGCTATCGTCGCGCTGCCGGCTGTCTTCCTTTAAATAAACACCGTAGCGTAGGGCGATGGCCGCCAATTCGGCAAAAGCAGCTTCGGCATCGCGGCTCAGGCCGGCTTGGCAGACCAGGGCCGGTTTGCCGCCGATTAAGCAAGGATGCAGGAAGTTGCGTTCTAGCGGTTGTTGCAAATACCAGCGATTTAAATCGCCGGCTAATCTATCGATTTCCCCGATGCGGCTCGCTGCGCCGCCAAAGGCCTGTTCCAGGGTTGATAGTCCGTTCATGGGTTTTTTTGATTCGGTTGGTTTCATGTCTGCCCGCCAACTCTAACAGCGCTTGGGGGCAGCCGGCAAGTCAGCCGCTAGCTTGAATTGGGTGGTGCCGGCCAGGCTGGTTTTGTCATAAAACAGTCATGTTTTTCCAGCATAATCGAATCATGATGAAATTTGCGGGTTTTTCAAGATTGGCTTTCGATTTGAAAGCAGCGGAGCAAGGAGTGGCTGGTGGCGCTTATCTGCAATGGCTTGCCACAGCCTTGGCTGCGGTTTATTTGCTTGGGGTGTTGTATGTAAATTTGTCCGCCGCGTTGGCGGATGTAGACCGGGTTGCGACAGAGGCTGCGGCATCGCTGCCCACTGAAACAGCTGCGCAAAATCCACCCTTGGATTTGTCGGAAATCGGTACCTGGCATTTGTTCGGGCAAAGCCCGGAGAGCGTATCGGGCAAGGACTCCGTTGCGGAGACGCAATTACAGCTCAAACTGCTGGGCATCATGTTTTTATCCAAGAACCCGGAAAATGCCAGCGGCATCATTCAAGCCGACGACGGCCAGCAAAAGAAATATAGGCTGGGCGACGAGCTGCCCGGCGGTGCGGTGTTGCAGGCTGTCGAAGCAGACAGGGTTTTGCTAAAGCGTGGCGAACGCCAGGAATCCTTGTTATTGAAAAAAGATAGCGTCCGCGCGTCAAGCGCCGCCGAATAACTCCTCCCTTGTAAACTGCAAATGAAAACACGCTTGTTGATCGGCTTGCTGCTGGCCATTTTCTGCCCGATGCTGCTGGCGGAAAAAGACGAATTCTCGCTGAATCTGAAAGATGTCGATATTCGTGCGCTGATCGAAACGGTTGCCGATGTCACCGGTAAAAATTTTATTATCGATCCGCGCATCACCGGCAATATCTCGGTGGTGACCTCCACACCAATGAAGTCCGCCCAGGTTTACGATGTATTTCTGTCCATATTAAAGGTGCATGGTTACTCGGCGATTCCGAACGGCAATGTGGTGAAGATTATTCCCAACGTCACCGCCAAACAGGACGGCGAAGAAAGCGAGTTGCGCGGCAATCCGCAGAACGGCGACGAGCAACTCACCCGAGTATTGCAGGTGCATCACGTCGATGCGACGCAACTGGTGCAGACCCTGTTGCCCTTGATGCCGCAATACGCGTTTATCGGTGCGGTGCCGGAAAGTAACACCGTGATCCTGTCCGATACCGCCGCCAACGTTAAACGCTTGGCGGCGATGATCAAGCAAATCGATAAAAGCGATTTGCAAAATATAGAAATCATCAATTTGCGGCACGCCAATGCCGCCGATTTGATTCAGCCGTTGAACACGCTGATTACCGGCAACAATGCCGGTAAAACCACACCGGTCGCACCGCCGATGGTGGCCGACGAACGCTCCAATTCCATCATCCTCGGCGGCGATCCGGAGGTTCGTTTGCAGATGCGGGCCTTGATCGCCAATCTGGATACGCCCATAGAAAAAGCCGGTAATACAGAAGTTATTTATATGCGATATGCGGTAGCCAAGGAATTGGTGGAAACACTGACCGGGGTGGGGTCTTTAAAGGACGAAAAAGCCGACCAACCTAAAACTAAAGCTACCACCAGCAAGGACTTTGATGTTCGGGCGGACGAGGCGGCCAACGCGCTGATTATCACCGCGCCGCACGATTTGATGCTGACCTTGAAATCGGTGGTCAGACAATTGGATGTGCGCCGCGCACAAGTGCATATCGAAGCGATTATTGCCGAGGTCAGCTACGACAAATCGCAGAATATCGGCGTCGAATGGCAAACCAAGGAAGACGGCAGCGTGTTTGCAGCGAGCAGAAAAGGCGAAGGCAATTCTTTGAATCTATCGCAATTTATTACCTCCGCCGGCAAAGGCTTAAGCATCGGCTATCTGGCCGGTAGCGAGTTAAAAGCTTTGCTGACCGCCTTTGCCAACGATACCGACGTCAATGTGTTGTCCACGCCGTCGCTGGTGACGATGGACAACGAAGAAGCCAGCATGATCGTCGGCCGTAACATCCCATTAACTACCGGTCAGTACACGCCGTCGGTTGGCGGCAGCCTGAGTACGCCGTTTCAAACCATCCAGCGCGAAGACATCGGTATCAAACTCAAGGTTTTGCCGCAGATCAACGAAGGCAACGCGGTCAAATTGAAAGTTGCGCAAGAGGTCTCCAGCGTCGTGCAGGGCACGACTGGGGCGGATTTGCAGACCAATAAGCGCAAGATCGAAACCAGCGTATTGGTCGATGACGGCAAGGTCTTGGTATTGGGCGGCTTGATAGAAGACGACATCACCGAAACAGTGGATAAGGTGCCGCTGTTGGGGGATATTCCGTATCTGGGCTATTTGTTCCAAACCAATTCGACGACCATCACCAAAAAGAATCTGATGGTGTTTTTGCGTCCGCAAATCATCAGGGATGCGGGTAAATCCAGCGGCTTAACCCACGATAAATACAACTATATCCGCGACAAGCAGCAAGAGTTTAACGAGGACGGCGTGTTGTTGATGCCGGAGCAAAAGCAGCCCTTGCTGGATAACTTACCGGACGAGAATTCGACTGTGCAGGATGACCGCGGAGAGGCTGGCGGCAATGGCAAACGCTGAACCGACAGCGCCAGTACCGACCGATAACAGGCTGCCGTCATACGGCTTTGCCAAACGCCACGGCGTGATCGTTGCGGAATGTTCCGCGCAGCAGGCGCGCATCGTCTATCAACCTAAAGCCTCGGTAACGGCCTTGCTGGAAACCCGGCGCTTCGTGGCCAGGCCGGCCAGTTTCGAAGCGGTCGACACAGAAGAATTCGAGCGCTTGCTGCAAGCAGTTTACGAACACAAAACCGGCCACGCCCAACAGATGGTCGATGATATGCAGGACAATCTGGATTTGTCCGAGATGGCCCAGCATTTGCCCAAGCCGGAAGACTTACTGGAAAGCGAAGACGAAGCGCCGATCATCCGCTTGATCAATGCACTGCTCACAGAAGCCATCAAGGAAAACGCCTCGGACATTCATATCGAGTCCTACGAAAAACGCATGGTGGTGCGGTTTCGGGTGGACGGCACCTTGCGGGAAATCATCGAGCCGCAACGCGAATTTGCGCCGATGGTGATTTCCCGGCTTAAAGTGATGGCCAAGCTGGACATCGCCGAGAAGCGCTTGCCTCAGGATGGTCGTATCTCCTTGAATATTGGCGGCCGCACCGTGGACGTGCGGGTATCGACCTTGCCTTCCGGTCACGGCGAGCGCGTGGTGTTGCGTTTGCTGGATAAGCAGGCTAATCAGTTAAGTCTTAAGCAAGTCGGCATGTCGGATTACGAGCTGAACAGTATTCAGCAGATGATCGCCCGCCCGCATGGCATCATTCTGGTGACTGGGCCTACCGGTTCCGGGAAAACCACCAGTTTGTATGCGGTGGTTAACCAACTGAATCAACGCAGTCGCAATATTCTCACTGTCGAAGACCCTATCGAATATTACCTGGACGGCGTCGGCCAAACTCAGGTCAATGCCAAGGTGGATATGACCTTTGCCAAGGGTTTGCGGGCGATTCTGCGGCAGGACCCGGACATCGTGATGGTCGGCGAGATTCGCGATCGGGAAACCGCCGAGATTGCCGTGCAGGCCAGTTTGACCGGCCACTTGGTGCTATCGACCTTGCACACCAACACCGCCGTGGGAGCCATCACCCGGCTACGCGACATGGGCATAGAGCCTTTTTTATTGGCATCCAGTTTGGTCGGCGTGATTGCACAACGCCTGGTACGCAAACTGTGTCCGCATTGCAAAAAGCCGGAGCAGGTGCCGACACAGGATTTAGCCAAGCTGGGTTATCGCAATGAAACCGGCGAGCCAGTGACCGTTTATCAAGCCCAAGGCTGCCCACAGTGCCATAACCACGGCTACAAGGGCCGGGCCGGCATATTCGAAATGATCATGCTGGATAGCGCGATGCAACAGTTGATCCACGATGGTGCCGGCGATTTGGAGCTGGAACGACATGCACGACTGACCTCGCGCAGTATTCAACAAAGCGCGCTGGAAAAAGTGCTGAACGGCGACACCAGCATCGACGAAGCGATCCGCATTACCTTAAAGGATTGAGGAACTGCCATGGCGGTCTTCGAATATCAAGCTTTGAACAATAAGGGCAAGTCGGTTAAAGGCACGCTTGAAAGCGATACCATCAAAACTGCCCGCCAGCAATTGAAGGCCAATGATCTAACCCTGCTCGACATTCAGGAAGTTCTTAAAAAAGAACGTAGCGGTCAGTCGCCCTTGTTGGCGCAAAACATCGGCATGCGCGCGCTGGCGCATATCACCCGGCAGTTGGCCGCTTTGTTGAAGTCCGGCCTGGCGATAGACGAAGCGCTGGGCATTATCGCCCGGCAACTGGAGTCGGCAAGGGCCAGGCGTATCTTGCTGGCGATCAGAAGCCGAGTTCTGGAAGGGCAAAGTCTGGCCGTGGCCTGTCAGGCATTTCCAAGTACCTTTCCGCCCTTGTACCGCGCCACCATCGAAGCCGGCGAATCTTCGGGCAAGCTGGATCAGGTGCTGGAAAAGCTGGCCGATTATTTAAGCGACAAAGGCCAACTGCATCGCAAGTTGCAGATGGCGATGATTTACCCGGTGTTGTTGTCGTCCGTGTCTGTGTTGGTAGTCATCGGCTTGCTGGCGTATGTAGTGCCGGAAATTACCGGCGTCTTCGACAAAATGGGCCATGAATTGCCGACTATTACCCAAGCGCTGATTAGCTGCAGTGATTTTTTGCAGAGCAATGGTTTACTGCTGTTGATCATCGCCGTGGCCTTGTCCGTGGCCGCGAAGCTGATTTTGCGCCAGGAACGGCCGCGCATGCTGTTTCACCGTTGGCTTTTGACCATGCCGATTACCGCCCGCTTTTCCAAGGGCTTGAACACCGCCCGTTTTACCCGCACGCTGGCGATTTTGACCAATAGCGGCGTCGAGTTGCTGGAAGCATTAAAAATCTCCAGTCAGGTGTTGTCCAACAATGCGATGCAACAGGCGGTCGCTCATACCGCGATTCGGGTGAGGGAAGGGCAGAGTTTGAATAAGGCGCTGGAAGCCAGCGGCTTTTTCCCGCCAGTGACGATACATTTGGTTGCCAGTGGCGAAGCCAGCGGGCAATTGCCGCGCATGTTGGAAAGCGCCGCCGACGATCAGGAGCGCGATATTCAGGCCCTGACTGAACTAACCATGGGTTTATTCGAACCAGCCTTGATTTTGTTCATGGGCTTGGTGGTGCTGACCATCGTACTGGCGATTCTGTTACCGATATTTGAAATGAACCAGCTGATCAGATAAGCGTTTTGTCATACGCCTGTCACGTTGGCTTCTTAATCTTATCAATGTAGGTTGGGTTGGCCTGATAGGGCGTAGCCCGACAACTCGAAGTCGACATGTTGGGTTACGGCTAACGCCTAACCCAACCTACGTAAGATTTATTGCACCGTATTCTCAAGGGGTGCATCAACCCAAGCTACTTTAGACCGCTATGAGCAATAAAAAACAGCAAGGCTTTACCCTGATCGAAGTGATGATTGTGGTGGTAATTTTGGGTATCTTGGCGTCCATCGTCGTACCGAAAATCATGGGCAGACCGGACGAAGCCCGCGCCACCCGCACCTTGCAAGACATCAGAGCCATCAGCGCCGCGCTGGATCTGTATCGCCTGGATAACTTCAGCTATCCCACCACCGACCAAGGTCTGGAAGCTTTGGTACACAAGCCGGCCAATCTGCCGCAAGGCGCGCATTGGAAGCAGGGTGGTTATCTGGATCAACTGCCGGCCGATGCTTGGGGCAAACCGTATTTTTATATGCAACCCGGCGCGCACGGCGAATTTGATTTGTATTCTTTCGGTGCCGACGGTTTGGAAGGCGGTAGCGAAGCCGGCGCGGACATCACCAATTGGGCGCAAAAATAAGTCAGCTTAAGGGCTTGAACGCCAGCGGCTTCACGCTTATCGAGCTATTGATTGCGATGGTCCTGATCGGGCTGATGAGCAGCATGGCGATGCTGGCGATGGGCAATACCGATAACAGCAAGCAGCAACAATTGGAAATTCAGCGGCTGGCAAAATTGCTGGAGCTGGTAGAGCAGGAAGCGATGATACGCGGTGACAGTATCGGTCTGGAATTGGTGGGGCAAGGTTATCGTTTCCTGTCGCCGGCCCAAGGCAAGTGGCAGCCGGAGAATACTGATGCGGTCTTTAGACAGCGGGATTTACCAACAGGCATGAGCTTGTCTTTAACCTTGGACGAAAAGCCGGTGTATCTGCATAACCGTTTCGGCGGCAACGTGCATCCCGAGCCGCAGATTGTATTTACTCCGGACGGGGCCACCGATGTGTTCCAAATTGCTTTGGATTTAGCAAAAAGCGATCTGCGGTTTTGGCTGAGCAATACCGTGGACGAGGGCTTGGCGGTTTCCAGCGTCGCCATCAAGCCATGAAATATTCCGGCGACGGCGGCTTTACGTTGTTGGAAGTGCTGATTGCGTTGGCTCTGTTAGCCATCCTGATGGCCGGATTGATCAAAATTACCGCCGACAACACCAAGAATCTCTGGTATCTGGAAAACAAAACGATAGCCGCGACGATAGCGGCTAATCATGCGTTGCAATTGCGCTTGGCTACCGAAAAGCCGGAAAACCAGGATGGCTGGGAAGAGATGGCGGGCCGGCGCTGGTATTGGCAAGCCAAGCGCGGCGTGACGCCGAGTATCGGCGGTTCTGTTTGGGATTACCGGATAGAAGTGTTTTTGGAGGGTGATAAGTCGCCTTACGCCGGTTTGCTTAGTTATATCCCGCTCGGTCATGACCAGTAGGGCCGCAACAACGCGTGGCTTTACCTTGCTGGAAATCCTGATCGCCATGGCCGTATTTGCGATCATGGCGGCAATGGCCTACGCCGGTTTGAGTGCGGTGCTGGATGTCAGAGCGGGAACTGAAAAACGTTCGGACAGCATGGCGGAACTGCAGCAAACCTTGTATTTGCTTAACGAAGACCTGACCCAAGCCTTGCCGCGTTCTATTCGGGACGAGTTCGGCAGCGAACAGCCGGCGTTTTCCGGCGGCAACGGCGAGGACTTGTTGACCTTGACGCGCAACGTGCCGGAATGGTCGGAATTGGCGATGCGCAGTCAGCTGCAACGAGTTAGTTATCGTCTGGAAAATGGTAGTTTGTACCGGCAGGTCTGGACTGTATTGGATCGTACCCAGCAGACGCAATTTCGCCGGAAAAAATTGCTGAACGTCGCGGCGCTTGATTTGCGTTTTTACGGCAGCGACTGGACTACGCATTGGCCGGCTGACGGCAGCGGCTTACCCAGAGCTGTGGAAGCTAATTTTAACTTGGCCGGCTTGGGCGAAATCCGCCGGCTATTTCTGGTGCGGGAATGAGTTTATTAACCCGGCCCTTAAATTCCCTGTCTTCGCGGGAGCGACGATATTTAAAGGCCGGGTTAATAGTACATCAGCGGCAGTGCGGGATAGCGTTGATCACCGTCATGCTGATACTGGCTATCGCCACGGTAGCGGTCGTGTCCATGTCCAGCGCGCGGCAACTGGATATTCGCCGCACCGAAAATCAGCTGCGCAGCGCGCAAGCCTGGGAGTATGTGTACGGTTTGGAAACTTGGGCCATTGGCCGGCTGGCTGCAGACACCACGGCCGGTAAAGTAGATGGTTTGGCTGAAGATTGGTCTATACCGTTGGCAAGGACAAGCGTGGTCGGCGGCACGATGCAAGCGCAGATTGAGGATTTGCAGGGGCGGATCAATCTGAACAACCTATTGGTCGAGGGCAAAATTTCCAAGGACGATGTCAAGCGCCTGGAGCGCTTGCTGGCAATTCTAAAACTGAAAACCGAGCTGGTGCAGGCGATAAGCGATTGGGTCGATGCGGATATGGATGTCAGCTATCCGCACGGTGCGGAAGATGAAACCTATACCCGGCTGAAGCCGGCCTACCGTGCCGCGAACCGGCAATTTGCCGATGTCAGCGAGTTGCTGTTGGTACAAGGCGTGACGCGCGAGACCTATCTGAAATTGCTGCCCTATGTCTACGCAGTGGACGGCTACGCGCCGCTGAATATCAACACCGCCAGTGCCACCGTGTTGCGCTGTTTGGCCGACGACATCAGCGCCGATCAGGCGGAATCGATGTTCAGGGCCCGAGGTAAGCCTTTCGCAAAAGTCGCGGAATTTTTAAAGGATGAAACGGTTGCCGATGCCGGCATCGGTAAATATGGCTTGGGCGTCAGTTCGCAAAATTTTTTATTACAAGGGCAAATCGATATGGGTAAAACCCATCTGCTGTTTGAGTCGCAATTGCAGCGCGATAGTGGTGGCGCGCGAGTGGTGAAGCGGCAGCGCCAGGGCTTGGCGCATGGCTGAAAAACTACTGGTCAGATTCGGCGCTGGGTCCGCCGACCATCTGGAATGGTTGAGTCTTGCCGAGCCTGATAGTCAGCCGGCGTCCGGCACGATGGCCGAGTTGGCAATGGCTGCACAGGGTAAGTCTTTACTGCTGCTGGTGCCTGCCGCTTTGGTGTTATTGCTGGGAATTGAGCTGGCGGTTAAAAACGCGGCGCAACTGAAAAAAGCCCTGCCGTTTGCGTTGGAAGACCTGCTGGCTGAGGATGTAGAAAATTATCATCTGGTTTGGCTAAAGCAAGATCGGGACAAACTTGCCGTGGCCGCTGTTACGCACGAAACATTAACGGCGTGGCTTGCGCCGTTCCGCGAGGCCGGTTTAGCGCTGGAAGCTGCGTATCCGGAAAGCTTGTGCCTGCCGTATAAGCCTGGACAAGGTACTTTGTTGATCGAAGGCAGCAATGCCATTCTGCGCAGCGCGGCCTATCTTGGCGGCGGCGTGGATGCGGAGTTTCTGCCGCAGCTGCTGGAAAAAGCCCGTGCCGAAGGCGCCGATTTCGAGACTTTGCGGATATGCAAAAGTAGTGAAGAAACCAGTCTGGCGAATGATTTTCCGAATACGGGTTTGGAAATAGCTATCGACAAGCCTTTGCACTTCATGGCGAGCGCCGCCGAGTTATTGCCGGCCGAGCTGAATTTGTTGAGCGGTGCCTATACCGTCAGCCGCCGACAAATAGGCCGTTGGCAACAGTGGCTGCCGGCAGCAATTATTTTGTCATTGGCCTTGGCGGTGCAGAGCTACGCCTTATTGCATACGTATTGGCAACAACAAGCCGAGCTAGGCGCGTTGGAAGTCAAAACCCAAGACCTGTTCAAACAGACCTTTCCCGATGTGAAACGCATTGTCAATGTCAAGGCTCAAGCCGATCAACAACTGGCGCAACTTAGAAAACAACAGGATTTTGCCGGCAGCAGCTTTATGCGGCTAATTTACCGTTCCGGCTTGGTGTTGAAAGACACGCCAGCCGTGCACTTGAAAAAGTTCAATTTCCTGAACGGCGGTTTGCAGTTACATCTGCTTGCCGACGACATCGGCCAGCTGGAGCAATTCAAACAGCAGTTGCAAAGCACGGTGCAGGTCAGAATTCAATCGGCCGACAGCGGCGCAAACGGCGTGGAGGCGCAACTTGAGATTCGCGAAAAATGACATATCGCAACGTTTTGCCGACTTAACGCCCAGAGAGCGAGTACTGGCGGTGGGCGGTTTGTTGGGCGTGCTGGTGTATGGCGCTTACCTGCTGTTTTACCAACCAATCGCCGAACAGAGCCGCTTGCTGACGCAAAAAATCCAGTCGCAACGGCAAATCTATACCTACTTACAACAAGTCGGCAACGAAGCGGCGGCTTTGCGGCAGCAGGCTACGGGCGACGCGCCGACGCTGGATGGTGCGAACCAATCGCCGATGGCGGTAGTCGATTTCAGCAGCCAACAGCTGGACATAAAGCCGGCCATCAAACACCTGTCGCCGGAAGGCGAGGATAAAGTCAGCGTCTGGCTGGAGCATCTGCCTTTCGACCAACTCATGTCCTGGCTGGCGATTCTGGAAAGCAAACACCGCTTGCAAGTGCTGCAAATCGAAGTCGAAAAGCCGGCCGATGCTGAGGGTATCGTTAATGCCAAAGTCTTGCTGGGCGTGGTTTAGCCGCCCTCAGGTATCGTCGCTCCCGCGCAGGCGAGAGCCTATTTGCCGCCGCTGATTCGCTACGCGGTCGCGAGGTGTCTGCGTTCGCTTGAATGCCGAATCGAGATTGCACGTATAGCTCGAAGCTTGCTATCCATGGCACTGGATGCCCGCATTCCGGGAGGCATGACTGACTTTTTGGGTTTGGTCGGACTAACTCAATAGTCAGGAGGGCCTTGATATCGAGCGCTCACGACAATTCATGAAAATAGCTTTATTTAGATTCCCTCATCCCAATCTTCTCCCGGAGGGAGAAGGAGCTTCTTCCTTCACTCAATGCCAGTGAAGCAAGGCCCGCAAACAAAATCTTAACTTTCACAACGCTCTCGCCCGATCATCCGCTGAATTTTCGTGTTAGCGGCCGGTTTTGTAATACAGATGTATTACATGTCACGTGAATTTAACAATGCTGTAACCGAAACGCCGCTATTGCTCTGGAATAATCCGCACCAAGTTGAGGTGCCGGGATAAGGCAGTTTAACAAGGATTCGGGAGCAACTAGGGAACACGGACGGCACGGACAGGGAGCGGCTACGGAAGAGGATAGGGAGGAGGCTTGGGGGGAAATGGTAGCGGGGGCAACAAAGCGGCGCTGTCAGGATGTTAGATAGCGTCGAGTACGATCTAAAGCGTGTAAAAGCCAAACTCGTTGCGAAGCGGGGACGGAAAGTCACGGGTCTTGCAGGTCAAGACGGCTGGGCTGTCACCTTATGTCATTAATCGAAATTTAAACATGAGGTTTTAAAAAATGAAATTGTCTAAAAAATTGTTGGCAGTTGCAGTATTGGCGGCGGCCGCTTCAGGCGCCGCGGAAGCGCGTATCCAAGCTATCGGCGATGCGACAGCAGACGGTAGTGAGTTTTTGTTCAACCTGGTTAACTACACAGCGCAAAACTCTTATACGCTGGATTTGGGTATCACTGTTGAACAATTTTTGGCTAACCCTAGCCAACCATTGTCATTCTCACTGAGCGACAACAACTTCCAATCGTTCGCTGCCGCTTACACTGCCGGCAACAACGTTGCTTGGGGTGTTTCAGGTGGTCATGGATTGTTAAATGACCCATCAGATACAGCGAAATATGGCTTCTACACTACGTCAGTAGTTCCTGCGCCTTCCAACATTGATACCAATGCTGGCGACATCAGTAATACCATGAGCAAATGGAACGTTATGGTGGGTTCTGTTCAAACTCAAGACGCCAATGCTAACAACTTGAGCACATTCAAAACTGTCGGCCAAAACGGTTACACCGCTGTTTACGGTAACGATTTCCAAACTGCCTTGCCTTTTACCGCGCAAGGTCAGCTGGGCACTGCTTTGGCATTTGTTCATGAAAAAGTCAATGATGATGATTTCGACACTGGTGAATTAGTAACTTTCCCAGGTACATGGAATTTTTCATTCAGCGGCAACGTGGGTTCTTTGACTTACACCGCTGCACCTGCGGCTGTGCCACTGCCTGCTGCGGTTTGGATGTTCGGCGCCGGTTTGATGGGCGTATTGCGCGCAACGCGTCGTAAATCGCTGGCGGTTTAATCCCGAAAGTGTCTTGGGCCGGCCGGATTCTGTTTCGCTGGTTCCCCCTTCATGAACGGGTCGGCTCAAACTTTAAATTTAATCAATTGAGAGATATACAATGAAAAAGCAATTATTGTCTGCTGCTATTGCAGTGGCTTCTCTGGCAGGTTTCTCGCAAGGCGCATCCGCGCATGCGCCTAGCGTCACGCCGGATATCGAAATCTTTATGTCCGGCGCTAGCGCGCAAGACAAAGCCCTGGCGGCATTGTTTGTTAACTTGTGCGACGCCGGTACTTTGGATGTATTTAAAGACAACGGAACAGCGGGTTCCGAAGGTAAAAACCACAGTGCTTATTTCTGCACACTGAACTCTACCAACGTACCCGGTCTGACCGTCAACGGCGCTGCGGCAACCACCGCCAAAGTACTGTTCCACAAACGTTCTGCCGGCGGTTCTGCGCAAGGCGTTAACCCATTGATCGACGGCGTAGCGATTGCTGCTATGCGTATCGACAATGGTAACTGCACTCAACAAGGCGTAACCAATACCTGGTTTTGCAACGCCAGCGGCGCTAACCTGACTAATGTAGTGTCCGATGCCGGTATTTCCGATGTCGAACCAAAATTGTTCGTCGGTCCTAACAAGCCTTCAAATGCTTCTGAAGTAGACCCAGTGGCTGCCGACGCGGCTCTGAACGTGGTGCCAGCAGCGGCCTTGGTATTTGGTGTGCCGGTTTCCGATAACTTGTATGTGGCTTTGCAAAGAGCGCAAAACCTGCTGGCCGGTTTTGGCGGCAGCTGCGCACCGGGCGCTTACACCGAAGCGTGTATGCCTAGCTTGAGCAAACAACAAGTGGCCGAATTGATCTCCGGTCAAATCAAAAGATGGTCAGAGTTTAAAGTAGGCGGCGTCGCCTTGACCGCATTGACAGCGGGTTTGAACTACACCGATTCCGACGGCACCGTCAGAGCGGTTACGCCTAACGATACTAAAGTGCATTTTTGCAAACGTATCGATGGTTCCGGAACCGGCGCGCAACAATACGTCAAATTCCTGAACAATCCATGCAGCTCTGCCGGTTTGTCACCTGATTGGGCGGGTTCTAATTTGGCGGGTCCTGTGAAGCATGAAGTCAGTGGTTCCGGCGATATGGAATTGTGCTTGGAAGACTTTGCCGATGGTGAAACCGCTTCTAAACAAATCACTACTACCAACCCTGACGTGTTCAACACTGCGGTTAACACTGCCAACAACAGAGCGTGGGCAATTGGTCACCAAAGTTTGGAAAACAATGCCACGCATGCCAAGCATTACCGCTTTATCAAAGTGGACGGCGTAGCGCCTACTCTGGAGCAAGCGTTCAGAGGCAAATACATGGACTGGGTTGAGCAAACGTTCCAATGGCGGAAAGCTATCAGCGCTGACAAATCCACTGTTATCGCCAAAATCGCTGCCGACGCTGCTTCACCAACCATTCTGGCTACCGAATTGAACATTAGTTTCGTTCACCCATTCGGTCAATCAGGTTACTTGGCTATCGGTAACGGCAACAACTTTACCGACACCTTGAACGTCAACGCGCCTGTTATGCCTTATTCGCATGCGGTTGCGGGTTCTTTGAGCAACTGCCAAGTGCCGGTTATCAAAAACTCTACCAACACCAGCAAACCGATGTAATCAGCGTGTAATAAACCTTTAGTGTAATAGCTGGAGGTTCGCGCAAGGATGCGCATTGAATACAAACAGCCTTCGCTTGCGGAGGCTGTCTTTTTTTGCGATGGGTGAAATGAAACAACATTTGTTTTTAGGCTCGGTCCGTTTTGGGTTGGCGGCTGTGTTATTGACGGCTAGTGCGCTGGTCAGCGCGGACGAAGCCGGCAATCAATTCGATTTACTGGAGCTGCGCCTGAAGGGTAGCTCTTTATTGGACCGGAAACTGGTGGAACGATGCGTCTACCGGTTTCTAGGCCCGAAAAAAACCATTGAT
This sequence comes from Methylomonas rosea, assembly GCF_024505055.1. GTDB lineage: Bacteria > Pseudomonadota > Gammaproteobacteria > Methylococcales > Methylomonadaceae > Methylomonas > Methylomonas rosea. The sequence continues at coordinate 38,406 of NZ_JANIBL010000020.1, forward strand.
ACCGTGGAAGATGCGCGTAGCGCACTGGAAGAGTTATATCGCAGTAAAGGTTATCAAACCGTCTCCGTCGATATTCCCGAGCAAAACGTGGTGGGCGGTGTGGTGTATTTACAGGTGACGGAAGGCAAGGTATCGCGCTTGCGAGTCACCGATTCCCGTTATTTCTCGCTGGGTGCCATCAAAGCCAAGGTGCCTGAGCTGGCGGAGGGTAATGTGCCCAATCTGCCGAAAATGCAGGAACAGCTTACCGCATTGGCCGGCGAGAGCGAGGATAGGAGCGTGGTGCCGGTGCTGCGGGCCGGTGAAACGCCGGGTACGCTGGAAGTGGATCTCAAAGTTAAAGACGAATTGCCCTTGCACGGCAAAGTCGAAGTAAATTCCCGCAATACGCAAAACACCAGCCGCTTGCGGACCCTGGTATCGCTGCGTTACGACAATCTCTGGCAAAAATTTCATAGCGCGTCGTTCATGTATCAAACCTCGCCGGAAAATCCGGACGAGGTCGAAGTGTTGGTCGGTAGTTATGTAATGCCCATCATCGACGATGACAAGCGTCTTGCTCTATACGCAGTCAGTTCATCTTCCACGTCGCAAATTGCCAGCGCCGGCGCGTTATCGGTGATCGGTACCGGTGATATTTACGGCGCGCGTTTTGTATCGCCCCTTAAGACGCTAAACAATTACACCCATACCGCGACGCTGGGCGTCGATTACAAGGACTTTAAGGAAGATTTGAATTTATTAGGTTCGGATACCTTAAAAACCCCCATCAGTTATCTGCCATTCATGGCCCAGTACAGCGGCAATTTGCGCGATGCCGAGTCTTTGTTGTCTTTCAATGTGGGTGTCAATTTTGCGATACGTGGCTTGGGCAGCGATGAGCAGCAGTTTGCCGACAAACGCTTTTTAGCCAGATCCAATTTTATCTATCTGAGCGGCGGTATGGACTACCGGCATAACTTGCCTTGGGGTATGGAAGTGGCGGCGCGGATGTCAGGACAGATCACCGATTCGCCGCTGATCAGTAACGAGCAATTTTCGATGGGCGGTTTTCAAACCGTGCGCGGTTATTTGGAAACCAATGCGCTATCCGATGACGGCGTGACCGCCTCGCTGGAATGGTATAGCCCCCGGCTGGTGCCGGACGAATGGGACGAGTTCGACAAAATGCGGGCGCTGGTGTTTGTCGACGCCGGTAAAGGCTGGATTGTGGATGCCTTACCGGGAAATGCGAATGAAATGGCGCTAGCCAGTACCGGGGTGGGTTTACGTTTCGATATGTTTAAGCATGTGCAAGGCGAGTTTGATTTTGGCATTCCGCTGCTGGACCAAGGCACCGTCAGGCGCGGCGAGAACCGAGTGGACTTTAGGATTGCTACACAATTTTAGGGCGTGGCGGCTGAATCATTGCGGAAGATGGGAGCGAATTAATTTGTGTCTTTGGGTTATTCGCTCCCGTCTTTTTGTTATTTAAACGGACCTTTAAGAATTAGAGAAATCTCCTACTCAATCGGGACGCTGACGTAAAACTCAAAACAACCCCGTCTTCGTCTGGGACAACGCCGCTAAGTCAAGGATTTGTAGGTGCGAAGTTATTCGCAATATGGGCGGGCGCTAAAGGTCGAATAAATTCGACCCTACATGTGTCCAGCTTTTAATTTAACGGCATTGCCTTTTCGAGAGTGCGAGCTTTTACGACGGGCCGCTGAGGGAAAAGGCATTATCAGTAGCTTCTGTAAGAGGATACCTAAGAAACTCGGAATTTGTACGTGTGCTGGTATCTATGTTGTTGATTTTTATTTGAAACATATTTTGATGGCAATAACATTGTTTAAGACTGTAAGTTTCGATAAATAATATTACATATTTATTACAAATCTATTTACTGTAATAAATATGTAATATTTTATATTGCCTTATTGCTACTTTTGTACAGTTAATATTGGGCTGTTTTAAATTAGTATTTATTCAGCATTTCATGCTTATTAAGGTAGTTAAAAGTTATTTGTAGTTATTCACCGCGAAGCACAACAATCCCTCTCCAGCGGGAGAGGGCAGGGTGAGGGGTGAAAACAAGGCGTTTTACCGTTTTATTTAAATATTGCTAAACCCGTTGCGAAGCGGGGGCGGAAAGCCGCGGGTCTTGTCAGTCAAGACAGCCGGGTTGCCAACCGATTTTTTATGCGGTTGTTTCTTCGATTGGCACAGGCGATATTATGACTAACAGAGCACAGCACCAGCATGACGACGCGGTATTTTTCAGATTAAATCCCATTGCGGCTTGCGTAAAGTCGGCAGTCGCCGGCAGTATGTTGATCGCTTTCGTCTCGCCGGTTTGCGCCGAATTACCGGTGCCCAGCGCGGTCTGGGCCAGTATGGGCGGCGCCAACCGTTCCGTAGTCGGTAATAACATGACCATTAATCAGGAGACCGACCGGGTTATTCTGAATTGGGATAAATTCAACGTCAGTGCCGACAGTTCCGTCGAGTTCAAGCAGCCCAGCGCCAGCGCCATCGCCTTAAATAAAATCGTTGATCCCAGCAAAAATCCCAGCCAGATTTTGGGTTCGGTAACCGCAAACGGACAAATCTATTTAGTCAATAAAAACGGCTTTGTATTTGGCAGGGATTCGGTGGTCAACGCACGTGGTTTGGTGGCTTCGACGATGGATGTCAGTTTCGAAAAAACCTTTGACAAAGAAACCATCGGCACTGTGTCTAAGGATGGTCGCGCCGCTTTTCAAGGCTCCGGCGATTTTTATCAAAAAAATACCGATGGCAGTTTCAAACTGGATGCCGACGGTCAAAAAGTGCCGATTGAGATCAAAGTGGAAAGCGGGGCGCGGATCAAGTCCAGCGAGGGCGGCCGCATCCTGGTGATTGCGCCGAGCATCATGAACAAAGGCGATGTGGAATCGCCCGGCGGTCAGGTAATCATGGCAGCGGCGACCGACAAGGTGTACTTGCAAGAAGCCCCCACTGCCGATGACAGAACCAATAACGATGTGCGCGGCTTGCTGGTGGAAGTCGAGACCGGCGGCAAGGTGGAAAACTTGGGCAACATCGCTGCCAATCGCGGCAATGTCACCTTGATGGGCTTTGCCGTCAAACAAAGCGGCAAGGTATCCGCAACCACCTCCACCAATGTCAACGGCACTATCCGCCTGTTGGCACGGGAAGGTTTCACCACCAAAACCGAGGGCGGCGAGACGGTTATCGCTGCGAAGTCCACCACCCGCACCACGGATAAAGGCGATGGTTTGGGCCGTTCCGCGCAAGTGACTTTAGGCGAGGGTAGTACCACCGAGATTCTGCCCGAGGTGGAGTATATCGAGGAAACCCAAAATCTGGAGTCCGGCGAAGCCGTCAAGGTGTTGGTGGAGAAAACCGCCGTACCCGGTCAGGTGCAGCCGCAATCTCGGGTCGAGATTATGGCCGATAAAGTGCATTTGCAGTCCGGCGCGGAAATCAACGCACCCTATGGCAAGGTTAACATCACCGCGACTAAATCGCCGTTAAATCCGGTTGCCGACAACAGTGCAAAAAACGATAGCCGCATCCTGATCGATGCCGGCGCAAAAATCGATGTGTCCGGCACCGACAAAGTGGTTCGCACCATGGAGAGCAACGTCCTGGAAGTGGAATTGCGCAACTTCGAATTGAAAGACGCCCCGCTGCAAAAGACCGGCATATTGAAAGGTAAGACCGTCCTGGTGGACATCCGCGAAGGCACGCCTCTGACCGATATTGCGCCTACCGTGGCAGGGATTGGCCGCACGGTCGCCGAACGAATGGTGAAAGGCGGCGAGATTACGCTGAACTCCGAAGGCGATGTGATCCTTGAAAAAGGCGCGGTTTTGGACTTTTCCGGTGGCGAGATTACTTATCTGGATGGCTTCATTACCACCAGTAAACTGCTGGCCAATGGCCGCTTGGTGGATATTAGCGAAGCCGATCCTTTAGTGTCTTACGAGGCGATTTACGGCGAGGTGGTGAAAAAATACCAAAAATGGGGCATCACCAAAGTCTGGAAAATCGACGGTCCGTTTACGCTGGCGCGTTTCGAACCGGGTTATGTCGAGGGCCAGGATGCCGGCAGCTTAATGGTTAGAGCTAACAGTGCTGTTTTAGACGGCGAGCTGCTGGGTAAGACCACCAACGGCAGGCGGCAGCGGACGCTGGCCGAGCAAGCCAAGGGTAGCCGTCTGACGGTAGATACCGCGTTTACGCTGAACAATGCGCAGGCATTGATTTTCTCCGCCGGCGTGCAAAACAGCATCGATGTGGATATCGACGAGTTATTGCCGGTTGGAAATGACGGTTTGGCCATGGCTCTGGCCGTGGATGCCAACAAGCTCATCGACGGCGGCGTGCGCAATGCAGTGTTTAAAACCAATGGCAAAATCAGCGTCGCCGATAATGCGACCTTGCGCTTGGCCGCCGGCGGCAATCTGACTTTACAAGGCGGCGCGGTTGACGTGCGCGGCAATATCGTCGGTGCCGGGGCGACGGTAAAACTGGAAACCGCCGAGACCAATGCGCCGGGATTGCAAGGCGAGATTAACCTAGCTTCCGGTGCGACAATCGATTTGCGCGGGGAATGGATTAACGATTTCGCCCAGCCGGAGAATCTTGACGGCAAGACGGTGGCGATAGACGGCGGTACCTTTATCGCCAAGGCCAAGGGTAACGGCGGTGGGGTGAATTTGCGGGCCGGCAGCTTGATCGACATCAGTGCCGGTGCCTGGTTGCACGAAGACCGCAGGCTGGAAGCCGGTAAGGCGCAAAGGACCACCGGCAAGGGCGACACCTTGCAAGAGGGCGGCATTGTGTTGGTCGCGGAACCTGCCATAGACAACGCTGGCGCCAACGTGTTGATGGAAGGCGTTATGCACGCCTATGCCATGCAACAAGGCGGCGGTTTTACGGTGAAAGCCAACGCGGTGGCTATCCGTCGGGAAGAAACGCCGAGCAGAAACGATGGCGGCGTACAGCCTTTACAAATCGCCACTACGTTTTTCGGCGAAGGCGGCTTTGCCGAGTTCGATATCGGCGCAAACCTGAACGGATTGACGGTGGAAGACGGTGTCAACATTGAGCTGCGCCAACAGAACAGAGTATTGAACAATACCTATCTGGAACAGGCCAACGCCGACGGTATCGAAACGTTTTCGGACTTGACGACCTTGTTGCCGGAACTGCGCGCACCCAGCAAATTGACCTTGCGAGCCGATCACGCTGCCGGGATTAATTCCAATAGCAATTTGCTTGTGGCTGCTACCGCGACGATTAACGCCGATGATTTAAGCAGCGTCACGCTGGAATCCGACTCGTCGCTGGTGCTGGATGGCCGCATCGTTGCGCCCGGCGGTACCGTGGCGCTGAATATCATTCCCGATCAAAGTGACGTCGATCCGCAATACCGCCAGGATCAAGGTATCTGGCTGGGGAGCACTGCCGGTATCGATGTATCGGGCGGCAGCCAAATCACCGTGGACGGCTTGGGCCGGCGTATCGGTAAGGTCTTCGACGGCGGCAAAGTGATCGTCAATGCTCAGCGCGGCTTTTTTGCCTCCCAGGTTGGTTCCTTGATCAATGTTTCCGGTAGCCAAGCCACCCTGGATTTACCGGTTAATAATCCTGCCGTGATCGGCGCGGCTTATGCTGCCACCTTGGTAGGTTCGCATGCCGGCAGCATTAATGTTACTGCTGCCGAAGGCGCGTTTCTGGACGGCGATATGCAAGCCAGGGGCGGTGCAGCGCCCGGCACTTCCGGCGGCAAACTGTCGGTGTTTCTGAACGTAGACAATCGCCGAGATTCGGATATAGAAAATTCTGTCTTTCCGCGCGCGCCGCGCATTTTAAAAATCTCCCAGGAACGCAATGTACCGTTTTCCGCGGCTTTTTCTAAACCCGGCGATTCCTTGCCCAAGAAGGACTCCCCTGGCGACCAACTGACCGGCATCGGCTATCTGGCCGCCGAGCAGATTAGCGAGGCCGGCTTTAGCTCTCTGGATTTGGCCGTATCCGGCGAGAAAGGCGAGATTCGTTTTACCGGCGATGTCGATCTGCAACTGAATAACGCTATTGCGCTGGACGCGGTCAATTTCGGTTGGGAGCGGAACACCGCCGACGATACCGGCCTTGTGCAAATCAGCGCTACTACCGCGACCTTGGGGTCGGATAGCTATCGAGCACCGATATTAAAAGCCACGAACGGCGATGGCCGGCTGGCGGTCAATGCCGATTTGATTGATTTGGTCGGTGGCTCGGTAACGACCGGTTTTAATAGTGTCGATCTTGCCGCCGACGGCGATATTCGCCTGAAAGGCATTCGGATCGACAGTCGGGAACTGGATTTTGTCGGCGAATTTAAAACCTTTTCCAAACTTAATCTAACTGCCTCGCAGGTCTATCCCACCTCCTTGACCGAGTTTACCTTGGCTGTTGCCGGCGATCCGGACGGCACGGTGACTTTCAATAAAAGCGCTAAAGCCGCCGCACCGGTGCTGTCCGCCTTGGGCAGTTTGACCGTGCAAGGGCCGAATATCGTCCAAAACGGTGTGCTGACCGCGCCGTTGGGCGAGATCGTGTTGGAGGCGACAAAAACGGTGACTTTCGGCGCCGACAGCATTACGTCGGTTTCTGCTAAGGGACAAATCATCCCGCTGGGCGTAACCCAGGGCGGCTTGGAGTGGCTGTTGCCATTGGCCGGCACCGGCAACAACCTGAACGTGGTCAACCCTGATTTGAAACCGGCCGACACCGATAAAAAACGGGTGTTTGAAAGCCCCGAGAAAAAAATAACCGTCAAAGCCGCGCAAATCCGCCGGGAAGACGGTGCTTTAGTGGATTTATCCGGTGGCGGCGATTTATTGGGTTTTGAGTTCATTCCAGGCGACGGCGGTTCGCTGGATGTGCTGGATTCGGATCAACGGTTTGCGGTGGTACCGGGTGTGTCTGATTATTCGCCGTTCGACCCCAAATCGTTTCCCGAATCCGGTTTGAAAACCGGCGACAGTATTTACATCGGTGCCGGTAGCGGACTTGCCGCCGGCTACTATGCCTTACTGCCGGCTCGTTACGCCTTATTGCCGAATGCATTTTTGGTGTCGCCGGTCGCCGGCAGCGCCAATGCGATTCCCGGTACCAGTAGAACACGGGTCGATGGTGCGTCTGTCGTCAGTGGTTACCGCACTATCGCGGGAACAGACATCCGCGACCAATATTGGTCCGAGTATGTCGTAGAAGCGGGCAGCATTGCCAAAACCCGTAGCGAATACAACATCAGCTCGGCCAATCAATTTTTCGCGGATAGAGCGGTAAATAAAGAACTGGCGATTCCGCGGCTGCCGCAAGATGCCGGACAACTGGTGCTAAACGCCAAAACCCGTCTGGAACTACCCACCGTGGTGGCCGATGTGGTCGAGGGCGGACGTGGCGGTTTGGTAGACATCGTGGCGGATAAATTGGCCTTAGGCTCAACCGCTGCGACCGACGATGTCGAATTGTCGGTTAGCGATTTGGATAAGTTTAGAGTGGATAGCTTGTTGCTGGGTGCGGTAAGAAGCTTTGATGCAGCGACCGGCCACACCAAGCTGGATGTCATCGCCAAGTCGGTGACGGTAGCCCAAAACACGACCTTGAAAGCGCCGGAGGCCTTGCTGGCCGCCAGCGAAAATGTCACCCTTGAACAGGGTGCAAAAATTGAAGCCAGCGGCGCGGTCGCGGATACGGAAGGCGATACGGTGCTTGAGCTGAGCGGCGACGGCGCCTTGCTGCGCACGTCCGCGGGTAAGCAGGCAACGATCAACCGTACCGGCGCTAAAGGCTTGAAAGGCGATCTAAACATAAGTGCCGGCGCGGTAATTTCGGCCGGCGCGGGCTCGGTGGCGCTGGATTCGACACGGCGGACCAAAATGGCCGGTGAACTGAATCTGGCCGGCGGTTCCTTATATCTGGGCGCGGAAACGATCAACCTCGGCGAGACCTCCGGCGTAGCGAACGGCCTGTCGCTGGATAATAATCAGCTCTCGCACTTGGCCGTAAACGAGTTGGTGTTGAGCAGCCGGGGTATGATCAATTTGTACGGGGAGTTATTGCAAACCGATGCGCTTGGTCAACCTTTTCAATTCGGCGATTTACGCATTGATGCCTTGGGTCTGGCCGGTAAAGCCAATGCCGGGAAAACCCTGTCTTTGACTGCGAAAACCCTGAGTATTGCCAATAGCAAGTCTACGGGCAGCGTTTTGCCGGGCGACGGCAGTGGGGTATTGAATATCAATGTGCAACAGCTGTTGCTGGACCAAGGTAAATTCCAGCTGTCGGGTTTTGCCGCAGTCAATGTTAACGCCGGCGAGCGCATGTTGGGCAAGGGCGACAGCACTTTAACTTCATTGGCCGACCTCAGCGTGAATACGCCGTTTGTCAGTGCCGAGAACGGCGCCAAAACCATTATTAATGCCAGCGGCCATGGCTTGTCTCTAAGCGGCGGCAGCCAGACGCTAAGCGCCGGCACTCAAGGCATAGCCGCGCAATTAGTGTTGGAAGCCGATAACATTGCCTTGAACACGGCCTTGTTGTATCAAACCGGTAACGTGTCCTTGAATGCCTTGCAGGGTAATGTAGTGTTAGGCGGCAATGCGCTGATCGATGTCTCCGGTGCGGTGGCGTATGCCGGCCTAAGCAAGCCGGTGAATCTGTCCGGCGGCAAAATCAGTTTGAGTTCTCAGCATGGCAATGTCAGTGCCGAAGCCGGCAGCAAGCTGCTGTTAAACGCCGCTAACGCCGAGATGCTTGCCGGCTTACTGTCCGCGCAAGCCGGCGCCGGTCAGGTGCAATTCAACGGTTTTATCGATGCCCATGGCGTTGGTAAGGCAAACGGTGGCCGAGTCGCCATCGATACCGGCAGTTTGAACGCCGGTGGCTTTGGTGCTTTGAATACTGTGTTTACCGCCGCCGGTTTTAGCGGAGCAGTCGAACTGAGAACGCGTAGCGGCGATATCGTTGTAGAGGCTGGGCAAACCGTGGATGCCAACGCGATTAATCTGAGCGCCGACACCGGCAGTATCAGCATTGCCGGCACCCTGGATGCCTCGGGTGAGAATGGCGGTTCGGTGACGCTGGCGGCGGAAGATTTGCTGACGCTGAACAGCTCGGCGCTGATTCTGGCGAATGCGCAAGCGGCGAATGGCAACGGCGGCAAGGTCAGTTTGTCGTCTATCGATGGGGCCATGGCCGATGGCGCGGGGATTGAGATCCAGCCCGGCGCGCGCATCAACGTCGCAGCGGCTGGAGCCGGCGCGGCAGGCGAGGTGTATTTACGTGCTGATCGCCAGGATACCGACGGCGACGGTCTGGCGGACGTTAACGTCAAAGCCATTGCCGCCGGCACTATCGTTGGCGATACCGACGTCACCGTTGAAGGGGCGCGTATTTATAACCACAACCGTATCGCCGCTGCCGAGCAGCAGGCGATGCACAATGATAATCTGGCCTATATGGCCGACTTGGCGGCGGCTAATGTTGCTGGCAGCCGTTTTGGCGCCGGATTTACCATCATCCCCGGCGTCGAAGTTCGCAGCAGCGGTAATTTGACCGTCGCAGAGACCTGGGACTTGGGAAAACTCGACAGCGGAGAAGCCTGGCGTTATGGTGCGAATAACGATGTGGTGGGGGTGTTAACGCTTAGAGCTAAAGGTAATTTGTTGATCAATGCCAATTTGAGCGACGGCTTTTCCGCCGGCGTTTTGAATTCCGCAAGTTTTGGAGCGATCAACGTCAGCGATTATCTACAAACCGGTGCTTCTTGGAGTTACCAACTGATCGGTGGCGCTGATTTGAATTCCGCGAATGCGATGGCGGTGCTGGCCTCTGCCAGTCTGTTGACGAGTGCCGGTAGCGGTGACGTCAGTTTAGCCAACGATGTCAGCGTGCGGACCGGTACCGGCGATATTGAGATTCGCGCGGCGCGCGATCTGGTCTACGGTAATCAAAACTCGGCAATCTATACGGCGGGTCGCGCGGATGCCGATGACGCCAAGCGCTGGGGTAGCGGCGGGCCGGATTTGGCCGCGCTGTTTTACGCCGAATATCCCTTGGATGGCGGCGACATCAGCATTCAGGTCGGACGCGATATCGATGCCAAACCTAGCTCGCAATTGCTCAGCGATGCTTTGGTGCGCACCGGTGACTGGTCCAATAGCAATCAGCACAGTACGGAATTCAACTCGGAACGTCCGACTGCCTGGGGCGTGGCCTTGGGCATCAGCGACTCAAGCGGCTTTTCCCGTCAGCATCAGCAAAGCGTAACAGCCTTTGGCGGCGGTAATGTCAGCATCAGTGCGGGTGGAAATGTCGAAGACCTGTCGGTGATGATCCCCACCACAGGTAAACAGGTAGGCGAAAGGGATACGCCGGTGGCGGATGCCACTGTTATCACGTTCAAGACCAATGTGGTCGAAGTGAACGGTGGCGGTAATCTGCAATTACAGGCAGGTGGCGATATCGCCGGCGGCGTGTTTTATGTGGACGGCGGTGCGGCGGATATTTATGCGCACGGATCGCTGAAAGCCGGAACCAACAAAGGGCTGAATCCGATACTGGCTTTGGGCGATGCGCAGTTTAATGTAGTCGCCGGCAAGTCCATGGCCCTGGAAGCGATTGTCGATCCGATGTTCGTGACCTTGCCGGATTCGGTAGATTTGATCAATGGCTCATCGAATCGGTTTTTCCGCTACAGTACCGACAGCAATGTCACATTGACCACGCTCTCCGGCGACCTTGGCCTGGAAAACGACATCGCCAGTTTGAAGAAGGCCACCAATACCAATATTTCCGAAGGCTTTTTGGTTTATCCCGCCGGCCTAAAGGCCTACGCACTGAACGGCAATATTGCCGTGGACAAGAGCTTCACGCTATATCCGTCCGCGCAAGGTGGTTTGGAGTTATTCGCCGCTAAGAATTTAACCGGCAAGGGTAATCCGCGGATTATTCTGAGCGATGCGGAACCGGCGGCATTACCGAGCGCTGCATTGCCCTTCGTCGGGACCTCTTTAACCGACTTGGACAATGTGCTGAAGGTTCTGGATATTCAGCAACCGCAATCGCCCACCGCAATTCACGCCAGTACGCCGCTGCACGCCAATGACCCAAATCCGGTGTTGATTAGCACCGGCACCGGCAATATCGGCCGTATCGACGACGACGTGGTGTTTGTATTGGCCAAGCCCGCCGAGGTTAGCGCCGGTAAGGATATTGTCCGCGCCACATTCAATATTCAACATAACAACGCAGACGCTGTCAGTATCTTTAATGCCGGCCGGGATATTCGGTACACGATCAATATTCACCCCGACACCGGCAATATTATCGAAGCCGACCAAGGCATAGACGTGGCCGGTCCCGGACAATTAACCGCACTGGCGGGCCGGGATGTGAATTTGGGATCGTCTATCGGTATCACTTCTTCGGGCGATCAATCTAATGCCGCCCTGGCCGATGACGGCGCCAATATAACCGTGATTGCCGGATTGGCGGGCGGTGCGCTGAACAGTAATGGTTTTGCCGAAGGGTTTATGCTCAACTCGGGTAAATACGTCCTGGAAAATCAGCGTTATCTGAATTTGTTCGTGCAGGAAATGCGCGGCATCACCGGCGACTCGTCGTTAAACGTCGATTCGGCCAAACTGGCATTTAGCGGCCTATCCACGGTGGATAAGGCCCGCTTGGACAGCAAACTGTTAAGTGTTGTGCAAACCGTGTTTTTGCAGGAAGTGAAAGCCAATGCAACCACGCTGGCCAAAGCTACAACCAAACAGGCTCAGGATTTGGCCGAGCTAAAATTGCTGGCCACCATCGAGTCGCTGTTCCCCGGAACCACCTTATTGGCAGGTAATAGCGATTACCGTGTAGATGCTGCGAACGGCATAGTGGTCAACGCCGATACCAGCGCCAGCAATATCTTGAATAGTCTGAATGCCGTGCTACAGCAAAAAATCGAGGCGGAGTTGGCGCGGCAGGGTAAAACCTTTGCCAGTGCTAGCGACCGGGAGAAAGATGACGCCCGCGAATTGGTCAGGCCCAAGTTGGGTAATATTTCGCTGTTCTTGAGTTCGATACAAACCAAGGATGGCGGCGATGCCAATCTGTTTACCCCCAATGGCGGTATCACCGTAGGTTTGGCGACCGCCGATATCGGCTTGGCAAAGGAAGACGATGAGTTGGGCGTGATCGTGAAAAAACAGGGCGAGGCCAATCTGCTGGCCCGCAATGACATCGACGTGAATATTCAGCGCGTGGTGACCTTGGGTAACGGCAATATTACCGGCGGTTCCACCGAGGGCGATGTCGATGCCGGCCGCAGCGCGCAAACCGCGTTAGCGGCTCCGCCGCTTAAAGTCAGTTACGATGCGGCGGGTATGCCGGTGCTGGAAGTGTCGCCGGTGTTACAGGGCGGCGGTATTAGAACGGTAGGAGCAGGGGACGTGTTGCTGTTCGCGCCGCGCGGCATCATCGACGCCGGTGAGGCGGGCATTAAAGGCAATAACATCACGCTGGCGGCAACCGCCATCGTCGGCGCCGATAATATCGATATCGGTGGTTCTGCCGTGGGTGTGCCTGTCGCAGCCACCGGCAGTGTCGCGGCCGGTTTGACCGGCGTCAGCAATGTGGCGGCCGCGGTCGGCAAATCGCTGGATAGTACCGGCAGCGTCGGCAAGGAAGCAGCGGAAAAAATGGCTAAGGCCGCGACCAACACCTTGGGTATCTTGAGCGTGGATATTTTGGGTTTTGGTGAATAGTCCTAATTCTGCATTGTCAGATTTCGGGTATTACATTACCGAAGGCCGTCATTCCGGCATGGATTGCCGGAAGCCAGGCTCCATGGATGGTTCGAAGCTCGCTATCCATGGCACTGGATACCCTCTCTTGTACCCTGCGGATATGAAGAACTTCTTTCGAATCTGACAAAGTAGAACTAAGCACACGTCTATCAATGTTGCGGTTTTGAATCTGCTTAGCTACTGCTTACAGATGAAGCGGCCAAGCATATTTTGTAACTTTTCAGCGCATCCATACCCATGTATGGCCGAATTCATTCGGCCTGAGTAGAGGGTTTAGACAGGCAGGTCGAATAAATTCGATCCTGAAAACCAAGGGGGCTGAGTTAGCTTTTTTGCGAATTTTTTCGATAGCGGTGGCCTCGTCATAATCATGTAAAAAACCCTTGTGATAATTCCCGTATAAATTTTGATCTGAGAGTAAGCATGAGACGAATCGGTTTTTTAGTGATCACCCTGTTGATGATGCCGGGCCTGGCACAAGCCTGGTGGAACGATGAATGGGGATACAGAAAGAAAATAACCATTGATGCCCAGCAGTTGCAGCAAGCGGGCGTTAAGCCGGTGGCTGAAGGTTTGGTGTTGGTGCGTCTGCATACCGGCAATTTCAGTTTCTTTGCCGATTTGGGTGAGAACGGCAAGGATTTGCGCTTCATGGCCGGTGACGACAAAACCCCATTGAAATTTTATATCGAGAAAATCGACACGTTGAATGAAATGGCTTTGATTTGGGTGAAACTGCCCAAGGATATCGCGACGGCCGACGAGCCGATGTTCTGGATGTATTACGGCAATCCCAAAGCTGTCGACGGCCAGGATGTACCTGGAATATTCGATGTGGCGCAAGCACTTGCCTATCACTTTGAAGCCGGTCCGGTTAAGGATGCCACCGCGTATGCCAATCAACCGGCTACTGCGACGCAGACCGTGGTGGAAGGCGGCGCGGTAGGGGCGGCGGGTGGCTTCGACGGCAGTCAAGCTATCCGTATCACCGCAACGCCGGCCATTCAAATGGCGGTAGAGTTTGGTTGGACCGTATCCGGCTGGGTAAAAATCGATCAGGCGCAAAGTAATGGGGTGGTGTTTCAACGTGATGGCCTGATTTTATCTGTTAGAGGGCAAACGCCGGTTTTGGAGGTAAATCGTAAGGAATTGGTGAGCCCGGTCGATCTGAACTTGGCGGCTTGGCAACACTTGGCGGTAGCGGGTAGCAAAGACGGTTTTACCTTGTATGTCGATGGCAAGGCAGTCGGCATTTTGCCCGCCAGCGTGTCGGCATTGCTGGGTGATATTAGCATCGGTGCGGCGGTCGACGGTTCGCGCGGTTTTGTCGGGGCGATAGACGAATTCGGCATCGCCAAGGTCGCTCGCGATCAGAACTATCTGCAATTCGCGGCCATGATGCAGGGCCAATCTTCAGCCCTGTTGAACTACGGCGAAGACAGCACGCCGGACAGCGAAGGTGGCGGTGAATCCTATCTGGTCTCGACACTGAACAACGTCACTATCGACGGCTGGGTGATCATCGGAATCTTGGGGGTGATGTTTGTGATCAGTACCCTGGTAATGATCAGCAAGGGTGTTGTGTTAAGCCGTACCCGTAGCGAAAACAAGAAGTTTGAAGAAGCCTTCAGCCGCTTGGGGGCCGCGAATATTACCAATTTGGATCACCAGGACGAGGAAGGTCAGGAAGATTTCGACGCATCGCCGTTGTTATTGTCATTGACCGGCAATCATGCCGCCTTTGCCGGCTCATCCATCTACCGGATTTATCACGTCGGCGTGCAGGAAATGAACAAACGTCTGCCCAAGGGCGTTGGCGCTGATGCTGCTGATCATTTGTTGTCTGCGCAAGGCTTGAATGCGGTTAAGGCCTCCATGGATGGCGTGTTGGTAAGGGAGCTGCAAAAACTGAATTCACAAATGGTGTTGCTGACTATCGCGATTTCCGGCGGTCCGTTCCTGGGTTTGCTGGGTACCGTGGTCGGGGTAATGATCACGTTTGCGGCGATTGCAGCCAGCGGCGAGGTTAATGTCAACGCGATTGCGCCGGGTATCGCGGCGGCTCTGGTGGCGACGGTGGCGGGTCTGGCCGTGGCGATTCCAGCGTTGTTTGGTTACAACTATCTGGGTAGCCAGATCAAGATGGTAACCGCCGATATGCATGTGTTCGTTGACGAGTTCGTTGCCAAATTGGCCGAGCAGCATAGCTAATTTGCCAAAAAATGTAGGTCGGGTTGATTAGGCGTCAGCCGTAACCCGACATGTTGGCTTCGAGGTGTCGGTTAACGCTCTATCGAGCGAACCCAACCTATGAAACCTGATCTGTGGGTCAAGAGAATATTCAATGAAAGTTCAAGAAGAAAACGCCGCGTACGACGAAATCAACGTCACGCCGATGCTGGATTTGGCGTACGTGCTGTTGGTGGTGTTTATTTTAATGACCACCGCGGCCGTGCAGGGCGTGCAAGTCAATCTACCCAAGGCCAGCAATACGCCCAGTTTGGCCAAGCCACAAACCAAAGCCATTACCGTCACCGCCGACGGCACCATTTTTCTGGATACTTTTCCGGTAACGATGGAGCAACTGGAATCGACCTTGCTGCAATACAAGGCGGCTAACCCGGAGCTGCCGGTAGTGGTGAAAGGTGATGCCACGGTGCAGTATCAAAGCGTGGTGGATATTTTAGCGTTGCTGGGCAAGCTGGAAATTACCCAGGTCGGTTTGGTGACGCAAAGTCTTGTCAAATAGCGCCATTCAACCATGTCCGAAAAGAAACACTTACGGGTGTATATCCCGAGAATTATCGGTGGCTTGCTGGCTGCGTTAGCGATTTTTTATGTGGTGAAAATCATCATGGATTTCATCGATAAAAAACCGGCGAAAAGCGAGAAAAAAATTCAACCGATTACGTTGATGAAACCACCGCCTCCGCCACCCCCGCCACCGAAAGTGGAAAAGCCGCCCGAGCCGGAAATCAAGGAAAAAATCGAACAACCGGAGCCCGAACCGGAACCGATGCCGGAAACGCCACCCGACGAAGCTCCGCCCCGCGATTTGGGTTTGGATGCCGAAGGCACGGCGGGTTCGGACGGTTTCGGATTGGCCGCCCGTAAAGGCGGCACCGGCCTATTTGGCGGCGGTACCGGCAATCCTTACGCCTGGTACGGCGGCTTGGTGAAAAACGGCATTCTTAATCTATTAAGCAGCCACGAAGAACTGCGCCGCAAGGGCTATACCGCCATCGTCAAAGTCTGGCTGAAAGCCGACGGCTCGGTGGAACGGGTCGAATTAGCCAAAGGCAGTAACGATGCCGATATCGATGAATTGCTTGGCCGCTTATTGAACAAGTTCGACCGAGTAGCCGAGGCGCCGCCGCCAGGCATGCAGCAGCCGATCAAGCTGAAGATTTCATCACGTATTTAAAAATAAACAGGTAGAACAATGGCGAATAAGAAACAGCTGATGGCCCTGGCGCTATCCGGGCTGATCGGTGCGGTGCAGGCCGGAGAAAAGGAAGAGTTGCTGAAACTGCGCAACACCACCACTAATTTGATCAAGCAATTGGTCAAACAAGGGGTGATCACCGATAAGGCTGCCAACGAGATGATCAAACAAGCCGAAGTTGAAGCGGGTCAGCAAGTTGCCGAAGCCAAGGCTGCCGGTGCCAAGGAAGCTGTGCCTGCCGATGAAGTCCGGGTAGCTTACGTGCCGGATTTTGTCAAAGACGAGATTCGTCAGCAGGTGCGTAGTGAGTTACGCGAAGAAGTGGTCGGCGATGTGATGCAAAAGGCCAAGAACGAACAATGGGGCATGCCGAATGCGTTGCCTGACTGGATCAAACGCTTCAAATTATCTGGCGATATTCGTTTGCGCTCGCAGCATGAATATATGGCCGACGAAAATATCGCCAATTCTTATATCGATTGGCAAGCGGTTAACGAAAGAGGCGGTCTGAACGCTGCGGGTGTGGATCAATTTTTGAATACCACTACTGACAGACAACATTTTCGCGAACGCTTGCGCTTGGGTATCGATGCCATCGTCACCGATGGTTTGAAAGCCGGTGTGCGTTTGGCGACGGGTAATCAACGCGATCCGGTATCCACGAATCAGTCTTTGGGTTTTACCGGACAGAAATACGATTTCACCGTGGACCGGGCTTATCTGCAATACGATGCGTTCGACGATAACAAATTCAAATGGTTGACCTTGTCGGGCGGTCGGATCAAAAATCCTTGGTATACCGGCGGTGGCGAGTTTACCGGCGGTAGCGAATTGGTGTGGGATACGGATTTGTCTTTCGAGGGTTTTGCCGGCACTCTGCGCCACCGTTTGGGCGGTTCGGACAGCTTGATGGCTAACGACGATCAAACCCATTCCGTGTTCGCCACGGCGGGCGCGTTTCCGCTGCAAGAATCGGCTCTGAGCAGCGATAAATGGTTGTTCGGCGGTCAGGTCGGGGTGGATTGGGGCTTTATCAATCAAGACAATTTAAAGGCGGCCCTGGCTTATTTCGATTACGTCAACGTCGAAGCTAAACAAAGTACCAGCGTTTTAGGCACCTGCGATCTTAATACGCGCGGTAATACCGCTTCGCGGCCCGAATTCATGCAGGGCGGCAATACGCTGGCGTCGATCTGCCGAGAAGGCACCGGCGCCTTGGCTTCCAATCCGGGGATGGTCGGTTTGGCGTCCGATTACAATATCGTCAATGCCAATATCTCCTACGAAATGGCCATGTTTGCCCCTTATCGTTTGCGCTTAAGCGGCGACTACGCCAAAAACGTCGGCTTTAATAAAGCCGCAGTCAGCCGGATGCTTAATGGCACTGTGGTGGAGGGTAAAACCAATGCGTGGCAATTTAGGGCCGATTTCGGCTGGCCGCGGGCCGAAGTGGCCGGACATTGGAATGTGTTTGCCGCGTATAAGTACGTGGAGCGCGATGCGGTATTGGACGCTTTCACCGATTCTGACTTCCACCTAGGCGGCACCAATAGCAAAGGCTGGTTCATCGGCGGCAACTATGGCTTGATGAAAAATGTCTGGTTAACCGGCCGCTGGTTGAGTGCCGATATTATCACCGGTGCACCGCTAGGTATCGATGTGCTGCAGATCGACGTCAATACGCAATTCTAGGCAGGTTGTCGATGAATAAATTACCGATAGTAGCAGTAACGGTTGTGCTTTTAGCCGGCGGTTGCTCTGCCAGTCTGGCCGCGCCGCGTGAGGCCGCGAAGAACGACGGAGCTGTGTTAAAACTACAAGCCATGGTTAAAAGCCTGACCGCCGAGCGCGATGCGGCCAAAGCGGAATCGGCCAAGTTAGCCGAAGAGCTGCAGGAGCTTGAGCAGTTGAAAAAAGCGCATTCGGCGGCGGTTGCGGCCAAGGAGCAAATCAGCAGCGAGTTGTCCGCGCAGCGACATTCCAACGGTGAAGTACGCGAGCGTTTGGAAAAAACTAACACCAGGCTTTCCGAGGTGATTGAAAAGCATAAGGAAGTCAGTCAGGCCAAAGCGGATTTGCAGGCGCAATTAACCGCAATAAACGCCAAGCAGCAAGCTACCGAGCAGCAATTGGGCGTTTGCGATACTCATAATGTCAAACTTTACGAGGCCGCCAAAGAGTTGCTGGAGCGCTATGAAAACAAGGGTGCGCTGGCTAGCGTGTTGCAGAATGAAGCCTTGTTGCAATTCAACAGTGTCGAGATGGAAACCATTGTTCAGGAGTATGAAGACAAGTTGAACGCCGGTAAATATCAAAAACAAACCGCTGCGGATAGTGGCGCGGCGCCGGCTGGCGTCCAATAGTTTCTCCACTCAGGTGCGGCAACATGCCGCACCTCGACCCTCGCCGTTTTACTGAAAGCCTTAAGGCTTGGTCGCGTAAATAAGTTAAAATCCTAAAAGCGGCGCCCCATCATGGCAGCTACATAATCAAACGCACGAATTATCGAGAGACTAATGACAACGAAACAAAATTTTTTAAAAAATCTAGGCATTGTTGTGTTATCGACCGGCTTGGTGGCCTGTAACGGCGCCGATGAACGGAAAGCGAAATACATGGAAGAAGGTAAACAGCTATATCAAGCGGGCGATTATGAGAAAGCGTTGCTTGCCTATAAAAACGTGCTGCAAATCGATCCCAAGGATTGGGAAACTCACTTCCAGATTGCGGAAGCGCTGAGTAAACAAGGCAAAATCGAAAATGCCTTTAAGGAATACAGTACCGTCGTTGCCGGCAACGAAAATCACGTGATGGCGCGGGTTCGGGTCGGTCAGTTGTTGTTGTTGAATCGAGCGGTAGACGACGCGGAAAAAATGGTCGGCGAAGCGCTGGCCAAGGAACCGGATAATGTCGAGGCATTGGTTTTGTTTGCCGGCGTACAAGCAGCCAAAAATAACAGCGACGGCGCGATTATGACGGTGGAGCGCGCCTTGAAAAACAGTCCGGACGATGTGCCGGCTACTTTGATGATGGCTTCAATTCAGGCGCGCTTGGATAAAGTCGATCAAGCCATTGCCTTGTTGAAGCAAACGATTGAAAAGAAGCCTGAAAATGTTGCCTTGCGCAGCATGCTGGCCGGCTTGTACGCTAAAAACAATCAAATTGCCGAGTCCGAGGCGATGTTGGTGGAAATCGTCAAACTGGACCCGCAGCAGTTACAACATTATCGTACTTTAGCTTTGTTCCAGGTCGGTACCAAACAAGTCGATAAAGCCGAAGCGACTTTGCGCGATGCGGTAAGCAAATTGCCGGACAACGATACGGCCAAGACTTACTTAGTCGATTTCCTGTTGGAAAAACGCAGTCCGGAAGTGGCCATCGCCGAGCTGCTGCCGATGATAGAGCAAAAGCCGCAAGCGTATGAGTTGAAATTCAAACTGGCCAATATCCAGCTTTCCAAAAAAGAAATCGATAAAGCCGAAGCGACTATGAAAGAAGTCGTCGAACAGGATAAGTTAGGTCCCAGCGGCATCACCGCGCGGAATAAATTGGCTGCCTTGTATGCAATGACTAAGCGTGGCGACGAGGCTAAAGCCTTGATCAAGGAAGTGTTGGACAACAATCCGCGCGATGCCGAGGCTTTAACGCTGCGCGGTCAATTTGCCTTGGGCGAAAATAAAATTCCCGACGCGATTGCCGATTTTCGTTCGGTATTGGTTGATCAACCCAATAATATCGGGGTGCTGAAAATGCTGGCAGCGGCCCATCTTCGTAATAACGAGGAAGAACTGGCCAGAGAGAACATGGAAAAAGTGGTTGCTGCCGCACCGGGCGATGAGACTGCCCGGCTGGATTTGGTCAGCTTACATATGAAAGCCGGTCACCAGGATCAAGCAAAACAGCAACTTGAAGCACTGATTAAAGCGAATCCGAAAAGCCTGAAAGGCTTGGAAGCGATGTTTAAAATGGAGTTGTCGCAAAAGCATTGGGATAAGGCGCAGGACATTGCCAAGCAGGTGCAGCAGCTAGCGGATAAGGATGCCACCGGCTTTTATATGTCCGGTTTGGGGTATCAGGCGGAAGGTAAGCTGGAAGCAAGCACCGAAGCTTTTCAACAGGCCCTGGCGCGTAAGCCGGATGCAATTGAGCCTTTGACTGAGATGGTAAAAAGCTATCTGGTATTGAAGCAGGCGGATAAGGCTATCGGCAAATTACAGCAAGTTATCAAACAGCAACCTGATCATTTCATTGCTTACAATTTGATGGGCGGCGCTTATCTGAACGAACAAAAGTTTGCGGACGCAAAAACAGCATATAACAAGGCTTTAAGCATTAAACCGGACTGGTATAGCCCTTATCGGAATTTGGCCTTGATCGAACTGGCGCAAAAAAACAAAGCCGAGGCCATCAATATTTATAAAAATGGTATTGAGAAGACTAAGGGGGCGTTGGAGTTGGTTGATGATTTGGCGCGTTTGTATCATCGCGATGGTCAACATGAGCAGGTTCTGGCGCTTTATGAAGAGTCTTACAAACTGCATCCGGACTCGGTGGTCGCGGTTAATAATCTGGCCAGTTACTTGTCGGATTTTTCGTCCAGTCCGGATAGCCTGGAGCGTGCGGCTAAATTGGCCGAGCCTTTGTTGCTAACTAATAATCCCAATATGATGGATACGGCGGCTTGGGTTGCCTATAAACAAGGTAATTACGACAAAGCCAAAGAAATCATGTTGAAAGTGATCGAACGCGATCCGCAATCACCGATCAGCAATTATCATTTGGGCATGGTTTATTTCAAGCAAAACGATCCGGTTAAAGCCCGCGAGTATTTGCAAAAAGCGGTCGATAAAAAAGTCGAGTTTGATGGCTTGAATGAAGCGAAGGAAGTTTTGAGTAAACTCTGATAGGAAATGCAGGGACGTGGCTACCGCAAGTAGCCACGTCAAACCGGTTTAAATCCCGGTATAGCCGATTTTATTATCGGTAGCTTTATTGAATACTGTCCCCAGTACGTTGGTGTCTTTTAACAAAGAAGCCGCGTGCTTCAACTGCTCGGTCTTGGTATGACCCTCGTCGATCACCAGCAATACGCAATCTACATAAGGCGAGAAGCCTAGCGTATCGTCGTGCGACAAAATCGGCGGCATATCGAAAATAATGATACGCGAGGGGTAACGGCTTTTCAGTTCGTTAACCAGTCGTACCATCTTCGGCGAGCGCAGCATTTCCGTGGAGTTAAACAAGGGTTTGCCGGCCGGCAGGACTACCAGACGTTCTATGCCCGGATTAATCAGCATGGAGCTTAATTCAGTGTCATGCAGCAAATAGTCGCTAAGACCTGCGCCCGGCTGAATGCCGAATAATTGGTTGATGCTGGGATTCTGGAAGTTGGCATCGACCAGCAGGGCAGTGCGGTCAAGTTCCATCGCCATGCTGATGGCTAAGTTCGCGGCCGTAAGGCTATTGCCGGTACCGTCGCTGGGGCTGGTGATGGCCATCGTCTTCCATTCCATTGCGTCCATTTGTTGCAGGCAGCGGGTGCGCAACATTCTATACGATTCAAGCCATTTGGCTGGAGACGACGCCGAGATGATGCGGTTACTTTTAAGCAGGTTATGGTCTGGGGCATGAACACGGGTTTGGGTGTAAGAGATGTTAACCTTGTCGCCGGGTTGGGCGCCTGCTGACGATGGGGTGTTTTTTTCCGCGAGGCTTTGAATGGAGCTCATGAGTTTTCCCTTGAATGATTAGTTGCCCACAACACGCAATAATTTGTACCAGAACACATCGAGAGGCATGACGATAAGATGAAAGGCGAGTGCCGCTAACAGCAGGGTTGCCAAGCTAGTGATTACCAGCACTTTTCTACTTTTTATTTGATTTTGATTTTCTAGTTGACTCTCAAGATAGGGGATTGCCGCCAATGGTTCTACGCCAAGAATAGCGGTGACAGATTTCGGACTATTGATGGTTGGATCCAATATTTCCGCGAGCGCGACGGAACCAAAGCCAGAGGCGACCGCGAAAATCAATCCAAGAAAGAGGATGGCAATTCGGTTGGGACTTACCGGCTCTAATGGTTCTTGTGGTGGATCGATTAGCGTGAAACGTTCGCCTTTTCTCTCCATCTCCAATTGTTGAGAAATTTGCGCTTCCATTTCGCGAGCGCTAACTTCTCTATAGCGCAGATTGGTATTGTCTAACTCTTGCAGTAAGTCGGTATATTCTTTCTCCACTAATGGCGCTTGGCGTAAGCTATTGCGCAGTTCTTCCATGTTGGCCTTGATACGACCGCGAGTGTAATTTAGCGACTCTATTTCCGTGCGCACTGAATCAAGCTGTGATTTCAATGTGATATAAGCCGGGTTATCCGGTTGAATCGAGCTTTTACTGTATTCATTTTGCTTATTGTCAATCAGGCTTTGTTGCAAGGCGCCAATTTGTTTTTGCAGTTTTTGTACGTCCGGATGTTTATCCGAATACTGTTTTAACAATAACGCCAACTCGGCTTTTCTATCGGTTAGTTCAGCATTCATAGCGTTAAGATCGGTGTTTGAACCGATTTCTTTTTGTAATGACTCGATTTCGCGTTTGATTTTGATCACATCCGGATGGCTGGCGGAATGATTTGATAGCACGGAAGGATACTGGGATTGCAGTTCCTTCAAGCGGTCTTTCATATCGAATACTCGATTGCCTGTGGCGTTGGATGCCATCGCATTAGGGTCGATTTGTGCCAGTTCGCCTTCAAGATAAAAGCGTCTATCATTTAAAGAACGTTCCTGGCTGTCTAGCGATAGCAATTGATTGCTGAGCGATGTCAGTTCTTGTTGGTTGAGCGCGCTGATTTGCGGTAACTGGTTGAGATTTCTTTCTTTGAAGATAGCAAGGCTTTCCTGAATTTCCTGAATTTTGGCTTTTAGCCGTTTGGATTCCTCGCTCAAAAATAAGGCAGCGTTTTCGGCGGATTCGGTGCGGGATTTGATGTTTTCCTTCAGGAACAAAGATGTCAATTCATTGGCTACTTTTTGCGCAAGAGCTGGCGATTTATCATCGAATGTCAATGTGAAGGCGATAGTGGCTTGTGCCGAGGCGCCGCTGCGATGATCAGTAACGTCGGCGCTAATGGTTTCCACCTTTATACTTTTACGCATTTTTTCGAGGATGATCTCCTCTGTTTTCTTTTTGCGGTCATCGGCGTAAAGATCGTATTTTTTGATTATCTCGGCCAAATTCGGCCGCGTCATGATTCGTTGACTAATGACTTGAATCCTCTGGTCTGCAAACGTGGTGACAGTGGAATGAACCAGCTCCGAGGGAATCTCTTGTGCTTCAATCAGAATGGTCGATGTTGAGCGAAACATGGACGGTAACAATACCGCCAATAAGATACTGATTAGTGCGATGATCAGTAACGGGATAAATAAAAATTTTCTGCGTCGTTTGATGATCTTCAGATAATCCTTGATGTCGAGGGTATTATTTTCCACGCTATTTCACCTGACGATTGATTTGAGGTTGATATGAGAATTGTAGTTGCACGCTATTGCCTACGGCTGTTTGATCAGTCGACTCGAATTTTTGTTGTCGATAAGAATATGAGAACTCTAAATTGATGTCCGGGGTCCATCGCCACCTGATATTCGGTGAAACTGAAGCGTAAGTCCGGTTGTTGCTGACGTTAGTATTGTCAAAAGTTGAGACTGATTCTGCTAGCAAATAACCGGCATTAATTCCGGTACTCCAACGTTCGCTGAGATTGTAGTTGGCGCTCGCAGAGAAAGTTGTGGATGTTTGCTGCGTACCGGAACTGGCCGGATTCAATTGCTGTCCAGCACTGAAGTTAATATCTCCCCATTCACTTTTACGGGTCAATGCAGCTGAAAAAATATGGCCGCTAGTCGTTCTGGGTGGTGGATTAGAGCTGTTAATGATTGCTCCAGAATCGGAAAGCTTTGTTATTTGCGTAGTTTGCGTTTCGGTATTGCGGATTCCGGCCGAGAGAGACAGTTGAGTTTGTTCGCTAAAGGCATATTGCAGTCCTGCTTGATAATTGAGATTTGTCGATTTTTGACTAAAAGTTGTGGTTACAGGGAAGATAATAAATGTTCCCTGGAAATTGCTCGATGACTCAAATTCGGAATAGCTTCCAGTCACATTGAAAGACAGGCGCTCAGTGTAAGCATGCGTAGCGGACACGGAAAATTGTTGATTCGAATAGTCCGATAAGCTGCTGTTGCTGGCTATGCCCGGCGGTTTGTCAAACTTTACATCCATATAACCGTAGCCTAGCTGTAAGGAGTTCTTCTCCGAAAGGTAGTATGTGAAACTAGGTGAAATTGATTTCGTAGATTGAGCTACCTGGGTTCGGAGGTTACCTGAGCCGAATTCATCTAGTTGGGTGCTGAGTGTCGATTGTTCGGAATAGCCGGCTGTTAAAGCGGTCTTAAAAAGTTCGCCTCGGTACTGGTGTCCAATGTTGGCTAGCTTTTCAGAAAAATCCAAACTAGACTCCCCGTGATAAATGAGTTCATTCCACTTGAGATTAGTTTTTAGTTCTTGATTTTCTGCTAGATAACCGAGCATTAATCCGGGGGAAAGAGTGCTAATAAGGTTAGTGCGATTTGGGTTGGCTTGTAAGCGCAAATTATCGTCATACTTCTCTTTAAAGCTGAAATCAGGTTCAAACAGCCAGTCAAACGCGTAACTATTGCTGCTGAACAAAACCAGCGCGGGTAGCAAAAAATCCGTTTTTATCTTCATAGATAGTGCTTCTATCTAATTCCGCTCAGGGTACGGTGACCGTGTCTCCCGGTTCCAGCAGGATGTTTTGTTCCAGATCTTCGCCATCAATCACATCGCTGTAGTCGAACGGAAACACTTTAACTTGATCGCCGGTGCGGCGAATAATGCTGATCGAGCCTTCCTTGGCAAACACGGTCAAGCCGCCCGCCAGACTCAGCGCTTGCAGCACATCCAGGCGTCTGCCGGAAAACACTTGTCCGGGTTTGTTGACTTTACCTATTACGAAGATGGAGTTGCCTTGGTTGTTGAGTAATTTAACCGAAATGGAAGGGTCGGAAATATAGTCGGCCAGTCTGCTGGTCAAATTATCTTTCAGCTCGGTGATGGTTTTACCGGCGGCGCCTACCGTACCAATCAAAGGGAAAATAATGGTGCCGTCTGGGGAAATCAGGATTTGCAATTGTTGCAAGCCTTCTTCTTTCCAGACTGTGATTTCCAATGCATCGCCTGGTGACAGCTGGTAAGCCGCATAGTTAGTCTGCTCAATAGTCACCGTCGGTGCCGGGCTGGCGGTAGCGTTTACAGGTTCTATGGGCGGCGCGGGTGGGATCTGGGTTTCCGATTCCGCTAAGGCAGTGGTAGAGCAAAGCAGACAAAACGAGAAAAGAGTAATTATCTGTTTCAAAATGTATTCCTTTATGATGTTATTGAGGTTGCAATCCGTACGTTCCGAACCAAATGCCAAACAAAGTAGGGCCGGATTTTAATAACGGAATATAACAATAATAAGACGATCCCAAACGCAGTCCTAGGTGAGAAACACCTAGACATTTCATGCGATTATAACCGGGAATGACTGTGTTTTGTTCGAATTAGACTGTAATTTAACCAAATATTAATAAAGCTTTGGGAGTAAGCCAATGATGGTGAACGATTTTCTACAACGGGTTAAGTCCGGACAGCCGGTCGAATTTCAGGAAACCATAGTGGTTATCGCCGAGCATTATGATTACCAACCTACTGAATTCAGTAACGGCTTGCAACAACCTGTGGTAAACGAAGCGGGTCGTAACGAGGGCTCATGCAAGATTTTTGCATTTGCCAAATTGCATCAACTGACTGTCGAGCAAACTCTGGCGCTATTCGGTGATTATTATCGGCAGGATGTGCTTGGGAATCCGGCCGGCAACGATCATCAAAATATCAGAAACTTCATGCGCGATGGTTGGGGCGGCATTGTGTTTAAAGGCGAGGCCTTGCAAGCCAAATAATTGCCGTGCAAATCGATGTACTGCTGATCGGTCAGGGTTTGGCAGGTAGTTTACTGGCCTGGGAATTATTGCAACGGCAATTGCGCATAGTGGTGGTGGATGTCGGCGCGGAGAACGCCTCGCAAGTCGCGGCCGGTTTGATCAATCCGGTTACCGGTCAGCGCCTGGTAAAGCAGGTGGATCTCGAAACGTTGCTGCCGGCCGCGATGCATGTTTATCGGCAACTTGGGATGCAGTTTGGGCAATCTTTTTATGTGCAAATGCCGATGCTGAAAATTCTGCGCACGGAAAAAGAGCTTGAAATTGCCGAGCGCCGCTTAAGTCAGCCGGATTATCGCGACTATCTATTGGGTTTGGCGCCCGCTCCCGCAGAGCTCGATGCAGCTTACGGTGTGTTACAACAAGGGAAAACCGGCTATTTGCGCACCGAAGCGCTATTGAGTCAGCTGCGCGATTTTTTGCTGAACAAACACTGTTATCGGCGTAATACTCTGCAATACGGTGAAATTAACCTGGAGCCGTCACTGCGCTGGCATGACATCTACCCCCGGCACATCGTGTTCTGCGAAGGCTATCAGGCGGTTACCAATCCATGGTTCAAGTATTTGCCGTTTCAATTGGCAAAAGGCGAAATCCTGGGCTGTGAAAGCAGGCAAGATATTCCGAAACACATTTTGAATTACGGGCATTGGCTGATTTCACTTGAGTCCAGGCGCTTTAAAACCGGCGCCACTTTCGATACCAATCAACTGGATAATTTGCCGACCCAAGCAGCGAAAACCGCTTTATTAGCGAGCTTGCGTGCGGTTTGTCCTCAGCAGCAACCCCTTGATGTTTATCAACATCGGGCCGGAATCCGGCCGGCCACACTGGATAAGCAGCCATTTATCGGCACTCATCCTCGACATTCGCGACTGCATATTTTCAATGGCTTTGGCGCCAAGGGCAGTTTGGCTATTCCCTGGTATGCCGCACGGTTTGTCGATTACCTGCAACAGCACGCCGGCTTGCCGCCAGCCTGTAATATACGCCGCTATGATAAATCGCATTTCCCTGCTTGAAACTGCTCACGATATCGTCAGCTCATACCTTGAGCCGGAGGACATTGCTCTGGATGCAACGCTGGGCAACGGTCACGATACGGTGTTTTTGGCGCGGTGCCTTGGAATCGGCGGGCATGTGTTTGGCTTCGATATTCAACAGCAAGCGCTGATCAACAGTTTTCAGCGTTTACTTCAGCATGATTTGCAGCGCCGGGTGACACTGCGTCTCGCCAGCCATGCCGATATGCTGTCGCATATTCCCGCGCAATGGCATGGTCGGGTGAGGGCGGTGATGTTCAATTTGGGTTATTTGCCCGGCGCCGACAAAACCGTGATTACCCAAATCGATTCAACACTGGCTGCCTTGGATAGCGCGTGCGTTTTGCTGGCGCCGTGTGCCGTGATCACGGTATTAGCCTATCCGGGTCACGCCGGCGGGGATCTGGAAACCGAGCAGTTGGCGGCATGGTGCCGGCAGTTGGATGGGGCGTGTTTCACTTCGGAAGTTGTGCTTAGCAGTCACGACAAGCCCAGCGCGCCCAGGCTTTTTGTTATTCGCAAACAAGCTGATCTGCTATGATTGCGCTCCTTTTTTTACTAGTAACAGATGTGCATCATGTCAGAATTCAATAACGTCACCATCGTCAAGCAGGCCAATGTCTATTTCGACGGCAAAGTGAATAGCCGCACGATACGTTTTGCCGACGGTTCGTCAAAAACCTTGGGATTCATGCAGCCCGGCGAATATACCTTCAACACGGCTGAGCCCGAGTTGATGGAAATTCTGGCTGGGGAATTGCAAGTGTTGTTACCTGGTAACGATGCCTGGCAAGCGGTGAAAGGTGGCGAGTCTTTCAATGTCCCTGGCAACGCGGAATTCACGATGAAGGTAAGTATTGCCAGCGATTACTGCTGTTCTTTTTTGAAGTAAGCGCTGGATGGAAAAAGTAGCGATTTTTGTCGACGTCCAGAATATTTACTACACCACCCGGCAACGCTACCAGAAACATTTTAATTACACTGCGTTTTGGCAGCAGGCAACCGCAGGTAAACAGGTTGTCGCTGCCATTGCTTATGCCACTGATCGCGGCGACAGCAAGCAGCAGGGTTTTCAGCAAATCCTGAAAAACATAGGTTTTACCGTCAAACTAAAGCCCTATATCCAGCGCCGCGACGGCACCAGCAAGGGTGATTGGGATGTGGGGATCACGTTGGATGTAATGGATTATGCCGCGCGTGCGGATCGCATCATTCTATTGTCCGGCGACGGCGATTTCGAGTTGCTGTTGCAAAAGGTGCGCAACGATTTTGGCACTGCCAGCGATGTTTACGGGATTCATAGTTTAACCGCACCGGCCTTGATTCAGGCAGCCGACAATTTTATCGCGATAGCCGGCGCACTATTGCTCTAAAGCGTTTCCAACGGATGACCTATTTTTTGTCGGGGTCTTCTTCCACCAATTCTTTGCCTTCCTCTGCGGAACTGGCGGCTTCTTTGGGCTCGGTAGCGTTTTGATTGTTTCTGCGGGCAAAGGTGTCGGGTTCGTCGCTGCCGAACAAACCGCTGATTTTTTCCCACATCGAGCGTTCCAGATCGCGTTTTGGTACATCGACGCTGGTTTCCGTGGATTCTTTGACGACCGGCATCGAGCTGGGCCTGAAGTCGCCTTGCACACCCATCAAATTGTCGCCGTTGAAAAATAAGGACACCCGTTTTTGCACCCGGTCTTCGCCGCCCGGTTGTTCGGAATATAAATAGTCCCAGCGTTTTTCATGAAAGGCATCCGATAGCATCGGCGAACCCATGATATACAAGACTTGACGTTTGGTCATATTCGGCCGGAGTTGGTTGATCATGCTTTGGTCGATGATATTGCCTTGCTCAATATCCAGGGTGTACACGCCGGGTAAGTTAGTAAGGATGGTGCTGCAAGCGTTAATCGATAAACTGGTGACGGCCGCTAGCAAAAAAGTCGATTTTTTCATGAGGAGTGAATGGAGTCTGACGACAAACGATGGGCCATTATCCCATAATTCTGTCAGCGGCTTGGCGCAAAAAACGATACAATGTTGCGGATTATCGGTTTAAAGGAGGCGGGCTTGTGGAAACTCAGGATTTGCGTAATGCGGGCTTAAAGGTGACCTTGCCCAGAATCAAAATTCTGGAGATTCTGGAAAAACAGCAGGACGACAGACATTTGTCGGCCGAGAAGGTCTACAAAATCTTGTTGGCCGAAGGCGAGGAAATTGGCCTGGCCACTGTTTACCGCGTGTTAACACAGTTCGAAGCTGCCGGTCTGGTTAATCGTCATCATTTCGAGGGCGGCAACTCCATATTCGAACTGAATAGCGGCGGTCACCACGATCATGTAGTCTGCATGAAGTGTGGAAAAGTCGACGAATTTACCGATGAAGTCATTGAAAAACGCCAATCGGAAATCGCCCTGAGACTGGGTTATACCCTTACCGATCACAGTCTCTACCTTTACGGTTATTGCGCCGCTTGTAAACCTCCAAAAGCCTAAGCATGTTTAAACCTCTCATCCTGTATATCGGGTTACGCTATACCCGCGCCAAAAAACGCACCCAATTCATCTCGTTCATCACCTTAACATCCGTGCTTGGTATCGCGTTGGGGGTAACGGCGTTGATTACCGTGTTGTCGGTGATGAACGGTTTCGAAGCCGAATTGCGCGAACGCATCCTGGGCATGACCGCCCACAGTACCATCACCGGCCGCTTTGGTCAGCTAGACGATTGGCAAGCCTTGGATCAGCGTACGCGGAGCATGCAGCATGTGGAGGGCGCGGCGCCGTTTATTCATGGTCAAGTGATGGTCAACGCCGACCGGCAAGTTAGCGGTACCTTGCTGCAAGGCGTGTTGCCAGAGTACGAAGCTAAAGTGTCGGAAGTTGCCAACAAAATGATGTTCGGCAGCCTGAACGATTTGGTGCCCGGCGAGTTCGGTATCATCCTGGGCGCCGAGTTGGCCAATTACCTGGGGGTGATGATGGGCGATAAAGTCACCGTGATAACCCCGCAAATCAACTCAACCCCAGCGGGTATTCTGCCGCGCATGAAACGCTTCACCGTGGTGGGGGTGTTCAAAGTCGGAATGTACGAATACGACCGCAACATGGCGCTGATGCACCTCGACGATGCCGGCAAATTGTTCCGCTTGGAGCAGGCCGTATCCGGTTTGCGTTTGAAACTGGACGACTTATTCAACGCTCCACGCATCACGCAAGGCCTAGCCGATACCTTAGGCGACGAGTTTCGGGTCAGCGATTGGACCAAGGCCCACAGCAACTTTTTCCGCGCCGTGCAAACTGAAAAGCGGGCGATGTTTATCATCTTGTTGCTGATCGTCGCGGTAGCGGCGTTTAACATCGTCTCCACGCTGGTGATGGTGGTCACAGATAAGCGCGGCGACATTGCCATTCTGAAAACCCAGGGTTTATCCAACGGTTCAGTGATGGGCATTTTTATCGTCTTGGGTTGCATCATCGGCAGCATAGGTACCTTACTAGGCACGGTCGGCGGCGTTTTGCTGGCTTTGAATGTCGAGACCATCGTCCCGGCTATCGAAAAAGCTTTTGGTGTGCAATTCATGGCTGCCGACGTGTATTACATCAGCGAAGTGCCGTCAAAACTGATCTGGACCGATGTGTACTGGATAGCCTGCGTGGCGTTTTTACTGTCATTGCTGGCTACGTTGTACCCAGCCTGGCAGGCGGCGCGTATCAATCCGGCCGAGGTGTTGCGTTATGAATAATACCATCGTGTTGCAATGCCAGCAGTTAACCAAACGTTACGAGCAAGGCGATTTAAACGTCGAAGTCTTGCGTGGTGTCGATTTGGCGATTGAAGCTGGTCAACGCGTCGCCATTATGGGCGCGTCTGGTTCCGGCAAAAGCACCTTGCTGCATTTGCTGGGTGGTTTGGAAAAACCCAGCTCCGGCTCGGTGATGTTGGATGGCGCCGATTTGAATAAGATTAGCGCCGGCAAACTCAGCCAACTGCGCAATCGTTCGCTGGGTTTTATTTATCAGTTCCACCACTTGCTGGGTGAGTTTACCATCCTGGAAAACGTGGCGATGCCGTTGTTGATTGGCAACCGATCCATCAAGCAAGCCCAACAACAAGCCGCCGAATTGCTCAAGCGCGTCGGCTTGGGACACCGAGTGTTGCACAAACCCGGCGAATTGTCCGGCGGCGAACGGCAACGCGCCGCCGTGGCCAGGGCTTTGATCAATCAGCCCAAGTGCGTGTTAGCCGACGAGCCGACCGGTAATCTGGACAGCAAAACCGCAGAGCAGATTTATCAACTGATGCTGGAACTAAACCAGGAATTGCAGGTGAGCTTTTTGGTGGTGACGCATGATCCGGATTTGGCTGCCAGGATGGATAGGGTGTTGTATATGGAGGATGGGGTGATTGTGCCGGAAAGGGTGCATCACATTTAACCGCTAGTTTCTGGCGATGCCCTAGTTTTCTCGGGATTTACTCCCTCTCCTGCTGGAGAGGGTTGGGGTGAGGAGATTTGAATTAGGTGTCGCTATCGCGACGGCTAGTTTTAATGTCGGTTCGCGGACCGACAACCGCGATACTTTCTTTTGCTTGGCCAAAAGAAAGTATCCAAAGAAAAGGCCACCCGAATGCCGCTTGTATCCTGCGCTCCGGAGCTTTTATCGAGGGTCGGCGGAAGGGGCTTCCCAGCCCCTCC
>NZ_JANIBL010000021.1 GCF_024505055.1 Methylomonas rosea
GATTATGCGGGTTTGAATAGTCTTTGCTTTTGAGATTATCTGCATTTTTAGAAATGGAAATAAACTTGAAAGAATAACCTTCGTAACTTGAATTGGTTTTAGCTAAAGAATTTGCAATTTTTTCTCTAGTGGCCGTGGATGAAACCGAGACAACAATCCGATTTATTTCATCAATGAGGTCTATGCCTGGCTCATTGTTGTTGCTAGTCTTTTCCAGACTCCAACCACATAGCAAGTTAAAGAAATCCCTGTAGAATATCTCTGCATGAATATGGCAATCGAGAAGATTCAACCGTCCTCTATATTCTATATTGACAGCAAGCTCAGTAAGTTTGTTGTGTATGAAGTTATAATATTCTGAACGGTTCAAGATGGACTTTCCTTGCAATTGTTACCTTGATGAATGAGACCTTACGCGGCATGCCAACTAACCTGCTCGAATGAAAGCCTCTGAAGATCGACACCTTGTTTGGCATGTTCCACTGTAATTCCGCAGACGTGGCCCACCACATCAACGTCTATCAAAGTGTTATCATCATAATCAAAGGTTTCCAATCTTTCGGCCTTGCAGAATTCGATGTACAAAGTATCCGTAACTTCAAAATAAGTGATTTTCATACTTAGGCCTCAATTGTCAACCTGCTCCAGTCTCGACTTTGCCGCCAGACCAAACTCCGAATCAGGCTCCTTTTCAGCGATACGTTGCAGCACCGATGAACTGGATTTTTCCAATAAACCAATGGCCCGCAACCTTACCGAAGCGTGATGGGCGTTTAGCGCCGCCAGTTCCGTCAGGTAGCTGTTGGAATCATTAAGCAGCTTGAGAATCACTTTTTCCGGGTCTTCGGTAAACAGATCGCGGACCAGTTCGCCGTATTGTTCCTGCAAGCGGATCAAGTCGCGGCGGTCGAGTTTTTTCGGTTCGGTGGGATCGTCGCAGCAGGCCATTGGCTTAGACTTCCTGCGTATGCTCGGCAACGAGCTGGTGAAATTCGAACTCGCAGCCACCGCAGCCGGACGCTGCGCCAGTGATGCGCGAAATTCTTTCCGGATCGACGATACCGTCGGCTAGCAAGGCTTTAATCTGCTGCGTGGTGGTGCCGCTGCAATAGCAAACCACGTCGTTTTCGATGTCTGGCTTGATGGCATTCATAGGGAAAGATCCTGAATGTTGGCTTCACTTTGTTGGGTTACGCCCTATCGGGCTAACCCAACCTACATCTGGATTTTATCGTTCTTACAAAAACAAGCCATCAATCGGCGAAGACGCCGAAGCAAAACGCTTGCGCGGCATCCGCCCGGCCAAAAACGCTTCGCGGCCGGCTTCGATGCCTTTTTTCATCGCCGAGGCCATCAGCACCGGGTTTTTGGCGGCGGCGATCGCGGTGTTCATCAATACTCCGTCGCAGCCCAATTCCATCGCCATCGCAGCATCTGAGGCGGTGCCGACGCCCGCATCGACCAGGATGGGCACCTTGGCGTTTTCGACGATGGTCAGGATGTTATAGGGGTTGCGGATACCCAAACCGGAGCCAATTGGCGCGGCCAGTGGCATAACCGCCACGCAACCGATTTCTTCCAGACGCTTGGCTGCAATCGGGTCGTCGTTGGTGTAAACCATCACGTCGAAGCCTTCCTTGACCAGCAATTCGGCGGCGACGTAGGTTTCGGCAACGTCCGGAAACAAGGTCAGTTGATCTGCCAACACTTCCAGCTTGACCAGTTTGTGGCCGCCTAACAATTCGCGCGCCAAACGGCAGGTGCGGACCGCATCGTCGGCGGTGTAGCAGCCGGCGGTGTTGGGGAGGATGGTGTATTTGTCCGGCGAAATCACGTCCAGCAAGCTAGGCTCGCCGGGGTTTTGGCCTATGTTGGTGCGGCGAATCGCCACTGTGATGATCTCGGCGCCGCTGGCTTCGGTGGCTAGGCGAGTTTCTTCCAAATCCTTATATTTGCCCGAGCCTACCAACAGCCGTGAACGATAGTTTTTGCCGGCCAGCGTGAAATAGTCGTCTTGGCCGCCGCCGATGGCTTGCACGATTTCCAATCTATCGTCAGCTTGCAAGCGCTGGCTGGCGTGTTGGGTAAACGGCAAGATTTCCTTGTTCAATTCCACGGCGATGCGTTTGCCGGTCAAGCCCAAATCGGCTATTACGTCGGCAACGGTGGCGTTCTCGCCGTATTCGCGATTGTCGCCATTGACCTGTATTTTCATGCTTTAAACCTTGTGTGTTGTCGCGGCGCGGCGGCGTTCCACGGCGCCGGCCAGATGATGTAACAATTCCGCGCTGTCTTCCCAGCACAAACAGGCGTCGGTAATGCTTTGCCCGTAAGTTAACGGTTTGCCTTCCTCGACATCCTGCCGACCACCGACCAGATGGCTTTCCACCATCGCACCGATGATGCGGCTATCGCCGCCACGGATTTGACCGGCCACATCTTGTGCAACCAGCATTTGCCTTTCGTACTTTTTCGAACTGTTGGCGTGGCTGAAATCTATCATGATGTTGGGGCGCAGACCCGCTTCCACCAAACCTTCAGCTACTTGCTCGACGCTGACTTCGTCGTAATTCGGCCGGTTGTTGCCGCCGCGCAGGATGATGTGTGCATCTTCGTTGCCGCGCGTCGAAAAAATCGCCGAGCGGCCTTCCTTGGTCAAGGACAAAAAGTGATGCGGACTCATCGCAGCATTGATCGCGTCGATGGCGATTTTGATGCCGCCGTCGGTAGCGTTCTTGAAGCCGACCGGGCAGGATAATCCGGAGGCCAACTCCCGATGCACCTGACTCTCGGTGGTACGAGCACCGATGGCTCCCCAGGAAATCAAGTCGGACACATATTGCGGTGTGATCAAATCCAGATATTCAGTAGCGGCCGGCACGCCGAGATTGTTCACATCGGACAGCAACTGGCGGGCCATGCGCAGGCCTTTGTTGATGTTGAAGCTGGAATTGAGATCCGGGTCGTTGATCAGCCCTTTCCAGCCTACCGTGGTCCGTGGCTTTTCGAAATATACCCGCATCACGATCACCAGGTCGTCTTGCAATTCGTCCATGATCAGTTTCAAGCGCCCGGCGTATTCCACCGCCGCTGCCGGGTCGTGGATCGAGCAGGGGCCTATAATCACCAGTAATCTATCGTCGGCACCGGTAAGAATGTTGTGAATCGCCGCCCTGGTATGCAGAATGGTGGCTGCGGCCTGCTCAGTCATCGGGATTTCTTCGTGAACCTGAATCGGCGCCACCACGTCCTTGGTTTCACAAATTCTTAAATCATCGGTGTTATAGTTAGTTGGCATGACACTCAGCAATACGCTTTCAGTAGATGGATTAATTGGCTATTTTAACCGTTTTGCCTGTCGGTGTTACAAACTAATGCCGAAACCGACCTGAGAAAACCCGGACATGACAGACGATAGACCCATTAAACGCTGCCTGACGGTATGCCTGGCACAATCGTTCGAATTCGCGCAGCTGCGGGAAAAACTGCTGGATACCACCCGCGCGCAACTGTTCAGAAATGCCTTGGTGATTGATTACAAAACCGGCTGCGCGATTGTGTTTGCCTATGGGGTAATGGTGTGCTGGAATCTGAATCTCGATGATCGACGCGCCTTGCAGGATTTGTTGCTGGACTACGCAATCAAGCCCGACGCCGAACCGCAGGAAGATAATTTCAGTTATGAGGTGGGCTGCGAACAGGACCGGTTTCAACACGACCATCTGGAGCTCCAGTCCGCCGATTTCAAAGTACTGTTGGCGCTGTCACACGCAATGGCGCAGTCCATCAAGCTAGCGGCATTCGAAGGTCATGCCATCGACACCATCCGCGCTACCAGCCATTTGCCGCAATCCCTGGCCCGGGAAGGCAAGATCAAGCTGAACCGCAAAACCATGGCCATGATCCGAGGCCAATTGTTCCTGACCAAGAGCGACATTATCCTCAATTACGACTTGCTGGATACACCTGAGTTTTTCTGGGAACACCCCGAATACCAGCATATTTATTCGATGGCCGCCAATTATCTGGAAATCCAGCAGCGCACCGACGTATTGTCAAAAAAGCTTGAGACAATTCACGAGCTGCTGGAAATGCTGGCCGACGAACAAAAGCACCAGCATTCCTCGGCCTTGGAATGGATCATTATCTGGCTGATCGCGGTGGAGATTGTGATGTCGATTTTGGATAAGGTGTTCTAGCAAATCCCTTTACCAGCCTCCCAATTCCGCGCCGCGCTGGCAGCAATCGAGTACTTATCCTTGAAAATCAAGGGTTGACGGTATCGACCAGCTGCAGCCATAATCGGACTAGAGATTGAACTCGCTCACAAAAATATTGGTATCCCCTACGCCTCCACTTAGTCTTGCTGCTAAGCCTAAGAAGTCGTATCACTAAATTTACTTTAAGGACAAACCATGAAAATACTATCTGCCCTATTAGCGACGTTTTTATATTCGGCTAACGCGATTGCGGCTCTTGAATTTACTTTTTCAGGCGATTTCGTGAATTTCACCAGCGGCAACTTTTCCGGCCAATTAACCTTTGATGTCTTGTCGCCGGATTACAATGACTCGGCACCGGGAGATTTGCGGTTAATTTATTCGCACGCCACGTCGTCTTCCGTATTGGTCAACAGTCAGCCATTTGCCGTCGATAACCACGATATCACTCTTTATCTTTTCGACAATGCTAGTGCGTTGACCGAAGAGGAGCTTGCCAGTCGTGGGTTGACGGGGGTTATCGAGCCAAAAGGCTATGACACGGTGACGGTCAGCATGGCGTCTTCAAATAACCAATACTATGAAAACGGGTTGGTATCCGGCGCGGAGTTTTCGCTGACAGCCTTTTTTAGGCAGGATACTTTCGACGCTACCGATCTGGAAACCCATAACTATCAAGACTTGCTAGGGTTGCCGGAACCTCAGTATTTGGTTTTCGAAATTAACCGGAAATTAGGCGATGCTACGGATTTTCGCGGTGTGGGTGTGGTAACGGCCAAGGACTTCCGCTTTAACCCGTCACCTGAACCGGTACCGTTGCCTGGCGCTGTTTGGCTGTTCGGCAGCGTTATCGCCGGATTAGGTTTGCGGATGCGCAAACAAGCTTAATTGCCTGATATCAGGATGAGTCAGCGTCTGCGCCAAACGTTGCCAGGCTGACTCGTCTTTCGGTAAACCGAAACGCACACTAGCCGGCTCCTGAAACAATCGGGTCAGAATGCCTTGTCTAGCCAATAGCTCGTGTAGCTTATATGCCTGCTCATTTTTCACCCATTGAAACAAGTCGCACCCACCGCTCGGCGACCAGCCACAGCCCGTCAATAACTGCTTTAGGAGCTCACCCTGGGTTGCCAGCGACGCAGCATTAGCTGATTGCCAATCTCTATCAGCTAATGCCAGCGCCGCAACATAGCGGCCGGGATGGCTGATAGTCCATGGCCCCAGCAACTCCGCAAGTCTCGCCAACAAATTCGGTTGGGTAATCACGAAGCCGCAACGGATGCCGGCCAAGCCGAAAAACTTACCCACCGAGCGCAATACGATCAAGCCAGGCCGCACAGGTAATGGCGCTAGACTGTATCCGACGGGCAGGCTATCTATAAACGCTTCGTCTACCAGCAGCCAGCCGCCGCGCAGGCTAAGTTTTTCATGCCAACTCAACAGCTGTGGCCGGCTCCATAGACGGCCGGTGGGATTATTAGGATTGACCAGAATCAGAACATCCAACTCATCCAGGTGGTCGTCTATCGCGCTCTCTTCGACTCTGATGACCTGATGCCCGGCTTTTTGCCAGCTGCCGGCATGCTCGGCGTAGGCCGGATGCAGCAGGCCGACCCTCGATTTTGGTCGTAACAAAGGTAATGATTGAATCGCCGCTTGCGAGCCGGCTACCGCCAGCAAGGAGTCGTTTTGGTAGTA
Organism: Methylomonas rosea; assembly: GCF_024505055.1. GTDB lineage: Bacteria > Pseudomonadota > Gammaproteobacteria > Methylococcales > Methylomonadaceae > Methylomonas > Methylomonas rosea. The sequence continues at coordinate 5,919 of NZ_JANIBL010000021.1, forward strand.
AGCCCGTGCCGCCGCGATTAACTCGTCATCATCCTCCGGCAGGCGTTGCCAGCATGCGGCGGGAATGACAGGCACGGGCCAGCCATTGGGGTTGATGCCGGTGGACAAATCCAGCCAGTCGGACAAAGGAATGCCATATTGGCTCGCGGCTTGCCGCAAGCGCCCACCGTGCTCAAGCAAGGCTATCTCCCAAACCGATCAAAATCAGCCACAACAGCAGCGTCCGGCACATCAGCTTGCAGGCGCGCTTAATATCGTCGTTTTCCGGCGCTTGTAGGCCGCCAAACCAGGGCTTTTGTTTTATTTGTCCGTGATAGCAAGCCGGCCCGCCTAGTTGCAGCATTAGGGCGCCACCGCCAGCGGTCATCACTGGCCCGCCGTTAGGACTATCCAATAAGTGCGCTTGCGTCCGCCAGGATTTAACAGCCTGCGCGGTGTTGCCGAGCAAGGCATAACTCAAGGCCGTCAAGCGTGCCGGCAGCCAATTCAACAGGTCGTCGAAGCGCGCGGCGGCCCAGCCGAAATACAAATAGCGTTGATTTTTGTAACCCCACATAGCATCCAACGTATTGCTGAATCGGTAGAGCAAGGCGCCGAACGGCCCCAGTACGACGAACCAGAACAAAGGCGCAAATACCGCATCAGCACCATTTTCCAAAACCGATTCGATGGCTGCCCGCCGCACATCGGCTTCGGTCATGGCTTTGGTCTGACGGCTAACTATTCTGCCTACCTGTTGCCGCGCTAACGGTAAGTCGGCTTCCATCAAAGCCGCATGAACGGCCAATGCATGCTGTTGCAAGCTGCGGGCAGCGATACAAAAATATAAAATCAGTACCTCGACAGCCGTTTGCAGCAGCGGCCAACCGGGCAGAATCAGCAGCCATAGCAGACAGGGCAATAGGACCAACAACACTGCTACACCACCACTGATTCGCTGACGAAAAGCCGATTGCCGGCTGTCTAACAGACGCTTTTCGATAGCAGCTGCCCATTTACCGAACATAACCAGCGGGTGATAGGCATTGCGTGGCTCGCCCAGCCAAAAATCGATGGCGACAGCCAGCAAAATGCTGATGGTGAGATTCATGATTTACGCTGGATAAACAGATATTGCAAAACCGCAAGAGCGGCAAGGAACTAAGTTGACACGATCCCGATAGCGGGGCGATAAAATCGCCCCGCTGGGTTGAATGCTTAGATAGCTTCGCGGGTGGATTTTGCCGTCAGCATGAATTTTACGGCACTGACCAGAGCGAAAATGACCACGCCATAGATCAAGGTAGACGTCAGGTAAGGCGGGTAATACATCGCCACGCGCTCAACATATTGTGTGAATGAGCCGTTGGGATAACGACCGGACAACCAATAAAAGCTGCCGTTGGAAAACAAAAACGCGATGGAGGTAGCCGCTACCAGAGCCATCAGACGTTGTGCGGCAGTGGCTACCGACAATATAGTGAATTTGCGGCACCATTTGCCGCCCAACCACATCGCGCCGTAAGAGCCGATCAGAAATACGTAGGCCTTGGACACACAAAAATCGCTGACGCCGAGTTTAGTGATCGCTAAGTAATCTATCAGCACCGCTTCCGCCAGCAATATGGCGAACAAATAGCGTCCACCCAGCCATAAGCCGGCGAAAAAAAACACCGCCAGCGAAGCGTCAGGTAGCGCAAACGGTGTACCGAAATGGTGAAAACGGGTGGCAGCCATCAACGCCATCAGCGCGACCGCGCCGGGTTTGACAGCCAAGGTTTGATTCAGACTCATAGGGTTCTCCAAAAAAGGTTTAGTAATTGTAATGGATCGAAAAATAGAAGTTTCTGCCGAAGCTGTTATAGGTGTTAACCGTTTGATAGCGTTTGTCGAACATATTATTCAGTTTGGCGCTTAACATCCAATTTTTGTCGATGCGATAAGCGGTGCGCAGATCGGCGGTCATGAAGCTGCCCAACCGCACTGTATTAGTACTGTTATCGAAACGTTCGCCCTGAGCCAGCACGGAAGCGCCAATATCAATGTCGCCGAACGAACGCGAGACATCGTAGGACAAGCTTTCCGTCACCCGACGCGGCAGACGCAAGTTGGTCTGTCTATCTTTGGGCGTCATCAGACTCATGCTCAGCTTATTGTTCCAACCCAGCAACTGCGTGGATATTTCGGCTTCTATGCCGTCTATTTGAGCTTTACCGATGTTTCTCGCCGTGAATGGGGTGCCGCTGAATACAATCAAGTCCTCGATATTGGTGTGATAGCCACGCAATTCCCAATTGACCCAAGCATGCCGGCCGGCAAACCCGGCTTCGAAACTGGTGGACTTTTCCGGCCGTAAACCGGCATTACCAAACCCCGGGAAGTATAGCTGGTTAAAAGTTGGCGCCTTAAAGGCATTACCGAAACTGGCAAAGGCACTGAGGCCGTAATCCCAATTAAACCGCCAGCCAAAATTGCCGGTGACGCTATCGCCGAAGGCCTGGTTTTCGTCCCATCGCAAGGAAGCATTCAAAAAATGCTTATCAAAAACTCGGCTATGCAACTCGGCAAATGCGCCTACATCATAGCGGGACGTTTCCGCGTAACGCGTGGTGCTGTCGATTTCATCAAAACGGTAGTCTGTGCCCAGCGTTAACTGGTGATCCTTATGCAAGGCCAGTTCGTTCAACCAGCTGGCGTTCCAGCGCGTGGTGTTAAAACGGCTGGAGAATAGGCCGTTATGCCGAAACTGATCGGCATCGTCCACGCTTTGTCCTATGCGTAATGTGGACCGCCACATATCACTGAAATTAGCGCTGGCGGTCGCCCCCAGCGTCTGATTGACAAACTCAGTGGTGCTACTGATGGAGTTGTCTATCTCGGTTTCACCTTCGGCCCGCAGGAAAAACGCCTCCAGCTCGGTACCATTGTCGAACCGGTAACCGGCTTTGGCATTCAGACTGGTGTTGTTATAGCCGTCGCGGTCCGGATTATAGCCACTCGCGACGCTGACACCGCTCAAAGCATTGATGCCCTGGCTGCCCAATTGCGCGGCACCTAGGCTATACCACGCTTTGCCCCATTTGCCGTTGACCGCAGCCGAACCATTATACGTGTCGTAAGAGCCGCCGCCGGCTTCCAGCGCGATGTTCGGCCGTTCGCTGCCGCCGCCCTTGCGGGTAAATATCTGAATTACCCCGCCAATCGCTTCCGAACCATAAAGGCTGGATTGCGGGCCACGGGTTATTTCCACACGTTCGATTTGATCGATAGGAATAAACTGAAACGCACTAGTGCCGGTGGTCACCGAGCCAGCCTTAATGCCGTCGATCAGCACCAGTACATGATCGGAGTTAGTGCCGCGCAGATAGACGTTGGTGTCCTTGCCGTAACCCCCGCTTTGCACCATATCGACACCCGGCGTGCCTTTCAGTAGCTCGGGTAGGGTTCTGACCTGAAGTTTTTCGATGTCCTGGCGCGTATAAACCGTCATCGCTGTGGCCAACTCGCTCTGCCGAGTTTCGGTGCGAGTAGCCGTGACAACTGTCTCGGCAAGGTTTATCGCCTCGTCGCCAGTCGCCGCCAACACCGTAAAAGGCGTACTCGCCAGAAATAAAGATCTGTATAAAATGGATTGCATATTGTCCTCTGCGCCCGCCGCGCATCCGGGTGAAAAAGGACAGAGGAAAAACGGAAAACGAAAAAGACGGAGGCAGGCTAGGCATGGACTCAGACCATTCCGTAAACAGCCCTCCGCTGTCTCGAATGATCTTCCGGGCCAGTCTCCGGGCTTATAAGTGGCTTTACGCCTGATCTACGACCTTCCCATGCAAAGCGCACAGTGGCAAAAACGCAGCTCTTTACTTATCTACCGTTGCGGGGGCAGCGTCGGCATGGGCGGTTAAAACCGCCGCACCGACTTCCTGTTTAAGCTTGGCCAAGAAACGGCGCAAACACCTGAAAGAAGCGCGCAATTGTAGGGAGTCGGGCGCGATAAAGCAAGAATACCTGGTCGGTTACCGACAATCCGCATTGCAAATACCCCTTTCCGTGCTATACATTGGTGCATTGATTAATGCTGTTAACTTAGACTTCAACGAATACGGGCGGGATTATGGAAATTCAATCGAAATTGTTAGGCAACCAAGACATCAATCCGGACACTATCATCAATTTTCCGCGTGGCCTACCCGGTTTCGAAGATCAGACCCGCTTTAAGTTATTTCATCAGGAAGGCAGTGAAATCGTCTTTTGGCTGCAATCCGTCGATAATGCGGAGCTAACCTTTTCCGCGGCGCATCCGGCTAATTTCAACATCAATTACAACTTTACGGTAACTGATCCGGAAGAAGCACTGCTGCAAATAGAGCCGGGCGACGAGTTGGTGATTTTAATTCTGCTGCACAAAGACAACGAGCAGGACAACGGCAAGCCGACCATCAAAGGCTCAATCAAATCGCCGATATTGATCAACGCCAACAAACGCATCGGCATGCAAAAAGTATTGGTGGCAATCGAACAAAGTATCACGCTGACCGAAAAGATTAGCGAAATCGACGTATCGGAAGCTTAAAAATACAAACAACCGCCGGAGACTGATGTCACCGGCGGTTGTTTAAATCAGGCGGCCTGAACAGGAATGGAGTGAGTGGAATGGCTAATATGATTGTTGCCGTCGAAATACACCAAAGTCGGCTTGTAGTTCTTCAGTTCCTTCTCATCTAGGCTGGCAAACGCACAGACGATAATCAAATCGCCAGGACACGCCAACCTTGCAGCTGCGCCGTTAATCGAAAACACACCGGAGCCTTCTTCGGCGCGAATCGCGTATGTGGTAAAGCGCTGACCATTGTTAATGTTGTAAATATGGATTTGCTCGTATTCCCTAATCCCGGAAAAATCCAAAATTTTGCCGTCTATAGCACACGATCCTTCGTAATCCAGCTCGGAATGCGTTACCCGCGCACGGTGTAACTTAGCTTTAAGCATGTTTATGTTCATGGTAAACAAGGTCGAATACTAGGGCCGGCGATTATGCCTGAAATTGGAAGCGCTATCAAATTTAAGCATTAGCTTTTACAGGCAAAAAAACCGTAATGTCAGCTACTTGTTTTAGAAAAGTAGAGGTTATCGATTAGACGCGTCTTGCCCAGCCTGGCAGCAGCCAAAACCAGCAGATTAGAGTCGCTAGCGTAGGCAGGCAATAAATCCGCGCTACGACAGATACTGAAATAATCGACGGCAAAACCGGCTTGTTGCAGATTCTGCCGCTGCTGTTCAGCCACCGCCGGATAATCGTCATACCCGGCCAAAATATCATCGCGCGCTGCGCACAAGGCTCGATAGAGCTTAGGCGCCTGTTGTCTTTGTTGTTCGGATAAATAGCCATTGCGAGAACTCATCGCCAGACCGTCATCTTCCCGAACCGTTGCCACGCCTTGGACGGTAACCGGTATATTCAAATCCGCCACCATTTGCCGAATCAGCGTCAACTGTTGAAAATCCTTCTCGCCCAGCAGCAGCAGATCGGGCTGTACCATATTCAATAGCTTGCAAACCACCAATGCCACACCGTCGAAATGTCCGGGCCGGTTGGCACCGCAATGCAGGGCCGACAAGCCGCTGACCGAAATGCCGGTTTGCGTGGCTTGCGGATATATCTCGGTTACAGACGGCAGGAACAGCAAATCGGCACCGCTCGCTAGTAGTTTTTCCTGATCCTGCTGTTCGGTACGCGGGTAACTGGCAAAATCCTCATTCGGCCCGAATTGAGTGGGGTTGACAAAAATACTGACCACCACTTTATCAGCCTGCTGTCTGGCCGTGCTAACCAGCTTGATATGCCCGGCATGCAAATTGCCCATGGTCGGCACGAAACCGACGCTGAGCCCGGCTTGCCGCCATTGCCGGACCATTTCTCTCAAGGCGACGACACTGCTGACTGTCTGCATAAGCTTAATAACTGTGTTCGGACGCTGGAAACTGCACGGATTTAACCGCTTGATGATAATGCCGTACCGCCTCTTCAATGCTGGAGGCATCGGCCATAAAGTCTTTGGAAAAGCGTGGCCGCTTGCCGGTGCTGATATTCAACATGTCATACAACACCAATACCTGACCATCGCAATCGATGCCGGCGCCGATACCGATGGTCGGAATACTCAGACGCTGACTAATTTCGGCGGCCAGTTCGGCGGGCACGCATTCCAGCACCAAAAGACCGGCACCCGCTTGTTCGATTTTTTCGGCATCCGCAACGATTTGCCGGGCTTGTTGCGCTTCCCTGCCTTGTACCTTATAGCCGCCCAAGCGATTCACCGATTGCGGCAACAGGCCTAAATGAGCGCAGACCGGAATGCCTTGATCCACCAGAAAGCGGATGACATCGATCTTGGCACCTTCCAATTTAACCATTTGCGCGCCGCCAGCTTGCATCAAGCTTGCCGCATTCAGCAATGCTTGCTCCGGCGTAGCATAACTGGCAAACGGCAAATCGGTAACCACAAAAGCTCGCTTTCTGGCCGTTGCCACGCTGCGGCTGTGATACACCATATCATTCACCGTGACCGGCAAGGTACTGCCATGCCCTTGAATCACCATGCCCAAGGAATCGCCGATCAGCAGCACATCGATGCCGGCCCGGTCCAGCAGCGCGCTGAAACTGGCGTCATAAGCAGTCAGACAGCTGATTTTTTCGCCGGCTTTTTTCATCACCATCAGATCGCTGATAGTCAGCGTCTTTAAGGCATCAGCATATAAACTCATGAAATTATTTTCCGCAAACCGTCGGGCGGACAAGCTGCCAATAGTTGCGACAACGAATCCAGACCCGGAATCGGCAAATCGCTGCTTGCTACGTCGGCTAAGGGGTACAACACAAACGCGCGCCTGGACAACTCGGGATGCGGCACAATCAGGTCCGGTTCGTTGATAATCTCTTGTGCGTAAAGCAATACATCCAAATCCAGCGTTCTTGCCCCCCAACGCACGCTGCGCAGCCGGCCATGCTGGTTTTCGATTTGCTGTAATTGTCTGAGCAAAGCCAGGGGCTCCAACTCGGTAGAAATTCGCAGCGCAGCGTTGACATAATCGGGTTGATCTTGCGGACCGACCGGTGTGCTGCGGTACAAGGGGGAGAAGGTAATTTCGGTCACGCCCGGCAAGGCGGCGATTTCCAGCCTGGCCCGATTGACATGATCGATAGAGTCTTCGAGATTGCTGCCCAAGCCTATATAGGCCTCGACAGCTGACTTAGCTAGCGTCATTGCCGATGGGAGCCGGTTTGCCTCGCGAACGGTAACGGCCGGTTTTTCGGTTACGGGATTTACCGCCGCCGGATTTTGGCGGCGCGGTCATTCTTTCCCGCTCCGTATCGTCGGCTTCTTGAAAACCAGTCCACCATTCGACCAGCTCCGGATCGGCGCCGCCGGTTTCCGCGCGTAGCCGTAAAAAATCGTAAGCTGCCCTAAATTTTGGCTGTTCCAGCAAACGATAAGGCCGGGGACCGACCGTTCTGGAAAATTTATTCTGCAAGAACCAGACTTCGCGCATGGATTGCGTGATGTGCCGCGGGAGCGCCGTGATCTTGATCTGTCTGGTCAGCACTTCGTTGGCGGCGTTCTGATAGGCCAGCGTTTCGTTTTCGCCGTGGGCGATGCGTCTTTGCGCAGCCAATTGCAAAGGCTCCCACAACAGCGCAGCCAGTAAAAAATAAGGCGTCAGGGTTTTGCCGTCGTTGAAGCGGGTGTCGGAGTTTTCCAAGGCCCTGATCAAAAACAAGCGCGGAAAATCCTGGTCTTCGCTGGCCAGACAGCGGTCGGTATCCGGAAACAAAATCGCAAACAAGCCGTAATGTCTGAGCATCTCGAAGGTTTGCAGGCCGTAGCCGGACAAAAACAATTTGATGACTTCATCGTAAAGACGCGCCGACGGTATGCTCTTCAGTAAATCGGCTTGGGCGTAAATCGGTTTTTCGGTGTCGGGATGCAGCGTAAAACCCAGCTTCACGGCAAAACGAATTGCGCGCAGCATCCGCACCGGATCTTCCCGGTAACGCACTTCCGGGTCGCCGATCAGCCGCATCACCGCCGCCGCATGGTCTTGCATGCCGCCGGTATAATCCACCACGGAAAAATCGCGGATGTTGTAATACAGCGCGTTGACGGTGAAATCTCGGCGCCAGACATCTTGTTCCAACGTGCCGAACACGTTATCGCGCAACAAGCGGCCGTCTTCATGCACGACTTGCTGGTCGGACTCTTCCGACTCCGAGCCACGAAAGGTCGCCACCTCAATGATTTCACGCCCGAAAAACACATGTGCCAAGCGAAAGCGCCTGCCGATAATCCGGCAATTGCGAAATACTTGCTTGATCTGTTCCGGACTGGCGTTGGTCGCCACGTCGAAATCCTTGGGTTCCCGCCCCAACAGCAAATCTCTGACACAGCCGCCCACCAGATAGGCCTCGTAATCGGCTTTTTTCAGGCGCTGCAATACTTTCAGGGCATTTTCACTGATTTGCGCACGGGAAATGCAATGCTCTGAACGCGGATAAATCTTCACGGCACTCGACCCCGCCGACTCATTGACCGGTTCGGCAACTTGCTCAACCGGTGAAAAGATTTTTTTGAAGAAACTAAAAATGACTTTATCCCTTATTTTAGAATGACGTTTGCCAGCTTTTTCGAGGCTTCGGGCGCGAACGTCCTAGCGGGCTTATCATAACACCTCGCCAGATTTAAGCTCAATCAAGCACATTCTTTTACATTCCCTTGTGTTAAATGTAGAATTTCGCCATTCGCCGAATATTTGGTGTAATAACATAAAAATGGCTGTACTTGTCGCCCCTAGGCCGGCGACGGGGAATTTATATCGGAGAGTGGAGCGTATGTTTAAAAAAATTTTACTGGGTTTTGTAGACCAGCCTGTATTTACTAGTCTATTCGTTGCCGATTTCGCGTTGTTGGTGTTCCATAGACCGCCCTTTCTGTTTTCCATTGTCATGATCGGTGCGCTGGTGGGCATGAGCATGTACATGGGGCAAAAACTGGCGATTTTCGAAAAATAATTGCGACAACCCGCTAAATCAAGCATCCCAAAACCCGGCGTGGATTCACCGTCCGCGCCGGGTTTTTTGCGTCGGCTGGCCGCTGCTGGTTACGACGTCTTCTTACTGCTGGCGATATGGTTTTTCGCCACGGCCATCGCTCTACCCTTCAACGCCGGCCAGGCATTCGCCAGCGATCAGTTTTTTTATCCGCTCTATCTGCTGATCATCAGCTTTGTTTTTTACGGCTGGTTTTGGACCCACGGCGGCCAAACCCTGGGCTTGCGCGCCTGGAAAATCAAAGTCAGCACCCTGGACGGCCAATCGCTCAACTGGCGACAAGCCGGCATCCGCTTCATTGGCGGCTTGTTATCTTGGGCTTTTTTGGGTCTGGGATTTTTCTGGTGTCTATTCGATAAAAACGGCCAATGCTGGCACGATTATCTGTCTAAAACCCGTCTGGTTTTTCAGGAAGAAAAGCGCTGACGGCAAAAGCGGATATGCTATATTCGGTACTCGATCAATCTCTCAGCCGGGAGCATACAATGAAAACAATAACAATACTTTTATCCCTGTTTACCGCATTTGCGGCGTCCACAGCCAGCGCCGAAATCAAACTGCAAGACAATTCCAAGTTGCTGGGCAAATGGCAGGTCACACACGAAGCACTCGCCCTTGATCGCGAAAAGAAGCCCTTGCATGTGACGTGGGAGTTTCAAAAAGACGGCACCTTGATAACCACCGGTGAAGATGCGCGTAGCGGGATTGGCGAAATGACCATTCCGATCAAATATAGCGTGGCTGATGGCGTGATCAAAAAACAAATCACGCCAGGCCGGGAAAAATACGAAGATTGCGCTGTGGTGGAAATGGACGACAAAAATGTAATTTTGAAATGTAAATTCCTTTATTTGTTCATGACTCGCAAATAACAGCAGTCATACGTTCGGCCGACTCTCCACGGAACGGAAGCAATCGTTTTTCGTTCCGTGGAGGGGGCATCTAATACCACCTAGCTAACCCGCCTAACCGCGATCACCGCGCCAAAAAATACTAAGGCACTCGGCAGCATCGCCATCAGCATCGGATTCATGTCGTAAACCAAACCGACATGGCCGGCAATCCGGTCGAAGATGTTAAAGGTCATCCCAATCACGATGCCCATCATGATACGCGCACCGGTACTGGTGCCGCGACCAATACCGATTACGAACGGCGCTGACACCATCAACATCACAAAGGTCACAAACGGGTTGATCAAACGGCTCCAGAATGCCAACTCGTAAATTTGCGATTTTTGATTATTCTGTTTCAGGAAGTCGATGTACATGAACAAATCGTAAAGCGACAAGTTGTCGGATTTGACTACTGCCACTTTCAACAAATCCGAGTCTATGCTGGATTTCCACGCCTGTTCGGCTTGGGTGCCGGCAAATATTTGCTGGCGATTGATTTCGGATTGTTTGACGCTTTCCAGACGCCATTGTTTATCGCCTAAAAACTGCGCATGCTCGGCTTGCGTGATGCGGTTGAGTTTATGCGCCTCATCGACATCGTAAATCCGCACGTCGGCCAGCGAGCCGTCATCGAGAATTTTCCGCACGTTGATAAAGCTGTTGCCCTCTCTCAGCCACATCCCGTACTGGGAGCGCATCACCACGCCGTCATGCAGCGCCGTAGTTTTCAGCACTTGCGCGGCGCGCTCGCACGACGGCGCCACGAATTCGCCCACCAGCACCGCAACGCTCACCAACAGCAAGCCCGCCAGCATAATCGTTCTGATGATCCAGGCGACTGATAAACCGGCGCCGCGCATCGCGACAATCTCGCGATTATTCGCCATCGAGCCCACCACGAACAAGCTACCCAGCAAAGCCGCCGACGGCACCAACTCGTAAAACACCCGTGGCGAAGTTAATGTCAAAAACCACAAAATCTGTTTCAAGCCGTAACCGCCTTGCCCCAAATCTTTTAACTCATCGCTGAAGCTGAACAGATTGAACAGCGTCAATAACAATATCACCGCAATCAAGGAGCCCTTGACGACTTCCTTGACGATATAAATGGTCAGTACGTTGATCATGCCAGCTTCTCCTTAAGACTTTGCGACAACCATTGCCAGCCGTACAAGCGCATCAACATCAATAAACCCAATACCAGTAATAAAGCATCCACCCAGAAATATCCCAGCCAGGACGGTAACGCCCCGCTGATCACCCAACTGTGATTGACCCGTTGCAAATTGCCGTAAACGAAATAAATCCCAAAAGCCACCAGCATACTGCCGTATATACCGCCGCGCGGCGATAGCTTGGCTAAGGGCACAGCCAGAAAAGCCAATAAAATGACCCCTAACGGCGTGCTGAAACGATCTTGCAACTCGGCGACATCCCGCAATTCCGGTGACAGCCACAAATTTTCGGTAGTAGTCGCCTCGCGGCCCAAATTCAAAATGGTGACCTTTTTTTCGATCAACACCGCATATTCTTTAAACGTCTCGATGGTGAAACCCTTGTTACCCGGTACGCCTTGAATCCGCTCGCCATTTTCCAACACCAGATACAAGCCGCCGGGCAGATTTTTCAGCCAGCCATATTCGGCATTCACCACACCGGCTTTGTCGCCTTGTTTGTTTTGCACAAACACCTTATGCATGCGGCCTTCGTCATCGACGTTTTCGGTGTAAAAAATCAACTCGCCGTCGCTGTACTCGCTGAAGCGGCCGGCAGCGATGCCGCGAATATCGGCATTTTGTTTATCCTGATGCATCAACTGCTCGGTTTTGGCCTCCGCCCAGGGCGAAGCCAGCATCGATAGCGCCATGCCCGCCAGACTTAACGGTACCACCAGCATGAATATCGCCCGGTAAATGGTAAACACGCTGCCGCCGGCCGACGAAATCGCCGCCATCTCCTGCTCGCGGTACATGCGGCCCAACACCATTAACACCGCCATGAACAGCGCGGCCGGCAAGAAGGTGGTAGTGGCGACGACGATTTTCAAACCCAATAAGGTCATTACGGTATCGTTGGCGATATTGCCCTCGATAGCTTGCGCCAACACTTTGATAAATTTGCGGCTGACGATGATCACCACCAACACCACCAATACGGCTGTGACCGTCTGAAACAGCTCCTTGATTATCATTTTATCCAGCACCGTAAACAGCCGGAAAGGCCGGCCCGCGCTGGGTAATCCTCGCTCAATGCTCAACAACTCACTCCTAATTTCTAAGGTATAATCGAACCACAGACCGCTGCACCCGGCGCAAACCCTCAATCCCAGACACATACAGACTATTCTCATGGACTATTCTATAGAAAGCTCACCCTTAGACAAACTGCAAAGCGACTGTCTGCTGGTCGGAATCTACGAAAATCAACAACTCAGCCCGGCGGCAACTCAGCTGGACAGCCTGTTTGGCGGCTTGCTGACTAAACTCATCGGCCGCGGCGACATCAAAGGCAAAAATGCCGAAACCCTGCTGATTAACAATCTGCCCGACGGCAATATCGCCCGTATCGTGTTGCTCGGGTTTGGCGAGCGCGGCAAGGTCACGCGCAAGCAATACCGTAAAGCCCTGGCTGCTGCGATCAAAACCGTCAAGGACAGCAAAGTCAGCGCCGCCAGCTGCGCGCTGCTGGACATAGACGTCAACGGCGCGGACAGCCAATGGAAAGCCCGGCAAGTCGTCGAGGTATTTAACGACGGCTTGTACCAATACAGCGCCACCAAAAAAGTCGACGACAAAAATCCGCTGCAACGCTTAGCCGTTGTCGCCGATGACAGCCAAAAAGCTCTTGCCGAAACCGGTCTGCAACAAGGCATCGCTATCGCTAAAGGCATGGAGTTGGCCAAACACTTGGCGGATCTGCCCGGCAATATCTGCACGCCCACGCATCTGGCCGAACAAGCCCTGGCTCTGGCCGGAGAGCACGACAAACTGAATTGCGAGATTTTGGAAGAAAGTGACATGGAAGCGCTGGGCATGGGTTCCTTCCTGTCCGTATCGCGCGGCAGTCGCCAGCCAGCCAAATTGATTTGCCTGGATTACCAAGGCGGCGACAGCAACGCCAAACCTATCGTCTTGATCGGCAAAGGCCTGACTTTCGACGCCGGCGGCATTTCCTTGAAGCCCGGCTTGGGCATGGACGAAATGAAATACGATATGTGCGGCGGGGCCAGCGTGTTAGGTTTGATGCGCATGGCGACAACGTTGAATCTGAAGCTGAACATCGTCGGCTTGATTCCGGCCTCGGAAAACCTGCCGGATGGCGCAGCCAACAAACCCGGCGACATCTGGACCAGCATGTCCGGCAAAACCATCGAAATCTTGAACACCGATGCCGAAGGCCGTTTGATTTTGTGCGACACGCTCACCTACGCCAAAAAATACAATCCGGATGTCGTGATCGACATGGCAACGCTGACCGGCGCAGTCATCGTCGCCTTGGGCCGGGTGCCGAGCGGCTTGTTCGGTAATGACGACAAACTTTGCAACGACCTACTTAGCGCCGGCGACACCGCCTGCGATCTGGTTTGGCGCATGCCGGTCTGGGAAGAATATCAGGAGCAATTAAAATCCAACTTCGCCGACCTGGCCAACATCGGCGGCCCGGACGGAGGCAGCATTACCGCGGCGGTATTTTTATCAAAATTTGCCGAAGAATACCGTTGGGCGCATATCGACATCGCCGGCACCGCCTGGCGCACCGGCGCCAACAAGGGCGCAACCGGCCGGCCGGTGCCCTTAGTCAGCCAGTATCTGTTAAACCGCGCCTCGGCTTAACGCCGGGCGCAAGAGGGGCTTTCGCGGCGATCCATGATCAAGGGCGAAAGCCCCCTTCTTTCCGACTTAAAACGACATGACCGAACCCAGTCATTCGCCAGCCCTCCCCGAAGTCAGCTTCTACGTGCTGGCGACGCACGACCAGCAGCAACGCCAGGACTTCGCCTGCAAGTTGATCGAGAAAATCTACCGTAGCGGCCACTTTCCTTATGTCATGACCGATTCGGCGGAACAAGCCGAGCAAATCGACAAAGCCTTATGGACGTTTCGGGCCGGCAGTTTCATTCCCCACCAAATCTATCGCGGCGAAACCCCGGCCTTTACCGGCACCATCCTGATCGGCAGCGAACACATCCCGGACGGCTGGCAAAAAATCGTCGTCAATCTCTCAAGTCTTTACCCACCGACCACGGCCCCGACCGAACGCATTCTGGAAATATTGGATAACAGCGAAGAGTGTAAGCAGGCGGGCCGGCAGCGTTACCGGCATTACCAACAAGCCGAGTTGGCGATCACTACCCACAAAATGTAGGACACGCCGCTAATCACTCGGTGCCATGCGACTGCACCAGCAGCGCCATTTGATTTTGCGCATCCGAGGCCTCTGAGCGCAAGCCCTGGATGACCGATTGCTGATTCTGGTGTGGCTGGTTTTGGCTGACCTTCCACTTGCCTTGCCAACGTTTAATCTGCAGGTTAATCCCGACGATGTTGCCCAGCAGCTTTTCGGTGAATTCAGCGGGCGCATCCGTAACCCGCCAGGGGTGCGTCTGCGAGGCCTCGTGCTTATCGGTTAGTTCGGTGATGATTTGCAGCACTTGCGCGGGGTCGTGGGTGGCGGTGAGCGTACAGTGAGCATGGACAACCGCGTAGTTCCAGGTAGGCACCACCTTGCCTGTTTCGGGTTTGCTGGCGTACCAGTTGGGCGAAATGTAAGTCGAGGGGCCTTGGAAGACAACTAACAACTCTTGTTCAGATTCAATTTGCCACAGCGGATTGCTTTTAGCGACGTGGCCGATAAACTTGCCAAGGCTGTCGGGACTAGCTTCATACATCAGCGGGATATGGTCGGCACTCAGGCCATCAGCGCCATGGCAAATCAGCGTTGCCAACGGAAACCGCTCGATAAGGCCGACCAGTGCGGCGGGGTTGTCTTCTTTAAAGTGGGCAGGACAATACATGGGGTTTGAAGGCAGCCTATTAATAGTAAAGGTTCAATCCGTCACCGGAAGTAGGAGTATCGTAGCCTCGATGCAGCGCAAGCGGAATCGAGGGCATCGGCTACCGATCATCAAACTAACATCGACAATTAAACGGAGTTGGCCTCCGAAACCTCGATTCCATCGAGGCTACTCGCTAATCGTACCTACGGGCTATCGTGAAATCGGGATGGTTTTGTTCCCGTATGCTGCGCCGAGCACCGGAGCTTTTGAACGGAATAGCCCGCAGGGGCGATGCATGGATGCATCGCGTTGGCGAAGGGGCAGGAAGCCCCTTTCGGCAACCCCGTTCAAAAGCGAGGAGCGCAGGGAATAAGCAGCATCCGGGTCGCTTTTTCTTTGGATACTTTCTTTTGGCGATGCAAAAGAAAGTATCTCGGCTGTCGGGCCGAAACCCGACATTAAAACCAACAGTCGCGTTAGCGACACCAAACGCGAAGGCCTATTGACTGCGTGGGCACAAAAACCGTGCCCACCCTACATGGCTTTCTTTTGGCCAAGCAAAAGAAAGTATCGCGGTTGTCGGTCCGCGAACCGACATTAAAACCAGCCGTCGCCTTAGCGACCCAAAACACGAAAGCCTATGAACCGCGTGGGCACAAAAACCGTGCGCACCCTATATGGCTCGTATCGTAGCCCCGATTAGCGAAGCGTGATCGGGAGAAAGAGGTCAATCTTGCGTACGATTACGGTTCCCTAATCGTACCTACGGGCTAAATCTCCCCCCGCATTCTCTTGAGTAACTCTTGACCCGTCTCCACGTTGAAACCCTCGACTGAAGAGGCTGCGAAGTCACTGGCTTTTGCAATCTCAGTTAGGTAAACATGGATTCTATGATCCTCAATATGATCAAGATCGACTCCTTCCTCGAAAGCAATGAAAGACAATATTTCATTCGCCAATGCCACACCTTCTTCTGTTGGCATGCTCGACTCACTGTCATGAAAATAATCTTTTTTTGATTCGCTGGGCAGCCCGGCTTGCTTAAGTGCCCTTAGGCAGTAATACAAAGCCTCTCTCGCGATTCTTCTTGGCCTACTCTCAACTATTGCAAGGATATCCATGTTGAAACCTCAATCTACAGTTCAACTGCGTCAAATAAGTGGCGAGGGAGGGTTTCGATTATGAACTCCTCAGACATTACATGCGCCTTGTCTTGTACTGCTACAGATCTAAGCATGCCTGCGACTGGCGATCCAGGAATAACATACAAAATAGGTCTGAAATCTCGCGGTTCTGCAGCTGCGACGATTTCTAGGATTTCTCGATGTTGATCGGACGTTATAGCGCCAATTCTGAGCTTTATATCTGCACCCCGCTGGAGCCCCGCCCGATTTTGAATAATCTTTGCGGAATGCCGGTCGCCTGCCTGTACCTCTTTATGCAGATTCCAATAAATTTCGCGCGGACTTGAAGTCGGGGGAACGGAATTGTACGGATTTAACCGTGATTGCGGGTCAAAATATGGAGCGCACCATATGTAATGTAGCTTTCCGTAATAGCTCTGATTTATCTGAAATGAGAGCCAAGTACAGCATGAGTAGAAAATAGATTTCGTGTTCACGTCTAGAATCTCGCGACCAAAATTCGTAAATATGTCATTACTGTTTCTTGATCTGTAACAATTAATCAAATAGCTTCCGTATATCGCCCAAGTTTGTAAGGTATACGAAACGTCAGCAAAAACTGCCAGAGCGCTCACCCCGCCCTCTCAATCATCCCCTCAGCCTGCTTAGCAAACGCCTTCAAATCCCCCTTCTTGACCGTCGCTCGCGGAATCACGATCGCCGCATCGATGTCCACATAGATGTAAACATAATCTTTATGTTTTTCCACCCGCAACATGTCTTTCCAGGGGGTTTTGCTTTTGCCGCCGGGGGCGCGTTCTTGCAGGAATTCCGGCTCGATGCTCAGCCAGTGGATACCGAACAGGGCTTTTTTTTCCGCTTCAGTGTATTTATCGAAAAACTGCCGGCGCAAATCCATTTTCATGATAAACGGCGAGGCGAACGACCAGGCCAGCGCCAGGATGGTGATGTAGGCGGTGGTGGTCATATCCACGTAATACACGTAATAAAACAAGCCGATGGCCATCATCACGCCGGGCGCGAAGATGCGGTTTTGGCGGATTTTTTTCTGCATTTCCGGGTCTTTTTTCAGCCTTTCCTCATTAAAGTGGACCAGGTCTTCTTCGCGGAATTCGTATTCAATTTCTAACATGTCTATCGCTCGGTGGAGTTGTGGGTTAGTGCATTTTCATTTTGGCGTGGGTACTGCGCCGGAACACGTTGGATAAGGTCAACATGGCGGTGCGGAAGTAGCCGTGGATGGCGACTTGGTGCATTTTGTACAAGGACAAATACACGCCATAGGCAATCAAGCCACCGACACTGACCGTGCCCATCAAACTGCCCATCAAGCTGCCGACCGTGCTGAATTTACCCAGCGACACCAGCGAACCGTAGTCGCGATAAACAAATTTCGCCGCCGGTTTGCCTTTCAGGCGGTTGACGATGGTTTTGGCCACCGTGGAAGCCATCTGGTGGGCGGACTGGGCTCGCGGCGGCACGTTACCGCCGTGGCCGACCCATTCGCAGGCGGCGCAGTCGCCGATGGCAAAAATGTTGGGGTCGCTGGTTTGCAAGGTCTGATCGACCACCAATTGATTGATGTGATTGGATTCCAAACCGTCCAGATTTTTCATCCAGTCCGGCGCCTTGATGCCGGCAGCCCAGACTTTTAAATCCGCATCGAAGACTTCGCCGTCGTAGGTGTGGACTTCGGTTTCAGTCACTTCCGTAACTTTACGGCCCAGTTTTAACTGGATGCCCAGCTTGATCAATTGCTCCTGGGTAGCTTGCGACAGGCGCGGCGGCAGGGCCGGCAGCAATTGGGTGGCGGCTTCGATGATGGTGATGTTGACGTCTATCGAGCCTTCCAGGCCATAGGTGGCCAGCAATTTGGTCACTTCGTGCAGCTCGGCGGACAGTTCCACACCAGTGGCGCCGGCGCCAATGATGACAATCGACAACGGCTTGTCGCGTTGGCGGCTTTGATTGGCGTAGGATTGAATGTAATAGGTCTCGACCAGTTGTTTTTGAAAGCGGAAGGCTTCCTTGGTGGTATCAATGAAGCGGCAGTATTTATCAACGCCCTTGATACCAAAGGTATTGCTGACACTGCCGACCGCCATTACCAAGGTATCGTATTTGAAGCGGCGTTGCGGGATGATCTCTTCGCCTTTTTTATTGGTAATCGCGCTGACGATGATTTCCTTGCCTACCCGATCCAAACCTTCCATTTTGCCGAACAGGAAACGGAAGTGGTTGCTGTGCGCCTGAGCTAGGTATTCGATTTCCTCGGCCTCGGCCAAGGTGCCTGACGCCACTTCGTGCAGCAAGGGCTTCCAGATATGGGTTGAAGCGGCATCCAGTAAGGTCACTTCCGCCTTGCCGGCTTTGCCCAGTTTGTGCCCCAGTTCCGTGGCCAACTCCAGCCCCGCCGCGCCGCCGCCGACAATCAAGATTTTATGTAATTCACCCGCCATGTATCTTCCCCTCAAGTGCAGTTTGCCGCGTCGGCAAACAAAGAAATCGCTATCCCGGCCTTAGTTGTCTATTTCCTGATGCCGGCATTATAACTAAACCTGTCCGGGCTGGCCGATTTTGACGGGATGGACGCGCGTCGGTTGCGGTCTGTTATTAACCCGGCCCTTATATTCCCTGGACTCGTCATTCCCGCGAAGGCGGGAATCTAGGATAGCCGCTGGACTCCCGCCTGCGCGGGAGCGACGATATTTAGGGGCCGGGTTAATAGCCTGAAGCCTGTAAAGGTGCTGGCAAAGCGAACGGATTTTAACGAGAACTTCAAATTATGATTAGATATTGTCTGCGCTGCGGCGCTATATAAAGTTCGCACTGTGGAGCTATCGAATGCCGCGAAACCAACTAGTCCAGATGCTTGGCAATCCAGGCCTTTTGCTGGTTTTACTCGGCCTGCTGGCGGGCTGCGCATCGGAGCCGCCGCGAGCTCGCATGCCGGCCCAACTGCCTACATATCAAAGCAACGCTGCTTACAACAGGCCTTACACTGTTAAAGGCGTCACTTATTACCCGCTGGCATCGGCGAATGGTTATCGGGAAACCGGCCTGGCTTCCTGGTATGGCGCGGAATCGGGCAATCGCACCGCCGACGGCAGCCGTTTCGATCCGCAGGGCTTTTCGGCGGCGCATAGAACCTTGCCGATACCGTCGAAAGTCCGCGTCACCAATTTGCGCAATGGCCGCTATGTGGATGTGCTGATTAATGACAGAGGTCCGTTCAGTCCGAATCGATTGATCGATCTATCGCAAGGCGCGGCCAAGCAAATCGGCATGCGCGGGATGACAGAAGTGGAGGTTAATTATCTGACAGCCCCGTCCGATGTTGAATAAGGATGGGCAGTGAGGCGAGTGTTGGCTGGCGCAGTTGCGCGACCAAACCCGGTCGAAACAATTGGCCAGCCAGAGTCCGCAAACCCGCACCTAAAAGACAGGAACGGGTTTGCAAACCTTTAATCCACTACAGCGAGTAAGGCCGGTGTTTGCCGTTTGGTAAGCCTAAACAGCGCAAACATCGATCCAAATAACCAGAATGCGCCGGGAAGCGGTACGACTTGAACAGCCTGATTGTTGAGGTTAGGGGCAAAATCGGAAATTTGCCCAAAACCGCCAGCCAGAGTACCATCGCGCGGCCAGAGATTCCAGGTGTAGTCGGTCTTGGCGAAACCGTTAGACGGCAACAGACTACCAGCAATATCGGCAATCAGTTGCTTACCCTGAATCGTGGCGGTACCGGCAGCCAAAACGGTACTGCCAGAGGTAGGCGCCAATAGATTCACCGCGCCGCTCCCGTCTATATTAAAACGCACTACCGAATCAAACAGCACATTCGGTAAACCATTCGCCGTAAACCGCCCGGTACCGGCACCGCGATCAAAGCCCCAAATGTAGAAGCCGGACGGCGAGCCGCCAACGTTACCGGCAAATGTGCTTTCGAAATGAAAAATGTCGCTGGCCGGGTTGTAAGTGACCGACGCGCTGATCACATCCAGATCGCCGGTCTTACTGCCGAAATAAGTTGCCAGATAATCACCGGCAGCGTCATTAACAACACTGGCGTCAGCTTGCGTCGCACCGATCAACAATACGGCGGCAATTACTGTTTTTGCAATGTTTAATCTCATACTTCCATCCTCTGTCGATAAGATCAATAAGGTGCAACTAACCAGCGGCAAGCCTCCGGTTAGCTGCGGTTTTTGTTCCACAAGAACATTTGCTGTTGCGTCGGCATTGACCAAATGCCTATTGCGAATGCGGCCGCGCCTTGAGGCAACTTAGGGGCATCGCTCAAAGTGAACTGCATTCGGAGGTGAATTCCGCCAAGCAGTCGCCAGGTTCACTGTGTTTGAAATTTATTTTTCGGCCGATTGCTCGGCGGATAATTTGAGCGATGAACTGACGACAACTTTCAAGCGGGTCAAAACGGCAATTTGCCGGAGGCGTTAAACGCCGCCGATACCGCACGTAACGGACCTATCTATCAACTCGTCGCTTAGCGGTGCAGCACGATTAGATATTCGCCAAACCGGGTGGAACGCAATTGCAGAGAGGTTTCCAAGGCCGCCAGCACCGACAGGGCTTGGTCGGTACGAAACACACCATTGACGCGGCGTTGGGCAAGTTCGGCATCGTTGATAAGCAAAAAACCGCGATGATAGCGGTTCAACTCGGCAACCACTTCGCCCAAGGGCCGATTCTCGAAGACCAGTTTGCCGCGCTGCCAGGCGGTAACGGTCTGGCTATCGATGTTTTGCAAATTGCCCAGCCCGGATTCGGCGCTGTAGCTGATTTGCTGGCCCTCGACGACTACGGTATGCAGTGCTTTGCCGTCGGCTTGTTCCAGGTCTACCGCCACGCTATGTTGAGTAACGCTGACTTCGGTCTGCCCGTCACGCAGCCGCACGTTAAAGGCCGTACCTAGAGCGGTGACACTGCCATGCTCGGTATTTACCCGAAACGGCCTGGCTGTGTCCGGGCTGACTTCAAACCAGGCCTCACCTTGCAGCAAGGTTAATTGCCGCTGTGCGCCGTCGATATTTACATCCAATGCGCTATTGCTGTTCAAATGCACCGTCGAGCCATCGCTAAGATGTACGTCACGCCGCTCGCCGAAACCGGTATGAAAATCGGCGCGCAATATTGTCCACAAAGGATTAAACAACCACAGGGCCAGACAGCCGCCCACCAATGCAGGCAGCGCCCACTGCCATGACCGAAAGACTGGTTTGGGTTTGCGTATGGCTGGAATCTCTATTCTTGGCGCTACAGAATCCAGCACTCCCCATAATTCGCGCAACTGCTCATAAGCCTGACGATGCAAGGGATCAGCGGCCAACCAGCGGCTAAACTCGGCCTGTTCAGTCGCGCTAAGTTTGCCGCTATCCAGCCTGATCCACCAGTCGCGGGCTGCGGCTTTAATCTCGGCGGAGACTTTCATTGCCTATATCCGTTTAGAGCCGACATAGAGCAACGCGTCCCGCCAGATGAGCGATAAAGGCTAAAGATTGTCATCGGGAGCAATTCAGGGTTGGTGGCTTGCCATTATAGGACGCATAACCCGGTGAAAACAGGAGTGAATCGGCTAAAGATCGTCGAGTTCTTGCAAGGCGGCTAAAGCATTGCGCAAATGTTTTTCCACCATATTGCGGGATATGCCCAAACGTTGGGCGATTTCCGCATGACTGAGCTCCTCGAACTTGCGCAGCACGAAAACCGTCCGGCATTTGGCGGGCAGGCTATCGACCGCCGCAACCAAACGGTCCAAACGCTCGCGCGCCAGATTGATTTGCTCAGGATCGATGCCGTCGCTTACCAGCAAGGATGCGTCAACAGCATCGTCGTTTTCTAAGTACTGATTACGAGTATTCCGGCGGCGTTCGTAATCGGTAGCCAGATTGGCGGCAATGCGATGCAGCAAGGCGCGCGGGTTATCGGCCTGTTGCCACAAATTGCCGGCAAACATACGCTGGTAAGTTTCCTGCACGATGTCGGCGGCGGTATCCAGACAGCCACAGCGTCTAAACATGACCCGGCGCAATTCCTCGTCGTAAGTCTCAATCAGGCGGGAGATGTGGAGAGCATTGCTCATGGTTAGGGTATGCGGTTTTGGTGTCGACAAACGGGCGAACAACCAAGATTCATGCCAGAGCAGTGCGATACCGGTATTTAGGGCATTTAGCGGTAAATTGATCAATATTGCCGAAGCTGGACGGCCTTAGTAATGCGGGATATGCCCTGCTTATGAAAGTTATTTAACATAGTTAATTAAAATCTACCGCAGCGGTAGTACTTAAATTCGAGCAAGAACGAGCAACAGCAACACGATTGAGGTTAAACGTATGTAATACATTTAAAACTGTAATCGTATACTTCCATCCCTGTAGCGATGCCCTTACAACCGCCTACACGATCCAGGCCAACTCAAACTGCGACTGTGTCGGAAATAAGACAAAAACCTGAACGGGAATATAGCTTTTGGAGCTAACTGTCTGACAGGCAACTAAGTTATGGTGTTATCCACAAAAGCTGTGGATAACATTGTGGATAAAAAGTTTTTCCTCGCTCTAAATGCCTAATTTTTGGGGCCTTTGCTTAGATTGACTCAATTTTAGACAAGAGTTTATATAATTTAAAATCAATAACTTACATAACAATATGCTGGCATTGGAGCCTCCAGCCAGACGTTCTTTGGCCGCTGGCAGTGTCAAGTAGTTTTTTGTGAATAATTAAAATTAATCCCTTGCATTTTTGCCCAAATACTCTAGCCGTTTTCCACCTAAAAACATTCCAAATGTGCCTGCCATCATTCATGCAACTGTCATCAAATACCTATCAATTCCTACACCAAACGCGAGCTGTTTATTCTGTGGCTTTAACCAACGTTAACATCGCCAACAAATCCTGAATGGGCAGCGCAATTACGAAAAACTCAAGAAAAGGGGATGTCAACATGGACAAGGCGATACAAAGCCATGCCAGCTAAACCCCGAGCGCAACAATTGCTGGTTGCTATGAGAATTGACGACATTTGTCAGTAAGGACTAATGAGTGGTTAAGCAGCGTTTTTGTTAACCTCACCTCGGCGCAGCTAACAAAATTGTTCACACATCGCAAAAAAAAACCGATAGTCAAAACCATTGACTATCGGCTTGGGAGAAACAATGAATAAGCTATTACACGGAGCAAATTTTCACGCCCCGCGACAGCAATGACCGGAAGCCATTTTCAAAGTTCCATTTTAATTTGAAGTTACTACTCCCACTCTATCGTCGCGGGCGGTTTGCCGGAAATATCGTAGGTGACGCGGGAAATGCCGGGTACTTCGTTGATGATTCGACGTGAGATCAAATCCAGGAAGTCGTAAGGCAGATGCGCCCAGCGGGCGGTCATAAAATCGATGGTTTCTACGGCGCGTATCGCAATCACGTAGTCGTATTTGCGCCCGTCACCCATAACACCCACCGATTTGACCGGCAGGAACACCGCGAAGGCCTGGCTGACTTTGTGGTACAAGTCGTGCCGATACAGCTCTTCGATAAAAATCGCATCGGCCTGACGCAGTAAATCGGCGTATGGTTTTTTTACTTCGCCGAGGATGCGCACGCCCAGGCCCGGACCGGGAAACGGGTGGCGGTGGATCATATCGGCCGGCAAGCCGAGTTCCAGTCCGAGCTTACGCACTTCGTCCTTAAATAGTTCGCGCAGGGGTTCGACCAGTTTCAACTTCATGTTTTCCGGTAGGCCACCGACGTTGTGATGCGATTTGATTAGATGTGCCTTGCCACTTTTGGCGCCGGCTGATTCGATGACGTCAGGATATATGGTGCCTTGTGCCAGCCATTTGGCGTCGGTGAGTTTGCCGGCTTCTTCGTCGAAGATTTCCACGAACAGGCCGCCGATGATTTTGCGCTTTTGTTCGGGGTCGTTAACGCCGGCTAAGGCTGCCATGTAGCGCGCTTCGGCATCGACACGTATCACCTTGATGCCCATATGCTGCGCGAACATAGCCATGACCTGATCTCCTTCGTGCAAACGCAGCAAGCCGGTGTCGACGAATACGCAGGTCAGTTGCTCGCCGATAGCGCGATGCAGCAAAGCCGCCACCACCGAGGAATCGACGCCGCCGGATAGGCCCAAAATCACTTGGTCGCTGCCGACTTTTTCGCGGACCGCCTTGATGCTGTCTTCGATGATATTGCTGGCATTCCACAAGGCTTGGCAGCCGCAGATTTCCAAAACAAAACGGCTCAAAATCCGCCCGCCCTGTTTGGTGTGGGTCACTTCCGGATGGAATTGCAGCGCGTAGAAATTTTTGTCTTCGTCGGCGATACCGGCGATCGGCGCGCCGTCGGAACTGGCGATCAGTTTGAAACCGGTTGGCAATTCGACGACGCGGTCGCCGTGACTCATCCACACATCCAATAAGCCGAAACCTTCCGGCGAGGCATGGTCTTCTATGTTTAGTAACAATTTGGAATGGCCGCGAGCGCGAATCTGCGCGTAGCCGAATTCGCGGTGATCGGACGATTCCACTCTGCCGCCCAACTGCTCGGCCATGGTTTGCATGCCGTAGCAAATCCCTAGTACCGGCACGCCCAACTCAAAAACGATTTGCGGCGCGCGCGGGGTGTCGCTGCTGGTCACCGTTTCCGGGCCGCCTGACAGGATAATGCCTTTGGGTGCAAAGTTTTTGACCTCGTCAGCGTTGCAATCACAGGAATAGATTTCGCAATACACGCCAATTTCGCGGATACGGCGGGCAATCAATTGGGTGTATTGCGAACCGAAGTCGAGAATCAGGATCTTGTCGGAGTGGATGTTGGTCGCGTGGGATGACATGACGGGAAACCTTTCAAAAATGTAGGGTGGGCTGACTAGCATACCCACCGAAAAATCTAAATTACGAGCAGACTACAAGCCTCTATACAACTGATCGAGCAGGCTTTTATTGTTTTCGAAACCTTTTACGTGCCGATTTTCGAACAGCGAACGAGTCATACGTTTGATAAACCGTAAATAGGGAGCCGCGCGCATGTAATGCCGTAAATTGGTATGGCCGCGCACAATCGCAGTGATCCGCTCGGCATTTTCCGGGATACCCCAGCTGGCGGCTTGATCGGCGACCGGCTCGGCTTTTTTGAAAAACAGCGTGACATTGCCGCCGTCCTCGGAAAACACATGTCTATCCTCAACTAAACCAGCTTTTTCGCCCATACGCCGCAGTGTCGCCAGATTAAAATTGTACAGATGTGCCTCGTGAAAGGTGCTGCTTGGCGATTGACAGGTGGCTTCTATATTGGGCACTTCGACCACTAACACACCGTCGGCTTTCAACAGACTGCGTAACTTGCCCAGCACAAAAAATGGATCTTCGGTGTGTTCCAGTACGTGCCAAATAGTGATCAGGTCAAAGCTGCTCTCTTCGAACTGCGCGTCTTGAATAAAGCCGAACTGTAAATTCAAATCATACTGTGCAGCCGAATATTGACCATAACCCTTGTTAGGCTCTATGCCGTGCAGGTCGTGCCCTAGTGATTTAATTAAATAAGCAAACTCGCCGCCGCCGGTGCCCACGTCCAGCATGGTTTGCGGTTTGTATAGCAAGTGCTTGATTTTTTCATGCCTGGTAACAGCGACTCGGCCGGCGCGCAAGATATGCTTGGCTTTGGGGGCATACGTGTTTTTGTATTCCAGCCGATAATCTTCTTCGTAAAACTGACGAGGATCGTGCGGAAACGGATCGCTCCAGACCAGCCCACAGTCTTTACAGATTACGGTACGCAACTCGGCGCCGCTGCGGCTGCGCATGGATAACACGGCAACGTGGTTGCCGCCGCAAAGATTGCATGGAGTTGAGGACGTTTCGGACATTGCGATGGATTTTGGTTGTTTTCGGTAAACAGGTCCGCACGAAATTCGCAGACCTGATAAGTAAAAACCGGTGACCGGTTTTAGTTCATATGATAATTCGGCGCTTCCTTGGTAATCGTCACGTCGTGGACGTGGCTTTCGCGCATGCCGGCACTGGTGACGCGCACAAACTGGGCGTTCTCATGCATCGCCGCAATAGTGCTGTTGCCGGTATAACCCATGCTGGAGCGGATGCCGCCCAGCAGCTGATGCACAATTGCCAGCACGCTGCCTTTGTAAGGCACTCTGCCTTCGATGCCTTCCGGCACCAATTTTTCGACCTGTTCGGTATCTTCCTGGAAATAGCGGTCGCTGGAGCCTTGCTGCTGCGACATTGCGCCCAAGGAGCCCATGCCGCGATAAGATTTGTAGGAGCGGCCCTGGAACAACTCCACTTCGCCCGGTGCTTCCTCGGTGCCGGCGAATAATCCGCCCAGCATCACCGCATGCGCGCCGGCCGCCAAGGCTTTGGCCACATCGCCGGAATAACGGATACCGCCGTCGGCGATTAAAGGCACACCGCTACCTTTCAGCGCATCGGCGACATTGCTCACGGCGGTGATTTGAGGCACGCCGACACCGGCGACGATCCGGGTAGTGCAGATAGAGCCAGGACCGATACCGACCTTGACGCCGTCGGCACCGGCTTCGACTAATGCTAATGCGGCTGCGGCAGTAGCAATATTGCCGCCGATGACCTGAACTTGCGGAAAGTTTTGTTTTACCCAGCGCACTTTATCCAGTACGCCCTGGGAATGACCGTGAGCGGTATCGACGATGATGACATCCACACCGGCTTCCACCAACGCGCCAACCCGTTCTCCGGTATCCGCACCGGTACCGACGGCCGCGCCGACGATTAGCCTTTCCTGTTCGTCCTTGCAGGCTTGCGGGTTGTCTTTGGCTTTTTGAATGTCCTTGACGGTAATCATGCCGCGCAAATGAAAGGCGTCGTTGACGACCAGCACTTTCTCAATCCGATGTTTGTGCAGCAAATCGATGACTTCTTTATGTTTAAACGACTCGTGGACGGTAACCAGCTTGTCCTTCGGCGTCATAATTTGACTGACGGCCATATCCAGTCGAGTTTCGAAACGCAGGTCGCGGCTGGTGACGATGCCAACCAATTCTTCGCCATCAACCACCGGTACGCCGGAGATGTTTTTTGCGCGGGTCAAATCCATCACTTCGCGAACGGTAACGTTAGGCGAAACGGTGATCGGATCTTTGATGACGCCGCTTTCGTATTTTTTTACCCGTCTGACTTCCGCCGCCTGCTGCTCGACAGTCATATTCTTATGGATGATGCCGATGCCACCTTCCTGAGCAATGGCAATAGCCAGGCGGGCTTCGGTAACCGTATCCATCGCGGCGGATACCAGCGGAATGTTCAGTCTAATTTTGCGGGTCAGTTGGGTTTTCAGTTCGACTTCGCGCGGGAGTACGCTGGAGTGGGCGGGCACCAATAAAACATCGTCAAAGGTGAGAGCTTCTTGAATGATTTGCATAATCACACCGGGTGGCTAATCGTAAATAAGCCAGCCATTGTACAACCTAACCCGCGTTCCGAAAAATCGGAAATAGTCAATGGTATTTAGGTCTCTATTTGTTTTCGATTGAGAGCGCTGCCGCGATGGTCAAATATTCGCTGGGATTGGGCTTATGCAGAAAAATCCCCAGCACGCCCATCACACTGAAAATATATAAAGTGTTAAATCCGTCGCCCAAAATAAACATTGCCAAACCGGACAAGCTGACAAACTCGATCAAAGCTTGCGTGATGATGATGGTCAACAGATAGCGTTGCCTGGCGGTTTTTGGGCCCGGCATGGTCTGGTTTAGCCGCAGCAGGATGTGCCGCAGCAGCTTGGTGAACGGAAACAGCAAAATCGCCAGAGCGTAGAGCACACTCCTGATCAGTACTCGCTGCGCTTCGTCAATCCCTATTTGCAGTTCGTCGGCCCACAAATGACAGACCAGGTTATAGCCCAGCACCGTCAAGAGCATGGCGGCACAGACGAGCCAATGCGGCCTAAGATCGCCGGCTGATAACTGGGCTTGAGCGGACATCGATAACTCCTAATTCGTGCGGTTGCGGTAATCGCGGAGGATAACAACAAACGCCACAAAATCATAAACAGCATGAATCACCATCGGCATCAATAGATTGCGTTCGCCGCCATAGTCCAACATCACCCCCATATACAAGCCCATCAACATGGCTAAAACCGCGTAAAGCGGCGTGACCGCATGCACCAATGCAAACAGCAGATTGCTAACCCACAAGCCTACGCTCGCGCCCCAGCCATTTTCCAGCCAAGGCTGTAAAAAGCCGCGAAACAGCGCCTCTTCGGCAAAACCGGCAATAGCAGCCAATATCAGTAAATCGGTCCAATGCCTATAGGCCAATCTGGCCCCCAGGGTTTCCAACAGTAAATCGCGAATCTTTTGGATCGGTGGATAGGTCAGTTGCTGCATCGCAAAAAACAGTATTAACAGCGGCGCGGTGGCTAATACGCCGATGCCCAATGCCGACTCGGAAAACTCCAGACTGGCGAATGGATCGAGATCGGCAAGCCAGCCTAGAGCCAGCGCCAATACAGCTAGAGAACCCTCGAAATAGCAGGCAATCCTGAAAAAAGCGTTTGAAACGGCGGGCTGGTTTTCCATGACATTGGGCTTTAGGCAAACGGGGCTGAAAATTCTAAACAAAAACCATTAGAATTGGCAGCATTAGCGATCATGGGTCATCATCATGCAATGTTTTATCTATAAAAGCCTTAAAAAAGACGAACTCTATTTGTACCTGGACAAAAAAGACGACTTTTCCGCCGTGCCGGAAGCCTTGTTCAAAAGCCTTGGCCGCTTAACATTTGTTATGGAGTTACAGTTAAGCCCAGATCGGAAATTAGCCAGGGAAAATCCGGAAAAAGTCATTGCCAGCCTGCAAAGCAAAGGCTTTTTCGTGCAATTGCCACCGACATTGATCAGCGCCATGCCAACCAGCTCGGACAAGCAACTGCACTGAAATCGCGCGCGCCATATTGGTATATCCGTGCTAACATGCTCACAAAAAATCTTTATCGGAAAGCACGGTTTTTGCTCACTTATTTAGTCAGACCAGGATACGCACCACATGTCAGATAATCCATTAGCTTACGAAGACGCAAAGTCTAAGGGCATACTTTGGGGTTTTGGTTCGCTGTTAGGCGTCGTTCTGATTGTCATGATGGTACTTGGCGAATGGTGGAGCCGCGAGCCCGAGCAATTCAGCGTTCAGGACGAAGCCATTGAGCGTATGAATGTCACCCATACCGATCAAATGCCGATTGGTTACGTGTACGCCAACACACTGGCGCATATCGCCGACGTGATTCTGTTCAAATCCGGCGGTTACCTGTCCAACGACGTGGCCCCGCCCGGCCTGTTTTGCGATAACATTCAAAACTTCGAATACGGAGCGCTGGTCATGTTGCGCGACGGCACCACAGCATTGCGTAACCATTTCGCCCGCGACCAATCACAATCCGCGGAAGATCCCGATTTGGCAAAAGCCGAACCGTACTTTTACTACGAACGTAACTCCTGGGCCTTGCCGTCCACCGAATCGGAATACGTAAAAGGTATCGAAGCGCTGCACGCGTACATGGTTCGCCTGCAAAACCCGTCCTCCACTTCAAAAGCCGCGCAGTTCCACTCCAGAGCGGATAACCTGTGGCAATATACCGAGGTTGTCATCAAACGACTCGGCGGTCTTTCGACCCGCTTGGCGGCCAGTACCGACAAATTTTCCGGTGCGACCCACGGCGACCCATCCAATCCAATCGACATCAATATGCCGACCATCGGCCAAACGCCCTGGATGGAAATCGATAACGTATTCTACGAAGCGCGCGGCTCCTGCTGGGCGTTATTACATATTCTGAAAGCCATCAAACACGACTTTTCCGACATTTTGTTGGATAAGCGGGCGATGAACACTTTGGACAATATGATCCAAGCCTTGGAAAATGCCTTGTCGCCAACCTTGAGCCCGGTGGTATTGAACGGCGACGGCTTCGGTATATTCGCCAACTATTCGCTGGCGATGGCCAACTACATTGCCCGCGCCAACGCCGCTGCGCTGGACTTGCGGGACGTGATGAACAGAGGTTAATGCCATCATGCAGGAACAAATTAACGAAAATCTGAAAAAAATCGAGACCTGGAAACGCATCATTTTCATGCTGATTTTCGCCGCCATCGACAGCTTGGTGAAGCTGTTGTTGTGGCTGGTGATTTTATTGCAGGTCGGCTCGGTACTATTCACCGGCGACGTTAACGCGAACATCCTCAACTTCGGTCGTAGCCTGTCTACTTACCATTATCATATCTTGCTGTTTTTGACCTTCAATACCGAGCAACTGCCGTTTCCATTTTCCGATTGGAACGAAACCGCTAAACTGGAATTGCTCGGCAAGCAGTAAACCTCCATGGAAGCAGCGCCGCGCAAAATCATCCATATCGACATGGATGCATTTTATGCGGCGGTTGAACAGCGCGACCATCCCGAATATCGTTATAAACCCATTATCGTCGGCGGTAAGCCCGATTCGCGCGGCGTAGTTGCCACCTGTAGTTACGAAGCCCGACAATTTGGCGTACATTCGGCCATGCCTTCCGCACATGCTTATCGACTCTGCCCGCAAGCCATTTTCGTTAAGCCACGTTTTGATGTTTATCGGGAAGCCTCCGAGACCATCCGAAGTATTTTCGCCCGTTACTGTGAACGTTTCGAACCCTTGTCGCTGGACGAAGCCTATCTCGATGTTAGCGATAGCGAGCTTTACCAAGGCTCCGCGACGTTGCTGGCCAAGCACATCAAACAGGAAATACGCCGGCAAACCCAGTTGGTAGCGTCCGCCGGCATTTCCTACAATAAATTTCTCGCCAAAATCGCCTCCGACCTGGGCAAGCCGGATGGCTTGTATCTGATTACGCCCGAACAAGGTCCGGCGTTTGTGGAAAATCTGGCCATTGGCAAATTTCACGGCATCGGCCGCGCTACCGAGCAGAAAATGTATGATTTGGGCATTGTTACCGGCAAGGATCTAAAACAACTGCCGCTGGCGGAATTGCAGCGGCATTTCGGCAAAGCCGGCCAACATTATTACAACATTGCCCGAGGTATTGATCCGCGCCAGGTCAATGCCAATCGAGCCCGCAAATCGGTAGGTATCGAAACCACGTTCGATCACGACATCGCCGACCAAACCACCATTCTGCGTTATTTACAGGACTTGCTGGAAAAAGCCCTCGTCAGATTGGCCGAAAAACAGATGACAGCCTATACGCTGACCGTGAAAATCAAATATCAAAATTTCGTGCAGATCACGCGCGGGCGAACCTTAGCGGAACCGATCAGCGATAGCCCGACTACTAGACTGCTATTAACCGATTTACTGAAAAATACCGGCATCGGCACCACAAAAGTGCGACTACTGGGCGTTACCTTATCGGGTCTGGAAAATGGCGACAGCCGCCTGCGCCAATATAGGCAAATGGATTTGTTCGACCTGGGTTGAAACAGCTTAGCCTTAATAGGGTGCGCTGAAACAGGCCTGCCCCAATCTTGTCCGCATTGATACATTCACTCTCATTTATTGGAAGCTCAATTACCAAACATGTTCAATCAGTTAAAAATTGCCGTCCTCATTCCCTGTCATAACGAAGATGTGTCTATTGCCAAAGTAGTAAGCGACTTCAGACTGGCTTTGCCGGATGCCGCTATTTACGTGTTCGACAACAACTCCATCGATAACACCGTCAGCGAAGCGCGGTCGGCAGGTGCGATGGTGCGCCATGAAACCCAGCAGGGGAAAGGCCATGTCGTACGCCGCATGTTTCGGGATATAGATGCCGATTTTTACCTGATGGTGGACGGCGACGACACCTATGACGCCGGTTTGGCACCGGACATGATCAAGTTGGCCATGAGCGGACCTTACGATCTGGTGAATTGCATCCGTCGGGAAGCCGGCGATGCGGCATATAGGGGCGGACACCGCTTCGGAAACCGGCTGCTGACCGGCGTGGTAAGGCAAATTTTCGGTAATAGGATTCTGGATATGCTTTCCGGGTATAAGGTATTTTCCCGGCGCTTCGTGAAGTCCTTCCCGGCACTGTCCACCGGCTTTGATATTGAAACCGAACTGACCGTGCATACGCTCGAGCTGTCGATGCCCGCAGCACACATCGAAGGCGAGTATCGGGGACGCGCGGAAGGCTCGGAAAGTAAATTGCGCACCTATCGCGACGGCTGGCGCATCCTGATGCTAATTATCAGATTGGTCAGACATGAACGGCCCATGGTGTTTTTTGGGGTGATGGCCGGTTTGCTGGTGGCATTAGCCTTGCTGCTGATCTGGCCCGTAATCGTGACTTACCTGGATACGGGCTTGGTGCCTAGATTCCCGACAGCCTTTCTTGCCATGGGCATTATGCTGCTGGCGTCGTTGAGCATTTTTACCGGCACCATTTTGGATACGGTGACGCGCGGGCGTAAGGAGTTGCGCATGCTGACCTATTTACAACATCCGCCACCGGTCTTTGTGCCAAACGCTTTTGCCGATTCTGCCACTATCCGATCTGCGGACAATACTGTTTTAACTGCTGGTAACGACGATCTATTCGGGCAAATGTGGCGCTTCGGACTGGTCGGCGTAGTCGGCTATATTGTGAATGCCGGCTTGGTAGAAGCATTAGTGCTAAACATGGGACCGCTACGCGCGCAAATGCTGGCTTTTCCGGCTGCCGTGACCGTCACCTGGTGGCTTAACCGCCGCTTTACCTTCGGTGCCAGCCACCACGCCATGCATCACGAATGGCTGCGTTATGTGCTGGCCAATATGCTGGGCTGGACTGCCAACAACGGCGCTTATTTATGGATGATTTTCAGTGTACCCCTTGCTTACCAGCACCCCGCATTGGCTGTTGCAGTAGGCTCATTGGCCGGGATGGTATTAAATTTTTCGGCTTCGCGATTACTCGTTTTTAAAAAAATTCGTCAAGCCTGATGACAATTGCCCAAAGAATACATGCGTTACCGATCGAATGGATGTTCATCGGCGGATTCCTGATCCATTTCGGCATCATGTATCCGGGCTTCATGTGTTACGACGCGGTCAATCAAATCCTTGAAGCTCGCGAAGGCCTCTATTCCGATTGGCATCCACCGTTAATGGCGATTATTTGGCGATTCACCGATCGCATAGTGCCAGGACCGGCGGGTATGTTGTTTCTGCAACTCGGCTTGGTATGGACAGGCGCCTACCTGGTGTTTCAAGCCTTTTTTAAACCCTACGGAGCCAAGGTTGCCGCACCGTTGCTTTGCATTTTATTATTTTTACCGCCCTTGCTCGGTATCAGCGGCGCGATTTTGAAAGACGTGCTGATGTGGGGGGCGCTATTTACTGCTTTCGGCATCGCCGGACATATAAAAAACCAACACGAGCAAACCCAGCAGTTTGCGTTTCTGTTATTCGCGCTGACAGTAGTGGTCTTATGGTTAGCCATTCTGATCAGACACAACGCATTTTTTGCGACAATCCCCATACTCAGCTTTGCCATATATCGCTTATATCCAAAACATAAGCTATTTGGTTCAGTCCGTGCTGCTATTCCCGGCGTTGTGTTGGCTCTTGTCTTATTTGTAGCAACGGGAGCGATTAACAACCGGCTTGCCGACCGACATAGCCATCCCTGGGTGGCCAACGCATCGTTTGATATTTCAGGCGTTATCAAACGGCTTGAGGATAAAGACCGGCAACAAGCGATTTTCGATCAACTTGCCGGCGCTTTGAATTCAAAAGGCTCTGTCGAACCTTTGCTAAAAGCCTATACACCGCTGTATTGGCGGGAAATTTTCCGGACCAAGCCGCCCACGTTAGAACTGCCGAAAAATTCAATGGAATCGCAGATCCATGGCTTTGCCAGCCTCTCCGACCAGCAACGGCAAACGCTGCATAAGCTGTGGATACAGACCATACTCGCTGAGCCGATTTTATGGGCGCGTCACCGCTTGGCGGTGTCGAAATATGTCCTGGGCTTGGTGCCGGATAACAGTTGGAGCCCGGTGATGATGGCTAAAGATTTTCCCAGCGATTTAGAGCACGTTTATGGCGCCCATCCTCAAGCCACCAGATTACAAGAGCAGCTTGAGGCAGGTATGACCAAGTATGTCGAATACTGGTTTTTTCAACCCTGGCCTTATTTTGTCCTGACAATTTGTCTATTTTTTGCCGCGTTGTTCCGGCAATTGACGGCTAATATGGAAGTCATTTGCCTAGCTTCCAGCGCCATCCTACATGAGTTAGGTTTGATGTTGGCGGCGCCATCGCCCGACTTTCGTTACTCGCACTACATGGTTTTTTGCAGCTTGCTCAGCTTCCTGCTTCAAGCCCGTCCTTGGATGGCAAAACCCGTATGATCTCCTGCTGTTGATCTTGGAGAGTTAGTGTTTCCTGGGTAGTGCAAGCATTGCCTGTTAGCGATAAACAGCGAGCGGGCTGCGAATAGCCTGTCTATAATAGGCAAATTGATGAATTTGTTACCGATAACACCGATGTCCATGTGTCTTTCTCACCGCCGCGCTTTGTTACTGCTGGGTCAGATATTGGCGGCTATCTTGCTTAGCCAGCTGACCGGCTGCGCCACTAAAGAAAAAGCGCCGCTGACGGTATTGCCGGCTTCCGAAGGCGGTAACCGGATCGCCGCCAATGACGCACTGCAATTGCAAGGTGCACCTTATGTGTATGGGGGTGAGTCGCCCAGTCAGGGCTTCGATTGCAGCGGTTTGGTGTACTACGTCTATAACCGTCAGGGGGTGCGCCTGCCGCGGGACACTCAGTCGCTGGCTCGACAATTGCCGGCGGTGCAGCCGGAGCAAAGACAGCCGGGCGATTTGTTGTTTTTCACCACCGATCGGCCGTTTTCGCATGTCGGTATTTATATCGGCGGCGAGCAGTTCGTGCATGCGCCCAGTAGCCGGACCGGCCAAGTGATGGTCTCCGATCTTAGACAGCCGTATTGGCGGGAGCGCTTTATCGGGGTGCGCCGTCCCGTGGCGCGTTATTCCCTGTCGCTGAACGACAGCGACAAGCCGAGCTGCTGGTTAAACTAAGCCAGCCAACGCACCACCGCATCGCGTTCTTGCCGAGTCTTCGGCCGCGCCGGCGGATTTTTCCGGTATCCAAACGCCACCATATAAGCCGCGGACCAGTGTTCTAAATTCACGTCGGCGTTTTCCGCCAAGATCCGCTCCACTTCCCCGCGCTCGAAACCTTCTATCGGACAAGAATCGATCCCTATCATCGCTGCCGCTGTCATCATATTAGCCAGCGGCAGATAAGTTTGCCGGGTGGCCCAGTCGGTCAGGGTACGTTCGGAGCCAAGAAGGTCAAAATCGCTGCGCTGGAATTTTTCGATCAAGCCGCTACGCAAGCTGATGATGTCTTCCGGAAACTGCTGCACCTCGCGCATGACGTGTTGCAGATAAGCGCTGTCGTAGCGCATGAAATGGCTTTTCCGTACCAAGGTCAACACCACATGGCTGGCAGTAGGTAGCTGCTTTTGTCCGCCCCAGGTAACAGGCCGGAGTTTTTCGCGTAAATCCGGGTTTTGCACGACCAGAAATTGCCATGGCTCCAGCCCGAAGGAACTGGGTGAAAGTCTGGCAACTTCCAAAATGAAATCAAAATCCGCGCCGGCGATTTTGCGCTCGGCGTCGAACTCCTTACAGGCGTGACGAAATTGATAGGCGTCGAGAATATCCTGCTTACTAATGGTCATCTTACAAGCTATCGCCTACTTCACGTTGATAGAACGGCCATTTCTTCACATGCAAATGCTTTCTGATTGGCGTTTTGATCACCGATACGCACAGCGCGATAGAGAACAGGCACCATACCGCGCAATACTCGTTCGGATCGTTGGTGGTAACGTCGGAAATCCAGGGCCCGATTAAATAATGGAAAGCTACGAAGCGCCAGGAACCATACATGATAGGCAGATAGAACGCCGCCAAAATATACGAAAACGCATGCAAGCCCCAGTTGAAACCCAGCAGCCAAGTCACCGGTTGCGACATCAAACCGTTTAAAGGCATTTGCCAGGCGATATGCCAATCACCGGACACCGAGCAGGTTTGCACGCCGCAAAAACCCTCGGTACCTGGGACGCAGTCGCCGGCCCATGCGAACGGATACATCTTGATCAACATCGCCAGCGAACTGATCGCACACAAGGTATAAACCGTGGTTCTGATCTTCAGTTTGACGCTTTCCGGAATGAAGTACATTGCCACCATGTTCACGAAAAACGGCTGGAAGGCGATATGCAGATAACCAAGCAGCGTCAACACCTGATTGTTCGGGTTATCGCACAGATTGATGTACACATACGTTAATGCCTGCAACAGTTCCATCAAGGCAAAATAGGTTAATGGAATCCACAGTTCCTTGGATTCGCCTTTGTAGGCCACATAAACAGCGGTCGTTAAACCTGCGGCAGCCAACACGCCTGACGCTTCTCCACTCCAACACATTGAAAAATACCTTCTTTATTTTAGTTATAGGCATAGGCATCTAGTTTTGTAACCGTGCAATCCAACGGCGCTTAATTTACTGATTCAGATGTCTATGGGTTTTGCTACGATCCGTCGTAAAGGGCGGGAATTATTACATAAACCGGACTAAATCGCCGGATTTTGGCGGATCAGACTAGTACAAATCCACCGGATCGACATCCAGCGACCAACGCACCTTTTTGGCTTCCTTCAAGACATAAATGGCCGGCAACAAACTATCCAGCAGATGATGCAGCTCTTTACGCTGCGGACTCTGCAATAGCAACTGGTAACGAAACAAGCCCGCACGCCGGGCCATCGGCGCCGTCACCGGTCCCAAGACCTGCACTTTGCCGGGATTTAGCTCGCCGATTA
This sequence comes from Methylomonas rosea, assembly GCF_024505055.1. Taxonomy (GTDB): domain Bacteria; phylum Pseudomonadota; class Gammaproteobacteria; order Methylococcales; family Methylomonadaceae; genus Methylomonas; species Methylomonas rosea. The sequence goes on from NZ_JANIBL010000021.1 coordinate 42,937, forward strand.
TCCGGCAAACCGCTTGTAAAAACTGTAGCGGTTCCTCGGCTTTGCCGGCTTGCACCCTAAGCAAAGCCTGATGGCCGAACGGCGGCAAGCCGGCTTGCCGCCGCTCTTGGAGGGCGCTTTGGGCGAAAGCCCGATAGCCCTTGCTTAGCAAGGTATCGAGCAAAGGATGTTGCGGATGGCGGGTTTGCAATATCACCTTACCGGGTTGATCGGCCCGACCGGCTCGACCCGCCACCTGCACAATCAACTGTGCCAGTCTTTCGCTACCGTGGAAGTCAATACTGAACAGACCGCTGTCTATATCCAGAATGGCTACCAGCGTTACGCCGGGAAAATGATGGCCCTTGGCGAGCATTTGCGTCCCCAGAATAATATCGACCTCGCCATCGTTAATCAGCTCCAGGTAGTGTTCCAGCGAACCCTTGCGTTGCGTGGTGTCTCTATCCAGGCGCACGATCGCCTTGTCAGGAAATAAAGTTTCCAGGGTTTGTTCGATACGTTCCGTACCCAAACCCAGCGCCTGCAATTCGCCGGTTTTACAGCCGGGGCACTGCTTGGGTAAGGGTTGTTCACTGCCGCAGTGATGGCAACGCAGCAACCGGTCGGCGGCGTGAATCACCAGATTGGCATCGCAACGCCGGCAGCGCGAGACCCAGCCGCAGCCATGGCAAATCTGCACCGGCGCATAGCCGCGCCGGTTAAGAAAAATCAGGGTTTGTTGTTTCTTGGCCAATGTGGCTTGGATTTCTGCCAGCAGCGGCTCGGACAGTCCGGCTTGCATTCGCTTGTTGCGAATATCCAGTAGCTGAAAACTCGGCGCAGTGGCATTGCCGGCCCGATTAGGCAGATGCAGTAATTGGTAGCGGCGCTGCGCGACATTTGCCATGCTCTCCAGCGACGGCGTTGCCGAACCCAATAATACCGGGATACCCAAACCCTTGGCCCTGGCAATGGCGACATCGCGCGCGGAAAAGCGAAATCCTTCCTGTTGTTTGAAGGAGCTATCGTGCTCTTCATCGAGAATAATTAAGCCGGGGCGCGGCATCGGAGTAAACAGCGCGGAACGGGTACCGAGCATAATCGCCGCTTCGCCTTGCTGCATACTCAGCCAGGCTTGCAAACGCTGGTTATCGGTTAATTTGGAATGCGTAGAGACCATATTCACCGCAAAGCGCTTTAAAAAGCGCTGCTCCAGTTGCGGCGTCAGGCTGATTTCCGGCAGTAAAACCAGGACTTGCTTGCCCTGCTCCAACACCTTGGCGATGATCTGCATATACACTTCGGTCTTGCCGCTGCCGGTAACGCCCTCTAAAAGGGATACGGCAAAGCGACCCAGATTGCCAATGACGGCATCGATAGCTGTTTGTTGCTCCGGATTGGCCGACAAAGCGGTCTTGATAAGGGTTGCTGCAATCCCAGGAACAGGATTTTGTTCCATCACAAGACCCTTATCGAGCAAGGCTTTCAGCGCCGGCTTATAGGTGTTGAGCGCGCTTGCGGTCATCGCACTACCGGTAGTTTGCAATAAGGCCAGCAGCGCTTGTTGCTTGGGCGCGCGGCGCAATTGTTCCGGGGAAACCAGCCGGCCTTGCGGGCTGAGGCCGAAACAGGGCTGCCGTTGCAATAAGGCCGGCCGGCCTTGACGCAAGGCCACCGGAAACGCCGCGGCCAGCACTTCGCCGAGCGGGTGGTGATAGTAACGGCTGGCCCAGCGCAACAGGCGAATATCGGTTGCGGACAATAGCGGGTCGGTATCCAGAATGGCGATAGCCGGTTTGAGTTTATCGGTATGGACGCTGGAGTTGTCCGCGACAGCCATCAAAACCCCCACTTGCTGACGCTTACCGAAGGGTACCAACACTCTGACACCCGCTTGCAATTCGGGCCAACTAACGCCAACCGGCGGCAGATAATCGAATAACCGGTCCAGCGGAACTGGCACAGCAACTTTCAAAATTAAATTGCCTGGAGTGTCACAGTTAGGCATGTCTTGTGATGTGTTTTTGATATTAGGGCGCTAAGTCGTTAACAGGATTGAGGAATCTGAGTTACCCACAAAAGCTGTGGATAACTCTGTGGATAGGCTTTTGAGAGAATCGCTTAGTGTCGGTTTTTATTACACATTTGTTAAATTGTGCAAATTTAAGTCAGCGGATTTGCCAATTAAAAATCAATAACTTAGGCAAAAAATTAATCTGTGTTAAATATCGCAGGCCCTAGTGTAATGCCGCGCAGGCCATGCCCCGTTTTTGTGCATAACCTGTTGCGGAGCTGTATCGATTCGACGCTGTAGCGGCCGGAATTTGAACAAAGGGTGCCTTGAAAAAGTCTGGCCCCCAATTCTACGAGTATTACCGATTTTTCCAGAAGCCCGGTTTTTCGCAACGCTAATTAGCACTGATCGTTATGCCAGTCACTAAGCTAAATAACCAATGCTGTTAGTGACCTTGTAGGTGCGAATTTATTCGCATTATGGGCGCCACCACCCAAGGTCGAATAAATTCGACCCTACTACAAGTCCAACTATTAACTTAACGGCGTTGCCTAGACGGCATCGGCATCATTTAAAAATTGCAGGCATGCCCAACCTGCCAACGACAAAAACGCGAACAAGGTCCAGGCCGGAATACTCAGGCCCAGCAAGGTCCAATCGATCTTCGCGCATTCGCCGGTGCCGGTCAGCATCAATTTGATGGTGTCGGCCAACGGGAAATGTTGAAACACATATTCCAGCCCCGGACTGCATTCCGGCACTTCTTCGGGCGGCAGATGTTGTAACCAGACATGGCGGGCCGAAACACTGGCACCAATCAGCGCCGCAGCCGCACTGCACAGCGCGTAAACTTTGCGGCCGCGATTATGCAAGCCGGCGATTAAAAAAATCACGCCTGTCGCCAGAATGGCCAACCTCTGCGAAATACATAGAGGGCAAGGCTCCAACTCTTCGACAAATTGTAAATAGGCGCCAACCGCCAACAGCGAAGCGCAGGCAGCAAACCCCAGAAAAAAACCAATACGTGGACTTAATTTTAAAAAATTCATTTTCTATGTCTTGAATTAATGGAGCGAATATTTGGATACCGCTAATAATATCGGATTTTCGCAGAACTACGTCCAATGGACTCGTCATGCTAAAGGAGAAACAAAGCCGTCCGGCTTGACTGCGAGTACCGAGCAGTGGATACCGTTAAGGATGACTTCGGCAGTGTTGCCGATGATCAGGCCTTTGATACCGGTACGCGCGACTGTCCCCATCACGAGTAAGTTTACGTCAAGCCTAGCCGCCAAAGCGGGAATATCGTCCCGTGCGTTCCCTCTGACCAGATGCAGTCGTGGCGATAAGTAATTGTAAGCCTCATCGCCTATCCAATGCCGTAATTTGACTGCCAAGTCATCGAGTCCGGACTGATAGCGGGCTCTTTCGGCTTCAATCTGTGTTTCGACGGTTTTATAGGGAATTTCGCCTGCCCACGCGCTCAACATCGAGTCCCAAACATGCACCAGATGTAATTCCGCGAAATCGGAGAGCGCCAGCGAGCTGGCGAGTTCCAAAATTCTGCGGTTCAAGCTGTCGTCTGCCCGGTCCGCGGACCAGGGATCGAAATCGACGGCGGCCATAATTTTGGCATAATTGGTTTTTTCTGCCGGCCGCATCAACCAGACCGGGCGCGGACATTTACGCAACAAATGCATGTCCGTACTGCCGAACAAATGGTCTTGAATACCCTGGCCGCCCCCCGCCAATTTGATGACTAAGTCATGGTCGCCATCCAATGTCTGACCTACGATTTCGATAAATGGGCTGCCAACCCGGATTTGCAAATCAACGGGATTTACGCTGCTATAGCCAAGCACTAACGCCTCTAGCTTATGGCGTTCCTGCTCGCGCAACTGCATGTCGATCTGCTCCGGGGTAAAAAGATCAAGCAAAGCCCCCAGACGCGGTTGTTCTAGGACATGCAAAAACGTCAATCTGGCTTGGTTGTTTTCCGCCAGAGCGATCACCCGCGCAATAGCCAGACGCTGATCGACGGCAAACTCCGCGACATACAGGATGTTTTTGAAACGTTTCATAGCCATGGTATTGAGATCATAGAAATAGCCGAACCGGTTCCATTCCGGCTATATTGTCCAGGCAATCGAACTCGCTATTTTGGTAGCGGATGCGCGCCTTATGCGAAATATTGCCGTTTTCAGCATGCTGATGCAGCTCCGCTCCAGCATTAGACTTTACCGCGTCGCGCTGAGCGAGGCAATCGCCCCTGTTTACCGGCACGGAACAATTCGGCGTGGGATATAAGGCGCGATTTCGAGCGGGACCGAAAAGGCCGGTCCGGGCTTGCAAGGATGCTTATTTACCCAGACATCTAAATTCTACTTTGTCAGGTAAGAAGGAAGTCCGCCATACCCGCCGGGAAGCGGGAATCCATGCCGGAATGACGACCTTCGGCAATGTGATACCCGTATCTGACAAAGTAGAATTAAGCACGATGAATAATTTTCTAACCCTCACCCGCGCATAAATTGCAACCATCAATAGACCATGAATTCCGGATTACAGAGAATCGCCCATGCCCTCCATTGAATTAGTCAGCCTGGTTGGCGCCAGCTTGTTATTAATCAGCGTGTTTTCCAGCAAACTGGCCAGCAAAGTGGGTATTCCTTCGCTGCTTTTTTTTCTATTGACCGGCTGGCTGATTGGCGAATTCGGTGGACCTGAACTTCACAGCCCGGAAATTGCAAAGTTTATCGGCGATTTTGCGCTGATTTTTATTTTGTTTACCGGCGGTCTTGACTCGCATTGGCCCAATATTCGCCCGGTTTTGTGGCAGGGATTATGCCTCTCCACGCTAGGCGTGTTTATCACCATGCTGCTACTGGGCAGTTTTGCCTGGTTTATCCTCGGCTCGTTCAGCACGTTTTCGCTGGGGGTGCACGGCATCACGCTAACCCAGGGCCTGCTGCTGGCCGCCATTGTCTCTTCCACGGACGCAGCTGCGGTGTTTTCCGTGTTGCGCTCCAGTCAAATCGTTTTAAAAGGCAAATTGCAACCGCTTCTGGAACTTGAATCAAGCAGCAATGACCCGATGGCAGTGTTGCTGACGGTCACCTTGCTCAACTATTCGACCGGGGGCGAATCAGCCTTTCTGGAAGGCGGTATGTTTCTGGTGCTGCAACTGCTGATAGGTGTGGGCGTTGGGTATGGCGCCGGTCGTTTCATGGTCTGGTTGCTTAATCGCTTGGGCTTAAGTTCGGCCGGCCTGTATGCCATCGCTTCGATAGCATTGGTGTTGCTGACTTATAGCGGCGCTACATTTATGCATGGCAATGGCTTTTTGGCCGTTTACGTGGCCGGCATTGTGGCGGGGAACCGGGAGGTTATCCATCAGCACTACATCAGTGCCTTTCACGACAGCTTCGCCTGGCTGATGCAGATCATCATGTTTTTAACCTTGGGCATGCTGTCGGTACCTTATCGCGCCGAATTGTCTTCCTTGGCCAGCGTTGCTGTGGCGATCAGTCTGTTCCTGATGTTTGTAGCCCGTCCGGTCAGTGTATTCACCAGTTTGTTCTGGGCCAAGATCGGTTTTAAGGAAAAGCTGCTGGTTTCCTGGGTGGGCCTACGCGGTTCCGTACCTATCGTACTTGCGACTTTTCCGTTGGCAGCCGGCATCAAAGAGGGTGGAGAGATTTTTGTCCTGATCAGTTTTATTGTGGTGATGTCCGTGTTGATACAGGGTTTTTCGCTAGCGGCTCTGGCACGCTGGCTGGGACTGGCGGAGAAAAAATAAAATCGGTTAGGTGCTAGTCCAAGAGCGGACTAAATTTTACAAAACTCATTTTCGACGTCTTTCTTAAATGCTCTAATTTCCCGTGAGGGGCCCAAAATCACCAAAATATCGCCAACACTCAGACGGCGGTCGAATTCCTCGACCACAAAATGCAGCTGTTCGCTGACTTGTTTATTGACGATACCTATCAATATCAAATTGTACTGCGAACTTAAATGTAGCTGTGCGACATGAGCATTCTCCAGATAGCTGTTTTCCGGGATCGTCACCTCGGCCAGATGCAGATCGTGTCTGCCGAATACGGTGTGATCGAAAATATCATTGATATCCGGCCGCTTCAGCATATCGTGAATTTTGCGCCCGCAGATTTCGTAAGGGTCGATAATCTTGTTGGCACCGGCCGCGATGAGTTTTTCCGCCGACTCCGGACTATCGACAATGGCGACGATATTCAACTCCTTATCCAGCGCCCGCGCCGACAGCGTCAGAAATACATTTTCCGAGTCCGTGTCGAAAAAGCAAAATAGCGTATCGATGTGCGCGCCTATGCCGATCAGCTTCAAATCGTCGTCGCTACGAAAATCGATATTGGCGGTTTCAAAACCGTTTTCCCGCGCCAGCGCTGCTTTGATCGGATCATGATCGATGACGGTGATTTGATACAGCTCTTTGTCCAGCCGGCTAATGGCCTCGAACGACAGCCGGTTGTAACCGAAGACGGCGATGTTTTTCATTTGGGCTTCCTGCTGAATAAACGGCGTTGTTCCACCTGGTCGCGAAAATGATCGATGCCGTACTTGCGGCCCAATAACACCAGCATGTCGCCGTGCCGCAAAATAAAGTCCACTTCCGGATTGAAATAAAAATGTTGCTGCTTAACCTGGTATTTATTCTTATGTTTCAAATGAATCGGATTGTCGCTGATCACACCCAACAAGGTGAGCTTGCGCTGCTGTAAATCCAGTTGACCGATTTGTTGATTATCCAGAGGCGACTTTTCGCTGACCAATACCGACTCCATCACGGTCTCGGTTTGATTATGCAAAATACCGGATATGGCCTCGAAAGCAACGGGCTGCCCAACAAATTCCGCCGCCAGCAAACCGGCAATCTCAAACGGCCTGATGACGTTATCAGCCCCAGCTTGGTAGAGTTTATTGACATTATCGTGGCGGTTGGCGCGGGAAATAATCCGCAGGTTTTTATTTAAATGCCGGCTGGTTAGAGTCACATAGACGTTAATCACATCGTCGCCGGTAATGCACAAAATCGCGCTGGCGCCGCGGCATATACCGGCGTTGATCAGCACTTCATTATTACTGGCATCGCTTTCTATTGCCAGATAACCGCGTTTCTTAGCTAACTCAATCCGCGCCGGCACTCTATCGATGATTAAAAATTTCTGCCTGTCATTGTGCAAATGCCGGGCAATCTCCTGTCCGACCCGACCAAAACCGCAAATGATGATGAAGTTGTCGTAGCGGTCCAGTTCGGCATAAGTTCTGGTTTCGCGAACCGACAGCATCTTCTCGCTGAACGCGGCGATCAGGATGGAAGTGAAGAACGACAACACACCCAAACTGGCCAGTATCAGAAAAATCGTGACCCAGCGCCCGCCGGTGGTCTGCGGGGTTATGTCGCCAAAACCCACTGTCGCCAAGGTAACAATGGTCCAATAAAACGCGTCGAATAAATTATGAATACCGCTGTTGGTTGCTTGATATTCGAACATGTAAATCGACACGCTGGCGATAAACACCAAAAAGCAGGTGAAGATCAGCAGGGTCATCAACTCGAAGCGCTTGCTGGCCAGGGCGTCGGCAAACAATTTAGCGCTATTGGAGTAACGGAATAACTTGAACAGCCGGAAAATGATGAAGATCCGCAAGATCGCCAGCGGCCGATAACTGGGCAGAATAGCCAAGATGTCTATGATCGCAAACGGCGAGGTTATGTATTCCATGTCCCTGACGAAGGCTTTGCGAAATACCCCGAGCAGATTGAAATCCAGATTCAAATACAGCGCTTTCTCGTATTCCTCGATGATGACTTTATAGGTATCGGAATAAATCCAGCCCCGCAGGCAATATTCGACAATGAACACCATCAAAATCGCCAGCTCGAAATAGCCGCCCATCTTGCTGTCTTCGTGTTCTATGTCGTAAATCAGAAATATCACGCTCAAAATCAGCAGGCCAATCATCGTCGCATCGAAATATTTCTTTTTCCGACTATGGCTGTTTTCCAGCAGGTCGTAAAAAAACAGCTTGGCTTTTCGATACCAATCGGCGGATTTAAGGTAATAAGCGCAATAAACGATGAGTTTGGCTAGCATCTGGGATTATTTCTTAAATTCGATCACTTTGCTGGATGGGTTTAAATTGATTTCGTCGATGACGCTGTGCGGGCCTGCTTGCAGGATATAAGAAATCGCATCGGCAACATCCTCAGCCATCAAGGCTTGGCCGGATTGTTTGCCGGGTGCGAACGACAATGTATCAAAAAACGCAGTATCGACCATGCCCGGATTAACCAAGGACACCCGCACCGCGCTTTTGCCGCACTCGTCGCGCAAAGCCTGGCTAAATCCGCGCAATGCAAATTTGCTGGCGCAATAGATGCTGCCGTTGCGGCTGCCTTTTAAAGCCGCTTCCGAACCGATATACACCAGATTGGCGTGTGTTTTTTGCTTTAGTTTCGGTAACAGCGCTCGCGTCAGGCAGGCCTGTGCGGTGAAATTGACGGTCATCAAGGTTTCGATTTGTTCGAAGGAAAATTGCTCCAGACCGCCGAATTGGCCGTAACCGGCGGCAAATACCACCGCATCCAAATCCGGGAAATCATTTTGCAGCTGTTTGGCAAACAGCGGAACGCCGGCTAATTTAGCCAGATCCAGCTGGACGCCGACAAAATTGGGGTGAACTTTGGTAAACCGCCGGCAATCTCGGGACGTGCCAATGACTTGGTGACCGTGCGCCAGCAGTTGTCGCGCAATCGCCCGGCCAATGCCGGAGCTGGCGCCGGTCACCAGTAGCGTGCGCTTTAAAGTATGCATGGGAAAAATGCGCTTTGCGGAATGTATTCCAGCAACATTTGCGAGCAGTCCGCCATCATCGCCTGTTCCAGTTCAGCGCGGTAAGACACCATGCCGGACGCGGTTTGCAGCGGGCTGGCGAACAGCTTTTCATCCGGGTACAGCTTGTGGATTTTTTTGAAGTATTGCTCGGGTAATCGAAACACCCCCAGACTGACCGAATGTAAAGCCTGAGCATCGATCATAGCGAATACTTGTTCAAACAACGCCCGGTATTGCTGCCGATAGTCGTGCTGATAAATTAAAGGGTCGAAACGCAAACCGACCTGCCAGCCTTGCTGCTGCAATTTGGCGGCGGCTTCGATGCGCTTGGTTACATTGGGTGCTTTGGCTTCCACCTTATCGGCCACCGCATCCGGCGAGAGGCTAAACGCCACCACGCAGCGCGGCACCACCTCGCGATTCAACAGACTTCTAATCTGCGTACTCTTGGTGCGCAGTTCCAGCCAGGCGTTGGGCATGTCGGCAAACACTGGCAAAAACTGCTCGGCAAAATCGGTGACCGGCTCGAAAGCCAGGCTGTCGCAATCGTAACCGGAGAAAAAATAAACATCCTCATCCGGGGTTTGCAAACAGGTTTGGCGAATCTGCTCTTGAAAATCCTCGTAATTTACAAACAGCACGTAATTGGCCGACTGGTACATGCCCTGCAAAAAGCAATAACGGCAGTCGTACAAGCAATTAAGCATGTGCGAAAAATAATAATTGCGCTGCCCACCGATGCCGTAACCGGTGGGCGCCGGCAATACGAACTTTTGGTATTTTTCCGCCAGAATCAATGCCGGATGCTGCTTCTGCAAACGAAAGTTTTGCGCCTTGGGATTAAACACCTCGCCGTACCGCTCGCAAGCCACCGTCCGCGCTTGCGGAAAACGCCGCCGAATCGTCGCTACGCGCGGATGCTGCTCGATAGCGGATTCGATGTATAGGGTGTCGATCATGATGGATGAATGCAGCAATAGGCGGTTGGGCATTATAAATGATTGCCGCACAGGGCGTGGTGACCGCGATAGGGCGCCGGCTTGCGCCCTAGAAAACCGAGAATCGGGGCGCTGCGGCAACTTGTCGCAACCACCCATTGCAAATGGTCCGTTGTCGACGCGCTAAATCCGTTATGATGGTCCCTGAAAAGCAATAATGTTTTTCAATTGGACCCAGTAGGAAAAAAGATACTTCCAATCAGCATGGATTTGCTCCAAGCCTTTTGTCGGCAATTTGCCAAAAGGTGCTGTGCCGGTGCTCGTTCGCGACAAACTTAGACAGTAAGTTTCCGGTACAAAAAATCTATTCTGTGATGACGTGTTTTTTAGGGCATTGGACCTATTAACCATCACATGAAATCTACTTAATGAAATTATTTACAAAAGCAGTGTTAACCCTGTCATTGGCAGCGTCTTTGAGTCTGGCCAACGTATGCGCATTTGCTGCTGAAGAAGCACCAGCTGCCGCAGCGCAATCCGGTACCGCCGGCATTATCTCTCACATAGAAAAAGCGCTGGTTGAAGTCGGCAAAAGCGATTTCTCCGCTGCGCAGATTCATCTGAAAGCCGCCAGAAACAGTTCCGAAGCGATTGCCGGCAGTTCCGAAGCCGCGAAAAAAGCTCACGCATCTTTGATGCAAGGACAGATCCAGTCTAAAGCCGGTAACGTAGCCAAAGCTACTGAAGAATTGACCAAGACTATCGAACTGTATAAAGCGCTTTAAAGCTTGAACAGGGCTGGGCTGTTACGTCGGTCCAGCCTAAATTCTAGGGAAAACCACACCCCTAATAAGCAACACAGTCACATCCCAAAATAGGCATAGCCGGTAACGGCTATAACGCCGATTGCAACAATCTTGATCTTATCCACCAGCGCTTGCTGACCCCAAAAGTAAAAACAACTGGCTTTTTTGCGGCACCAGAAAGCTATCAGGCTATTGCCGGCCCGCCGACAGTTATGCGGCACAATGCGCCAAAGAAAGTACAGGCCGATCAGGCCGATCGTACACAGAATATAAAAAACGATGACTTGCGTAGCGTGTGTATCGGTATGGAATGCGTGTTCTATGACATGGTCCAGATTGTATTCCGCATACTCGAAGATCAAGTGTATGACGTGTAAAACAACTTCGAAAATATGATGGACGAAGCCCATTAACAGCCCGAATGCGGCATCCGGCATCGCCAGGACGAATAAGACCAGGCTCAGCAATGCACCGTTCACGGCCCACTGCTGTTTTTTATTCCTGTCGATATGTTGGCTTAACAGTGCCGTATCTTCGGGCGTCAGATTGATGAATTGGGCGCCGATTAAATACGGATAACGGTCGTTTTCGTAAGGGTTGCTGGGTTTGCAATACACCACCTTACAGCAGGTCATGATTGCCGTCATGCTGGATAACAGCAATATCCGCAACATCAGATAATCGCCGGCTTGCAAAGGGTCTTTCGAGGTAAACGCAATACCGCTGGCGCTGATATTGACGTTGAGCGTATCGTTTTCCCGGCTTTGCGAATCGGGCAGCGCATGAGGCGCGGCGGCATCAGACCGATCGCTGTTACTCAGCAAAGCATCGAAATTTTCCGGCGCTTGCATGTGCCCATCCCGATCAATCTTTCGATAGAAAAGATTGGCTTGTTCATAGATGCGAAAAGCCACTCTGCGATTCAATTTCTCGCCGTTTACCTTAGCCATATTCATCAAACCCTAAAAATCGCGCGTTACACCCTGTCGATGATAGTCCAAGACCGCGAACTCTCAATCCGAATAAAAAATATCTCAGACGCAGACCGGTATGCCGGCTCAGGTTTGGTCTTTGTTCACCCAATGTTTTACAGCAGGCGGCTGATAATTGACATAGCGGTCCAGCAATACTTGCGGATCGGCCTCGACCATTAACATGCCACGGTGATGCGGCTTGACGAATTGCTCGGCAGCAACATGATCCAGAAAGTTGATCAAGGCATCGTAATAACCCGCCACATTTAACAAACCGCAGGGCTTTTGATGAAATCCAAGCTGCGCCCAGGTCCAAATTTCAAATAGCTCCTCCAGCGTACCGATACCGCCGGGCAGTGCTATAAAGCCGTCCGCCAGTTCGGCCATCAGCATTTTTCGTTCGTGCATGGATTGGGTGACGTGCAATTCGGTCAGATTGGGATGGGCGACCTCTTTGTGCGCCAAGGCCTTGGGAATAACGCCAATCGCTTGGCCGCCGAGTTTTAACACCTGGTCCGCGACCATGCCCATGATGCCGATCCCGGCACCGCCGTAAATCAAGCGGATGTTACGGCTGACCAGCGCGGCGGCCAAGGCTTGCGCGGCCTCGCCGTATGCCTCAAGCCGGCCGGAACTGGAACCGCAATAGATGCAGATGCTGTTTATCGATGTCATGTCGGTGGTTTGCCGGGTAACTTGGAGGGCTTATATTCGGTGGAAAACCGTGATGCGGCAAGACGAATTTTAGCGCCGCCAAATGCGTTGGCCATTGCCGGCATGGTCGCTCACCGGCTGTTACTGATAGAATTAGTCTTTTTAGTCAGACAGCCATCATGCGCTTAATTCGGGGTTTGAATCATCTTGAGCCGTTACGCGACGGCTGTGTGCTGACCATAGGCAACTTCGACGGTCTGCATCTTGGACATCAGCTGGTGATCGAAAAACTGGCCGAGCACGGCCGGCGTTTGCAGTTGCCGACCGTGGCAATGGTCTTCGAACCCCAGCCTTTAGAGTATTTCCTCGGCGACCACGCGCCGTCCAGACTGACCCGTTTGCGCGAGAAAACCATTCAGTTTGCTAAACTACCGGTCGACGAATTACTGGTGTTGCCTTTCAACCGCAGCCTGGCCGATTGCGATGCCGAGCATTTCATTCGCGACATTTTAGTCGAGCGCTTGCGAGTCAAACATTTGGTGGTTGGCGACGATTTTCACTTTGGTAAGGCGCGGCGCGGCAATTTCGCACTGTTACAGCATCGTGGCCAGGAATACGGTTTTGAAGTGGAAGATAGTCATTCTTTCGAACTGGCCGGATTAAGAGTCAGTAGCACACTGATTCGCGATGCCCTCGGCGAAGGCCAATTGGAGCAAGCCAAACTCATGCTGGGCCGGGATTATTCGGTATGCGGCCGGGTGGCGCACGGCGACAAGCGTGGCCGGGAGTTGGGCTTTCCAACCGCTAATGTCAGAATGTTCAGGAAGAATACCCCTATTGTCGGCGTGTTCGCGGTGACGATGACCGGCTTGAATGGCAGCGAACACCAAGGTGTCGCCAATGTCGGCACGCGCCCCACCTTCGACGGTGGCGCTAAAGTGGTCTTGGAAACGCATTTATTCAACTTCAATCAGGACATTTACGGTCATTACGTTGAAGTGCATTTTAAAAAGAAGCTGCGCGACGAAATTCGTTTTGCCTCGCTGACCGAGCTGAAACAGCAGATACACCACGATGTGGAGCAGGCTCAGCAGTATTTTCAACAACAAATGCCCCGACCATGATCAATTCAGAATCCAACCCAACATCGCCATGCGTCAGAAACTGTTGTCTAAACGACGACGATATTTGCCTGGGCTGCTTCCGTTCCCTGGATGAAATCCGGCTTTGGTCTGCCGCAGACGCGCAGACACGAAACTTGTTTTTGCAGCGCGTTGCGGAGCGCCGCATCAATATTTTAAAAACGCGCCGGCTCGGACCTTTCTATTCGGAACAGTTGCCGGGCATTTAATTCGGGCGGCGGCTGCGCAATATCGGTCGAACATCCAACCAAGCCGCAACGCTCAAATAAAGCAACAAGCCCACGGCGCCAGCCAACCACACATTGATCTGACAGCTATCCAACACGTAGCGGTTGGCAAAATATAGCGCCAAACCCAATGCAAAATAGCCGGCTATTTTGCCCACCGGATAACTCACCGGGTAATAGCGCCGACCCAAAGCCCAAGATAAAACCACCATAAACAGGTAACAAGCCAGCGTCGCCCACGCCGAGCCGACATAGCCCCACACCGGTATCCAGCAGATATTCAACACAATGGTCAGGCCTGCCCCGGCCAGCGACACCCAGGCGCCCAGGCCGGTGCGGTCGCTGAGCTTGTACCAAACCGACAGATTGACATAAATCCCCAGCAGCAGATTGGCCATCAGTAAAATCGGCACCACCTCCAGGCCCACTCGATACTCTTCGCCGATAAAATATTTGAACAGGTCGATGAACAGCATCACTACTAAAAATATAAATACCCCGGCAATCACAAAATACTGCATCACCAATGCATAGGCCCGTTTGGCATCGGCGCGGCCGGCATAGGAAAAGAAAAACGGTTCGCCGGCGTAGCGAAAGGCCTGCACGAACAAACTCATCAAAATCGACAGCTTATAGCAGGCGCCGTAGATACCCAGCATCTTCAGGTTGGTGGGCAAATCGTAAGGCAGTAAGACTTTCAGAATTGCGCGGTCCAGCATTTCGTTAACCATGCCGGCAAAGCCGATAATCACCATGGGCAGGGAGTAGCGCAACATCGGCCCGAGCACGCGCGGATCGAGTTGGAAACGCACCGCGCGGAATTGCGGCAGCAACAGCAGAAGCTTGCAAACGCTGGCGGCCAGATTGGCTAAAAAGATGTAACCCACACCTAGTTCAGGGTCGTAATACGCAGTCAGATCGCTATCCGGCCAGAGGCTTTGCAGCTTGGGCCAGGCCAACAAAAACAGTAGATTCAAGGCGATGGCGATGAAAATCTCGGTCATCTTGATGCCGGCGAAACGCCAGGCTCGGTTCTCTGCACGCAGCCGGGCAAACGGCAACGCCGATAGCGCATCCAGCGCCAAAATCCAGCCGAACCACAGCAAATACTCCGGATGTCGCGGATACTGCAACCAGTCGGCCAGCGGCTGTTGCCAATAGTAGATTGCCGCGATAAAACCTAGACTAGTGATCAACAGAAAACCTAAGGCGTTACGATAGACTTCGTCACTACTAAATTCTTGTCGCTGTCGAAACCGAAAATACCCGGTTTCCAAACCCAGTACCATAAGCACCGCAAAAAATCCGGCATAGGCGTAAAACTCGGAAACCACGCCGTATTCGCCGGCACTGAAGGTGTAGGTGTACAGCGGCACCAGCAGATAATTCAAAAAACGGCCGACGATACTGCTGAGACCGTAGATGGCGGTTTGGGAAACGAGTTGGCGTAGTGAGCTCAAAAGCGGTCAAGTCCAAAGAGTGATGGGGCCTCTCGGTGAGGCCCAAGGTAGCGATATTGTATGCCAGTTGCCGGCTTGCCGATTAATAGGGCATTGCCGGCAGCTTGGACTAAGCTGGTTCCGCGCGGCTTAAACTTTGCTCGATCAGGATGCTTGCAGCCGCCGCAGCGGTAAGCATGGCCCCCGATTGTCGGCGCATCTGCTCGCTGACTATAGCTCCGGAAATCAGCATGGACAGTTGCTGGGACAGTGATTCCGGGTCCTGTGCGCCGGCTTGCCGGGCCAAATCCGCCAATATTTCCCGGAAAGTATCGGAAAATTCGGCGGCAGCCAGTTGCACCGGGTTGGACGCTTCGGCAAATTCAGCAGAGGCGTTGATGAACGGGCAGCCGCGAAATTCCGGACTGGATAACAATTCATCGAATACGGCAAACACCGCCAGTAACGTTTGCTTGGGTTCGCTGGCGCGCAATTCCACGCCGGCCAGGATCCGATTGAGCATGGCATCTCTGCTTTTGCTTAGATGCGCCAAGACCAGATCGTCTTTTGATGGAAAGTACTTATACAGGCTCATCTTGGTGGTGCCGGCGGCTTTTACTATCGCATCGACGCCGGTGGCCTTAATGCCTTGGCTGTAAAAAAGCGCGGAGGCGGTTTGCAAAATGTGATCTTGGAGATTGCGGGCCATAATTGAGTACCGAGAAAAAACATGTTGCAACTATACAGACCGGTATGTATTATTTCAATAGACTGACCGGTCTGTTATGGCTTTGTTCTTAATTCAACTACTGGAGATTATTCAATGATTACTTTGTATGGCGTGGCAATTAGCAACTATTACAACAAAATTAAATTTGCGTTGATGGAAAAGGATATAGCGTTCATCGAAGAGTTTACCCCACCCAGCCAGAACGAAGACTTGCTGCAACGTTCGCCGCTGGGAAAAATCCCGTTCATCAAAACCAGCGACGGTTATCTATCGGAATCGCAAGCAATCCTGGAGTATCTGGAAGATGCATTTCCGGAACATCCGCTGTATCCGGTCGATGTCTACGAACGCGGTAAATGCCGGGAATTCATCCAGCATCTCGAACTGAACGTCGAACTGATCGCTCGCCGCCTGTATGGGGAAGCCCTGTTCGGCAGCAGCGTACCGCAAGAAACCAAGGATGAAGTCCGGACCAAGCTCGATACCGGTCTGAAGGGTTTAGCCAAGCTGCTGAAATTGTCGCCCTATGCGCTGGGCGACAGCTTTAGTTCGGCAGACATCGTGGCCTGGCCGCATCTGCAATTGGTGGGTTTTGCCACCCAAAAAATCTACGGTGAGAATTTGGTGACTACGCATATTCCGGGCATTGAGGCTTATATGCAACTGATCGAAAGCCGGCCACACGCGCAGATAGTCAGCGCCGACCGGGCAAAAGCATTGGAGACCTTTTTTAGTAGCAAGTAAGGCCCGTTGCAGCGTTTCGCTTCGCAGTATTAACCTGGTCCTTAAAAATCCCTGGGCTCTCGCCTTCGCAGGGCCGATGTTTAAGGGCCGGTTTTATAACACCACCTATTCATTCGATCACAGCCTCCGGCCAGCAAGTCTGCCGCGGCTATCCCACAGCAAGTTAAAAACTCACGGTTCATTAGCGGCATTATGCATGCGTCTTGCACCGATAAGCCCCCAGGAGGAAGATAGGCAGATACGCGCTTTTAATAACCCAACGACAAGGAGACCGAACATGAGTGCGACCCCGAAGACCCGTCGGCAAAGTCCCTGGGAAAAGTTTTTAACTTTTTTCGGCGACATCAAAATATACCCGCACCCGATGTTCATTGTTTACGATCCCGGTTCTTATCGCATTGAGGGTCCTGATCTGCGCGAAATTCTCGACACATTGCAACCCGGCGATATTTTGCTGCGCGGTTACGACAATTATCTGGACGGCAAATTTATCGGTGGCACCTTTAGCCATGCCGGATTTTATTACGGCGAAGCCACGGACGAGTTGGACAAGCCTTTGGCACGCGCCGGTCAGCAGGACAACGGCAAAGACTGGTTCACCCCCGGCAAACAAATGGTGATTCACTCCATGGCAGAAGGTGTCTTCATGGAAGATATTTTGACTTTCACCCGCTGCGACAAAATCGCCATCCTGCGTTTACCAGAACGGCTTGGCAAACAAACCGAGCAGAAAGTCCAGGTAGGCAGTACGGAGACACCGGATTTTAGTCCTGAGGAAGAACGGATTTATCAAGCTTTAAAAGGCGGCGATACAGTCGCCAGTGCGAACGTGATCGCCCAGGCAAAAAGGTTGGCGCTGGCTCATCTAGGATATGCCTACGATTTTGGATTTGATTTTGAAACCCACAAAAGCTTTAGCTGCACCGAGTTTATTTACTTTATTTACCGTTGCGTTTGTCCATTTGTGGACATCAAACTGGTCGAACAAAGCATCCTATTCTTGAGCAAAAAAGTGCTGCGGCCGGACGATTTTTTAAAAACGAACTTGCAGCAGGTTTGGGTAAAGAAATGATCCTGCGGAGACTGAATGGACGTTGAGTGATTAAGCCGGCTGAACTACGGCGACAGTAAGAATAGCGCGGACGGGCCTGTGAGGACGCCGGCCCGCGCCATTTAATCCTTAAGCTTCGTAATTGGCGCTGGCGAATTCCCAGTTAACCAATGCCCAGAACGCTTCCAGATATTTAGGACGCAGATTACGGAAATCAATGTAATAAGCGTGTTCCCAAACGTCGCAAGTCAATAACGGCGTTTGGCCGGCGGTTAACGGGCAACCGGCGTTGCTGGTGCTAACCAGTTCCAAACCGCCTTTGTCATTCTTAACCAGCCACGCCCAGCCTGAACCGAAAGTGGTAACCGCGCATTTGGTGAATTCTTCTTTGAATTTCTCGAAAGAACCGAAAGTTCTTTCGATGGCATTCGCCAAACCACCGGTTGGTTCGCCGCCGCCGTTGGGTGACAGGCTGTTCCAGTAAAATGTGTGGTTCCAGATTTGCGCTGCGTTGTTGAATACGCCACCTGAGGATTTTTTCACAATCTCTTCCAGAGACAAGCCTTCAAACTCGGTGCCGGGAACCAGATTGTTCAGGTTGGTGACATAAGTTTGGTGATGTTTGCCGTAGTGGAATTCGATCGTTTCTGCGGAAATGTGCGGCGCCAATGCGTCTTTTGCGTACGGTAATGCAGGTAATTCAAAAGCCATCTTTATTCTCCAGATTGATTGAACAGCAGCAGTGATTAGGTACGGACTGACAGCCCAAACCTAATTACCCAGCATTATAATAAAGAATTATTGCTTAACACTAACTAATCTAAGGAAAACAACTATGGCGCTTGAGGTTGAACATAAGTTTTTACTGGCGAACGACGACTGGCGCGGTGAAATCGATCATTTCGTACATTACAAGCAGGGCTATTTAAGCAGCAGTCCACTCAGTTCGGTGCGCGTGCGGATTTCCGACAGCCAGGCTTGGCTGAACATCAAGAGCGCCACTATCGGCACCCATCGTCAGGAGTTCGAATACGAAATTCCGTTAAGCGACGCCAATAGTATTCTCGACGAGCTATGTCACAAGCCGCTGGTCGAAAAGGTCCGCTATTTTGTTTATCGCGACCGGCATGTTTGGGAAATTGACGAGTTCATGGGCGATAACCAAGGTTTGATTGTCGCCGAAATCGAATTATCGGCAGTGGGCGAGGCCTTCGTTAAACCGGACTGGGTCGGCATGGAAGTTACCGACGATTTACGTTACTACAACAATAACCTCTGCAAGCATCCGTTCAAGGATTGGGGCAAATAACAAGCAACAATCCAGGCACGCGATAAAAGTTGCCATTTTCGGGTTTTTGCGCCGATTGTTGCAAAACTGGGACAAGACAATCGCAGAGTCGCTACAGCACTACAAACATAGACCTAAACACCCGCACTAAAGCCTGGCGCTTAGCGAATTTTGGTCATAGGCAATACATTGTTAAAACAATAATTTAAAGGACGTATTGAAATCCAAAATGCAATGCTCTATATTGAATGTATGAGCAAAGCTACTATTGTTGTTTTATTGATACTTTTCGCCGGTCCGCTGCGAGCCTCGGAGCTGACGACCGCTATCGCCCATTTGGAAAGCGATTGGGCCAGCGTTTATTATCAAAGCGACGAAACCCGGCAAAGACAAACCTATCCGCAATTGCTGGAAAAAGCCGCCGAATTGACCAAACGCTACCCGAACGCCGCCGAGCCGAAAATCTGGCAAGCGACGATTATCGCCACCAATGCGGCGTTTCAATCCTCTCTGAGTGCCTTGTCCAGCCTGCAAACCGCCAAGACGCTGTTGGAAGAAGCCATTGCCCAAAATCCCAATGCCTTAGATGGTGCGGCTTATGTCACGCTGGGCACGCTGTATTACATGGTGCCTGGCTGGCCGGTATCTTTTGGGGATAATCAGCTCGCCGAGCAAATGTTGAAAGCCAGCTTAAAAATTAATCCTAACGGTATCGACGCCAATTACTTTTACGCCGATTATTTACTACAACAGGATCGTAGCGCGGAAGCCGAGGAATATTTGCATAAGGCTATCCAGGCTCCGCTGCGCAAGCAGCAAGTATTTGCCGATAGCCAGTTGCAAAACGAGGCTAAACTCGCACTGGCGCATACCCAGCAGCGTAAATCCAACGCCGGCAAAAATAAATTTCAATCGTTGTTCACTTCCGCGACAGCCGACTAAATCCGCCTAGCCCGTTTGCCTTTGGATGTAGAATAACCCTACTTTCAAAACAGGCCACCACTGGCATTTATGAAAAAAACCATTTTCGGACTGTCCGCGGTATTTTTTTTACTGTTTTGTACGTCCAGTGTCGCCGCCACACCCGCAGCAAATCGGCCGCTGGAAACAGTAGCGCTGCAATTAAAATGGTTTCACCAGTTCCAATTTGCCGGCTATTACGCCGCTATCGAGCAAGGCTTTTATGCCGAGGAAGGCTTGCAGGTAGAAATACGCGAGCGCAATCCTGATCAGGACTACATCGAACACGTCGCATCCGGGCAAGCCGAATATGGCATCGGCGATTCCGGCATCATCGCCCAGTATGCCAACGGTAAGCCTATCGCGGCCTTGGCCGCCATTTTTCAGCACGATGCGCTGGTGCTGTTCAGCAAGCAATCGTCCGGCATCGTCAGCCCTTACGAAATGGCCGGCAAGCGCATCATGTACGATGTGGTCGGCGAGAATAACGCGCAGGTTCGTGCCTTACTGGCCGAAGCCAATCTGAACGAAAGCCGTTATCAAAAAATTGCCGAGACCTTTAACAACGCAGACTTTATCGCGGATAAAGTCGATGTGATGTCCGGCTATATCACCGACCGGCCTTTTAGCTTTCGCGCCGCGGGCATCAAATTCAACATTATCAATCCGCAAAATTACGGTATCGACTTTTACGGCGACTTGCTTTTCACCAGTCGTAAAGAGCTACAGCAACATCCAGGCCGCGCCGAGCGTTTCCTCCGGGCCAGTCTGAAAGGCTGGGAATATGCGCTGGCTCACCCCAATTTGCTGATCGAGCTCATCCAAAACAAATACCCAAGCAAACTTAGTCCGGAGCAACTGCTCTACGAAGCAGAGGAAACCCGTAAGCTGATCATGCCGGACTACATCCCGCTTGGGCAAATAGAGGCTGCCCGCTTACGCCGGGTGGCCGACATATATGCCAACCTGCAATTAGCGCGTCCTTTGAGCGACGGCCAGCTAAATGATTTTGTCTACGGCGGCAGTAAAGCCAGCGCTTTGCAATTGAGCGATGCGGAGCGGCAGTGGCTGGCTGAACATGCTGAAATTCGAGTGGGTATAGATAGAAATTTTCCGCCATACGAATGGCTGGACGCGGCTGGCGAGCATCAAGGCATGATTGCCGAGCATCTAAAGCTAGTCGAGCAGAGATTAGGGGTGAAATTCGTTTTGATCATGGACAAGTCCTGGCAGGAAGTGCTGGACATGGCCAAGCGCGGCGAACTGGACATGCTCGCCGGGGCGACCAAAACCCCGGATCGAGAGCAATACCTGAGTTTTACCCAACCCTATATCAGCACGCCGACTGTGATCATCGGCGACAAAAACAGTGGTTATATTAACTCCTTGCAACTGCTGACGGGGCGGCATGTCGCTATCGAACAAGGTTATTTTATTCAGGAATTGCTAAACAGAGACTACCCAGGGATACAGCTGCTGACCGCCCCCTCGGTACAAGAAGCGCTGAATCTACTGGCCGAAGGCAAGGTGGATGCGTATATCGGCGATGCGGCCTCGGCCAGTTATGCGATCAAACAACAAGGCTTCTTAAATCTGCATATTGCCGGCCAACCAGGGTACCTCAACGAAACCCGGATGGCCGCACTCAAATCCCATCCACAATTGCTGTCGCTGCTGGAAAAAGCCCTAGCCAATATCAGTCAAGCCGAACACGATGCCATTATCAACCGCTGGATGGCCTTGAAGGTCGAGCAAGGCATTCGCGTTGAGGCGTTGTTGCGATCCGCCGCCGTGGCCCTGCTGGCCCTATTGTTTTTCGTCTATTGGGTGTTCAGGCTACGGAAGGAAATCAATGCCCGCAAACGTAGCGAGGCCGACCTGGCCCGCCTGTACACCAATATGTCGCTGGGTTTTGCCTTACATCAGGTGATACGTGATGGCAGCGGCAAAATCGTCGATTATCGCTATCTGGACATCAACCCGGCCTTTGAAAAAATGACCGGCATTGCCCGCGACAACTGGATAGGCAAAACCGTCAAGCAAGTGCTGCCCAATACCGAATGCGCTTGGATCAGCAGCTTCGACGGTCTGGACACCAGCGGCGAGCCCCAACATTTCGAAAACTGCGTGGCCGATCTGGGCCGTTGGTATGCCATCGATAGCTATAAAGCCGGTCCCGACCGTTTTGTGGTATTGGTCCAGGACATTACCGCACGCAAACAGACCGAACTGGCGCTAAAAGAAAGCGAAGAACGCTTTCGTATCAGCCAAATTTATGGCGGCGTCGGTATCTGGGAAGCGGATTTATTGAAAAACCGCCAGTTCTGGTCGGAAATCGTCACGACGGAACTGGGTTTTCCGCATAAAGCACTGCATACCTGGAACGATTTCCTGGAAGTGGTTTGCCCGGAAGATAGGCATTTAATTTTGGAAGCAACCCGGGAGCACCTTGAGTGCGGCGCCAATTACGATGTGGAATATCGTATTCAAACCCCTAGCGGCGAAAAGCGTTGGATGCGCTCGGTTGGTCAGGTCGAGCGGGACGGCAGCGGCAAACCGGTGCGGATGCGCGGCATTGTCCATGATGTTAGCAAACGCAAAGCGGCCGAGGAAAAACTGCGGCTATCGGCGCGGGTATTTTCGGACGCCCATGAAGGCATCATCATTACCGACATTAATGCCCAGATCATCGATGTCAACGCCGCCTTCACCGACATCACCGGCTACAGCCGCGAGGAAGCGCTTGGGCAAAACCCAAGCTTTTTGAAATCCGGCCGACAAACGCCGGAGTTTTATGAAGCCATGTGGGAGATCATAAACCAGACCGGGCATTGGCAAGGCGAAGTCTGGAATCGCCGGAAAAACGGCGATTTGTATGCTGAACTATTAACGGTTTCCGCCTTGCGCGACGACGCCGGCAATATCATCAATTATCTGGGTTTGTTCTCCGACATCACCGAAAGCAAGCAACAACAGCAAGCGCTGGAAGTACTGGCGCATTTCGATCCGCTCACCCAATTGCCCAATCGCGCCTTATTTGCCGACCGCTTTGCTCAGGCTATCGCCCACAGCAAACGGGCCGAATCGCTGTTGGCGGTGT
Source organism: Methylomonas rosea (assembly GCF_024505055.1). Classification (GTDB taxonomy): domain Bacteria; phylum Pseudomonadota; class Gammaproteobacteria; order Methylococcales; family Methylomonadaceae; genus Methylomonas; species Methylomonas rosea. Next base: position 65,858 of record NZ_JANIBL010000021.1, read on the forward strand.
GCTATCTGGATTTGGACGGCTTCAAGCAAGTCAACGATAACTTCGGCCACGAGACCGGCGACCAGTTGTTGGTGGAAGTGGCCAAACGCATCAAGTTAAAGTTGCGCGAAGGCGACACGGTTTGCCGGCTGGGTGGCGATGAGTTTGCATTGCTATTCGAAAACTTGCAATCGGTGCAGCAATGCGAAGATGCCTTGACCCGTATTCATCAAGCCATGGCCGAACCTTTCGAGTTGGAAAACCGGCATGTGCGGATTGCCGCCAGCAGCGGCGTCACCATCTATCCCCTTGATCTGGAAGATCCGGATATTCTGTTGCGTCACGCCGACCAAGCCATGTATCAGGCCAAATTGGATGGCCGCAACCGGTATCGGATTTACGATCATTTGCCCGGACAATCGAGCAGTATCAATCATCGCCCCAGCCGCTTGGAGCAAGCCTTGGCCGAGGTCGGTCAGGCGCTGATGGACAACCAGTTTTGCATGTATTACCAACCCAGGGTCAATATCAAAACCGGCCAAGTGGTCGGCGCGGAAGCCCTAATCCGTTGGCGCCATCCGGAACGCGGTCTGTTGCCGCCGGCCGAATTTCTGCCTATAGTCGAAAACACCACTTTGGAAATCGACCTGAGCAACTGGGTGCTAAGACAAGCATTCAAGCAATTGCAGATCTGGCACGATCTTGGCCTGAATCTGCAAGTCAGCGTGAACATATCGCCACGCCATCTACAATGGCCGGATTTCATCAAAACCCTGGAAACCTTGCTGACCGAATACCCGCAAATTCCTTCCCGGCAATTGGAGCTGGAAGTACTGGAAAGCAGCGTACTGGAGGATTTGATCTCGGTGGGCGAGACGCTAAAACAATGTTATCACGACCTGGGCGTACCCTGTGCGCTCGACGATTTCGGCACCGGTTATTCGTCGCTGGCGCATTTGCGGCATTTGACCATCAACACGGTAAAGATCGATCAGAGCTTCGTACGCAACATGATAGACGACCCGGATGACATGGCCATAGTCGAAAGCGTGATCGCCTTAGCCAAGGCCTTCAAACGCGAAGCGGTTGCCGAAGGCGTGGAAGATATAGAACACGGCATTTTTCTGATCGATTTGGGGTGCAGCATCGCCCAAGGTTGCGCCATCGCCGAAGCGATGCCGGCCGATGCGGTGCTGGCTTGGGTCAACAGTTATCGCAACCATACGGCCTGGACCGATTGCGCGAGGCTTTCGCTGACTAATTGGCAAAACCAATTGGAATTACTGAAACTTCAGCAGCAGTATTGGCTGCGTCGTCTCGAACAATGCCTGCACCCCCCAGCCAACAGCAGCCCGCGCTGGCCTATCCTGAACTCGAAAAAATCGCATCTGGGTCGGTGGCTGGAACGGCTCAAACACGAACGCGGCATCGATGCGCGCTTACTGGAACAACTGGAGCGGGCGCAATCCCGACAACAAACGCTAGCGGAAAATCTCCAACGGCATCGGCTGGACGGCAGAAATGACGGCGGCGAGGATTTCAGTAAGTTACGCGAAGCAAATCTGCAAATAGTGCAGTTGCTGGAACGACTGGAATCAGAGGCCTAAGCGAAACTGTACATATTCGGAACACAACCACTAGGCATTCCGATACAAATCCGGCCAGACTTTGGATGGCTTGGATCGGCCAATACCCGCCGGTCGGGGTAATTATCCAATTTTAAAAATTAAGGCATCATGTAACCCAATCGGCTGTCCGGTATTCGGCTAGCAAATTGACATTATCACTGCCTCATCACCGGCCAAAGACAGTCATCGATATGGTTCCGTTAATAGCTGGTAAGCACCTAAAAGGAGCCGCTTAACTCACGGTTCATCGGTTGGCAGAGGTTCGCCATCACCTGGAGCCAATCCGTTGTTCAGCCGTTTTAGGCCGCCCGCCCTTTTCACTTGTAGCGCAGACTAGGCGAAGCTCGCAAATTCTGTACCGACCTCAATGAGTCCGCAAAGTGCAGTCAAAGGCTCCCAATTCCCGGTCGGGTCAAGAGCCCAAATTACTCCAAAAACTGTGGCACCGATTAAGCCAACAATTTCGACGTGGATGAGCTGGATCATCGCCTTCTTCTTGCCTACCAACGTGCCGTTAAGCCGCGGACCACTTGCGGCCCGTCGTGGTTGAACGGATGGTTGGGCGCCGTCGGCGAGTCTCGACTGTCGTCGCAGCCTACAGTTCGAACTGCTTGCTCTGGAATAGGCCTACGCAAGCGCTTACGACGTCGGAATCGTACATCTGCCCTTTGTGCTCCGAGATCTCATGTAAGGCTTTGGGGACACCAAGGCCCGGCCGATAGGGGCGATGCGATGCCATAGCTTCCACCACGTCGGCCACGCAAAGAATACGCGCCTCGAGCAGGATCTGCTCCTGCTTCAAGCCTGCCGGGTACCCTGAACCGTCCAGCCTCTCGTGGTGCTGCAATACGATCCGGGCCACCGGGTTCGTAAAGTCGATGTCTTTGAGAATGTCGTAACCGACTGTGGGGTGCGTCTTGATGATTTCGAACTCGGCTGCGGTGAGCTTGCGGGGGCTGGCGAGAATTTCCGCGGGCACATGGATCTTGCCTATATCATGAAGCACTGCGGCCAATCGCAGGCCTTCGATCCGCTCGGGCGACAGCCTCATCTCCGTGGCGATGGCCACCGCCAGCTTCGCTACACGACGCTGATGGCCGGCAGTATAGGGGTCCCGCACTTCCACCGTAGTTGCAAGGGCCTGCACAGTCGCGTCCATAAGGCGATTCAGCGCCTCGATCTGGGTGAGATGCCTCTCTTGCAGAGCATCGTGTTCGCGATGCTTGCGTAGCT
>NZ_JANIBL010000022.1 GCF_024505055.1 Methylomonas rosea
GTTGCTGCTGGCCGCCGGAAACTTGGCTGGGCAAGCGCTCCGCCGCATCGGCCAGGCCGACCAGTTCCAACAAATGCATGGCCCGCTCGCGGCGCTGGCCCTTGTTTAACCTGTCGAGAAAGTCCATCGGCAGCACGATGTTTTGCAGCAGATTCAAGGCCGGCAATAACTGAAAAAACTGAAACACGATGCCGATATTGGCGCCGCGCCAACGGGTGAGCTTTTCGTTACTGAGTTTTTGTAGCTCTGCACCATTGACGATAACTTGGCCTTGACTGGGATGGTCGATGCCGGTGAGTAGATTTAGCAGGGTGGATTTGCCATTGCCGGACGGGCCGACGATGGCGACGAATTCGCCTGGATAAATGTCCAGATTGATGTCGTGCAATACGGTTTGCAGCGTGCCGGCTTGCGGGTAGTCCTTATAAACCTGTTTCAGTTCTATGATCTTTTTCATAACAGCCGGCAAATTGCGGTATGTTACACGAGGCGCGGGCATCCTGGCATACCCGTCAACTCACGGACACTTCGCCGGAGGGCGATCAATGACATCGGTACGGATTTTGTGGCTATTGTTGTGCTTGGTTTGGATAGCGGCGGAAATTGGTTTGGCTCGCAGGGCTGCGCTGCAAACCGGGTCGGCATTGAATACCGAGCGGCGTTCGCAACGTGTGTTGTGGATCAGTATCTTGGTCAGTTTGGGTCTGGCCTTATGGTTTAAAAATCTGGCCTGGGCACCAATCAAGCTTGAGTATCTGCCTAGACAAGCGTTGGCAATGGCCTTATTTGCCTCAGGACTGTACCTTCGTTACGCTGCGGTGATGCAATTGGGCCGATTTTTTACGACTAACGTGGCGATACAACCAGAACATCGTCTGATAAAGGAAGGACCTTATCGCTGGTTGCGGCATCCGGCCTACACCGGCTTGTTGATCGCCTTGTTCGCAGCCGGTTTGGCGATGGGTGACTTCATCGCTTTGGCGATGTTGCTCGTACCGACAGTTTGGGCGTTTACCTTACGCATCGACATAGAAGAGCGGATGCTGTTGGCGGAGTTTGGTAGTGTTTATGCCGATTTTTGCAAATCTACTTGGCGGCTGTTGCCCTGGGTGTATTGAGAATAAATGGGGCGATGTTAATCGCCCCAAGCAAAGAATGATCTAGCCGACTAACTCATCCAGATATTTTTCCACATCCAACGCCGCCATACAGCCTGCGCCGGCCGAAGTGATGGCTTGTTTGTAATGCGAGTCCATCACGTCGCCGGCCGCGAACACGCCCGGCACGCTGGTCGCGGTAGCGTTGCCGTGGATACCGCTATTCACGACGATGTAACCATGCTCCATTTTCAATTGACCTTGGAAAATATCGGTATTGGGGGTGTGGCCAATCGCAATGAACACACCGTGTACATCCAAGTCCTTAGTCGAACCATCCTGACTGTTTTTAATGCGCAGACCGGTCACACCCATTTCGTCACCCAGTACTTCGTCCAACTGGTGGTTCCATTCGATACGCACATTGCCGGATTTGGATTTTTCGATCAGTTTGTCCGACAAGATTTTCTCCGAGCGGAACTTATCCCGTCTATGCACCACGATGACCTCGGAGGCGATGTTGGATAAATACAAGGCTTCCTCGACCGCGGTATTGCCGCCGCCGATTACCGCGACCGGTTTGTTGCGGTAGAAGAAACCGTCGCAAGTGGCACAGGCGGACACGCCTTTACCTTTGAAAGCTTCTTCGGACGGCAGGCCCAGATATTTAGCCGAAGCGCCGGTGGCGATAATCAACGCATCGCAGGTATAGACGCCGGCATCGCCGGTTAGGGTAAACGGTTTTTGCGACAGATCGGCTGTGTGGATATGGTCGAAAATGATTTCTGTATTGAAGCGCTCGGCATGCAAGCGCATCCGCTCCATTAAGTCCGGGCCTTGTAGGCCTTCTACGTCGCCGGGCCAGTTGTCCACTTCAGTCGTGGTGGTCAATTGTCCGCCTTGTTGCATGCCGGTGATCATCACCGGATTCAAGTTAGCGCGCGCGGCGTAAACGGCTGCGGTGTAACCGGCCGGGCCGGAACCTAGGATCAAAAGTTTGCAATGTTTTGCGGCAGCCATTATTTCGAGTCTCCATGCGGGTTAGGGTAGCAAAATTATAAGGGCATTCCCCCCGGGATAAAACCGATTTACCGACAGGTTTTTAAAGGCGTGGCCGGTAAAGCTAATGTGAAATCGATTTACATCATCTATAATCATGTTTTGTGACGCTTTTATTGTGAGCCGACAACTATGGTTGCTGTTGTGGAAGAGAGAGCCGCGCGAGGTTATCGCGAAATCGCATTACTGGGGTTTTCAAGTTGTGCCTTGTTTTTTTTAATTGCCTTAGTCACTTTTAATTCCAACGATCCGGGTTGGAGTCATAGCACGTCGTATCAATCCATCAGTAACGCCTGCGGTTTGTTTGGTGCTTGGCTGGCGGATTTTGTACTGAGTTTTCTCGGGTTGATGGCCTACCTGATTCCTGTGATGATTTTTTGGTATGGCTACATCTTGTTTCAAGGCTCCCGCCAGGCCGGTGGGCAATGGGCGCTGGCATCGCGCTCGGCAGGTTTCCTGGCGACAATAGTGTCCGGTTCGGCGATTTTGTTTTTGCATCTGCATTTTCTGCGCACTAAAGTTGATTTACCGGAGAGCCCGGGCGGCATTCTGGGCCGGGAAATCGGCGACGCCTTGGTGCATCTGTTAGGCAACTCCGGCTCTACCTTATTATTGCTGGCCATTTTTATGACCGGTGTGACCTTGTTTACCGGTTTGTCCTGGCTGACGATGATGGCCTTTATCGGCAAATGCGCGATGACGGCCTGCTCAGTGGTAGGACGGCAGGCGGTCGAGGTGCCTGAACGTTACCGCGCTGATAAACCGGCGCGACCTGAATCGGCAAAAGAAGTCAAAAAATCACGTAGTCAGCAGTCGGAGGCTAAAACCGAAGAGCGCGCTAAAAAGCCGCAGATTCAAGTGCTGGAAACCGCACAACCTTCTGCCGCTGCCGCGGTTAGACCCTTGCGCAGAAAAGACAGCAAGCCTGTGGATGATATGGAGCCCGGCGCTTATATCAACGCCTTGCCTACCTTGTCATTGCTGGATAAGCGCGAAATCAAGGTTAAACGTTACTCCAAATTAGAATTGGAAGAAATTTCCCGTCAGGTGGAAGACGTGTTGCAGGATTACGGCATCGCCGCCGAAGTGGAAGCGGTTTTGCCGGGTCCGGTTATCACGCGTTTTGAATTGCGTTTGGCGGCGGGCGTGAAAGTCAGCCGCATTAGCAGCTTGGCTAAAGACTTGGCGCGCGGTTTGTCGGTAACCAGTGTGCGGATTGTCGAGATTATCGAAGGCAAGTCGGTTATCGGTCTGGAGATTCCGAATCAGGAACGGGAAATGGTTTCGCTGCGCGATTTGCTGGTATCCGATGAATTTGAACGCGCCAAATCCAAGCTCAGCATTGCCATGGGCAAGGATATTTCCGGTACGCCGGTGGTAGCGGATCTGGGCAAAATGCCGCATGCACTGGTGGCTGGTACTACAGGTTCCGGTAAGTCGGTGGCGATCAACACGATGATTCTCAGCTTGCTGTACAAGTCCAAACCGGAAGATGTGCGGATGATCATGATCGACCCAAAAATGCTGGAATTGTCGGTGTACGAAGGCATTCCGCATTTGCTGACGCCGGTCGTCACTGATATGAAGGACGCGCAAAACGCCTTGCGTTGGGCGGTGGCGGAAATGGAGCGTCGCTACAAATTAATGTCCAAAGTGGGTGTACGGAATCTGGCTGGCTATAACCAGGCGGTCAGAGAAGCGGAAGCGGCTGGTCAGCCGATTCGGGATCCCTTGTTCCGCCCTGAAACGCCGGTAGCCTTGGAAGACTATCCGTTGCTGGACACACTACCCAGTATTGTCATCGTGATCGACGAGTTGGCCGACATGATGATGGTGGTCGGCAAAAAGGTCGAAGAACTGATCGCCCGTTTAGCGCAAAAGGCCCGTGCTGCCGGCATTCACTTGGTATTGGCGACCCAGCGTCCATCTGTGGATGTCTTGACCGGTTTGATTAAAGCTAACGTGCCGACCCGGATTTCCTTCCAGGTGTCTTCGCGGATCGATTCCCGGACCATTATCGACCAAGGCGGAGCGGAAGCCTTGCTAGGTAACGGCGACATGTTGTTCCTGCCGTCCGGTACCAGCATCCCCTTGCGTGCTCATGGTGCGTTTGTGGACGATCACGAAGTGCATCGGGTGGTGGAATTCTTGAAAAAAACCGGCCCAACCAATTACCTGGACGAGATTACCCAGGAACGTACCGATAGCGGCGAAGTCGCCGGCTTGGACGGCGAAGACAGCGAGTCCGATGCGCTATACGACGAAGCGGTGGCGTTTGTGACTGAGTCGCGCAAAGCATCGATCTCCAGCGTGCAACGCCGCTTCAAAATCGGTTACAACCGGGCGGCGCGCATTATCGAAGACATGGAAAATGCCGGCGTGGTGAGTATGCCGGAAACCAACGGCTCCCGCGAGGTTCTGGCGCCGCCGCCGCGCTGATTGCGATGAGTATCGTTATAGTTGGCTTGCTGGCCGTCGCTGTTGTTTCCGGCATTGGCGGCTGGCTGCTTAGTTCAAAACAAAGCCAGGAAACGCCGGTTAAAATCATGATGTTCGTGGGTTATTTCTGGCTGCTGGCTTTTGCGCAATTATTGCTGGTCGCCTTAAGCTACTTTGGCTGGCAACATTTCACGGCTTGATTTTTCTGACATGGACCTAATCCCCGAGCTGATCGGTTATCTGGCGGCGACCTTGACGACTGCCTCTTTTCTGCCGCAAGCGATTATGACTTTTAGAACTCGCGATACCGATTCCTTATCGCTAGGCATGTACAGCATGTTTACTTTGGGAGTGTTGCTGTGGTTGATTTATGGGATTTTTCTGGCGAATATAGCCATCATAGTGGCCAACGCTATTACTTTTTTGCTGGCAGCGGCTATCTTGTGCTTTAAGATTCATAATCTACTGCGTAAATGAGAATGCCGGGTCAACCACAATGCCTTCTAGTGTTTCCAGCAATATCGAAATAAAAGCCGATACTTCCGCCGCCAATGATAGCAGCGCTTTCATTGAGAAAATTCGCCCGAATACCGGCATTTCCGAGCCTGTCTACAAACAGCTGCAAAGACGCATTACCGATATGATCCAGTCCGGCGAGCTCGGTGACGGTATTAGTCTGCCATCCGAGCGGGCTTTAGCGGAAGCTCTGGGTCTCAGCCGTACCACGGTGCGGCGTTGCTACGAAGAATTGCGGGCTCAGGATTGTATTGCCACCCACGGCCGCGCCGGCGTCACAGTCAAAGCGCCACCTTCGCGGATCAACCCGGAGATGGGTAAGCTGAAAGGTTTTACCGAGGAAATGCGCGAGTTGGGTATCACGCCGTCCACGCAAATTCTCGAGCACAAGATTGTCGTCGATAGAACTATCGCGTCTATTTTTAATCGTCCCGCCTCTAGCCGATTTCTACGTTTGGTAAGGGTGCGCTTGGGAGACGGTATGCCGTTGTCGCGCGAAGTGGCTTGGTACGATCTAAGCGTCGCACCGGCTTTGGCTGACTGGGACGGTGCAGGATCGGCTTATCAATACATTGAGATACACTGCGATTTGGGCTTGGTGCATGCTGAGCAATCCATAGAAGCTGTGCTCAGCGACGACGAGGAAGCGGCCGTATTCGGCTTCGACCAGCCTGGGCCCTGCTTATTGTTGAAGCGCAAGACCTACGCCGACAACGGGCAGATCGTGGAGTATGTCGAAGGCACGTTTCGTGGTGACGCCTATACCTACCGGGTCAATCTGAAAATCCGGCCAAGCTAAGCTGCTGTTGGCCTTGGATTGGTATCAATAAAACTATCGATTTCGGCTTGGCTCGGCAAACACCCCAATACGCCATGATGCTTGGCAACCCAGGCACCGCAGGCGCAGGCTCTGCTTAAAGCCTCGGTTAAGCTCAAATTATTCAGCAAAGCCGCCGCCAGGCCCGCGCTAAACGCGTCACCAGCACCGGTGGCGTCCAGTGCGGCAACAGGCCAAGCCGGTTGATATACGACGTTATCTTTCGTTAAGGCCACGCATCCCGCTTCACCTAGCGTTACCACCAGCAGTTCCCCCGACCAGGCAATTTGTTCTGCCCAGTTGCATAAGCTATTCAACCAGCGCTCCAGGCGGATTTCTTTGTAGCTTAGGCCGAATAATGAAGCGGCCTCGGTTTCGTTTACCACCAAAATATCGGTTAACTTCAACAGGCCAGGATCAGGTTGCCGCCAAGGGGATGGATTAAGCATGGTGCGGATGCCGCGCTGACGTGCGATCTCGAACGCTTTGCGAACGGCTGCTTCCGGGATTTCAAACTGGGCGTAAATCAAATTTAGGTCGGGAAGGGCGGCTAAGGTCTGTTCGACATGTTCCTTCTTCAGCAGGGCGTTGGCGCCTGGATAGACGGCCAAAAAATTCTCGCCATTCGGACCTATAAAGCCGACACCAAAACCGGATTGTGGTCCGGTTTTTAGAAGCCAACGGCTGTCTAAGCCGGCGTTTTCGATCAGCTTAGTCACTTCGTCCGCAACGGCATCCATTCCCAGCGGCAATAACATTGCCGCCTCAGCGCCCAGTCTATGTGCGGCTAAACCGACATTCAAACCCTTGCCGCCATGTTCCTGAAGCAAGCCGGTCGCTTGCAGAGATTCGCCAGGACAAGGCAAGTGCTCAACATTCAGGCAGTGAGCATGGACATAGCTGGCTAAAACTAGGATGGACACGCGGACTCCAATTCTCGGAAAAAATCTGTGAAATAGTACCGAAATAAATCCAATAATTTACGATTGACGCAAAAAATTCTAAATGGTATTTCTATGGTATCTTAAATAAATACCAAAAGAGGAGAGTCATCATGAAACCATGTTACATTGTATCTGCGCTATTGCTATGCATCTCACCCACGCTCCATGCCTACACGACGTTTGCCCAGGCGGGTGCTAAAGTAGGAGGGCGTTCTTATCCTGACCCATCGCCGTACACGGTATTGCCGTTTGCAGATGGTCAAACCGATTCTCATACAGACGCAGTGTCACACGCTTTTGGTTCAGTCTACGACCAGGGGTTCGATGAAAACACAGAATCCGGCTATTCCTATAGAAGACAAGCAATAGCTTCAGCCGACGCTAGTCCAGGCGTATTAAAAGCCTACGCCAGTGCCGGATATTTTTTAGATGGCCCAAACCCACCTAATAATCTTGGTGTGGTTGGAGTTGGCAAAGCCGAATTCACTGATACTTTCTCTATTTTTTCGAGTAAATTTTTCGTTGACATTAATATCGAATATCACTTAAGCGGCAGCATGCAGGGATTAGCTAAAGTCAAAGGCGGTTTGAGAGTTTCTTCTTACGATGACACGTTTGGCATCCACGCAAGTGAGGCCATTGCTTCTCCACTGAAGTTTGAGTGCTCATCAAACATTAACTCGTGTACCGGCAAAGCCACTGTTTCAGTCCCTGCCAATTGGGATATATCCATTTCCGGTTTTTTGGAAGTGCTTGCTGCAGCCAATAGCGATCCGAATTCACAAAAATACGGCGATGCTATTGCCAACTATGGCAATACTGCCCGGGTATTTATCAGCGCGGTAGATCCGAGAAACAAAATTGTCAGTGGTAGCGGCTTTGATTATTCCCCAGTTTCAGTTCCTGTTCCGGCATCCATCTGGCTATTTGGCAGCGGCATTCTGGGTTTCGTATGTCGGCTAAGAAAGCCCTTATGGCGGTAACGCCAGTTTGCATTTTTCAACAATTTATATAGTCCGAGGTTTAAATGAATCTATTCCCTATTTTGTTGCCCATGTTTGCCATATTGGCTTACTTGCCTGCGGCCAATGCTTACACCACATCCTTGACCGTGATTGCCAGCGCGAATGCCGCCTATGGTAGTCAGTCCTACGATGCGGAATCCAAGAGGATAGACAATATCGACAGCCCTTCATCATATGCGGTCGATGCGTTGTATCAAATCCCCGACTCCAATGGGTCCGGGAATTATGCTGTTGTTTACCGGTCCTCAGCCAGCGGCTTTGTGAGCCCCGGCGTCTTAAAAGCGTCGGCTAGCGCCAGTGCGACTGCCTTTGCCGCCAATGTCGCCAGTGGCAGCAGCAAAGTGTCGTTTGCCGATAACTTCAGGTTGGTGGGGCCCAGCGGTCGAAATATCGATTTGACGTTGACTTATTTAGTGTCAGGAGCGCTGTCCGGCACCGCTGCCGCTAGCGGTTCCGTCCAACTGAGCACGGGTGACAGGATCTCTTTCACGGAAAACGGTTATACGCCGCGTAGCTTCAGCTGCTCATGGGTGGCGTCGTGTAACGGCGCGGCGACATTTTCGGTCCCGGTCAATACCTTGATTTCGCTGGACGCCATCCTGGAAGTCGGGGCGGGAGCCAGCAGCTATTTCAAACCAACCCCAACCGAATCCTCAGCCAATTTTGGGAACACCGGTTTGGTGTATCTCGGTATTACCGATAGTCGTTATCAGTTGCAGAGCGGCAGCGGTTTTAGCTACGCTCCCGTGCCGTTACCTGCCGCGTTTTGGAGCTTTGCTGCCGGTTTGTCTGCATTGGGTTTTTCCAACTTGCGCAAGCGGGTAATAGGTTAGTTCAATACCTCGTTGTTGCTGTATGGGCACGGCAAAAGTATTCGAAACTGACTCTTTTACCGTGCCGGCGCATTATATGAACGGCTGCTATGCCGATGTCCCGCTTCTGTCTCTAGGTCGCTGATAAGTTGTTACAATGCTCGATGAATTTAAACACGCTGCTGATACAAGGGCCATAGAAGCATAATTAATGAAAACCAGAGATAGAAGACACGGTGTGGTGCTAGTGCACACGGGTGAAGGTAAAGGTAAGTCCTCAAGTGCGTTTGGCATGGTGTTCCGCGCCGCCGGTTGGGGTATGAAAGTCTGTGTGATTCAATTCATCAAGGGCCAATGGCAAACCGGTGAGCAAAGGGCCGCGACGCGTTTCGAAGAAATAGAATGGCACGCGTTGGGCGACGGCTTTACCTGGGATACCAAAAACCCGGAACAGGACATCAAAACCAGCCGGGAAATTTGGGAGTTTGCCAAACAAAAAATCCTTTCCGAAGAGTTCGACCTGGTAATCCTGGACGAAATCAATTACTGCTGCGGCTATGGCTGGATAAGTGGCCAGGAAATCGCCGATTTCATCAAAAACGAAAAACCGGCCTGGCTGCATCTGGTGATGACCGGCAGGAATGCGGCACCGGAAGTCATTGAGGCTGCCGACACGGTCACCGAGATGACCAGAATCAAGCATGCTTATGCTGCAGGCATTAAGGCAGAGCAGGGCGTGGAATTTTAAGCTGAAAAAAAACCGGGCTTCTGGCAGAATTGCCGGTTTTTAATCTAGGCAACAACATCACTATGCAACAAGCAAAAAAACTTATCGAACAGTACTATCAAGCGTTCAACAGCGGCGACATGGATACCTTTCTGAGCTTGTTGACCGACGACGTGGTACATGACATTAACCAGGGCGACCGCGAGCAAGGTAAGGCCGCTTTCGGCGAGTTCATGAAAAAAATGAATCACCACTATAAAGAACAACTGGTGGATATGGTGATTATGGCAAACGAAGACGGTACGCGCGGCGCGGCCGAGTTTGTGGTGTTGGGTGAATACCTCAACACCGACGAAGGCCTGCCGGAAGCCAATGGCCAAACCTATCGCTTGCCTGCCGGTGCGTTTTTCGATATCCGCGACGGCAAAGTAGCGCGCATCACCAACTACTACAATTTGGGCGATTGGATTGCGCAGGTTGATCCGCAGTAAGGCTTTTGTCAGGCTCATTGCCGATACCGGTCAATTGGCATAGAATCCGAAGGGTGACAATTCGGATTCGCCGAAAAAAATAACTACAAAACAGAGGAGAGCAACAATGGGTGAAACACAGAAATTGATGATCGCTGTCGTGGGGGTGTTTGTAGCCGGTTTTATCATGGTGGGCGTCAGCAAGGATCAATCCAACGAAGAGAAAGAAGCTGCGGCGCAGATCCGCACTTTGGTGGCGATGCAGGAAATGGCTACGCAAAAATGCCCTAAATTGATCGAAAACAAAACCGGAACTCAGGTTTATTTCCCGTCCAAAACCGATACCGACAAAACAACCTATGTAACGATGGAATGGATAGGCGAGAAAGACTCCAACTTCAAAACCGCATCATGCACTTTGCATTTGGCATTGGGCGGGGTCTCTAAGTTGATTATTGATGATAAGGTATTGATTGACAAGAAGTTTTAATTAAAGGCGGCGTTTTGCGCGATAGCTGGAAACGTCGTCTTGTCTCCAATCGGATCGGTTAGCGGCGAAAGATGTCGTTAGCCGATTTGTCAGTGTTTTTCTGAACATCGACGCCGGGTATGGTCGTCGTCATTCGCAAATTAACCATCGTAACAGAACCGGCAATACGGTCGGCCGTTTGCCAATCATGTTTGCAGGTAAAACAGCTAGCGCATCGAAGTGACGGATGCTCGGTTTGCCGGTAACCGTAAAGTCAGTAAAGGCGCAATCGATCAGAAACGCGCAAGCCGGGCTTTGTGGTTTCGGGGTAGAAGCAGGGATATGACGTTTCGCGGATGTCTCAGACTAAAATCACAAGAATAATAATTAACTAGAGGTGAAAAGATGGCGGATACGACCATCCTAAAAGGTGTTTTAAAAACCTGGAAAGACGATAGAGGTTTTGGCTTTATTCAGCCGGATAATGGCGACAAAGATATTTTTGTACATATTTCTTCGTTAAAAGGTATGGCCCGCCGTCCTGTGCGCGGCGATGTATTGTTTTATGAAGTTGCCCGCGATACCGGCGGTAAATTAAAAGCCGTCAATGCACGAATCGAAGGCGTGGCTTACGAGCAAAAATCCGCGAAGCCTAAAATTTGGTTGTGGCTGCTGGCGGTGTTACTTGGTTTGGTAAGCGCGGCGGTAGCAGCTTATTTTTTATAACGCGCCGAACAGCTGTCATCGGTAGCAAATACTATTGACCGATATTTTTAACCAAAAGAGTAAAACATGGACTGGCTACATTATTTGACCGACATTCTGCTGCACATCGATAAACATTTGGCCAATATCATCAGCGACTACGGCACGGTGACCTATGCCATTTTGTTTTTGGTTATTTTTGTGGAGACCGGTTTCGTGGTGATGCCGTTTTTGCCCGGCGATTCCCTGTTGTTTGCCGCCGGTGCGTTCGTGGCGATGGATGCTTTCAATCTGCCGATCTTGCTCGGCGTTTTGGGGGCTGCGGCAGTGCTGGGCGATACCGTTAACTATTGGATAGGCCGCAGCATTGGTCAGCGCGCCTATTCGCTGAGCTGGGTAAACCGCGAACATCTTGATCGCGCCCAAGCGTTTTACGATACCTACGGCGGCAAAACCATCGTGCTGGCGCGTTTTGTGCCGATTGTGCGCACCTTTGCGCCGTTCGTGGCCGGAATAGGGAAAATGCCTTACAGCACGTTCATTTTGTTTAACATTGTCGGTGGGGTCGCATGGGTGTTGATCTGCGTGTTTGCCGGCTATTTCTTCGGCAATATCCCGTTGGTGAAGAAAAACTTCGAGTTAGTGGTTTTAGGCATCGTGCTGATTTCGATCTTGCCGATAGTGCTGGAAGTTTGGAAAGCCCGTAAACAAGCCAAGCAATAAGGTCGCATGATGGTAGAGATGAACGATTCGCAAAAATGGTTTGTACTGGCCTTTATATTGGCCTTCGGCGGCCTGTTGTATGTGTTGGCGCCAGTGCTGATGCCCTTTGCGTTTGCGGCTATTCTCGCCTACCTCGGCGACCCGTTGGTGGATAGGCTGGAAACTCTGCAATTTCGCGGTTGGCGTTTGAATCGGACGCTGGCAGTCATCGTGGTTTTTTCCGGCATCATCTTCTTCATAGCGGCGCTGTTGATCGTCATCATCCCGGCCCTGGAGTATCAGATCGGTGAATTCATCGACAAACTGCCGTCTTATCTAAACTGGATAAACAAATCGGTCGTGCCGGTTTTACAAAAATATCTGGGACGTACGGTTAGACCGTTGCGCGAAGATCAGTTAATCAATCTGATCAAGAGCCATTGGCAAGACGGCGGCGGTGTTGCCGAAAACCTGATTCAATCGGTCTCCCATTCCGGTGCGGTGATAGTCGGCTGGGTGATGAATCTGGTGTTGATACCGGTAATCACCTTCTATTTGCTGCGCGATTGGGACGACTTGGTGGCGCGGATCCACGATTTGTTTCCGCGCCGCGTTGCCGGCACCGTCGCGAAACTGGCTAGCGAAGCCGACGACGTGCTCGGTGCGTTCATGCGCGGCCAGTTTTATGTGATGCTGGCATTGGGCGTCATTTACAGCGTTGGCTTGTGGCTGGTGGATTTGGAGCTGGCCTTGGTGATAGGCATGATGGCCGGTTTGGTCAGCTTCGTGCCGTATATGGGCGCTATTACCGGTATTGTGTTTGCCTGTATCGCCGCGCTGCTGCAATTTCAGGATGCAATGCATTTATTGCCGGTTTTGATTGTTTTTGCGGTAGGGCAGAGCATGGAAGGCATGCTGTTGACGCCCTGGCTGGTCGGAAACAAAATCGGTTTGCATCCGGTAGCGGTGATGTTTGCCGTGCTGGCAGGCGGTCAGTTGTTCGGGTTTTTAGGCGTATTGTTGGCTTTGCCGGTGGCGTCGGTGATTATGGTTCTGTTGCGGCATATTCATGAGCGCTATACCTTCAGCGGTTTTTACAGCAAGGGTTAGTGGTCGCCATGCGCAGTGCCTCGTTATTTGCGGCATTATTGCTGGTCTCGACGCCGGTGTTTGCGACCGATAGCCGCAGAGAGCAGGACTTCGCAACGGCCATTCAGCAACAATTGTCCATGGGACAGGCGATTTGGTTAAAATCCGCCGACAAAACTTTTCTGGCGCTCTACACCGAAGCCGAAAAGACCGACAATAGTCAGGCGGCAATCGTACTGCATGATATGGGCGAGCATCCCGATGCCAAGCCCTTGATTCATCGCCTGAGAACCACATTACCGATACATAATTGGGCTACGCTTGCCCTACAAATGCCTATCAGGGAAAGCGGTGCGCGGTCGGAAGATTATTACCCGCTGTTCGACGAGGCTCGTGCGCGCATCGATGCGTCTGTGGAGCATCTCCTGAAAAGCGGTGCGAAACATATCGCGATTGTCGGCTATGGCATGGGCGCGTTGATGGCCGCCTATCGGCTCGGCGATAAACCCAATGATGTGACGGCGCTGGTATCGATTAGCTTGCCGGTGCCGCAAACGACCGCAGTGCCGGCGCAAAGCCTGGATTTGATTAAAAAAGTGCAATTGCCTTTTTTGGATGTGTATGCCGAGTTTGATTTACCGGCAGTGCTCGATAGCGCCCGGCAGCGGCGCATGGCCGGCAAGGATAATCCGGTTTATCGGCAAATAAGAATGGATGGCGAGGATCACGGCTATCAACAAGATTACGATTTGCTTGTAAAGCGCGTATACAGTTGGCTGACCACGACGGTCAGCGAAGATTAATAATTATTACAAAGGGTGTAACACATGCTTTTATCCGAGGAATTAGTCGCGGAAATTAAATTTTTATCGTTGTTCAATCTGGAGTCCGTACAAGAAGGCGTCAAGGTGCATGGCAATGCCGATCCGATATTGATCGGTGCGGCCCAACGCCTGTTCGACAAAGGTTTGGTCACCCAGCACGACGGCGGCTATCTGACCGACCTGGGTATCGAAGTCGCGGAACACGCCCAACGGATGTTGACGATATTGCAGTCTAACTAACTAAATTTCAAAGGCCTAGCTCGAATAACCATTTCAAGGACACGTAAAATATCAGGACTATGACCAAGCTATAGCCGAGAAATCGGACCGGTTTGTTC
Organism: Methylomonas rosea; assembly: GCF_024505055.1. Lineage (GTDB taxonomy): Bacteria > Pseudomonadota > Gammaproteobacteria > Methylococcales > Methylomonadaceae > Methylomonas > Methylomonas rosea. The sequence continues at coordinate 14,034 of NZ_JANIBL010000022.1, forward strand.
AGGTTGTGGCGTAAAAAGCCATGGTATTCGCCTTGAGCCTTTAATTGCCGGTACAGCGCGCGTTGGTTTAGGGCGCGTTCTTGCTGGTATTCGTCGAACAATTGTCTGGCTTTATCGACGTCATCGCGTTGATAAAGCCAGATGGCCGGCATGGAAATGCCCCAGTTGCCTGCCGAGGTTTCATAAAATTCAATGTCGTTGTCGGCCAGTAACTGCCGAACATCGTCTGCTTCGTCCGTGGGTACGCCTCTTAGCGAGAAAAATAAAATCGTCATAGCCAGCCGTATGGTGTGAGAAGCGCAGATTATAAATCAATAAGCATTCATCGAGAGCCGAGCACTATCTTCAGAATGAATCATCCGAACCCATTTCCACTGCCTGCTCAAACCTTTGTTGTTTTGCTGGAGGATGCTGGAGCAAACTCAAATGCGGATACTTTGCAGGGCGTGTTGCGCGCGCAGGATTTTCGCTGTGCGGTGGCGACGACTACGGAAGAGGTGATTGAACTGCTGACAGGCGCGCCGGTGGATTTACTGATTATTGCTTGTCGCGATTGGCCCTGGCGACAGGTAGCCGATATACGCGATGCGGCCGATTCCTACTTACCTATCATTCTGATTGCCGATGATTTGACCGACACGCTACTGGATCATTGCGCGACGGTTGAGATCGACGCAGTAATTTGTCGACCGGTCAATCAGCATTTATTACTGTTAAAAATCCGGTCGTCCTTAAAACTGCGCATGTTGTATCAGCACGAGCACGCGCAAAAAACCCAATTGCTCGACTATTGGCAAACATCCGACCTCGAACATGAAGTCGCGGCGAAACTGTTCAACGATGTGTTAAAAGCCGACTTTCTGGAAACCGAAGCCGTAGCAGTGGTGATGTCACCCATGGCTTTGTTCAACGGCGATTTGGTTTTGGTTGCCAAAACGCCGGAGAATCATTTGCATGTGCTGTTAGGCGATTTTACCGGCCATGGTTTGTCGGCATCGATAGCCGCCACGCCGCTGGCTGATATTTTCTATGGTATGACGCGCAAAGGTTTCGATATTAACGAAATCGTCACCGAGATTAACGCCAAACTGTATCGAATGTTGCCGGCTAACCGCTTTCTGGCGGCGACGGTGGTGGCGCTGTATCCCGAGTCCTCGTCGATGAAAAGTATTACCTGCGGTCTGCCCGAGCATTTTTTGGTCAACCATGCCGACAACAGTTTTTTGGCGATACGCTCCCTGAATATTCCGCTGGGTATTCAGCCGTCGATTGAAATCGAAGAGCAACTGCATCGGGTAAGCGAGAACGAGCGTTTATATCTGCTCACAGACGGTATTTTTGAGGCGGAAAATGCCGAAGGCGAGCTGTTCGGCGGAGAACGCATCCTTAACGCTATCCGGCAAAGTAAATCCGAGGACATCAGAAACTTGCAGGCCAGCCTTGAGGCGCACACAGGCGGTGCGGTGCAAAAAGATGACAATACTTTGGTTATTTTGAGCTGCGCGGTCGATAGCGTGCCCTGGGGGCGCAGAGAGGCGCGGCTGCCCCGGCAGCGTATTGCCGCGACAACCTGGAAGCAGGTAATGGAGTTTGATATCGATAGTCTGCGACTTATCAATCCAGTGCCGCTAATGGTCAACACGGTAATGGAAGTACAGGGTTTACAGAATTATCGCCAGGATATTTTCATGATAGTCAGCGAATTGTTCGCGAATGCGTTGGACCACGGCGTGCTGGGTTTGGATTCCGATTTGAAGAGCAGTCCGGAAGGTTTTATGCACTTTTATGCGATGAAGGACGAGCGCTTGCAACAGCTCCAGCGCGGCAGAATCCGTTTATCGTTTATACATCAAGCGACCGAGCCGGGTGGTCGCCTGGTCGTTAAAGTCCTCGATAGCGGCAACGGCTTCGATTGGCGGCGGCGCAATAGCATGCGGAAGCGCGACGAGGCCTACTGCGGTCGCGGAATTATCATGCTGGAGACTTTATGTAGTAGTCTGGTTTACCACGGTTGCGGCAATCGAGTAACCGCCGTTTTCGATTGGCAACATTGACGAGGGCTTAGCGTTGACAAGTTCCGCAATAGTAACTGGCGCGTTGCCCTATTTTGAGTTGCTGAATCGGTTCCTCACAGCGCAGGCAGGCTTGTCCGCCACGACCGTACACATTTAGGGATTGCTTAAAATAACCTGGTTTTCCCTCGGCATTGCTAAAGTCGCGCAGCGTTGTGCCGCCTTTGTCGATGGCTTGTTGCAATACGGTTTTGATCGCCGTCACCAACGCTTCGCACGCCGGCGTATCCAGTTCTCCGGCGGGACGAATCGGCTTTACGCCGGCCAAGAATAAAGCCTCACTGGCATAAATATTCCCTACCCCCACCACGACATGGCTGTCCATAATCAAGGATTTGATCGGTACCGCGCGGTTTGCCGTCCGTTGCCGCAGATAGCTTGCATCGAATGCCGTCGATAAGGGCTCTGGCCCCAGCGTTGCCAGCAAGGGATGTAACAGCGGGTCTCCGGCAGTCCATAAGGCCGCTCCGAATCGACGCTGATCGTTAAAGCGCAATACCGTATCATCGGCAAAAATGAAGTCGATGTGGTCGTGCTTGCGGACAGTTTGCTCGGGAGTGGTAATCCGTAAATTCCCCGACATGCCCAGATGCAGGATCAGTGTACCTCGCGCAGTGGCTAGCAATAAATATTTGCCGCGCCGTTCGACGCTTTCCAGGCGTTGGCCCGGCAAATCGGTGCTCAGCGCCTCGGGAACCGGCCAGCGCAACTGGGGATGACGAACGATGACGGATTTGAAAACTTTTCCGGTGATATGCGGTGCAATGCCGCGCCGACTGGTTTCAACCTCGGGTAGTTCCGGCATGTTAGCGTCAGATTTGGGTGAGTAGAAACTTTGCTTCGTCCTGGATTTTTTTGCGGAAGAACAATAACTTCCAACGACTGCCGCCGCATTGCCGCCACAACAAAGTGGCGCGAATGCCTGCCAACAGCAAAGCGCGAATTTTGTTCACCGTACTTTGATTACCCAGATATTGCTGATCACCTTGCACCATGATGCGTGGCTGCAGGGTACTGATCGTGCTGTGATAGACGTCGGCCAGATTGGCAAGCACATTTTCATGCAGTATGCCGAAATGTTCGGCTTGAGCCTGGGCCTTACTGACACCGGCCTGTATGGTTTTTTGCATATCCGGCTGCTTGATCAGTTGTTTTTGCAAATAGACGATCTGCGCGGCGTAACGGGCTTGCTCCGGACTGGCCAGCACCCGGCTGCCGAGTTGGGTCGTGAGCTGTTGCAAGCCGTGTTCGACACCGATCAAGCCGCCGTAGACATCGACCACGCTGTCTGCATCTATTTTCAGCAGACTGGCGATGCTGGCTTCCAATGCCGCGTTTGGGCAAGTGCCGGTGCCGGCAAGCTGATGCACCAAGGAGCAAGCCTGGGCAATGCCGGCCAACGCGATGGTTTGGTTACTGAGCGTGTTCAGGGACATATTACTTACAAGCTGTAGTCAAACAATCGGCTTTAACCGGGTGGCCGTCTTTGATCCACGACTGGATACCGTTGGATAAATGATAGACATTTTTCATGCCCAGTTGCTCGGTAAGGATTTGGCCGATCTTGCCGCTGCGATTCCCCGAACGGCAAACCAAAATGACTGGCTGGTCCGGCGACGATTTTAGTTTTTCCAGGTTGGCTAACCATTTTTCCTGGTCGAAGTGGCCGTTGCCGTCAAACGATTCCAGTTTCTGGCTATTGGCGATGACACCGGTGGCTTGCCATTCCGGCGCGGTGCGCACGTCCACGACCAGCGCATTGTGGTTTTGCTGCATGCTTAGCAGTTGTTCCGCCGTCACCTTGCCGAGTTCGGTGGCGTAAAGATGAGCGGCGAACAGACAGCCCAGCCAGAATAAAGTCAGTCTCAGTTTCATGATGATGTCGATCGATGGGGTAAATGGCTCAAGCGGCCAAGAAAGGTAAAATGCGCGTCGCCCACCAGTCTATGCTCTCCAGATAGATGTTGGCGATACGCTCGGGATTTATATCGCGGAAGGTGCTAAGGCCCGGCTCCCAGCGCTCGTAGGCGATGCAGAATTGTAACGCTTCGCCGGCGTTGCCGCGATATTTCAAAATGGCATCGTCGACATCTTCCGCCAGCGGCAATTGTTCCAATACTTTGGTCGCCGGCATGTCCAGCAAGCTGTCCAAACCCGACAGCATACCAATTAAAAAATAATGCTCCTGATCGTCTTTAAGTTCTCGCGCTATCAATTCGCACATTTTGGCGCGGATCAGCACGTTTTGCAGCACCGAAGACGGTTTGCCCGACATAGAGGATAAGGCCAGAATATTGACCCAGCGTTTGATCTCGACCAGTCCCAGACAGGCAATTGCATGCTGAATGGATTCTATTTTTTGCGGGAGGCCAAAAAATGCGGAATTTAAATAATGCAGCAACTTAAAACTCATCCCGACGTCTTGCGAGATGATCTTGCCTATTTCCGCAAAACTGGCATCCGCCTTATTCACGGTGGACAGCAATTGGATGGCGGCGGTTTGGCTGACGCCTAGCCGCTTGCCTTCCACGATATTGGGTTTACTGAAGAAAAATCCTTGAAACAGCTCGCAGCCCCATTCACGCAAGGTTTCAAATTCCTGATGCGTTTCGACTTTTTCCGCGAGCAATTTGAGTTTATAGGGTTTTAGCTGTTCAATCAGTTGCCGGGTGCCGTCCAGACCGTCGGCCATCACATCCAGTTTGATGATGTCGGCAAATTCCAGTAAGGGTAGCCAGTCCGGTGACAATACGAAATCGTCCAGCGCTATGGTATAGCCCAGTTGTGACAATTCTTTCAGGTTGGCGACGATGTTGTCATCGATAGTAACGCTTTCCAGTACTTCGATGACGATGCGCTCTTTGGGCAGATGCAGCGGCGTTTTGTCGAGTATATTTTGCGTGGTGAAGTTTATGAAGGCTTTGTGCGGGCCGACCAGTTCGTTCAGGCCGATTTCCAGCAGCGTGTCGGTGATGACTTGATTAGTGGCGTTGGCGGCACCATCTTTCAAACTGAGATCGAAATCCTTGCCTCTGAATAAAATCTCGTAGGCGAAAGTGTCCAGATGGCGGTCCAGGATTTGCTGTCTGCCAATCAGAAAATCTGTCATTTATTTACGGGCTCCCGATCATTGCACTATCATGAGAATAGGTCGCGCCTTATACCATGTTCAAACAGTTTAAGTCGAGAATGGCCGGCCAGTCTTAATTTCAATCATAAGGAGATAATTATGTCCGAATCAGCGTCATTGACAGTAAGCGGTATGAAATGCGGCGGTTGCGAGAGCAGCATCGTCAGCAAGGTATCGGCCATCGCCGGCGTGGTAACGGTGCAGGCCTCGCATAAAGACAAACGGGTCGAGGTCGAATTTGATCCGGCGCAAACCGATCTGGATGAAATCGAAGACGTCATCACCGACGCCGGTTTTAAGGTCGAATAAAGCCTCGTAAGCGTTCGGCCACGGATCAACACGATATTGCTCGGGAATCCTCATCATGACTTTAGATCAATCGACGAATCAGCACCAGGACATACGCCTTTCCATACTCGGCATGCGTTGTGCCGGTTGCGTCAGCGCGGTGGAAACTGCCTTGCAATCGGTACCGGGCGTTGCGTCCGTTGTCGTCAATTTTGCCGACCACTCCGCTACTGTCGGCGGCAATCCGGACCATAAAGCCATGAAGCAGGCCTTGAAATCAGCAGGTTACGATGCGGCGGTGATGGAAGGGTTGGAAGACCCGAGCGAAGAGGAAAAGCAGGAAGAAGAGCGTTATCGCGATTTGCTGCGCAAGGCAGGCGTGGCCGGCGCATTGGGTCTGCCCTTGATGCTGGGTGCGCATCTGGACTTGTTTCCGGCGATGGGTAGTGCCGCCGGCACGGTGTTTTGGTCCGAAGTGGCCTTATTGACGCTGGCGGTGATGTTTTATTCCGGTGGGCATTTTTTTCATAGTGCGCTTAAGTTGCTGCTGGTCAAGCAAGCCAATATGGACACGTTGATCGCGCTGGGCACCGGCTCGGCGTGGTTGTATTCTTGTATTGTCATCGATTATTCCAGTCAATTGCCTTCACTTTCCGCTCATGCTTACTTCGAGGCCTCGGCGGTGATTTTGGCGTTCATCAACCTGGGCAGTGCGCTGGAAACTCGGGCGCGGGGTAAAACCTCGGCAGCGATACGCGCGCTGATTGGTTTGCAACCCCGCACCGCCCGGGTGGTGCGAGAAGGGCAAGAGATTGATATTCCTATCGAACAAGTCGGTCTGGGCGAAACTTTGCGAGTCAGGCCGGGTGAAAAAATCGCCGTGGACGGCGTGGTGTTGGAAGGGCATTCGACTATAGACGAATCCATGCTGACCGGCGAATCGATGCCGGTTGAGAAAATCGAAGGCGCCAGCGTTGCCGCCGGCACCATCAATCAGCAAGGCAGTTTTTTATTCAGCGCGACGCGCATCGGCCGCGATACGGCTTTGGCGCAGATTATTCAAAGCGTACGGCAAGCGCAGAACAGCAAGCCGGCGATTGCCAAGCTGGCCGACAAGATTTCCGCGGTGTTTGTCCCCACAGTGGTGGTTATCTCTGTACTGACTTTTTTAATTTGGGTAAGCATCGGCCCCGATCCGGCCATGGGTTATGCGTTTGTTACGTCGATGACGGTGCTGGTAATCGCTTGTCCGTGCGCGCTGGGTTTGGCGACGCCGATTTCGGTGATGGTCGCGGTCGGCCGCGCCGCGCAAATGGGCATATTGATCCGTAAGGGCGAAGCCTTGCAGAGCGCCGGCAAGCTGACTTGTCTGATTTTGGATAAGACCGGCACCGTAACCGCCGGTAAGCCCAGTTTGGCTGAAGTGATCGCATTTGGCGATTACGACGAAGTTCGAGTGTTGCAGTATGCCGCCAGTCTGGAATCGGGTTCCGAACACCCCTTAGCCGCAGCGATACTGACTGCTGCTGAGCAAAAACAGTTAACGCTGGACAAGGTCAGAAAATTTCAGGCAGTGGCCGGTCACGGTATCGTCGGCCGCATTGCCGATCAGCAATGTTTGTTCGGCAATGCGGCGTTGCTGGCGGAATACTCTATCGACGAGAGCAGTCATCGCGACAAAATGGCCGAACTGGCGGCAAAAGGCCAGACGCCGATGTTCTTGGCGGTAGACAACACAGTGATTGGCATTGTGTCGGTCGCCGACCCGATTAAACCCGATTCCGCCGCAGCGGTGCAGCAATTACGGCAGAGCGGTATTCGCGTATTGATGGTTACGGGCGACAACGAGATCACGGCGCGGGCGATTGCAGGGCAAGCCGGTATCAGCGAAGTCCGTGCGCAAGTGTTGCCGCAAGATAAAGCTGCTGTGGTTAAGGCTTTGCAACAGCAAGGCGAAATTGTCGGCATGGTGGGTGACGGTATCAACGATGCGCCGGCCTTGGCGCAAGCGGATGTCGGTTTCGCCATAGGCACCGGCACCGATGTGGCTATTGAAAGCGCCGATATCGTGTTGCTGCAAGGATCGTTGTTAAAAGTATCCGAGGCGATGGCGCTTTCGAAGTTGACGGTCGCCAACATCAAACAAAACCTGTTAGGTGCGTTTTTCTACAATACCATCGGTATTCCGGTGGCGGCGGGTTTGCTGTATCCACTGTTTGGCATATTGCTGAACCCGATGATTGCCGGTGCGGCGATGGCTATGTCGTCGGTAACGGTAGTCAGCAACGCCAACCGTTTGCGCTGGATTAAACTGGATATTTGAGTAGGCGTAAAAAATGAATAGTGCGCCTAGATCCTCTACGCATCCATTCAGCGTCGCCGACTATCTGGGTTGGCCGGACGATGAGCGTTGGGAGTTAATCGACGGCGTTCCGTACAATATGAGTCCGGCGCCGAGTATCAAGCATCAGACTGTGGCGGGGCGTGTTTTTAGCCGGATGGAACAGTTTTTAAAAGGTAAGCCTTGCAAACCTTTCATAGCACCCGTGGACGTAATTCTCTCCGAGCATGACGTCGTTCAGCCCGATCTGTTAGTAGTCTGCAACCCGGAAAAGATTGGCGAAAAAGCCATACACGGTGCCCCGGATTTGGTGGTAGAGGTTTTATCCCCCAGCACGGCGCTAAAGGATATGCGTGAAAAGAAAGCGCTCTACGAACGTGCCGGCGTGAGGGAATATGTGGTGATCGACCCGTTGGAAAATTACGTACAACGCTTTTTCCTAGGCGAGGATGGGCTTTACGTCAACGCCGAGGTTTTCGGTGTCGACGAAGATTTGCCTCTGTTGAGTTTACCGGAATTGATTCTGCCCTTGGCAGAGGTATTTGAGTTGTAATTAGCTGTTAGTGCCGTTTGCGGCACGAACAGCTATTAGGTGTTTATAGCTTGAACTGTGAAATCGTGGTATGCAAATTACCGGCGATTTTTTGCAAATGATGGGCTTCTTGCGCGGTTTGCTCCGCGTCTCTTGAGTTGTTGATGGTGACGTCATTAATCGAGTTAATGTTTTGATTAATGTGCTCGACCACAATTTTTTGTTCTTTCACCGCGTCGGAAATATGCGTATTCATGGTGGAAATTTGCGCCACCATGCTTGAGATGTTATCCAGCAACTCGCCGGTACTTTCGATCACTTCAACGGTCTCTTTAGCCTGATTCCGGCTTTCCGACATGGCTTTTACCGCTTCCCGCGAGCCTTGCTGCAAGCGTTCTATCATCGCTTGAATTTCGTGGGTGGAGTCCTGGGTCCGGCTGGCCAGTGTGCGCACTTCGTCCGCGACTACCGCAAAACCACGGCCTTGTTCGCCGGCTCTGGCTGCCTCAATGGCGGCATTTAGCGCCAATAAATTGGTCTGATCGGCGATACTTTGAATCACATCCAGCACCGAGCTGACATTCACGCAATTTTGTTCGACATTACCGATCACCGTGCTGGCCCTGTCGATATTGTTCGACAGCGCATGAATCGATTGCACTGTATTGGTCACTACGGCCTTGCCGTTGTTGGCGGCGACGCTACTTCTCTGCGCAGTTTGGGCGGCGTTGGCGGTGTTGTTAGACACTTCTGTGACCGTCGCGGACAGTTCCGTTACCGTCGCCGCGACCTGGTCGGTACCCATTTGTTGTTTCAGAATATCCTCTTGCACCCGCTCGGACATTTGGCTCAAGCGGTTCGAGGCGGTGCTTAATTGATCGGATTCCATCGCCACTTGTCGCATCAAGCTGTGTAACACGCTTAGAAAACCGTTGAACTGGGTGACGATAATGCCGACTTCGTCGTTGCCTTCATGCGGAATGCGCCGAGTCAAATCGCCGCCGCCTTGTTTCAGCAGCTGCAACGATTTTTGTAGCGCGGTCAATGGCGGCTCTATTTTGAAGTAAAGCATGCTCAAACAGGTCATCACAAACAGTAACAGTCCGATGGAAAATGCAATTCGCGATAGGCTGTAATCGTGCAAGGATGAACTCAATTGCTCGTTGGCGAGAGCAAGCTCCCGGTCGAGTTGCTCGGTAATTCTGTTTAATTCACTGGTTAGGCTGGCGGCCGTATCGTCAAGGCCCGATCCGGGCGCTTTCATGGTGACTGTGCCGGCCTCGTTACCCAAATTGATATAGTCCCAGCCCATTTTGACGCCGGCATCGTGCATCGCTTGGATTTGCCGTTTCAATGCTTCAATTTGAGATTGCAGTTCCGGGCGAGATTGCGCGGCTTTGTCGAGATTAGCAAAGGCAGCATCCAAGTTTTGTTTCGCTTCCGCAAAGCCGCCATCACTGTGCGTGGCGCCGACGTCGGTAAGAAATTGTTGAATCTGCACCACATGAAAACGCACATGGGACAAATAGTCCGAGGTGTTTTGTTTCTGAGTCGCTGCCTGCAAGTTTTCGTCTATGGATTGAAACGCGTGCCACAGCGAAAATACAAACACTAGATTGGCAAATGCCAAAGCGGAAGCAATTAAGATCAGCGAAGATTTGATCGAGGTATTTTTAAACATGGGATTTGATGACAATTATTTTTCCAGTTTCTCTAAATCAGTCACCAACGCGGCCATTGCCGCGACGGCATGGTGTTGGGTTTCTGACAATGCGTCGCCGTTGTTTAAGGCGTATAAGCCGATTTGCCGGTTGAGTTCGGCAATTAATCGCGTGCGATGGTCCCGGCGGCTGCGTAGCTTGGCAACCATATTCGAGAACGATAGCGCCAGATCCTGCAGCTGATCGTGTTCCCGCAAGTGCGTGACGGTATCGAGTTTGCCGTCGCCGACTTCTTGGCAGAGTGTTTCGAAGCGGTATAAAGGGCCGGCGATTTTGTGCGAGGCGTAGAGAACGGTGCTAACCGCAATGCCGCCGGCAACCAAAATGGCCACCAAGTTGCCGATTAAAATCGATACGCCCAGTCGTTCCGCAGCGTTGACGATATTGGCGTGCGCCGATTGGGATTGAGCTTGCAGATCGCCGCCGGTCATCCAATAAATCAGGAGCGCCGAACACAATCCGGCGAGCAATATCAGCGCGAAAGCGCCGAGTATGAAACGGCCTTGGAAGTCCTTTTTGATAAAAATTTGGCGGCGTTTGGTAACGGTATTGTTCATTTTCAGGAACCTTAGTTGACGTTATGACAAGTTAAACAGAGCTCGCCGTCGCTGTTGTTACGGCGTAGTAAAAAGCTTTTTTTCAGCCTTTCAGCATTCATCAGTTTATCCATGAAACTGTGGCTGGCTTGCGGCCGGTCGCTATCCAGCTTGCCGTGCGTGTAGTGACAGGTTAGACAGGTAATGTCGTTTTCCTCGTTAAGCGGCAAGTCGGCGGGTACCGGAAAGTCGATATTTAAGCCCACTTTGTGGCCTTGATTGGGATTATGGCACGAGGAGCACATTGCCACGCCGTCTTTGCTGAAGGTGGTTTGATCGGCCGTCATGTTTTTGCTGTGCAAAATTCCCTCGTCTTTTAGTTCCGGGGTTGTGGTGTGGCAATTGGTACAGCCGGCTTGCGAAGATTGTTTGGAAATGAGATGCGGATTGTCGTCGGCGGTATGCGCGCCGCTGACGAACATTAGCAAAAGTGCGCCGGTGCCGCCGGCCAATAAGCATTTGTATAGGAGCTTGTTCATGATTAAAAAGACATGACGATTTGGGCTATGCCCAGTTTTCTGTCGAAATAACGCTCGGCTGTTTCTGTGCCCAGCGAATCGTTGTATTCAAATTTGACCCGCAAATGATCGCTAAATTTATAGTTAAAGCCCAGGCTAAGCATGGAGATGTCGTTGATCGCCACGGTGCTGCCGTCGAAGTCCAGGCCAAGGTCTTGCGAAGGTTGCCAGCGGCTGTAGCGGGCGAACGCCACTATCGGTTGTTTGCTCAGGCTTTCCAGGTCCACGGTCAGCGTGGAGTGATAGCCCAATTGGTGGCCCTTGCCGAAAGGGCTGGTGTTTGGATCGGGGATGATGATCGGCAATGGGTTGCCGTCCGCGTCTTGCTCCAAAAACACCTGTTGATGCGCATTCAGCAGCATGAATTCGTTTTGTAAGCGCCATATGCCGTAGCCGATACTCAGGTCCGCGCCGTAAACGGTATTGCGGATCCGGTTTTCGCCATCGAACTCGCTGAGGTGGGAAACGCCGATTTCAATGCCTTCAGGATTGGCATTGTGGATCTTGTAGGTGTTTTGCCCCAAAGCCAGACCCAACCGGCCGCCGACGGTATGGCCGTCGTTGGCATAGAGGGCGTCGGTCCAGAAGGCCGAATAGTTGAATATATCCCAAGCGCCATAGGAACGAATACCGTCGGCATTGTAACCGCCCAATTGCATGCGGGAGGTGGTCAACGGCGCGGTAATAGTCATGCGGTCCTTGTTGGCGAAATTTTGGTAGTCGTTACCGAACGGTAAGTCGAAACGGCCGGCCTGGATGTGAAAACCCTTGTTATTGAAAATCCGGCCACGCGGCGGAATACGATCATTGAACGAATGGTAGTCGACCAGCGCGACGGCGATGCCGGCCATGGTGCTGCCGCCACTTAGCGCGCCGGGGCCGCTGTTGCCGCAGAATACCGCGCCGGGCGCGCCATAATCGGCGTTGGATGAATTGCCGCACAGTACTAACGCCGAGCTTGCGCCAAAGTGGTCGTCATGCACATAGTCCAGATCCAATTCCACCGAGCCAACACTGAAGGTTTGGTCGGTAGAGTTGCCGGTTTTGGCGTTGATGTCGAAAAAGCCGCTCATTTGCAGGCCGTTGGCTTCGGCAGCTTCTTTCAAAGCAGCAATTTTTTTGTCCAGCGCTTTCAGTTTGGTATCCACTGTCGGCTCGGGCTTAGCATTGGCAGCGGTTTTTACCGGTGCCGGTTCGCCGGCCGGAGCTACTGTTGGGTTTGCCAACACCGCGACCGAATTGCTTCTTTCCTGCTCCAGTTGTTTGATGCGGGCTTCCAGTTGTTCAATTTTCTGGTCTTTTTCCTTCAGCATGCCTTGCACAATCTGCCTAATATGCTCGTCTTCCGCAGCGGTTGCATGTGCGTCGGCGTGGGCTGCCAAGCTAAGCAGGGCGATAGCTATTCGCTGGTTTCTTGGGTGCATGTCTATCTCTGGGTGTAAGCTTAGGACTACGTTTGTTTCAGAATCGTCGTAATGAGGCAAGGTTAGTTGCTTTTGTTGGCATTACAAGTTGGTGCATATTGCCGCGCTAAATTCGCCGATCCGTTTCCGAATGACGGTGCGGCTTATTCAACAAAGAATCTAATGTTACAATGGACGGTTTTATGCCCGGCGCGCGTCTGTCAAAGGCTGGGAAACCGCGAATCAAGCTTAGGTCGTTTATGAATAAACTGAAATGTGCCGTGATAGGTGCCGGATATTTAGGAAAGTTTCATGCGGAAAAATACGCATCGTTAAAGGATTGCGAATTGGTGGCGGTGGTTGATATCAATGCCGAGGCGGCTCAACAAGTCGCCGAAAAAACCGGCTCTCAAGCTTTGACGGATTACCAGGAATTACTGGGCAAAGTCGATGCGGTCAGCGTTGTGGTTCCCACCAGCTACCACCACCGCGTATCCAAGGACTTTCTGAACGCCGGCGCGCATGTATTGGTGGAAAAGCCGATCACCGTTACGGTTGAAGAAGCCGATGAGCTGATCGCGATTGCCAAGGAAAAAAACGTCATTCTCCAGGTCGGGCACTTGGAACGGTTCAATCCAGCCGTGCGCGGTCTGGAAAAAATGGAAGATAAGCCTTTATTCATCGAGTCGCATCGCCTATCGCCGTTTAATCCACGCGCCAACGACGTCAGCGTGGTGCTGGATTTGATGATTCACGATATCGATATCATCATGGCCCTGGTCGATTCGGAAGTCGAAAAAATCGATGCCAGCGGCACGGCTGTGCTGACCCAAGGCACCGACATCGCCAATGCCCGCATCACGTTTAAAAACGGCTGCGTGGCTAACGTGACAGCTAGTCGGATTAGTATGAAGATGGAACGCAAAATGCGCATGTTCCGCCCCAGTTCCTATATTTCCGTGGACTTTCAGAACCGGGTTTTGATCAAACACAGGACCGGCGAGAAGGAAATGTTTCCCGGCATCCCGGAAATCGTTACCGAGGAATCGGTATTTGAAAGCGGCGACGCCCTGCTTGACGAGATTAAACATTTTGTCAATTGCATCAAGACCGGCGAGAATCCGCTGGTTCCCGGCGAAGCGGGCCGTAAAGCGCTGGCTACCGCGATAGAAATCACTAAATTCTTAATCCATCGATAAAGGGCTGTCACTATGATCCCCATGGTCAATCTGCAAGCGCAGTATGCGGAAATTCAAGATGAAATCGTCGGCGGTTTCACCGAAACTCTAAACAACTGCGCGTTTATCCTGGGGCCGAATGTGCAGGCTTTCGAGAAAGAAGCCGCCGCCTATCTGGGGGTTAAACATGCTATCGGTTGTGCGTCGGGCACCGATGCGCTGCATTTGGCCTTGTTGGCGGAAGGCATAGGCGTCGGCGACGAAGTGATTACCAGCGCATTTACCTTTATCGCCACCGCCGAAGCCATCAAATATGTCGGTGCCAAGCCGGTGTTTGTCGATATCGATCCCGGCACTTTCAATATCACCCCGGCCAATATCGAAAAAGCGATTACAGCCAAAACCAAGGCGGTGATGCCTGTGCATTTGTTCGGCCAGCCTGCCGATTTGCCGGCCATCAAAGCTATTTGCGACAAACACGGCTTGAAATTGATCGAAGACTGCGCGCAATCCTTCGGCGCGACGGTTTACAACAAGCAAACCGGCAGTTTCGGCAATGCAGCCGGCTTTAGTTTCTTTCCCAGTAAAAACCTGGGCTGCTTCGGCGACGGCGGCTTGGTGACCACTGATTCCGATGAAACGGCCGCCAAGATCAAACAGTATCGCAATCACGGCTCGGACGTGCGCTATTACCACGACGTCATAGGTTACAACAGCCGGTTGGACGAGTTACAGGCTGTAGTGTTGCGCGCCAAATTAAAACGCATCGACCAATACAATGCCGCTCGCCGCCATGCCGCGCATTTGTATTCCACACTGATGGCCGACTTGCCGTTGACTACGCCGTATGAAGACGGCATTGGCGTGCATGTGTATCATCAATACACCTTGTTGTCGGATCGCCGCGACGAGGTGATGAAAGCCTTGCAAGAGCAGAAGATTGGTTGTGCTGTCTATTATCCGGTGCCGCTGCATCAACAAAATGTCTTCAAGGAAGAGTGTGCCGGATTGTCCTTGCCGGTCACCGAGTCGGTAGCGGCGCGCTGTTTTTCTTTGCCGATTTGTTCCAATCTGAGCGACGATACCGTCAAACAAATTGTCGGCGTGATTCGCGGCGTTTTCCAAGCGTAATTCAAAAAATGTAGGGTGGGCTAAGCCATGAGCGGCCCACCAACAACTCTCAAATGACCAATCAAGCAGTCTATAAGGTGCTGTTTAGCGCCGGTGAATCCTCCGGCGATCAACATGCCGCCAATATGTTTCTGGAGCTGAAACAGCGTTGTCCGGCGATTCGCGGCATCGGCATGGGCGGCAGCAAAATGCGCCAGGCCGGTATCGACGTGCGTTACGATTCGGCGGGAATTGGCGTAATCGGATTGGTGGAGATTCTGAAGCACTACGGCGAGATCCGCCGAGCGTTGAATTTACTGAAACAAATCATTGCCGATGAAAAACCGGATTTGCTGGTTTGCGTCGATTACAAGGAGTTCAACCTAAAGCTGGCGCGCTTTGCTAAAAACCAAGGTGTGAAAGTGCTGTTTTACGTCAGCCCACAGGTTTGGGCCTGGCGGCCGGGCAGGGTGGTTACTTACGGTAAAGCCATCGACATGATGGCGGTCATTTTTCCGTTCGAGACTCGATATTACGAAACTGAAAATGTCCCGGTCCGTTATGTCGGCCATCCTTCCGTCGATAAAGTCCATCCGCAACGCAGTCGGTCCGAGGATTTCGAGGCGTTTGGTCTGGACCCCAATCGGCCTGTCGTTGGCATACTCCCCGGCAGCCGGGGTAACGAAATCAAACGCATCTTGCCGGTGATGCTGGCGGCGGCGGCTAAATTGGCGGCGCAGCGGCCGGATTTGCAGTTTGTATTGCCGCAGGCCGATTCGATCAGCGATGCGGAATTGGCTGAGCATCTGGCTAATAGTGCTGTGGCAATCCATATCGTCAAACAGCAGCCCTATGATGCGATTCAATGTTGCGACGCGGTGATGACCACCTCCGGCACCGCTTCGCTGGAAATAGCCTTACTCGGTGTGCCGATGGTGATCGTATATCGATTGGCAGCGTTCAGTTATTGGTTGGGTAAACGCTTGGTAAAGATCCCGTTTATCGGTTTGCCGAATATCATCGCCGGCAAGGCCATAGTCAAGGAATTGATTCAGGAGCAACTGACCGCGGAGAATTTGGCGGCCGAGATTCTCAATTTATTGGCCGACGGGGATTATCGGCAGCGCTGCATTTCGGCGTTACAGGCCGTCAAACACCAGCTTGGCGACGGCGGCGGCTCAAAAAACATGGCGCAACTGGCTTTGGAAATGTTGAACGGGCAAACAGCAGCCCAAGACGGGTAAAACTTCCGGGCTGCTGGCAAGCAGCCGGATTTTGAAGATTTACAGACCTTATTAAACCGGGCTGCGACTGTCGCGTTGGTCGTAAAATGCGGCGACAAACGTATCGAAACGCTGCTCTTCGATAGCGTCCCGCAAACCTTGCATCAATTCCAGGTAGTAATGCAGATTGTGGATGGTGTTCAGCCTGGACCCCAACATTTCCTTGCATTTATCCAGGTGCTTTAGATACGAACGTGAGTAATTTCGGCAGGTGTAACAACTGCAATTCTCGTCCAGTGGCCGGGTATCGAATTGGTATTGCTGGTTTCTGATTTTGATCACGCCGTGACGGGTGAATAAATGGCCGTTGCGGGCGTTGCGGGTCGGCATCACGCAATCGAACATATCGATGCCGCGCCTGACACCTTCCACCAGATCTTCCGGGGTGCCGACGCCCATCAGATAACGGGGTTTATCCACCGGCATTTTCTGATGAATCGCATCCAGCGTTGCCAGCATTTCGTGTTTGGGCTCGCCTACCGACAGGCCGCCGATGGCATAGCCGTCAAAGCCGATGTCGGTCAATCCGGCTATGGATTCTTCGCGCAATTGCGGATACATGCCGCCTTGCACAATGCCGAATAATGCGGACGAGTTGCCTTCGTGCGCGCGCTTGCTGCGTTCCGCCCAACGCAGGGACAAGCGCATGGAGTCGGCGGCTTCTTGATAGCTGGCCGGGTATGGGGTACATTCGTCAAAAATCATCACGATATCCGACCCTAGGTCGCGTTGCACCTGCATCGACTCTTCCGGGCCCATGAATATTTTGCTGCCATTGACCGGCGATTTAAACGTTACGCCTTGTTCGCTGATTTTGCGCAATGCACCCAGGCTGAACACCTGAAAACCGCCGGAGTCGGTCAAGATGGGCTTTTGCCAGCGCATGAAATCGTGCAGGTCGCCGTGGGCTTTCATCACGTCCATGCCGGGCCGCAGCAACAAATGAAAGGTGTTGCCCAGTATGATTTGCGCGCCCAACTCGTTTAAATCTTCCGGGGTTAAAGACTTTACCGTTCCGTAGGTGCCGACCGGCATAAAGATAGGCGTTTCGACCACGCCGCGGGCAAAAGTCAGCTGGCCGCGGCGGGCGTGACCGTCGGTGGCTTTAAGTTTGAATTCCATGCAAATCCGGCAAACGAAAAAAGGCGGAATTATCGGTCCTTTTCGTTCTGCAAGCCAGCGGAGTTGAAATACGGCAGCGAATAATCGCCTTTTACCGCACTGGCGGCTTGAAAATATTGAGCTGTTGCAGTTAGCGTCAAATATTTGATGAGATTACCGCAGCTTTTGTATCCAAATACCCATCGGTAGGCAATTTTGTTTATTATCGGGCAATTGTTGATTTCATTAACTGCCTTAGCGATATTGATGGATTTTTTTTCAGGCCATAAAACCTATAATCGGCCGTTCTCGGGGGCGCTATGTTTGATACGAACAGCAAAACCATTTTGGTAGTCGACGACTCTCCAGAAAATCTCACCGTCATCAGCGAATTACTGCAACCACAATACCGCGTGCGGGTTGCTACCTCCGGGCAAAGAGCCTTGCAGATGGCCGCCAACCAGCCTTACCCCGATTTGATTCTGCTTGACGTGATGATGCCCGGCATGGACGGTTATCAAGTATTCGAGCATCTGCGCGCCGATCCTATTACGCGTACGATTCCGGTGATATTCGTCACCGCGATGGACAGTATGGAGTCCGAACTGCATGGACTGGATGTCGGCGCGGTCGATTACATCACCAAACCCATCCTGCCGCCCATCGTTTTAGCGCGCATCCGCACCCAGCTGGAGCTGAAGCAGGCCAGAGATTGGCTGCGCGATGAAAATACCTACCTGGAAATGGAAATAGCCAAGAGGATGAGCGAAAACGAGTTGATTCAAAAAGTCAGCATTCGCGCCCTGGCGCATCTGGCGGAAATTCGCGATCCGGAAACCGGCAACCACATCCTGCGCACCCAAGGTTACGTCCAGCATTTGGCCCTGGCCTTGCAGAGCCATCCGCGCTTTTTCGCGACATTGACCGATCACTACATCGAATTGCTGACGCGCTCCGCACCGCTGCACGATATTGGTAAAGTCGGCATACCGGACGTAATCCTGCAAAAACCTGGCAAATTAACCCGCGAGGAATGGGCAGTGATGAAAACCCACGCCAAATTGGGCAGCGACGCGATAGAAATGGCCGAACGTGATGCCACGCGCTCGGTGGAGTTTTTGATTTTGGCCAAGGAAATTGCGCATTGGCACCATGAAAAGTGGGATGGTAGCGGCTATCCGGATGCGCTGGCGGGTGATGCTATCCCGGTTTCCGCGAGGATTATGGCGCTCGCGGATGTATTCGACGCCTTGATTTCCCGGCGTGTTTACAAAGAGCCCATGGCTTTCGCTGAAGTCAAGGCTATTATTGTTGAAGGACGTGGTCGCCACTTTGATCCCGATATGGCCGATGCCTTTTTAGCCGATTTCGATGCTTTCTGTGATATTGCCCAACGCCATCTCGATTTAATCGCGGAGTAAAAGAGTTATGACACAAAACCCTCGCATATTGTTGGTTGAAGACGAGGAAATTATCGCCATCATTATTCGGGATTTACTGGTCGCCGAAGGTTTTCTGGTGACGGTCTGTGCTAATGGCTGCATTGCCTGGGAAACCTTACAGCACGACCAGACCGGCTACGATTTGGTGCTGTTGGACCGGGGCTTGCCGGGGATGAACGGTATGGAACTGCTGCGATTGATCAAGGGTGACCGAGTCTTGGCCGCCATTCCGGTGATTATGCAGACCGCCCGCAGCGACAAGAAAAGCATCCAGGAAGGGCTTAGTCAGGGCGCTTATTACTATTTGACCAAACCGATTCAACCGGAAATATTGATCGCCGTGATCAATGCCGCACTGCAACAGCGCCGTGAGTTGCAGGAAATGTCCGAAACAGTCAATCGCGCCGGACGTCCGTTGACGTTAGTCCAATCCGCCGTGTTTCGCTTTCGCGATCTCGATGAAGCGAAGATGTTGAGCCATTGTTTAGCCCAATCCTGCCCGGAACCCGAGCGGGTTATCCAGGGCTTGCAAGAGCTGATGGTTAATGCGGTCGAGCACGGAAACCTGGGCGTTTCCTATGCGGAAAAAGGCGAGCTGATGCTGGCGGGAATCTGGCTGGAGGAAATTCAAAGACGTTTGACACTCCCGGAATTTAGCCCGCGTTTTGTTACTGTGCATTTCCAGCGTTTGCCGGATAAGCTGGTGTTTACCATTCAAGACCAGGGTGCCGGTTTTGATTGGCAGGATTATCTGGATTTCTCCCCGGAGCGGGTGTTCGATTTGCACGGCCGGGGTATCGCGATGGCCAGGCTGATGAGTTTTGATCGTCTGGAATATCAGGGTAACGGCAATACGGTATCCGCCGTAGTTAACGGCATGTCTTCTTTGTACGGCTTCGACAATTAATCGACTTAAGCCCATGCTGTGGCATAACGATCAATCAAACTCAGCGCAGGTCAGCCGCAAAAGCGTATTAGCCGTGGTGCTGATATATGCCATCTTCGCCGCCAGCTGGATTTTGGCGTCGGATCAGTTGCTTCACCACTTTTTCAAAGACCCCGACCAGCTGACGCTAGCCAGTATGCTGAAAGGCTGGATTTATGTGCTGGTGACATCTTTACTGCTCTACGGCTTGATGCGGCGCTGGTTTGGCCGGAAGGCCGAACCCCAAACCGTTCCCCCCGCGCCGCGAAGCCAGTTGTTTTCGCTTGGTTTGTTGATAGCGGTCATCTTGGCTTTGATGGCGGCGAGCGTGACTCTGACCATCGAGCAACACACCCAAGAAGAGTTCGGTCGGCTTCAGGCGGTCGCCGGCCTCAAGTCCAGGCAAATCAGCGACTGGCTGAATGAACGGCGCGGCGATGCGGATTTTATCCAAACCAGCGAATTTTTCATCGACCTGTATCAACGCTGGCAGATTGATGGCGATATGCAAAGCGCCGAACGCCTGCAAAGCCGTTTGGAACAATTTCGCAAAAGCTGGGGAATCTCCGCTATCAGTCTGCTTACACCTGAAGGCGAGCGTTTATGGCGTTCCGCGAATGCACCCGACACGCTCTTGCCCGGGCTGCTGGAGGTTGTGGAGTTGTCGACAAAAATCCGGCAAGTCCAATTGGTTGATCCTTACAAAGATGACGGCGGACGCGTCCTGCTGGATTTGGTTGTGCCGCTGACAGCCCATCATCAGATCGCCGCGCCGCTGATTGTTTTGCATCTTGATCTTAGCGAGTGGCTGTTTCCGGTTCTGGAGAGTTGGCCGGTAGCTAGCGGCAGCGGCGAAACCTTGTTGTTTCGGCGTGAGGGCGATGAAATTCTCTATCTGAATCCGCTGCGCTTTCGCCCGGACGCGGCGGCATCGTTTCGTCTGCCGCTCAACACTGCAAATTTATTGGCCGGCAAGGCGCTGCAAAGTAAAGCCAGCCTCGATAACGTCCTGGAAGCCAAGGACTACCGCGATGTTTCCGTCATTGGCCTGGTGCAGGCCATAAGCGGCACGGACTGGTTGTTATTGACCAAGCTGGATAAGGCCGAAATCTATCACAAGGCCAGGAGCGAAGTCGTCTGGATCGTCTGCGTCGGCAGTTTGACCATTTTTATAGTCTGCGCCGGTTTTTATCTGGTGCGGCAGAGTCAGAGTCTGGCCTTGGCTACGGCAGTGCAGAAGGTACAAGCGGAGCGTCTGCGTGCCCTCGATTTATTAGCCGCCATATCCGATTTGTCCGTGGACGCGATATATGCCAAGGATCTTGAGGGCCGTTACATATTGTTCAATGTCGCCGCGAGTAATTTTGTCGGCAAGCCTGTTGATGAGGTTTTGGGTCATGACGATGCGGCCATCTTCCCCCCCCAACAAGCCGAATATTTGCGGGAGTTTGGCCGCCGGGTCATGGCCGAAAACATAACGCTGACGGCTGAAGAAACCCTGGATACGCAATTCGGGCCCAGGGTTTTCCTGGCGACCAAGGGACCATTATGCGATGCGAACGGGAAAGTGATAGGGCTGTTTGGAATCTCGCGCGATATTACCGAACGCAAACAGGCTGAGCTTGAATTACGCGAGAGCGAGGCACGCTTTCGCGGTTTGGTGGAACAGTCGTTGGCGGGGATTTATATTATTCAAGACGGGCGCTTTATTTACGTCAATCCGGGCTTTGCGGCGATCTTCGGCTATCAGCGGGCTGAGGACATTATCGACGGCAAGCTGGTAGCGGATCTGGTCTGTCCACGGGACCGGCAGATGGTGTTGGAAAATTTGCGTCGACGTATCGATGGCGAAATTGAGGACATTAATTACTGCTTTGAAGGCATCCGTCGCGACGGCAATGGCATTGACGTCGAAGTGCATGGGCGAGGTTTTACATATCAAAACCGGCCGGCGGTGATTGGTTTCATTCTGGATATCAGTGCCCGCAAAGCCGCCGGAGACCAACTCAATCTCCAGGCCGCGGAACTAAAGGCGCGTAACGATGAATTAGAACGTTTTAACCGGGCCATGGTAGGCCGCGAGCTGGATATGGTTAAGTTAAAGCAGCAGATCAATGATCTGTCTGCCGAGCTGGGTCGGCAACCGCCGTATGCATTGACGTTTTTATCAACTCAGCCTATCAATGCCGCGAGCCATGAGCCTGACGAAGGGCTTGCCGGGTCTGGCTTGGAGCAACTCAGCTCGAACCAAGTACCGGTAATAAATGGGATTGGGTTGATAAGCGGCGATACGTCGGCGGCGGAAGAAGACAGTTTATGAGTATCGCTGAGCTGCCATTTGGCGAATTTTCCAAGCTGGTGAGTTCTCGTTACCTGCTTAGGCATAGAGTCGCCTATGTATTGGCGGTGCTGCTGGTTGCGGTTGCGCTGGCAATTCGTCTGAGTCTACCGGCGTCCTTCGGCGAACGCCCCATGTTGCTGCTGTTTTTGTTTCCGGTGATTGTGAGTGCCTTGCTCGGCGGCTTGGGGCCAGGGCTATTGGCGACCTTGATGGCGGCCGTTGTGACTAATTTCCAGTTGCTGCCACCCTTTCGCAGCTTGGCGATTGCCGGTATTTACGATGTTGCGCAATGGATGCTGTTTATTGCCAACGGAGTTCTGATAAGCCTGTTTAGCGAATTCTTGCTACGCACCCGGCAACGCGAAAATGCGCACTGGCGTCAATTGCTGGAAACGCGGGACAAGCTGCGATATAGCCAAACCCTATTCCAGACCACGTTCGAACACGCGGCGGTAGGGATTTGTCTATTGGCTCCGGACGGGCGTTGGCTGAAGGCTAACCGCACGTTTTGCGAGATAGTCGGTTATAGCCGGGACGAATTGCTAAGCAGCAATTTTTCGGACATTGCCCATCGGGAGGATTGTGGAGGTCTGTTGCAAGTGCCGACGGACGAAGCGGATGGTTTTTCCGGAGACCAGCGCTTTATCCGCAAGAACGGCAGTATCGTCTGGGTTAAATTAAGTGCTTCCGTTGCGCGCAAACCGGATGGTAGTCCCGAGTGTTTTATTTTGATCATGGAAGATATTGAGCAGCGCGAGCAAGCGGTGCTGGCGCTACATAACAGCGAAACGGCCTTGAAAATTGCCCAGCGTTTAGCTGCTTTAGGTAGCTGGGCATGGGACTTGCGGACTGGCGAACTGAAATGGTCGGAACAGGTTTACAGTCTGTTCGGCCGCGATCCCCATTTACCGCCCGCCGACTATGACGAGGTTGCCCGGTATTTTAAGCCCGAGAGCTGGCAGCGCTTGCAGGCTGCCGTAGCTAAGGCCTGTAGCGATGGCGTGGCTTACGAATGCGAAGCGGAATTGATGGACCATGATGGTCAGCGTCGCTGGGTAGTAGCCCGAGGCGAACCCGTCCGCAGTGAGCAGGCTAATATAGTGGCTTTGCATGGCACCTTGCAGGATATAAGCCCGCGTAAACAGGCCGAACTTGCTCTGCAAGATGCGCAGTGGGCGGCCCTGGAAAAGCAAGGCGAGGCCAGGCTAGCCGCGCTTAATTTGATGGAGGATGCGCTTGCCGCTCGTGAAGCGGTCGAGGTGGCTAATGCCTCGCTGCGCGAAAGTGAAGAATTCAAGCGGGCTATTTTGGATTCGGTGAGTGCCAACATCGCGGTGTTGGACCGCGATGGCGTCATTGTCTCCGTCAATAGACCCTGGCAGCAGTTTGCCGAGGATAATGCCCTGGCATGCGGGAAATTCGTTGATGTTTGCGGCATAGGCACTAATTATTTGCAGGTTTGCCGGCAAGCATTGGGTCCGTATAGGCAGGCATCGCTGGCGGTATTCACCGGATTGTCGGCTGTTTTGGAAGGCCGGCTTCCCCGTTTTAGGTATGAATATGCTTGCCATTCCGCGCAGACACAGCGCTGGTTTGCCATGGTCGTCACGCCTTTGGAAACTGCGGAAGGCGGCGCGGTGGTTTCTCAAACCAATATTACCGAGCGTAAATTGGCGGAGATTGCCCTGGTCGAGAGCGAGGAACGTTTACGCTTGGCGCAAAGTAGTGCCAACATTGGGATCTGGGATTGGCATATTGCTAGCGGCAAAGTGCAATGGACTGCCGAACTTGAGGCCATGTTTGGTTATGCACCAGGGACTTTTCCGGGTAATTATCAGGCTTTCAGTCAAGTTGTGTATCCGGGGGACCTACCCGAATTGGAGCACCGGCGAGATGCGGCGGTCGCGGCACACCAGTCCTTTGATTTTGATTTTCGGGTTCAACTCCAATCTGGATGCGTCAGATGGCTAAACTCCAAAGGTGGCGCCCATTATGATGAAATGGGAAAACCTAAGCGCGTGTTCGGTATTTGCATCGATATTACCGAGCGTAAAAATACCGAAAGCGAACTTAAACTCTGGGCGCAAGCATTCGAAAACGCCGAATTCGGTTTGGCGATTGCCGATGCCCAGACCAATTTGTTTTTGGCGGTGAATCCGGTATTTGCTGCGGAGCGTGGCTACAACACTGAAGAATTGATCGGTAAACCGGTACTAATGGTTTATCCGCCTGATTTAATCGATCAGATTAAAGACAGGATCGAGAACCTCGATACCTCCTGTCATGGCGTGTTTGAGGCCGAACATCAGCGTAAGGACGGCAGTCGTTTTCCGGTAATGATAGATGTAACCGTCATTAAGTCCGGCGACGGTAAACCGGTGAGGCGAGTGGCTTACGCCTTGGACATTAGCGAGCGCAAGGCCTCCGAGCTAGCTTTGCGGGAGCAAACGGATGCGCTGCAGCGCTTCAATCGGGCCATGGTCGGCCGGGAAGTGGACATGATTGCGCTAAAACAAACCATCAACGAGCTGTCCCGGCAACTGGGGCGGGAACAGCCCTATCCTCTGGCGTTTATGGAGCGGACCGGGCCAACCCCGACCCTGGATGCCCGGTGATGAGTTGCGTCCGGCTGATTATTAACCCGTCCCTTAATGACAGTCGCTCCCGCGCAGGCACGAGCTCAGTAATATTCCTGGGTTCGCGCCGGGGTCTAACGGCTCCCGCTTTCGCTGTCATGACGGCTATAGGGAATTTAAGGGCCGGGTTACGAGTAAATTCAGTAAAACGCCGGGTCTTTTGGCCTTGCCGCGCCGGGGGAGCGTATTATTTATCCCCCATGCTGATCGTGATAGGCCTATGAATCCAGTATTGAAACTACTGATTATCGAAGATGTACAGGCTGATTATCTGGCGCTGGTGCACCGCTTGCAGCAAAACGGCATGGCCGTGGAATGCCGGCGGATAGATAGCAATTCGGCGTTGGTGCTTGCTTTGCAAGACGACTGGGATTTGGTGCTGTCGGATTACGAGGTACCGGGAATGGATATTCGCGGCACCTTGCAATTCATTCAAGCTCACAGTAAGGATTTGCCGGTTATCCTGGTATCCGGCAGCGTGGGAGAAGAAGTCGCGATGGAGTTGTTGCGGCTGGGTATGGTCGATTTCGTGTTCAAGGACAACCCGGTCCGCTTGTTGCCGTGTATACGCCGGGCTGTCGAGGAGCGCGATCAACGCCGGATAAGGCGGGTGGCGGAAGAAGCGTTGCGGCAAAGTCAGGAGCAGTCGCTGTTAGAACAACACCAGGCACAGCTGGCGGCCTTGAATCTGATGGAAGATGCCATCGCGGCCCGTCAACGCGCGGAAGCGGCCGCGGAAGCCTTGCGCGAAAGCGAACGGCGTTTAATGCTGGCGCAGGAAGGCGCGCATGTCGGGATTTGGGATTGGGATATTGTTAACGATCACTGTTACTGGTCGCCGGAATGCGAGCGTTTATATGATGTAGAGCCCGGCGGTTTGCGTTCTAATGCCGATTGGCGAGCAGGTGTGCATCCGGACGATGTGCATTTGATAGACGACCAGTGGGAAAGCCGCATTTTGCGCGGCGAACCGTTCGAGGTCGAGTTTCGCTTTATCCTGCAATCAGGCGCCATCCGCTGGCTCAGCAGCAAAGGCCGCGCGCAATACGACGCCGACGGCAAACCGGTAAGGCTGTTTGGCATTAATCTGGATATTAGCGAGCGCAAACAAACCGAACAACAATTGCGCAAGTTGGCTCAGGCGGTGGAACAGAGTCCGGCCAGTATTATCATCACCAATCTGAATGGCGAAATCGAATACGTTAACGAGGCGTTTTTGCACGTCAGCGGCTACCAGCGCGACGAGGTCATCGGCCGCAATCCGCGCATGTTGCAATCGAAAAAAACCCCGCCGGAAAATTATCGGGCGTTGTGGACCGCACTCGGCCGTGGACAGACCTGGAAAGGCGAATTTATCAATAAACGCAAGGATGGTAGCGAGTATGTGGAATTCGCCATAATCGTGCCAATCCGCCAAGCCGATGGCAACGTTACCCATTTTGTGGCGGTACAGGAAGACATCACCGAAAAAAAGCGCGTCGCGCTGGAATTGGACCAGTATCGGCATCACCTCGAAGATTTGGTTGCCAGCCGCACGGCGGAACTGGAAGCGGCCAAAGTGTTGGCGGATTCCGCCAATCAAGCCAAGAGCGCCTTTTTGGCCAATATGAGCCACGAGATTCGTACGCCAATGAATGCCATCATCGGCTTGACGTATTTGCTGCGGCAAAGCAGTCCCAACCCGGAACAAAGCGAGCGTCTGGACAAAATCGACGGCGCCGCCCAGCATCTGCTGTCCATCATTAACGACGTACTGGATTTATCGAAGATCGAAGCCGGGCGGCTGGAACTGGAGCAAACCGATTTTTCCCTGGCAACGGTGCTGGACCACATTCGTTCCATTATTGCCGAGCAAGCGCGGGCCAAGGCGTTGAGCATAGAGGTGGATGGGGAGGGCGTCCCGCCATGGCTGCGCGGGGACCCGATGCGTCTGCGGCAGGCCATGCTCAACTACGCCACCAATGCGGTCAAGTTTACCGAACGCGGTTCGATTCGGTTGCGGGCGATGGTGCAGGAGGAAACTGCGGCGGGTTTGCTGCTGTGCTTCGAGGTGAGCGATTCCGGAATCGGGATTGAAGCTGACCAACAAGCCAGCTTATTTCAGGCTTTCACCCAGGCCGATGTGTCTACCACCCGCAAATATGGCGGGACCGGCTTAGGCTTGGCAATTACCCGTCGGCTGGCGAATATGATGGGCGGTGATGCGGGCGTCGATAGCGTACTGGGCCAAGGTAGTCGCTTTTGGTTTACCGCTCTGGTGCAGCGCGGGCACGGCATCATGCCTTTACAAACCATTGAAAAACCCGCCGACGCGGAAATGACCCTGCGCCGGGATTATGCCGGCGCGCGTCTGCTTTTAGTGGAAGACAATCCGATTAATCGGGAAGTGGCGCTGGAGTTGTTACATGGTGTCGGTTTGGCGGTCGACACCGCCGAGAACGGGCGAATCGCCCTCGAAAAAATCGGCAAGAACACCTACGATCTGGTGCTGATGGATGTACAGATGCCGGAAATGGATGGTCTGGAAGCTACGCGGGCGATACGCGCGCAGCCGAGTTTTACCCGGTTACCAATTTTGGCGATGACTGCCGCCGCGTTTGAGGAAGACCGGCATGTTTCGCTCGCCGCCGGTATGAACGATTTTGTTGCGAAACCGGTGATTCCGGAAGACCTTTATGCGGCCTTGTTGCGCTGGTTGTCGCCGCGTTCCGGTGCGCGTCCCGTCAGTTCCGATAAAGCTGAAACCGCGCTCATTTCGCCAAAATCTGTGGTAACTGGCGATACGGTGCCGTCGGCCTTACTTAGCATCGGTGGCCTGGACACCAGGCAAGGACTTGCCGTGGTGAAGGGCGACGTGGATAAGTATCAACGTTTGTTGAGCATGTTCGCCAATACCCATAACGAAGACTTGAAACAAGTCCAGGCCTACTTGGTCGATGGCAAACCCGACGAAGCAAAACGCATCAGTCACTGTTTAAAAGGCGTTGCCGGCACGCTGGGCGCCAAACAGGTTGCCGATTTGGCGGCTAAGTTGGACCGGGCGATAGCCGAGAACAGCAGTTTGCCGGTGTGTATGGAATTGGCGGGTTTGTGCGATAGCGAATTGACGCATCTGGTCAGTGCTATCCTGGCTTTACCTGCGCAATCGGCGACGAGTGAAGTGGGCGAGGCGATTATCGATGCGGAAAATACGCGTCAAGTCGTTGCCGCGCTGGCGAGCCTGCTGGCAATTGGCGATGCGCAAGCCAGCCGTCTGGCTCGCGAATATGCGGTATTGTTACGGGCGAAATTGGGTGCTTCGTATTCCGAGTTTGCCCGGCAAATAGAAGCCTTCGACTATCAAGCGGCTTTACTAACTTTACAGACCGTGGATTAGCAACCAATGCCTTTGGGAAACGCTGAAGGATTGGTGAGGTTTTTGCCGGTAGCGGCGGACAAAAAAGCCGCCGTAACTAAAAGAAACGGCGGCTATTGCTAAGCAAATTGCCGAGTCAGGACATTTGCGATTGTAGATAATTTGGCAAACCGATGATGTCGATCAAGCCCAATTGTTGTTCCAGCCAGTGGGCGTGATCTTCTTCGGTGTCGTCCAGCATCACTTCCAGAATTTCCCGGGTTTGATAATCGCGCACGCTTTCGCAATAAGCGATCACTTTGCGCAAATCAGCCACCACTTTATATTCCACCGCCAAATCGTTTTTCAGCATTTCCGGCACGTTAGTACCGACTGCCAGCGGTTCGCGCTTGGATAAATCCGGCGTGCCTTCCAGAAACAAAATCCGTTTGATCAAGGCATCGGCGTGGTTGGTTTCGTCCTGAACTTCGTGATTGATGCGTTCGTATAATTTGCCGAATCCCCAGTTTTCATACATTCGGGAATGGATAAAGTACTGGTCAATAGCCGTTAGTTCGCCCGCCAGTAATTCGTTTAAATACGTTATGACTTGTTTGTCGCCTTGCATATGCCGCCTCCCGGATAAATTTGATAACGCCCATGGCTATGGTAATACAAAAAGCCGCCGGGTTCTTGGTTTGCGCGGGTTACTTGTCTGCAATTAAACGGTTCTGCTAACTACTGAGAATAGATAATGGTGGCTCATTAGTCAGTCTTATTTGGGTTTATATAGGTTGAAAAGCAGGGAGGCATGATGCCAAAAACCTAGCAAAATTAATGCTGTCGGATAGCGTTTGGCGGAATAAAGCCATCAAATACCCGCGTCAATTCCTTTGCAAGTGTTTTACTGTAGCCGTTGGTGATGAATACCAGCCGGCCGCGCCTATCGTCGCTGCTTCTTATCGCCAGTGGAGTGGGTGGATAAAGCCGATTGGCGGCGGCCTGGATCGCCAGCGCTTCTGCTTGTTCAGGCTGATAAATCACGCCTTTTATGCGCAATAAATCAAGCGGATGGCGAGCCAATAATGCTTGCAGGATTGCTTCTAACTGCGGCCAGGGCAAAGCCTGATCCAAATGCAGCGAGATGCTGGCAAACCTATGTGCGGGTAGCGGATTGCCGGTTGGCAAACGGCGCAACGCCGGGCCTATGTTTGTTATTCGAGTATCGGCTTGGCATTCGCCAACTGTCATCATATGCCGGGATGTGGACGGCGCCAGGGTTTGTAGACGCTGGTTCAGTGCGGCGTGTTGATCGGCATCGGCGAGATCGGCATGAGTGAGTAACAAAGTATCGGCCCACGCTACCTGGGCGCGCGCTTCGGCGAAATCAACCAATTGCTTCAAAGCCGATGGAATCGCCAAGGTGGTGATGACAGTGTCCAAGTGATAGCGGCTGGCCAGCCAGCGTTCGCGTAGCAGCGTGTCCAAAATCGGTTCCGGACTGGCCACGCCGCTGGTTTCGATAATTATCCGCTCGAAAGGTTTATCTTCAGCTTGATCCCAAGCCATCCAAAGGTTTTTTAACGTGGGTGCCAGCGCGCCTTTGATCTGACAGCACAAACAACCGCCGGACAGCACCGTCATCGGGATGTTTTGGTCGGACAGCAAATCCTGATCGACCGGTGTATTGCCGAACTCGTTAATGACGACGGCGGTTTTAACGCCATCGCTCAACAGTCGGTTCAGCAGCGTGGTTTTGCCGCTACCCAGAAAGCCGGTCAGGACGATGACGGGGATTTTGGCTGTGCTCATGTTGATAGGTTGGGCTCCGGTTAGATGGTGCAGCGGCTTTCGGCAACAAAACCCCACATCGGCGCATTATGGGTTTATGGCGAGGCGTCAGGCGCTTGTCTGGCAGGATGCCAATGCGTCCAGCATATCCTGTTTCGGTAGGTTACGACCGATAAAAACCAGGCTGGATTGTTTGGCCTCGCCCGCTTGCCAGGGGCTGCCAAAGGTTTCGGTCATCAACATGTGTACCCCTTGATAAATCACTTTCTTGTCGCAACCGGCGATATTCAAAATACCTTTATAGCGCAGCAGATCGTTGCCGTAATCGCGCACCATGATGTCCAAAAAGGCCAGAATCCGCGCGGCGTCCAGTTCCCGGTCGGTACGAAACACAAACGAGCCGATGTCGTCTTCGTGTTCGTGACTGACATCTTCTAAAAAGTCCGGCTCGATTTTCAGGATATCGTCCAGGTTGAAGCCGTCGATGTCCAGAATGTCATGCAATTCCGTGTGACCGAAATGGACGTGTTTGATCGGCGCCCTGGGGTTCATTGCCCGTAAGCGGGTTTCCAGATCGGCCACCACTTCGGCGTCCTGCAAATCGGTTTTCGACAACAGGATGCGGTCGGCAAAGCCAACCTGTTCTTGTGCTTCGTGGTGTTCCTGCAATTGCTGATGGGCATGCACCGCATCGACCACGGTGACAATGGCGTCGAGTTTGTAGTTCTCGGCGATGTCAGGTTCGACGTAGAAGGTCTGTGCCACCGGCGCCGGATCGGCCAGGCCGGTGGTTTCGATGATGACCCGTTCGAAATGGAGGTCGCCGCTTTCCCGCTGCGCGGACAATTCGCCGAGGATGCGCACCAGATCGCCGCGCACCGTGCAGCAGATACAACCGTTGTTCATGGTGACGATTTGCTCGTCTGCTTGTACCAGCAGCTCATTGTCGATGCCGGCCTCGCCGAACTCGTTTTCGATTACCGCGATACGGCGGCCGTGGTGTTCGGTCAGAATGCGATTCAGCAGCGTGGTTTTACCGGCGCCGAGAAAGCCGGTCAGGATGGTGACCGGCACCGGGTAGTTGAGTTTTTGAGTGGGATTCATACAGCAAGTCTCCAAGAAATAAGAATCCGGACATCAGTCCGGCGATTGCGGTGCGCTAAGCATCACGACATTCTCGCCACGTAGCGCGAGGTAAAAACAGCTTCGGCGAAAGGTATGGCAGGCAGGCCCTTGCTGATCGACCAGCAGCAACAAGGTGTCGCCGTCGCAATCGAGGCGCAGTTCCTTTAGAAATTGCAGATGGCCCGAGCTTTCCCCTTTGCGCCACAAACCCTTGCGGGATCGCGACCAATAGCAAACCCTGCCCGTCGCTAAGGTTTCCAACAATGCGGTCCGATTCATCCAGGCCAGCATTAATACTTCGCCGCTGTCGTGCTGCTGGGCGATGGCCGGCAACAGACCGTCGGCGTTGAAGGGTAACTCGGCCAACACGTCATCCCAGGACAGGCTGTCGCCAACGGCCAAGGTTTCCGCACCTTTGAAAACAGTCATTTCACCCGTTCGATCAAGGCGTAAGCCGAATGGTTGTGGATGGACTCGAAATTTTCCGATTCCACCGTATAGGCGCTGATACGCGGTTCGGCATCCAGCCGGGCGGCGACGTCGCGCACCATGTCTTCAACAAATTTGGGATGATCGTAGGCGTATTCGGTGACGTATTTTTCGTCCGGGCGTTTCAACAAGCCGTAGATCGGCGACGAGGCTTCGGCTTCCACCAGTGCGATCAATTCCTCGATCCAGATAAATTCCGTCGCTAACACCGTCACCGTGACATGCGAACGCTGGTTATGCGCGCCGCGTTCGGAAATCTCCTTGGAACACGGGCACAAGCTGGTTACCGGCACCATGACTTTGACTTTCGTTCGGCAGCCCGTGCCATCGATTTCACCGATGAAGCTGACCTGATAATCCATCAAGCTGCTGACGCCGCTGACCGGCGCGGCCTTGTCGACAAAGTAGGGAAAACGCATGTCGATATAGCCGGATTCGGCTTCCAGCTTGGTTAGCATTTCCCGCAGCATGGCCGGAAACGAAGCGATGCTGATTTCGCGGTCGTGGCTGTTGAGGATTTCCACGAAGCGCGACATATGCGTGCCTTTGAAGTCGTGCGGCAAATTGACGTACATATCGAAGCGGGCAATGGTGTGTTGCTCGCCGCAGCTTAGGTCCTTGACCCGCACCGGATGCAGAATGTCCTTGATGCCGACTTTGTCGATGGCGATGCGGCGGCTGTCGGCGCGGCCCTGAATGTCTTCGATGGCGCAGGTATTCATGCGGTTACCTCCGTATAACGCACACAGGCGCTATCGGTTTCCCAGAGCGTGACGGCACTGACTTTAACGTGGTCCCTGTTCAGCGCGATGCCAAGTTGACGGTAAAACCAGCCTGCCAGATTTTCCGCAGTCGGATTGATTTGGTCGAAAGGCTCAATGTCATTCAGGAAACGGTGGTCCAGGCTGTCGGCCAATTGCCGGGTAGCCGCTTTCACGGTTTTAAAGTCAATGGCAATGCCGATGTCATTCAGCACGCTGGCCTCGACTTCGGTTTCGACCTTCCAGTTATGGCCGTGCAACCGGCGGCAATCGCCGGGATAATCCCGCAAGGCATGCGCCGAACAGAACTGGGCATGGACTTTCAAGGTGTAAAGACGGGTGGGCGACGGGTTGGGTACAAGCTCGGCGGTTGCTGTCATGAAGCAGTCTCGGAATAAAGCATGGATGAATTCAGGGATTTTGGACGGGCGGCCTGATCGATCAACTGCTCGATGGCGGCATCCAGAGGCAACGGCTCTTGCCGTCCGCCGTTGAGCCAGCGTAGCGTGACCGTGCGATCCTGCATTTCGCGCTGCCCGACGACGATCAGCAGCGGAATCTTAGCCTGAGTGTGTTCGCGTATCTTGTAACCGATTTTCTCGTTGCGCAGATCGGTTTCCACCGCCAAGCCTTCAGCATGCAGCTGCCTGGCAATCTCCAGCGCATACGCATCGGCCTGCTCGCTGATCGGTGCGACGATGACTTGCAGCGGGGCCAACCAGAACGGCAGCCAGCCGGCGTAGTGTTCCAGCAGGATGCCGGTAAAGCGTTCCAGCGAGCCGAACAAGGCCCGATGCAGCATCACCGGCGTTTGTTTGTGGCCGTCGGCATCGATGTAATGCGCGCCCAGGCGGGCGGGCAGATTCAAATCGACTTGCAAGGTACCGCATTGCCAGTGGCGGCCCATCGCATCGCGCAATACGAATTCCAGTTTCGGCCCGTAAAAAGCGCCTTCGCCGGGGTTATGGCTATACGGCAGACCGCTGGCTTGCATGGCCTCACGCAAGGCTTGTTCCGATTGATCCCAGACCGCGTCGCTGCCGACTCGTTGTGGTGGACGGTCGGAAAATTTGATGCGAATGTCGTGAAAACCGAAATCGCGATAGATACTTAAAATCAAACGGCAGATGGCTAGGCTTTCTTCGGTAATCTGCTGTTCGGTGCAAAAGACGTGAGCGTCGTCCTGGGTAAACGAACGCACCCGCATCAGACCGTGCAAGGCGCCGGACGGCTCGTAGCGGTGTACTTTGCCGAATTCCGCCAGTCGCAACGGCAGTTGCCGATAACTGCGCAGGCCTTGGTTGAAGACCTGCACCCCACCGGGGCAGTTCATCGGTTTGAGCGCGAACACCCGCTCATCCGGGGTTTGGGTGGTGAACATGTGCTCGGCGAATTTTTCCCAATGGCCGGACGCTTGCCACAGCCCAATATCCATCACGTCCGGGGTGTTGATTTCCGCGTAGCCCGCGTCGGTCTGGCGCTGGCGTAGATAACCGATCAAGCCTTGAAACAGTCGCCAGCCTTTGGGATGCCAAAATACCGAACCGGGCGCCTGCTCCTGAAAATGGAACAAATCCATGTCGCGGCCCAAGCGGCGGTGGTCGCGCAATTCCGCTTCTTCCAGTCGGCGCAGATACTCATCCAGTTCGGCCTGGGTCGGCCAAACCGTGCCGTAAATCCGTTGCAGCATAGTCTGGCGATGATCGCCTTGCCAGTAGGCGCCGGCCAGTTTCAGCAATTTGAAGGCCGTGCCGATTTCGGCGGTGCTTTCCAGATGCGGGCCACGGCACAGGTCGGTAAATTGTCCCTGGCGATAGACGCTTATCGCTTCATGCTCAGGAATCCGGGCAATGAGTTCGAGCTTGAATCGCTGCTGGCTGCGGGTAAAAAAATCGATGGCTTGTTCGCGGCTCCATTCTTCCCGGCGAATGACTTCGGCGCGAGCCACGATGTCCCGCATGCGTTGTTCGATGACCGGCAATGCCTCGGCGGTCAAGGCTTCGGCAAAGGCAAAGTCGTAGTAAAAGCCGTTTTCGATGGCGGGGCCGATGGCGACCAGCACCTCGGGATACAGCTCGGTCACGGCTTCGGCCAGCAAGTGCGCCGCGTCGTGTCGCAAGGTGTTTAGAAAATCTTCGGTTTTTGGGCTTATGGCATTCATAACAAAATGGCGGGTCAAAGCAGGCCGACGCGCTGAAAGCGTTGGTGGTCGTCGCGACTAATATCCACATCTTCGATTTTGAAGTTGTTCAATTTCAGGCTGTAAAAGCGGTCGAAGTGGTTTTGAATATCGCGCTCGATGCGCTGGTCGAGCGCCGGCTGAATGGTTTGCGCATGGCCGGCGGGCCGGGCGATAACCTCGCCGTCACGCACCATCAAACGGCCGTTCTTGAACACCAGCGCCGCGTCGGCAAACATGGCTCGATAATCGGGTTTTGCCCGGTTGGCAAATGGGTCCGGCATCTGAATGGACACCCCACATCCCTGTGGGTCGTAGACCGCAATATCGGCAATAGCCCCCGGTGCCAGATGGCCTCGGTCGTGCAAGCCCAGCAAGTTCGCGGCGGCACTCCGGGTCATGGTTGCTATTTCGGTTAAGGTAAATTCTCGTTTCAGGTTTGGCAGCAAGGTCATCGCTAGCGCTTCTTGGTTCAAGCGCGCCATATACGCTTGCCGGTAATCGGCGTCCATCAACAGCCGGATCAATTCGGGGTAGGCGGTAAACGGCGCGCCGTTGGGATGATCGGTAGTGAAGAATAGCCGTTCCGGGGCTTCGGCCAGTAAAAACAGCTCCAAGCCGATGGCCCATTGCAAGGTGTTGACGAAGCTGGCTTCGCGGTAGCGATAAGGCACCACGCCACCGGAGCCTTCGCACTCGGCATCCCACATCACCCATTTGCCGGGGCTGGCATCGGCGTGGCGACTGTATTGCGCGATGACGTCACCGGAAATAGTCACGGTCTGACCAAACAACACCTGGCCGACGTCCATGGTGATATTCGGGTGGCGGTTGAAGGCTTCCAGAAGTTGCGCAGCCGCCGAGGAAAAGCCCTTGGCGCCCTCATTGCCGTAAGCATAAAACTGGACATGGGCCAAATGCATCGGTAGCCCCTGCGCGGCTTCCATGGTAGCGACGATGGTGTCGACATTGCCCGGAATGCCTAAGTTGTTGCAATGCACGTGTACCGGATGTGGTACGCCGAGCTGGCAGACGGCGGTTTGCAGGGTTTGCAGAATTTGCCGGGAACTGACGCCGTAGTCGGGGACGATGTCATCCAAAGCGAAATGGCGGGCGTTGCTTTTAAAGGCGTTCGCACCGCCGGCATTGATGACTTTTAAGCCCAGCGCGCGGGTGGCGTGTAAGGTCCAGGCTACGTAATCGTTAATTTGCGATTGACTGGCCTTAGCCCGCATCAAGCGCAGCAGTAAATCGTCATTACCCAGTATCGCCAGTGCCGCAGTGTCCAGAATCGGAATGTCGGCCATTTGCAGATGCACATCCAGCGCATTGATCGGCAACATCGCCGGTTCGACGACCGTGGTATAACCCATGCGCGCATAACGGTAGCCGGTGTCGGTGGTCGACCACTTGGCGTTACTAAACGGATGATCGACAGGTTCGCCGTCAGTGTCGATGGATCCTGGCAATGTGGCCCGGTCTAAAGCGGTCCGCAACCGCCGCGCTACATGGTTACGGTGCTGTTCGGGTAACAGCAGGCGTGCGGTGTTGACATTGCCGCCGGCAATATGGGTGTGAATATCCACCGCGCCGGCCATCACAATATGGCCGGATAGGTCGTAAACCTGATCGAACTTGGCGTCCGTACCTGGAGCCGACGTGATCAATCCATCGCGGATAAACAGATCGCCTGGTTCACCCTGCCGGTTTTGTGTGGGGTCGTAAATGTGTCCGCCCGCTAACTTGATCAGCAATGCCATACCCTCATAGCATGTCCAGTGTCAGCACCAAGCGCCTCGGTTGCACGGCGGTGGGGGTCGGCGACCGATGCACAAAACCTTGGCCTTCGTTACCTTCCCAGGCTTCGCCTTTCATCAAACCGACGGCATAGGCGGGCATGCGCCGAATTGCCGTAGGATCGGTAATAACGCCGGATTGGTCGTCTGGCAAACCGCCGCCGCCCATGCCCAGTTGTTGTCGGTCCAGCGCGTATTCCGGTAACCATTCGGTGCCGATGCCGCCGTAACTGCAAATCAGTCGAGCGGGCACCCGATCAACATGAAAGCGCGGACACATGGCATTTTGTAAAGTCCGCAGGCGCAAGCCGGCCTGTTTCAGTCCGAAGAGTTCGCAGAATGCGGAGGTCAAGAGTTCGACGTCCTCCAGCCATGCGCGGTAACCGTGGGTTTGGCTGGCTTGCGGCCAGAGGTTGGCAAAATCAAACTGATCGGGATTCACCGGCTGGCTCAGTTCCAATTTGCCAAATTGTTTCGAGGCTTGGTTGATAAAGCTTTCAATGGCCGCAGGCAACGGTCGTTCTATTGAGCAAAGGTTCACGCCATCTTCGTAGATGCGTGTCAAATCGACGAAGTTTTTAGAGACTACCGTTCGGGTCGATGGTTTGTAGGAAACCGGCTGGAACGAGGCGAGGCCCCTTAGCGGTGAGAGGGCCGATTGGCGAAAAGGTATGCGAGCAAACACAAAAACTCCTTAAATAGCGATCAGGACTTGTTCGAAAAACACAATGAATTGCATAAAACCTATGCCCATACCAAAAGCGGCGGTTTGCCCGCTCAGGCTGGGAAAGCTGCAGCGTTCGTGTAACACCGGAATCAGATCGGAGGCTGCGATATAAATGAAGCCGCCGGCAGCTATGGGCAGCAACAGGGTCAAGGACGATTCGGCTATCTGGCTGAGTAATAGGGTGAAGATCGCCCCCGGTAGCACGGTCAGCGAGCAATAAAAGTTGTAGAGCACGGCTTGTCTGGGCGTGTAGCCGCCGCGCAGCAGTGCGCCGACATCACCGAGTTCTTGCGGGACTTCGTGGGCGATGATGGCCAAGGTAGTGGTTAGCCCAAGTGCCGGATCGGCTAGGAAGCTTCCGGCGATCAATATGCCGTCGACGAAATTGTGCATGGCATCGCCGATCAGATTCATTTTTGCCAAGGGCAGGATCTCGCCACTCAGTGGCGTGATATCGACGTTGTGGTCGTGACGCCAACGTACCAGTTTCTCCAACACGAAAAAACCGAACACACCCACCAACACGGTTAAACAAACGTCGCTGACCGCACCGTGGCGATTGACCGCATCCGGAATCAAATGAATAAAAGCGTCTCCCAGCAACACGCCGACCGCCAGCGCCACCAAATACGGTACTACTCGATTTAACGTGGCGGGCTTCAGCCATAGGGCAAACATGCTGGACAGCGAGCAAAGGCTAACGGCAAGGCAGGCAGCAATAGCGCCGGCAATGGTGCTTAGGGCAATAGTCATGTGCGGTGTAGTCCGGGAGACTTGGCGGAATGGTATAGGTGCTGAGAGCTGTAAATGAAACCGGCGATTTGGTTCGGCAATGCGTGAGTGGCGAGATGGGCCAGCATAAATCCCAATACCGTGAGAAATAGTCTGGAGACCACGCGTTTCGGCAAGTCTGCTTCAACGAGGTATCCGAGGATAGCTAGTATCACCAAAAGCTCGATACCAATCAGGTGCAAATAACTATCGATGCTAGCCATCGGCAAACCATTGCGGAAATTCATCGCGATAGTGATGCCAAACGGCCGGGCCGGCAGCGAGTTCGGCATCCGTGAGTAGGCAGTCGTTGAGTTCTCGACGGACTTTATCCGCATCGACGTTTTGGCCGATAAACACCAGTTCTTGCCGGCGGTCGCCATAGGGTTCCACCCATTGGGACTGGATGTCCGGTAAATACTCTGCCGGCCATTCCTGTGTGGGCACCGAAGCCCACCAATGCCCGGCCAAGCCATGCTGCATCATTCCGCCGGCTTGCGACCAACTGCCGGCATGATCGGGTCGCGACGCTAGCCAAAAGAAGCCTTTAGAGCGCAGCAATGTGCCGTTCTCCCATTCCCCTTCGTGGAGAAGATCATAGAAGCGCTGCGGATGGAAAGGGCGGCGGGCCGTATAAACGAAGCTGCCGATACCGTATTCCTCGGTTTCAGAAAACACTTCCTTGTGTTTTCCCCTGCGGGCGCTATCGCGTGCCAATTCGCTCCCAGCGAATTGGTCCGGGGTATGTTCTCCACGCAATTCTTTCAACCAGCCCGGTGCTTGTTCTGCTTTTTTGAAATCGAACAAGCCGGTGTCGAGGACTTTATGCAGATCCACTTGTCCCATCACCATAGGTACGATTTCCGCATCAGGATTAAGGCTGCGCAACACGGCTTTTAGATTGAGGATTTCGTCGCTGGCGATCAGGTCGATTTTGGAAATCAGGATCACGTTGGCAAATTCGATTTGATCGACCAGCAAATCAGCGACGTTACGTTCATCGTCGTCGCCCAGGGATTCACCGGTTTCCTTTAAACTGAGGGCTTCCATGTAATTGCGCATGAAATTCACGGCATCCACAACGGTGACCAGGGTATCCAGACGTGCATGGTCGGATAAGCTCGCACCGTTTTCGTCGCTAAACGTGAAAGTCTCTGCAATCGGCAAGGGCTCGGCGATGCCGGTGGATTCGATCACCAGGTAATCAAAGCGGCCTTCCCTGGCCAAGTTGCCGACCTCGATCAGCAAGTCCTCGCGTAGAGTGCAGCAAATGCACCCGTTGCTCATTTCGACCAGTTTTTCCTGGCCACGATTCAGTTGTACTTCGTTTTTGACCGTCGCGGCGTCGATGTTGACCTCGCTCATGTCGTTAACAATCACAGCCACTCGGAGATTTTTCCGATTGTTGAGGATATGGTTCAACAGTGTGGTCTTACCTGCGCCGAGAAAACCGGATAGCACAGTGACCGGGAGATGTCTGGACGGCGCGTGTTCAAGAGTCATGTTGATGCCGATGTTATATTGTAGCGTTTGGGTGGCCAAAAAAAGGCGCTGAGGAAACAGCGCCTACTTAAGCGGTTCTCAATAACTGACTCGAAAACCCACTTCCGCTCCGCGTCCCGCTTCCGGCGCGAAGTTTCGCAAATAGGATGTCGAGTTGCGGATGTTTTGATCCAGCAGATTGTTGCCTTTGGCAAACACCATCAGCTTGGCGT
Organism: Methylomonas rosea; assembly: GCF_024505055.1. Lineage (GTDB taxonomy): Bacteria > Pseudomonadota > Gammaproteobacteria > Methylococcales > Methylomonadaceae > Methylomonas > Methylomonas rosea. Next base: position 53,339 of record NZ_JANIBL010000022.1, read on the forward strand.
CTTTATAGGCCTTGATTTGATAGTTCGCGCCCACATTCAGCAAGAAATAGCCGGCAGTAGAGGTTTCGAAATCGCCGGCATGCGGCTGCGATTCGGCGCGAGCAAAGCGCAGATAGGTCGACAATTTATCCCGGTTGAAATCCAGTTGCAGGCCGTAGCGTAACGGCGGCATGCGCGGTACGTCGCTGCCGTTGACGAATTCGCCGCGGGTGTAGTCGCTGAATAAGGTCATCTCCAATAGGCCAACTTGGTTTTCCATCATCGGAAAAATCAGTTTGGCTTCGTAACCTTTGAAGATGGCGTCGTTTTGTCCGCTGGTGACCAAAGGCACACAATCCGCTACGCAAGGATTACCGTCTTGATCGACGAATTCGCCGTTGCGTTGCTGGAAAATATAATCGCTGGCCCAGTTGTGGAATAAGTCTAATTCGGCGCGTAACCAATCGGTTTTGAAGCGGTAGCCCAAGTCCAGGTTGTAGGAGGTTTCTTCTCTTAAACCCAGGTCACCCCGGTCGTAACTGCGGGTAGCGTCGTGGTAGCCGTCGGACAGTAGTTCTTGGACCTGTGGGGCTCTCGATGAACGAGTCACCGCCAGATTGAGACTGTTGCGATTATCCAGTTTCCATACGGCGGAAGCCGATGCGCTGACTGGGGTATAGCTGAGATTGGCGAAACCGTCCGGGCGAATATCGGTTTGTTCGACGCGGGTGCCCAGTTGATACGTCACCGCGCCAATGTCAAACGATTCCACGGCGAAGACGCCATAACTGGTAATGTCCGAGCGAGGCACGATGCTGTCGCCGGTGAGTTTTTCGATCGCATTGAAGTCACTAGCCTGGGCTTGAAAGCCCACCACGCCGCGCAGTGGTCCTAGGTCTTGGTGAGCCAATTCCATGCGGCCTTCGTAAGACTGATTGGTGTAGTACGCACCGGGTTCGCCGTTGGCGATTTCGGTGTGTTGGTAATCGGTGTATCCAAGCCGGGTCCGCAGGCTTTTCGCGAAGCGGAATGGGTTGTTCAGTTCGCTCTTAAAGTCGTATTTGGTTTGCCGCATCGCGATGCGCACGGTTTCGTCGCCGGTGCCGTCGGGAGCGATGGCGTAGTTGTTATTCAGATTATTGATGGATACGCCAGCAAAACCTGGCGCTCCGATCCAGGATAAACCGGCAGAGCCGCTGATTGCTTCGGCGCCAGTATTGTTTAGAAACCCTTTAGGGTTATCGACAACCGCCAACGATGGATCGGTGATCGCGACCTTTGCAGTGTCTATGCCGCTGCCGCCGATGTCCAGATTGTTACGATGCCGGTAGAAGCCGTCCAGGTGATAAGCGATGTTGTCCTTGCCGCCCTCGACTTTCATGGTGGTGCTGGTTTCGTCGGAGGTGGAGTCGAAACGTTGCTCGAGCGCGGCGCCCAAAAGTTTGTCGAACTGGCGGCCGGGGATACGGTTGTCGATGACGTTAACCACGCCGCCCATCGCGCCGCTACCGTAAAGCAGCGTCGCAGGGCCGCGCAGCACTTCGATGCGCTCAGCCAATAGAGGCTCGACGCTGGTGGCGTGGTCGGGGCTGATTGCGGAAACATCGTTGCTGCCGATGCCGTTGCTCAATACCCGGACTCTGGGCCCGGCTTGACCACGTATCACCGGGGTGCCGACGCCGGGACCGAAGGATTGGCTGCTGATGCCCAGCTCGTTTTTCAGGGTGTCGCCGATGCTGTGGCCGGTTTTCATGCGCAATTCGTCGTCGCTCAATACGGTGACAGGCACCGGGCTGTCCGATTTTCTGTCTTGCAGCGGTGCCGTGACGATTATTTCGTCCAGTGCTTGAATAGCAGGTTCTTCGGCCATCAGAACCGGAGATGGCAGCATTAAAATCAGGGCAGCGGTTTTTTTCATGTTAAGCGAAGCAGTCAGAAATGATGTTTAAAGATGTTATATTATAACAAGCGCTGATGCAATATTATCGCATTAGTTATTGCATAGTCCCGTTACGGCTTCTTTGGTGATTTGAGTTTGATTTGTTGCGAAAACAACAATGTTGACAGTAACAATTCGGGAGAGCTAACCGGATCTCTCTCGAAATCATATGGGTAAAATGTTACAGAAATGTTTCTTTGAACCCCGGAAGAAATGCTTATTCACGGCGGCGGTGACAGACTTAGGTAATTTAGGCCTACTTCCTGCTGATCTAGGGGTGCGGCTGTTCCAGACATTGCATGGCCTGGATCGCAATTTCCAGTTCCTCGTCCGTGGCAATCACCAATACTGTCACACCGGAGTTGGGTTGACTGATGTTGTCGCAAGGTCGCACCGGTTTTCGGTTTTTTTCCTGGTCTATGGCAATCCCGAAGAGGGTCATATCCAGACAGACTTGTTCGCGTAGCCAGGCATCGTTTTCGCCGATGCCGCCGGTAAATACCAAGGCATCCACCCGGCCCAACACCGCAAAATAAGCGCCGATGTATTTTTTGATGCGATAGGCGTACATCGCCAGCGCCAGCCGGGCGAGATCGTCGCCGGTTTCCGACATCCGGTGTATGGCGCGCATATCGTTTTCGCCGCAAATGCCTTTGCAGCCGCTTTCTTTGTTGAGCAGGGCTTCAATGGCCTCGTTGGACAAATTCAGCGTGCGGCTCAGATAAAAATGGATTGCCGGGTCGATGTCGCCGCAGCGGCTGCCCATCATCAAACCTTCCAGCGGCGTCATGCCCATCGATGTATCGATGCTCCGGCCGTTTTGGATAGCCGTGACGCTGGCGCCGTTACCGAGATGCAGCGTGATTAGATTGGTCTCCGGCAAGGGTTTGCCGAGATATTGTGCGGCCTGTTCGGCAACATAACGGTGCGAGGTGCCGTGAAAGCCGTAACGTCTCACGCCGTGTTCCTCATAAAGGCGTTCGGGCAGAGCATAGCGATAGGCATAATCCGGCAGGGTTTGATGAAACGCCGTATCGAATACCGCGACTTGCGGCGTCTCGCCCATTTGGCGGATGGCTTCTTCGATTCCCAACAGATTGGCGGGGTTATGCAGCGGTGCCAGCGGAATCACCTCGGCAATGTGCCGCATCACTTGCGTATCGATTAGCGCCGGCTCGCGAAAATGTTCGCCGCCATGTACCACCCGGTGGCCGATGCAGGCCAGTTCGCGACGGTCATTCAGCACGCGGCAAGCAGCCAACGTTTCGAACAACAATTGCAAGGCTTGTTGATGGTTGCGGCAGCTGATTTCGTCGCGTGTCCGATCATTATTCGCCAGCGAATAACTCTGGCTGGCGGCATCTTCGCCGATACGTTCGATGATACCGGCAATCAATACCGAGCGATCAGACATGTCGAATAAGCTGTATTTAACCGATGAACTGCCGGCGTTGAGCACCAGAATTTTCATGAATATCTCAAAAGGCTGAGGCGATTAATGCGCAAGTTTCGCCGGTGGCGGCGGGCTGTAGCGACGCTCCAGATCATGGTCGATTTTAGTGGTCAGGCTTTCCACGGCTTTGATGGTCAGACTGGCGTTGGGGCCTTTGGATTCGGAAATGTAGTCGCCGATCAATTTGCCATCCTCCACTTTGACCAAACGTCCCATCAGATAGGCGAACAAGAAGCTGGGTTTATGTAACCGTCCGACCAAAATATAGTCGGCTTGAAATTGCTTGCCGAGCTGTGCGGCGGCATCGGCGTGGTCGAACAAATAGCCTACGCCGCTGTTGGCCGTTTGTTGCGCTTGGTTTGGTATTGCTATGACCACATAGCCGGCGCGCTTTAACTCCTGTTCCAGCAGCGGTTTTATCGACGCGGTTCTCTGTACCTCAGCGGGGACGCCCGGTGCCAGTGTTAGGTCTTTCAATTCAAAATCCAGAACGGCGATGCGGGTCTCCGCCAGTGAACTAAAGCTCAGCATGCAAAACAGTAAACTGCTTGACAAAGTATTTCGCGTCATATTTTGTCGGCCTCCTGGGCCTGAATCGCGGTAATGACTACAGTGTTGACGATGTCGGTCACGGTGCAACCGCGGCTTAAATCGTTGACCGGTTTGTTCAGGCCTTGCAGGATGGGCCCGACGGCGATTGCGCCGGAGGAACGCTGCACCGCTTTGTAGGTATTGTTGCCGGTATTCAGGTCCGGAAAAATTAATACCGTGGCGCGGCCGGCGACCTGGCTGTCGGGCAATTTGGTTTTAGCGACGCTGGCGTCCACTGCGGCATCGTATTGCATGGGTCCTTCCAGCAGCAGGTCGGGGCGCAGGGCTTGGGCGATTTTGACCGCGTCTCTGACTTTGTCCACCGCCTCGCCTTTGCCGGATTCGCCGGTGGAGTAGGACAGCATGGCCACGCGTGGCTCGATGTTGAACATGCGCGCGGTTTCGGCGGCGTTAATGGCAATGTCGGCCAATTGCGCGGCGTTGGGATTGGGAATCACCGCGCAATCGCCGTAGACCAATACGCGATCTTCCAGGCACATGAAGAATACGCTGGACACTATCGATGCACCGGGTTTGGTTTTGATGATTTCGAAGGCCGGCCGAATGGTATGTTGAGTAGAATGCACCGCGCCGGAGACCATGCCGTCGGCGTAATCGAGATGTATCATCAAGGTGCCGAAATAACTGGGATCGGCCATTAAATCGAAGGCGGTATCGTAAACGATGCAACGGTGTTTGCGGGCCTGGTAATAGGTTTCCGCGAATAGCGGCCGCAGGTCCGATTTGATCGGGTCGATGATGTTGATATTGTCCATCTTCAAGGCCATGGCCTGAATCTTCTGGCGGATTTCGACTTCGTTACCCAGTAGGGTGATTTTCACCACATCGCGCAGCAGCAAAATCTCCGCCGCGCGCAGAATCCGCTCTTCATTGCCCTCCGGTAGCACGATATGTTGCTTTCTGGCTTTGGCGCGCTGCAACAGATCGTACTCGAACATCAGCGGCGTTATTTTATGTGACACCTTGCTGCACAGCCGCAGCCGCAGTTCCACCATGTTAATGTTGCTTTCGATTAATCCGAGCGCGGTGGCAATTTTGCGGTCGTCTTGAGAATGCAGGCGGGCGGTGACCTGACTGACTTGTAACGCTGTGGTGAAGGTGTCGGAATCGACGCCGAGTACCGCGAATGGCGTATCGCCCAGGCCGTCGATCAATTTTTGCACTTGCGGGGCCGGTTGTTGATGTCCGGTTAATAACAAGCCGGCAATTTGCGGATAGTTGCTGGAGTTGTAAGCCATCAGGCTGGCCATGATGATGTCCGAGCGGTCGCCCGGCGTAATAACCAAGTCACCGGTTTCCACATAATCCAGAAAGTCCGGCACCAACATTGCCGCCACTTTATAGTGATACACCTCGCGGCTCATTGTCGCGTTTTCACCGGAGAATACTTTAGCGCCGATGACTTTGGCGATGTTACCGATGGTGGGTTTTTCCAGGGATGATTCGGCGGGCACTACGTACACCGGAAATTCGCTGGAATGATTTAAGCTGTGACGCAAGCTGGCAATTTGATTTTGAGCGACACCGATGATAACCGTGGCCAGCGACTCGCAATCGTGCTCGTGCATGGAATGTTTCAGGCTGGCCAAACCATTCAATATTTGTTCGTCACTACGATTTTCGCCCTGCATAACCGGCATCATCAGGCAGCCCAAATTGTTGGCGACATCGGCGTTGAAATCGAATTCGAAAATGGCGTTGCCGTGTCGATAGTCGCTGCCGACGCAGAGCACATGATCGCAACGCGCCTTCAAGGCCCGGTATTTGGCCAGTATGGTTTTCAACAGTTCGTCGTATTGTTCGGCGGCCAAGAGTTGTCTGGCTTCCGCGCTGGTACAGCCATACATGGCTTCGTATGGGGTGGGGAGCTGATAGCGGTGGCTAATGAATTGAATCAAATCGTCTTTGTCTGCATCGCCTTGAATAATCGGCCGAAAAAAACCGATATTGTCCGCGTAGCCGGATAACATTTCGATGATCGCCAGCATGATCAAAGATTTGCCGCTACCCTCGTCGACGCCGGCAATATAGATGTCTTGCGAAATAAGGGGTTCGCTTTGCGGATGGGACTGAGTCGGATTCATGATCGATGACTTATATATTAATGAGAAAGTCTAACCGAGGATGTTGCCACATGGCGCGCCGCTTGGCGACTGTATATTTTATTTATTCGGGCACCGCGCAAGTGTTAGGCGCATGCAAATAGTCTTTGGCTATCATAGGTTTGGATTTATAAAATAATGTAATATCAAAATAATTATTGATTAATCTGCAAGCTCGGCTTTAATGGCTATACTACTAGCCGGGCGCAGGGATTACTTGAACAACAGAGATGGCGAAATTTACCGTTTATTTTAAAGACAATGCAATCCATACAGGTGTTTTTGATTCTGGTGTAGTGCATATCGGTCGTGATGAAACCAGTGACCTAGTGGTTGACAGTCTTGCCGTCGCGCCCGCGCATGCCGTTGCCGTGATTAAAGACGGTACTTGCGTTCTCAAACAATTGAACGAAAAATTTCCGTTATTGGTAAACGATCAGCGCACCAAGGAATGGAACCTGCAAAACAATGACATCATCAACATCGGCAAGCACTATATCGTCTATAACACCACCGATGAATTTTCGGAAAAAGTCCTGGTATCTTCACCCGCCGACTTCGGCGATGCGGATGTGCGGGCTTTAAATGAAAAGCTGGAAGATGCCGTAAAATCCCCCGAAGCCAATTTGCAAGTGTTGAACGGCATGCACATCGGTAGAATCCTGCGCTTGAAGAAAGCCATGACGCGCCTGGGTCACGAAGGTGCCGGGGTTATTGTGATAGCCAGGCGCAAGGACGGTTATTTCCTTTCCGCCTTGCAAGGACATGAGGGCCTGGCGATTAATGACGAGCCCTTGGGAGACCGCACCGTGCAGTTGCAACGCAACGATGTGATTGTCGTTGACAGTACCTCAATGCAATTTTTCTTGGATTAAGCGTATGACATTTGAAAAAAGCGATGATAAACGCCGTTTTCACAGGATTTTTTACCATACAGGGGCTGTGTTAACCGGTTCCGGACAGACCTATCCTTGCAAAATTATCGACCTGTCCTTGCGCGGTTGTCTGTTGGATTTAGAGCAACCCTTAGCAGGTCAGGCCGATGCTTTATATTCCTTGAAATTCGATTTATCCGAAGAAATCAGCATTACCATGGAAGTGGCGGCAACCCATGCCGATGCCAACAGAGTGGGTTTTAAGTGCGTGCATATCGATATAGACAGCATTTCCAGCTTACGTCGATTGGTGGAACTCAACCTGGGCGATAGCGAGCTGCTGGAGCGGGAGTTGGCGGCTTTGGGCGATCTGGCGGAACACGCCGATCAGTGATCGGGTAGTTGCTTCGATAACGTCAGTCCAATCCTGCCAGCCAAAGCCTAAAACGCATGCCCCATTCCGAGGTATAGCCTACCGTCGTAAAGACAATGTCGCCGGTGGCGTTAATGAAGAAAATCGCCGGTACGCCTTTTATACCGTAACGTTGACCGAGACTGCCGTTGTTGTCGTTCACAACCGGCCAGTTAAGTTGCTTGTCGTTTAGATAGTTCTGTAATGCGCTGTCGTCGCCCGAACGCACCGCGACCGTCAATCCCGGATAATCCCGCAGTACATTGCTGACGCTGCCTTGCATGCTTCGGCATATCCCGCACCATTCCGCCCAGAAATACAGCACGGCCGGACCTTTGCTTATGCGCTGCATCGCGTTTTCGCCGGCCAGCGTGGTTTGGACTATGGGCGGTGGCGTACCGCTGACTAAATCCTGATTGACCAGAAATTGCCCGGCAAAAATAAATAAAGCCGCAAAAATATAAAACCCCAGTTTTTTCGCCATTACAAGCCTTGCATCACGCTGGCGCCGTATTGTTTAAGCCAAAGCCGGTGTTGTTTAAAGTCGGGTAGATGTTCGGCTACCAGTTGCCAAAACGCCGGGGAATGATTTTTGTGTTTGATGTGGCAAAGCTCGTGTACCACCACGTATTCCAAAACCGCGGCCGGTGCTAACAGCAATAGCCAATTCATATTGATGTCGTTTTTTGGTCCGCAGCTGCCCCAGCGGCTTTTTTGGGTTTTGATGCGGATACTGCGCGGAAACAGCGCAAAGCGCGGCCCGTGTAGATCGACCAATTCCTGTACATGCTGCTTGGCCTGGTTTTTCATCCAGCGGGTCAAAGCTTGCCGAATCAGCGCGGAGTGTTGTTCATCGGCAATCCCAGTGGGCAATTTCACCCAAAACATTTCGTCGTTCAGTAACTCGATGCGGACGGTTTTGGCTTTGCCGGCGATAATTTTTAGCGGTAAGCGGCGGCCTTGGTAGGGGACATGCGCGCCATCCCGATACTCGCTCGGCGCTAGCCGTGGGGCGGCGGTTTGTATTCTGCCGGCGACGCGTTTAAGCGCGGCTTCTATCCAGTCTTTTTGGGCATGCACAAAAGCCTGAATGTGCCGTTCGGAAACTTTCAGCGGTGCCACCACTTCTATTTTGTCGGCGGTGACCACGATGCGGGTGTTTTTGGCACGGCTGCTGCGGCGCAGGTTGTAAGGTAAGGCGGCGGTGTGTTTGTTCAAAAAGGCGATTCCAGCATTCTCAATTTAAGCTCGGTCCACATGCTCAAGCGGTCCGAGCCGCCGACATGTTGCCCGGAACCTTTGCTTTTGGCAAGCCATAAGCCGGTGCCGTTAAAGCTGTAGACGGGTTGCAAGTCCCGGCGTTGCGTAGCCGCGACGATGCCAGGTTTCAGGTTGTCCAGTACCAGGGGCACTGCGCGCGGCGAGTCGAAATAGGTCAGTACCATATGAGCCTGATTCAGTTCCAAAGCCTTGACATAGGTAATCCGTAGCTTGCTTTCATCGACGCCCATTTCCACCAAGGTAAAATATTTGGCTATCGAATAATCTTCGCAATCGCCGGCGCCTTTGGCCAGAAACTCGGTTGGCGCAGCCCAGTAATCGGTTTTTTGCCACAGGATAATATCGTCGACAAACTCGACGTTACCGTTGAAAAAGTCGTTGACCCGCTCCAATTTCTCGGCTTCCGGCCAGCTTTTGCCGTTCTCGATTAAGCTTTGCCAGTCCACGAAACGCTGCTTGGCGGCCGAACCGTATTTTTTTTCTACTCTATCCAGCAGGCTCTGATCGATTAATAAGCCGGCTGCCAACACCATGCCGCAACATAGGCTGAAGACAATAAGGGCGATGCCGGCAGCGTTGAGTGCGCCTTTGTTAACGGCTGGCACCGACGATTCCTATCGCCTTTAAGCTGCGATAATCCTTATCCGATTGTACGTTTTCGGCCAAAATTGAAATATCCAGCAACGTGGAAATTTCTTGCATGGTTTGCACGAAGGCGTGTTTTTGCGAGGAACTGTCGATGCCGTTACCGATGTCGCGGGCCAGGCGGATAAAGTCCGGTTTCAGGCGTTTGACCAATTCCGCCGATATGGATTGGGTTTCGAAGCGTTTTATCATCACCCGCGCGCCCCATTGGTGCACGGTTTCGATGAAGGCCTGATAGGCGTCTATATCCTTGACGACGGCATAAGCAGACAAACTGAATACCAGCTTTTTGGCTTCCGCTGGATTTTGCTTGATCAGTTTTTCCAGCCAGAGCCGGAAATCGCTGTTTTTGATGGTGCGGGTCGATACGTTGACGGCGATGGCGTGTTCGATGTGATTGTGTCGAATATGGTCTAACGCAATGCGAATTACGCCTTTATCCAGATCGACGATTTTGGCGAATTTTTCGGCAATCGAGATGAACGGACCGATTGCCACCAGGCCGCCCTGTTTATCGTGCACCTGAATGAAAGCCTCTTCCATCAACAGTTCGCCGCTGCTGAATGCGGCGATCTGCCCGATATACCAAACCGAGTAACCGTTTTGGTCGACGCAGTCGAAGACCAAATCCTTCCAGGTGGCAATATCGCGGGCAAAATTATCGCCGGTGCGGATGAAATAACTGTTGGCGCCGATCAGATGCGCTTGTTCGTAAGCTTCGTGGGCGGCTTCCAGCAGGCTTTCGGTGGTCAGCAGCGGATTGAAAGCAACCACGCCGATGTGGGCCAAATCGGTTTTTTGGTAGCGTTCGCCCAATTCGGTAACTTCGTTGCTCAGGGTTTTCACCATCCCTTCCAATTGTTCCGGATTCCCAATCTCCAGCACGAGTGCGAATTCGGCGCCGTAGAATCGATACGCTTTGCCGGATTGTTCCCCAGCCAATTTGGCGATTTTTTCCAGTATGGCGGCAAACGCTTGTAAGAATTGATCGATCACGTCGCTGTCGCGCTCTTTAACCAGATCGACCAAGCTGTCGATTTTTATCAATACCACAAAGGCATCTGCGTCTTCCAATGCCAAATTTTTCATGTCGGTTTCGAATACGGCTTTTTTATACAGCCCGGTCAAGTCGTCGCGCAACAGGCTGGCGCCCATTTGGTCCAGTTTGCCGTGTAGTGCGGCTATTGTGGTTTTGATCTTATGCGACATCGTATTCATTGATGCCGCCACATTGCGCACTTCGCGGGTCCAGGGCAATTCTTCTATGCTTTCGAAATGGCCGTCGCTGATCTGCTGGGCCAATAGATCGATTTTTCTTAGCGAGGCCAATGTGACGCGCAAAAGCAGTGCCAGCAGGGCGATGGAGAATAAAAATGCCGCCAGCGAATAGTAAAATCCGGATTTGGCTTGTTCATACAGTTTTAGGTAGGCGTAGCCGGAGTTGACGGTGACGTAGATCACTCCGCTCATGTTCCAGCCCGAGCTGATTTCGCTTTCAGCGGTGGCCGATGTCATCGGCAGGAGTTCGGTAAACCAGTCCGGCACGCCTTCTATGCGTTTGTCGCTGCTCAGGGCTACCAGCTCTTTGTTGTCCGCATCGACCAGTCTGATTTCCTTGTAATAACCCATATCGAAAATAGCGTTCATCATGGTTTTAATCACCGGATCGCGGTTATCGGCCATGTAAGGGCTAAGCGATAGACCGAGCGAGGTGGCGGTATCCTGGGCATGATTCTTCGATTCGCCTTCCAGATAGTCCTTGATGTTGTTGACGCTCAACGCGAAATTGACGCTGAAAATCATCAAAAACAGTGCCGATATCAGGATTAACAATTGTTTGGATAATGACATGAGGCTCAGCTTCCCGTGGCTTCTTGGTTAATCATATGCGTCGCGAGTTGTTGCAGGGCGGTACGGATGTTTTCGCGCAGGCGCGGATCCGTCTCAACTTCGTCCAAGGCTTTATTCATGCACAGCATCCATTGATCGCGCTCCGATGCGCCAATCGGAAACGGAAAATGCCGGGCACGCAGCATCGGGTGGCCGAATTCTTCGATGAACAAATTGGGGCCGCCCAGCCAGCCGGAGAAGAATTTAAATAATTTGTCTTTGGCGGTGGTCAGGCTGGGGGCGTGCATCGCGCGTATGCCCTGGGCTTCCGGCAGAATATCCATATAAAAATAGAATCTATCGACCAAGCTGCGCAACGCATTCTCGCCGCCGATTAACTCGTAGGGGGTGGGGCTCATTACCTATTTAACCTCGTATATGCAATTTCTTTAGGTATACTAGCAGACGGTATCGACAATGCCTTGAAACTCCCGGGACATTGTGCGGTCACAGCATTACTTGTAACTTTGAGAGGATAACTGATCATGCGTTTAAATACTGCAACTGCTCGTTCGGAAGCCGGCATACTGGCGACCAATAAGGTTTTAAAGAATACTTATTTATTGCTATCGATGACTCTGCTGTTCAGCGCAGCTATGGCTGCGGTGGCAATGACGCTGGATTTGCCGCATCCGGGCTTGATTATTACCATGGTGGGCTACTTCGGTCTGCTGTTTTTAACCACCCGTTTCAGTAATAGTGCACTGGGTTTGGTGTTCGTGTTTGCGTTGACCGGTTTCATGGGTATGACCCTGGGGCCGATTTTAAACATGTATATACACGCGTTCAGCAACGGCCATGAACTGATTTTAACCGCACTGGGCGGTACCGGCGTTATTTTCCTGGGCTTGTCAGGCTACGCGCTGACCACCCGCAAGGATTTTAGTTTTATGGCCGGCTTCCTGATGGTAGGGGTGCTGGTAGCGTTCTTCGCGGGTTTGGCGGCGATCTTGTTCTCGGTACCTGCGTTGTCGTTGGCGGTTTCCGCTATGTTCGTATTGCTGATGTCAGGTATGATTTTGTATCAAACCAGTGAAATAATCCAAGGCGGCGAAACCAACTACATTCTAGCCACCGTGTCATTGTATGTGTCCATATACAACCTGTTCACCAGCTTGCTGCAATTGTTGGGTGTATTCGGCGGTAACGACTGATAGATCGGGTGAATACGCTATTCGCTGCGAGTGTTAAACAAAGCCGATTGCTAAAGCAACGCCGTTAAAGGAAAAATGCCCCGTCGGGACACCGGCGGGGCATTTT
>NZ_JANIBL010000023.1 GCF_024505055.1 Methylomonas rosea
GGCGTTTGCTGTGTTTGAGACAGACAAAATGCAAAAAAAAGACACCTGGCTATTGCCGGAAGGTATTACTGAAGTATTGCCGGAACAGGCGGCGCATCTTGAGAAGTTGCGCAGAAAGCTGCTGGATACTTTTGCCTGCTGGGGTTACCAGTTGGTTATTCCACCCTTTGTAGACTTTCTGCATTCCTTGTTGATAGGCTCCGGGCATGACCTGGATTTACAGACTTTTAAGCTGACCGATCAATTGAGCGGAGAAATGTTGGGTGTGCGGGCGGATATGACGCCGCAAGTAGCCCGAATCGATGCGCATCACTTTCAGCACGACGGCCCAACCCGGCTGTGCTATGCCGGCACGGTGCTGCATACCTTGGGCGATCCCTTGGAAAAAAGCCGCAGCCCGATGCAGATTGGCGCAGAGCTATATGGTCATGCCGGCTTGGAAAGCGACTACGAAGTGATCCAGCTGATGTTGGAAATGCTGGCGATCAGCGGTTTGCAAAATGTGCATCTGGATTTGGGGCATGTCGCTATCTATCGGGCCTTGGCCGAACATGCCGGTCTAAATCCGCAACAGGAAGCCGAATTGTTCGACGTTTTGCAACGCAAGGCCAGAACCGAATTGGCGGAATTGCTTGCCGAGTTTGAGATTGACGCACGCTACAAAGACATATTCAATGCCTTGCCGAAGCTGAATGGCGGAAGGGATATACTGGACAAGGCTAAAGCATTATTAACCGGTTTTGCCGGTGCCGATGAAATTGCTGGCGCTTTGGCCGATTTACACGGCATATCCGCTAAATTACGCCGCGATTTCCCGGCCTTGACGGTGAGTTTCGATTTAGCCGAGCTGCGGGGTTATCACTATCACACCGGCATGGTGTTCGCGGCGTTCGTGCCTGCTCTAGGCAAGGAAATCGCCCGCGGCGGCCGTTACGATAACATCGGCGAAGTATTTGGCCGAGCGCGAGCCGCTACCGGTTTCAGCGCGGATTTAAAAGTATTGGCGGGCATGTTTAAAGTCGATGACGAAGCGGCGCAGGTGGTGTATGCACCGTTTGCGGAAGACACCGATTTGCGGGAAGCCGTCAGAGATTTGCGTGCGCAAGGTGTGGCGGTGATTCAACATCTGCCGGAACAACAGGGCGGCGCCGAACAACAGGGCTGCAATGCTATTTTAGAAAAACACAATCAACGCTGGGTTGTTAAGTCAATAAGCTGTCGTTAGATCAATAAGCTGTCGTTAAACCACTAGTTTAAGGTTAGATAATATGGGAAAGAATGTTGTTGTTATCGGCACGCAATGGGGCGATGAAGGTAAAGGTAAGCTGGTCGATCTTTTAACCGAACAAGCCGCTGCGGTGGTGCGCTTTCAAGGCGGCCACAATGCCGGACACACCTTGGTGATTAACGGCGAAAAAACGGTGTTGCATCTGATCCCTTCAGGGGTTTTGCGCGAAGGCGTGCAATGCATGATAGGCAACGGTGTGGTGTTGTGTCCGGAAGCGCTATTGAAGGAAATCGAGATTCTGGAAAAATCCGGCGTTCCGGTTCGGCATAGATTGCAAATCAGCGAAGCCTGCGCGTTGATTCTGCCGATACACGTCGCTATCGATCAGGCCCGCGAAAAAGCCCGTGGCAGCAAAGCTATCGGTACTACAGGTCGCGGCATTGGGCCGGCTTATGAAGACAAGGTCGCCAGACGCGGCTTGCGTGCCGGTGATTTGCGCAACAGCGAGGAATTTGCCGCCCGCTTAAAGGAGCTGGTCGAATATCACAATTTCATGTTGACCCATTATTATCACGCCGAGCCTGTGGATTATGACGCGGTGCTGGCGAACACCTTGCGCTTGGGTGAGATCATCAAGCCGATGCTTACCGATGTCGGCGAGGCTATCTACAGCTATCAAAACCAAGGTGAGAACGTGTTGTTCGAAGGCGCGCAGGGTGCACTGCTGGATATAGATCACGGCACTTACCCCTATGTCACTTCGTCCAACACTACGGCGGGTGGCGCTGCCACCGGCACCGGCGTTGGGCCTTTGGCGCTGGATTATGTGTTGGGTATCACCAAAGCCTATTCCACTCGAGTGGGTAACGGCCCGTTCCCGACCGAATTGCTTGATAATTATGGCGAGCATTTGGGTGTGAAAGGTCACGAGTTTGGTGCCACCACTGGCCGTAAACGTCGTTGTGGCTGGTTCGATGCGGTATCCATGCGTAAGTCAGCGCAATTAAACAGCTTGAGTGGTATTTGTCTGACCAAGCTGGATGTGCTGGACGGTCTGGATAAAATTGGGATCTGCACCGCTTACAAGATTAACGGTCAAATCACTGAAACAGCGCCGCTAGGCGCAGATCAGTATGCAGCGTGTGAAGCAGTGATTGAGGAAATGCCGGGTTGGACGGGCACTACGGCTGGCGTCACCGATTTTGCGCAATTGCCGGAAAACGCCAAAGCCTATATCGCCCGAATTGAGCAGTTGGTTGGCGTAAAAGTAACGATTTTGTCTACCGGCCCGGACCGGAACGAAACCATAGTCTTGGAAAATCCATTCCAGGCTTAAGTATTAAACCTTCGCTTAAGACGCTGAATGTGTTCAGCGTCTTGTCTTCCCTCTCAATTAATAACTGGTTTAGAGAAATCCTCTAAACATGTTTGCTATCTTTGATGAGACCATTCAAGCGGTTGCGACGGGTCTATTCCGGTTGGTGATCCATTCGCTCCAGGAGCCGGCGTAAAGTTTCGAACCACTTAGTCCTGCAATTTCCATCGCTAACAGGTTATGGCAGGCTGTCACGCCTGATCCGCACATATGTGCTACTTGCTCGGCCGGGTAAGGAGCAAGCAGTTTGCTAAATTGTTGGCGTAACTGGTCGGCGGGTAAAAATAATCCGGATTTATCCAGATTGGTTTGTAAGGGCCTGTTCAGCGCTTTGGGTACGTGGCCAGCTATTGGGTCTATCGGTTCTTGTTGGCCATGGAAGCGTTCAGGCGTTCTGGCGTCTATCAGGGCGATTTTTCGCGTCGCCAGACCGTCGGTAACTTGATCGGCGTTGAGCCATTGTTGATTGTCCAGATAGATGCGGAATTGGCTTGCGGTAATCTGTGGTAACTTGGTTGTGACCGGCAAGCCTTGTTTTTTCCAATGTCCAAATCCGCCGTCCAACACTGCCACATAACTATGGCCCATTGTGCGCAACAGCCACCACATGCGGCCGGCAAACGCGCCGCCGGCATCGTCATACACCACTATTTGACTACGATTGTTAGCGCCCCAATCGCCTAGCTTTTTGCCTAATACCCTAAAGTCCGGTAAGGGATGGCGACCGGTATAGGATCGAACTGGCGAAGACAAATCCTGGTTTAAATCGGCATAGCGAGCGCCGGGAATATGGCCCTGTCGATAGGCTTTCTGCCCAGCAGTCACATCGGCCAGAGAGAATCGGCAATCGAATATTCGCCAATCCGGGTTGTTAAGGTTAGTAGCTAAAGTCTCTGCGGAAACCAGCGTGGTGTAGGACATGCTTATACCTCCAAAATAATTTTACCGATATGTTGGCTGCTTTCCATACGTTCGTGGGCTTGGGCAGCCTTGGCCAGCGGAAAAACCGAATCTATGATGGGTTTCAGTTGGCCGGATTCCAGTAGCGGCCAGGCTTTTTCAAGCAACTGCTCAGCTATTTTAGCCTTGAACTCGTCACTGCGGGGACGTAAGGTTGTGCCGGCAATGGTTAGCCGTTTCATCAGCACGGATGCTAAATTGATTTCGCTCTTGCCGCCGCGTTGGATGGCTATCTGCTGTAGTCGGCCATCGATAGCCAGACATTTCAAGTTGCGGGGGAAGTAGTCGCCGCCGATCATGTCTAAAACTACATCGACGCCTCTGCCGTTGGTGTATTGCAAAATGGCTTCCATAAAGTCTTGTTGCCGGTAATTAATCGCCAGATCCGCGCCTAATTTTTCACAATGCCGGCATTTTTCGTCGTTGCCGGCTGTGACGATGACTTGGGCGCCAAAGGCTTTGCCGAGTTGAATGGCGCTGGTGCCGATACCGCTGGTACCTCCATGTATTAACAAGCTTTCGCCGGCTTGCAGTTTCGCGCGGTCGAAAATATTGCTCCAGACTGTAAAAAAAGTTTCCGGTAACGCGGCGGCTTGAATAAAACTCAAGCCTTTCGGTATGGGCAGACAGCAACAGGCGCTTGCTAGGCAATACTCCGCATAGCCGCCGCCCGTCAACAATGCGCAAACCGGGTCGCCAACTTTAAATCCAGTTACTTCGCTCCCAATTGCTTCGATAGTGCCGGCCACTTCCAAGCCGAGAACAGTGGATGCGCCTGGCGGTGGAGGATACAGGCCTTTGCGCTGAATGAGGTCCGGGCGGTTTACGCCGGCTGCAAGCACTTTTATCAAGACTTGATCCGAGCCGGGAGAGGGCAGTGGCTGATCCGTTTCGATTAAGTCGGTGAACTCGGCGGTGCGATAGATATCGATGGCGCGCATGATGTTAAGCTTTGCGGGGATAGTGTCGTATTATATGCGCCGCATTTGACTAACAGTATATTTTCAACGAGAGCATTCATGATACGTGTAGGCATTGTCGGCGGAACCGGGTACACCGGCGTCGAATTGTTAAGAATTTTGGTATTGCATCCCGAGGTCGAAGTTAGCGTAGTGACTTCTCGCGCTGATGTCGGACTGCGAGTGGATCAGTTGTATCCGAGTCTACGAGGCTACTGTGATGTGAGCTTTACCTTGCCGGAGTTGGATAATTTAAAAGACTGCGATGTGGTGTTTTTCGCCACGCCAAACGGCACCGCCATGCTGATGGCTGAGGCCTTGCTGGCGCTTGGCATCAAAGTCATCGATTTGTCTGCCGATTTCCGGATTAAAGACCGGCAAGAATGGGAAAAATGGTATGGCATGCAGCATGCCAGTGCGGATTTGATCGCCGAGGCTGTCTACGGTTTGCCGGAGGTTAATCGCGAACAAATTAGACAAGCGCGCTTGATCGCTTGTCCGGGGTGTTATCCAACTGCGGTACAGCTTGGGTTTTTACCTTTGCTGGAGTCTGGTGCGATAGACACGCATCATTTAATTGCCGATGTAAAATCCGGTGTCAGCGGTGCGGGGCGCAAAGCGGAAATATCGTCGTTGATGAGCGAGGCAGGCGAGAGTTTTAAGGCCTACGCGGTCGGCGGGCATAGACATTTGCCGGAAATCAGACAGGGTTTGCAAAATGTCGCCAAGCAGGCGGTTGGTCTCACTTTCGTGCCGCATTTGACTCCGATGATACGCGGTATTCACGCGACGCTTTATGCGCGTTTAAACCGGAAGCTGGATTTGCAAAGTCTGTTTGAGGAGAAGTATCGCGAAGAAAGATTTGTGGATGTGTTGCCTAATGGCAGTCATGCCGACACTCGCAATGTGCGCGGCAGCAATCGCTGTCAGATTGCCGTGCATCAACCGCAAGGCGGCGATACGGTGGTGATTTTGTCGGTGATTGATAACTTGGTGAAAGGAGCGTCGGGGCAGGCGGTGCAAAATATGAATTTGATGTTTGGGTTGCCCGAGTATCAGTCTTTAGAGGCTGTTGCTTTATATCCTTGAGCTGTATTAAAAAGCTTGCCACATAAAAAAACCGCCTTCCGGTAAAATTCGGAAGGCGGTTTTTATTGTTGAGTTTAAGTCGCTTTAAGCGGCTACAGCATGGCTTTTACGATTCACTCTCCAGCCCAACATGCCGCTAGCCAATAATAACAAGCTGGTTGGCTCAGGAACGCTACCGACACCACCGCCACCGCCGCCACCGCCAGCTGTGCCAACGAGTTGGGATAGTTTAAAGTAGTCGTTACCGCCATCAACGTTAGATTCACCCAAGCCTGAACCCCAACTGCTGCTATAAGCACTAATCAGCCAAAAGCTAGAAGATAAGTTGTTTGGATTAATGTCTTCTACAACACCTTGAGTTGCATTATAACTACCGACGAATTCCCATCCTCTTGTAATCAGGTCGGAAATTTTTTCTCCGGTAATATTTCTATCAGTGGGAAGCGCGTTATTCGTCAAAGTACCGGTATATCTCAGGACCGAAATATCTGAGTCGTAAGCAGTCGGAGATGGCCAGCCTATGCTCAGTTTATCCAAAATGGTGCTAGTGTCGAACCGAAAAAGTAAGGCTTCGATACTGCCTACGTTATCTACTGCGTGCTCTGGCGAGGTGGTGCTTTCAAGAGACGGGGACAAGGTTCTTACTCCTAGCCCACCGGAATAACTAGACCAACTTGCAGCCGCAAATGTTGATGTAGCAGCTGTTCCGACCGAATAAGCGTTGATGCTCGTGATGCCGGCTGGTATTGTGCTGGAGAGGTTCCACTGAGTAGCGTTAGCTGCAAGCGGCGCTAGCAACAAGGCTGTCATAGCCAAATATTTCCGGGTCATAATGTCCTCACATTTTTCGATTTTCATTTGCCGCTATTGTCTTCGTCGGTCTGGAAATAACTATTGTACTATTGGCCATAAACAAAGAAGCACGGGTTGAACAACAACATGCATGTAATGCGCCATAATTATAATTTCATTTAAATACAATTTGTTATGTTTTTTTTGTTACTCAACAAAAGTAGAATTTGTCCATACTGTAAAAAATTACGACAGATTTTAGAAAATGCACTATGGGCGGAGTTGTTCCAGTAGAGCTTTTGCTAGTTCACGACCATTGAATCCGGTATTTGTCTTTAGTGCTTCTTCCAATTCTTGCTTAGCCTCATCCTTGCGTTGCAAATGATTTAGTGCAACAGCGATGTGGTAGCGAATTTCAGGATCCTGGGAAAGTAACGAATGTGCGTTTCGCAAATAATGAAGGCCTTGCTCAATCTGTCCGGTGTTTACCAGTATCCAGCCCAATGTGTCGTTAGTAGACGGTTGATCGGGTGCAAGTTTATGGGCTTGCTCGGCAAGGGATAAGGCTTTGTCGTTGCCGGTATTTAGATACACGTAGGCAAGGTTATTTAGGAACTGCGGTTCATTGGGAAATTGTTTCAATAGTTCAACGTAGTGCTTTTCTGCCTCTTTAAATTTTCCGCTTTTCAGTAATTCGTCCGCGAAGGCGGCCATCGGCAGTTGGTCTTGAGGGTGCTTTTTAATCCACTGATCCAGTAAATTAAAGGCTTTGTCGGGCTGGTCGATTTTTTTTAAGTTTTCATAGAGCAGCATCAATGACGTTGTGTCCGGCTCCAACTCAAAAGCCGCTTGGTAATGACTGTTAGCCAAACTAAGGTTTTTGTCATGATCGGCAATGTTTCCCAACAGTCGGTGAGGAAAAGCGCGCTTTGGATATTGTTTTAGCAGGCTTTCTGCGCGGCTTAATGCAAATACCGGTTTCCCATGGTTCAGTTCCATTTCCACCAAGGCAATTTGCGAAGGTATATGATTTTCGTCAACCAAAACTGCTTTCTTCAAGGTCTTTATAGCTTCAAAATAATCGCCTGCATCTATTTGATAACGAGCAGCTTTGTAAAGTTGTTTGACATTAAACCGGGCTTGGTCTGCCATGCGGATAAACACTCCTAAGGCTTTCTCCTTGTTGTTGTTAGCTAAGTAGCTTCTAGCCAGGGCGTCGATAACCTGAGGATTGTTCTTGTCGATCATTTCCGCAGCTTGTGCGGCGGCATTAGCCTCAGCAGCTTTGCCCATCTTCAGATTTAGCTCAACCAAAGCCAAAAGTGTCGGTAATGACTTTTGGTCCATCATCTTCGCTTTTGCTAGCCAATCATTGGCTGCCTGATAACGTCCGGCGCTTTGTTCGACTTTGGCCAATTCAATAAGAATATCTATGTCGCCCGGGTAATTCTGCTGCAAGATTTGCAGGCGCTGTCTGGCTTGATCAAGTTTGTTCTCTCCAACGTCAAGTTTACTTAGGTTAATTTGTGCGTCGAGAAAATTGGGGTTCAGTTCAATAGCCTTCTCGAAACTCTGCCGCGCCTGTTTGTACTGTCCGGTATTGACTTGAGCAGTCCCTAGTAAATTTAGTAGTGTAAAGTTTTTTGACGCTTTCTCATGTAGCGCTTGTGCGGTTTTTAACGCTTTTTCAGGCTCACCACGGCTCATGTAAAGTGCCACGAGAGGAATACCTGCTTGAATCGCATCCGGATTCTTTTTGAAAGCCACTTCAAGGTCTTGAACGGCCGCCTGTTCCTGTCCCATTGCCAATCTGTTCAGGCCAATTTCGGTTTGCAGGCTGCCACTCTCATTTCCTAACGCAGCGGCTTTTCCAAACAGATTATTGGCCATATCGTGTTTACCGGCCTGCATGAACGCGCTTCCCAGTAAAAATGCCAAACGCTGATCCTGTGGATTGCGGATTTGCATAGGGCGTAGCAGATCAATGGCTTGTTCGGGTTCGTTTTTTTGTAAAAGTATGGTGGCCAGTAACTTATACGGACCTGATTGTTCCGGGTATTGCTTAACATACTGTCGCAAGTACTCTGCTGCCAGGTCGAATCGTTGCAGGCTGTAATTAACCAAGCCGGAGAGCATTAAAGTCGGGCCATGTGCCGATAAATATTCCGGCTTGATACCGGTGATGATGTCGGCCGCCACTTCCAATTCCTTGGTCGCCGCTTCTCTCTGATTATTGCGCTCGAGTAAAACCGCATGCAGATAGGCTGCTTTCGGTTCGAATGGATAAGCCTGGCGCATATATTCCAAATCTTGCCGTGCTCGCTCGTCGCGCTTTAAGTCCATTAAAAGGCCTGCTCTGGCAAGTCGAGTGTCTACATGAGCGGGGTTTAGCTCAATCGCCTTATCGTAAAACTTTAGCGCTTCATCCAGCTCCATGTTGGCATGCTTAATCGAACCTTTTGCATACCAAACGCCGGCATCATTTGCTTGCATTTGCATGGCTTTCTCTGCGGCTTGATCGGCGCCTTTAATATCACCGCGCTTTAACAGCGCATTGGCGCGCCCGATTGCGGCGTTAACCTGGTTGGGAGCAATTTGCAATGCAATGTCGAATTCGTTCAGCGCTTCGCTAATCAAATTGAGCTGCAGATAGGCATTTCCGCGGTAAACATGCAAAACCGGGCGTAAACCACTATTAAACTGCGCTGGATCGATTTCCTTCAGTAGGTCGTTATAGCGGATTTGGTAGGTGTAAAGCTTGGCCAGGTTTTCCGCTATTAAAGACGGATCCGCGCCCAGTTGTTTGGCTAAGCTGAGTTGGACTTCTGCTTCCGTCAACGATTTCTGTTGCAAGTAAATTTCGCCAAGCAGCATGTGAGCCGAAACATATCTTTCGTTTTGCTGTAGCGCATTCTTCAACTGGATGATGGCTTCGGCGTTATTCTGATTTCTGTAGGACTGCAACGCCTCCTCGTAAAACTTTCCGGCCTGGATGTCATCGGCAAAGCTTATCTGCACGGGGTTAAGCGCCAGAATCAGCAACAGCTTATTTAAAGGTAAATTGGATTTCATCGGATTTTTGCGCATAACGAAAATGGGGTTGCTCAAGTGTGCACATAGCATAGTCGCAAAGCCAATTCGTCACCAGTCTGGAACTAGCGGCAGTCTTCTTGTCGTCAAAAACTTGACTGTGCTTATTTAAGTAGCTGTTTTTAGATGTAAATTTAAATGGTCTAAATTTTGCTGTTAGCGTCTAGACAATCAATTAGGCGACTAAATATGGGTACTTTAGAGCTGCACCAACAACAAAAAACCGAGCGCTTAACCGATGCATTCCGGATATTTAACGAACTTTCGGAAAACCTGGCGCATTCCTATCAGGGTTTGGAAGAGCAAGTGGCCAAACTCAATCGAGAGTTGCAGGCCGCGCGTAGCGAGCGACTAAACACGCTGATCGAGAAGGAAAAGCTCGCCAGCCGCTTGCAACAGATTCTGGCGGCCTTGCCGGCGGCGGTGGTCGTGCTGAATGCTCACGGTTTGATCATCGATTGCAATACCCATTCAGTGGACTTTTTGGGCGAACCCTTGCTGGGCCAATTGTGGTCAAGTGTGGCGGCGCGCAGTTTGCAGCCGGTTTTCGAATCGCCGCATGAACGCCAACTCAGAGATGGTCGTAAAGTCAATATCACCCACAGCTCGTTGGGTAACGATGCCGAACAAATCATTCTATTGTCCGATGTCAGCGAATTGCGCTCTTTGCAAGACACGCTGGCCCAGCAAAAGCAGCTGAGCGCAATGGGGGAAATGGTGGCCGGTCTGGCGCATCAGGTGCGCACGCCGCTAGCGACCGCGATTTTGTATGCGTCACAAATGAGCAAACCCTCGATAACAGATGAAAAACGCCAACAGTTCTCCGAGAAAATTTTAGAGCGCTTGCACTACCTGGAGCGCCAAGTTAACGACATGCTGATCTTTGCCAAGCAGGGCCGCATGGCGATGCAAAGTTTTTCATTGCAGAGGCTGCTGGCGCATCTAGCCGAAGCGGCTGATAGTTTTGCGGGCGAATTTAGCATCGAAAACCGAATCAGCACCGATCAGTTGCTTGGAAATGAAGATGCGCTGCGCGGGGCACTATTAAACTTAATCAATAATGCGGCCGAGGCTGGTGCGCACAAAATTGCTTTAACGGTCCGGCGGAGCGATTTAGGCAGTATCGACATAACGGTGACGGATGACGGTCCCGGTATCGCCCAAGCGCAGCAAGCTAAATTATTCGAACCGTTTTACACCACCAAGTCCAACGGTACCGGCCTGGGTTTGGCGGTGGTGGACAGCGTGGCGCGCGCGCATGGCGGTAGTGTCAAGTGCCGTTCCACTCTAGGGCAGGGGACGAGTTTTAGCTTGAGCCTGCCTTGTATCAGTCAATACACCCTGGGACTGTCCATAGGTGTTGCCAAAATGGAGCAAAATTATGAAACAGTATGATGTGCTGATCGTCGAAGACGACATGGCTTTATGCGAGGCGCTATGCGATACGCTGGAAATTGAAGGCTATCGGGTAATCTCCGCTAAAAACGGTATCGAGGCTTTGAGCCAGTTAGCCAAATATCCGGTCAGGCTGGTGGTCAGCGATGTACAAATGCCGGTGATGGACGGTTTTCAGCTATTGCAGAATATCCAGCAAAAATTCGAGCAGTTGCCGGTGTTGCTGATGACGGCTTACGGCACCATCCCCAAAGCGGTGGAAGCCATGCAGTCCGGCGCGGCCGATTATTTGATCAAACCCTTCGAAGCCGGGATGTTGGTCGATAAGGTGGCGTCGTTGATCACGCTGCAAGCGCCAGTGGTTAACGAGCGAGTAGTGGCTGACGAGAGCATGAAAAAGCTTTATGCACTGGCCAGCAAAGTAGCCAAAACCGATGTGACCATGCTGTTGGAGGGCGAAAGCGGTACCGGTAAAGAAGTGCTGGCCCGTTATGTTCATCGGAACTCGCATTATCATGCCGGCCCGTTCGAGGCCATCAATTGCGCGGCGATTCCGGAAAACATGCTGGAAGCGATGCTATTCGGTTACGAGAAAGGCGCGTTTACGGGTGCCATTCAATCGGCGCCGGGTAAATTCGAACTAGCGCAAGGCGGTACCCTATTGCTGGACGAGATTTCCGAAATGGATATATCGCTGCAAGCCAAATTACTGCGGGTGCTACAGGAAAAAGAAGTCGAACGTTTGGGCAGTCATCGCAAGATAACGTTGAACGTCAGAATTTTGGCGACAACCAATCGTAAATTAAAAGACTATGTGCAAGATGGCCGGTTTCGCGAAGATCTGTATTTTCGCTTGAGCGTATTTCCGCTCAGAATTCCGCCGCTCCGCGAGCGGCCTGGCGATATTTTGCCGCTGGCGCTGGAGTTGTTGAACAAGCATAGCCCGGCCGGGAAAGCAGTTTGCAGCTTTGACGAGGCGGCAATCACTAAGTTATCTGCATACAGCTGGCCGGGTAATGTCAGAGAATTGGAAAACGTGGTGCAGCGGGCGTTGATCCTGCAAAGCCGGAGTCAAATCGGCCCCGACGACCTGATTTTTGAGGAAGATATGTTGGTTTTGCCGAGTTTGCCCGCTGCTGTGCAAAGTCTTGCCGTAGAATCGCGGCAAACCTATAGTGAGAGCAACCAATTCGAGCTCGGCAGCTTGGGTGATGGCGTGCGTTCGGCCGAGGAAAAAATTATTTTGCAAATGTTACGCGATGTCAGCGGCAGCCGGAAAACCACAGCCGCCAAGCTGGGTATCAGTCCGCGCACCCTGCGCTACAAAATTGCGAGGATGAAGGAAGCGGGAGTGATGGTACCAGGTTAAATCTTGGCTTGAAAAATGCTTGTGCTAAGCAAGGCAACCTAAAAGAGTCATTATCATGTCAGATATGAATGTTAACCAAGTGCTCGCGCAGATGCGGGCAATGTCCATAGAGGCCGGCGCCAAGCCACAGCCTAGCGACACGTCCGGCGATTTTGCAGCCATGTTGAAACAATCCATCGACGCCGTGAACAATACCCAGCAAACTGCCAGCGGTATGGCTAAATCATTTGAGATGGGACAGAGTGACGTCAGTTTGGCGGAAGTGATGATTGCCTCGCAAAAAGCCAGCGTTTCCTTTCAGGCCATGCTCCAGGTGCGTAATAAACTGGTGGATGCTTATAAGGACGTGATGGGCATGTCAATGTAGGCTAGCGGAATATAAGCCATGAGTGAACTAGACAGAAATCTACCGATGGAGGCCCATAGCCAATTAAGTATGGCGAACGCCGACAAAATGCATCCCGCCCTGAAAAGCCTGAGCAAAATGCCAATGGTTCGCCAGCTTGGTTTGATGTTGGGTTTGGCACTCAGCGTCGCAATAGGCGTGGCCGTGGTGTTGTGGTCGCAGGCTCCGTCTTACGATTTGCTGTTTTCTGGTGTGGCCGAAAAAGATTCTGCGGAAATTCTTGACGCGTTGACCAAATTGAATGTGGATTACAAAGTCGAAACCGGTTCCGGGGCAATTATGGTGCCGGCGGATAATGTCCGGGAACTGAAACTGCAATTGGCGGCGCAAGGACTGCCGCGTAGCGCCAGTTTGGGCTACGAGTTGTTGGATAAAGACAATGGCTTCGGCGCCAGCAAGAATGTCGAGCAAATGCGTTTCCAACGCGCATTGGAAGGCGAAATCGCGCTGACCATTCAAACCATCCAAAATGTTAAATCCGCGAAAGTGCTGCTGGCTATTCCGGTGCAGTCGGTATTCGTCCGCGAACGTAAAAAGCCCAGTGCCTCGGTGGTGGTGGAGCTGTATCAAGGCCGCACCCTCGAAAAAGAACAAATTGAATCCATTATCCATTTGGTCGCTTCCAGCGTACCGTTGATGGAAGCCAGTCAAGTGACGGTCGTGGATCAGAAAGGCCGCTTGTTGAACAGCAAGGAAGGCGGCGAAGACATGTCCTTGTCCAGCAAGCAGTTCGAATACAAGAAAAATATAGAAGAACATCTGCGTGGACGGATCGAAAACATCCTGACGCCATTGGTAGGCGGTGACGGCATGCGGGCGCAAATTTCTGCGGACGTTGACTTTACCGTCACCGAAAAAACCCAGGAAATGTTTAACCCGGATTTGCCAGCCTTGCGCAGCGAGCAAACCCAGGAAGAAAATAACTCGCTATCCAAAGTGCAAGGTGTACCCGGCGCGTTGTCCAATCAGCCGCCTCCTACCGGCACAGCGCCGGAAGTGGCCAGCGGCCAGGAAAAACAAGCTGCCGCGGAATCCGGTTCCGGCTCGTCCAACAAAACCGCCACCCGTAATTACGAACTGGATAAAACCATTACCCATACTAGACTGGCTACCGGTGCCTTACGACGCTTGTCGGTGGCGGTGGTGGTTGACGATAAAAAAGTGGTGCAAGCCGACGGTAAAGCTACGCTAGTTGCATACTCGCAAGAAGATCTGAATCAACTTCGCGACTTGGTCAAACAGGCAGTCGGTTATGATAACAGCCGTGGCGACCAGGTGACGGTTACCAACGTGGCATTCAGATTGCCCGATGCATTGGAAGAAGTGCCTTCCGAACCTATCTGGGAACAAGCCTGGTTTGCCAGTGCGCTGAAACAGTTGGCTGCGGTTGCCGTAGTCTTGCTGCTGATCATGGGAGTATTACGGCCGGGTCTGCGCACCTTGATTGCCAAGGAAGAGCAATTGGAAGCGCTTGAACAAGCCAAGGCAATCGCGGAAGCTACCGGCGGTGTGGTCCGCTTCGATGAGACCGGCAAGCCGGTGGCTGTCGCGGTCTCTGTCGATGAGGAAACCGGCGAAGTACGCACCATTACCACTGGCGTTGAAGATTTATTGTTACTCGAAGCCCCACAAAGCTACGAAAAACGTTTGGAATATGTCCAAAAACTGATCGACGAAGATCCTAAATTGGTCGCGCAAGTGATCAAAACCTGGTTAAAAGACGATGGCTGATCAAGAGAAATTAACGCATGCGCAACGGGCTTCGCTGCTGCTATTGGCGGTGGGACAGGATAGGGCGGCCTCGGTGTTGAAGCATATGGGACCGAAAGAAGTGCAATTGATCGGTTCGAACATGGCGCAGCTCGGGCCGATTAGCTCGGGTATGGTCGATGAGGTGCTGGAAGAGTTCATCATCGAAATCAAAAACGAAACCGGCCTGGGTCTGGATTCCGACGAGTACATCCGCAACATGCTGACCAACGCGCTGGGCGCGGATAAAGCCGGCAGTATCATTGATCGGATTCTACTGGGTGCGAACAGCAAGGGTATTGAACAGTTGAAGTGGATGGATACCCGTTCCATCGCAGACTTGATCCGTCTGGAACATCCGCAAATCATCTCCATTATTTTGTCCTTGCTGGATGCCGATCAGGCCGCCGACGTACTGACTTTGTTGCCGCAAAACATGCGCTCCGATATTTTGATGCGCATCGCCACCCTGGAAGGCGTGCAGCCCGCCGCCTTGCGCGAGTTGGACGACATTATGGAAAAGCAGTTGACCGGCAGCGATGGCGTCAAATCCTCGCAAATCGGCGGTATCGACGCGGCGGCCAACATCCTCAACTTTATCGAAAGCGGTGTCAGCGATCCGATGATGCAAGACATCAACGAAGCCAACGCCGATTTGGGTCAACGTATCCAGGATAAAATGTTTGTGTTCGGCGACTTGATCAACGTCGACGATCGCGGAATTCAAACCCTGTTGCGCGAAGTGTCCACCGATCAGTTATTGCTGGCTCTGCGCGGTGTGGAAACCGGTTTACGTGACAAAGTTTTCGCCAATATGTCCAGACGCGCGGCTGAAATGCTGCGCGACGATTTGGAAGCCGCGCCGCCTGCGCGCCTGAGCGAAGTGGAAGCAGCGCAAAAAGATATTCTGGCGATAGCCAAACGCTTGTCCGATGCCGGTGAAATAGCTTTGGGCGGCAGTGGCGGTGGCGATGAGTTCGTCTAAGAGCAATAAGTTTTCCGAGTCCGAGCTGCAAGCTCTGGATCGCTGGACTAATTTGCAGGATTTCAGTAACCCGCGTTCCGAAGCGGTCGAATTGGAAGACGTGACCGAGGTTCTGACGGCCGAGCAGATTGAAGAAATTCAGAAGCAGGCCTATGCCGAAGCGTTTGAGCAAGGTAAGCAGCAAGGCTACGCGGACGGACAAAAAGAAGGGTTTGAGGCCGGGCGCAAGCAAGGTTATGAAGAAAGCCTGCATTTGCTGCAAAAACAGGCAGCCGAGCTCACCAGTTTGCTGGAAGCGCTCAGTGAGCCCTTCAAGCAACTCGACGAATCGGTCGAGCAGGAGTTGGTGAAATTGACCATCGCCATTGCTAGTCAATTAATCCGCCGGGAATTGAAGTTGGAACCCGGCGAGATCGTCGGCGTGGTCAGAGAGGCGATCAATGCCTTGCCGCTCGCATCTCAGAAAGTCACCGTCAACTTACATCCCGAAGATGCGGCCTTGGTCCGCACCGCGTTAAAACTCGATGAAAATATGCCGCCCTGGCGCTTGCAGGAAAATCCTTTATTAAGCCGTGGCGGTTGCACCGTTGAAACCGAAGTGTCGAGAATCGATGCCAGCGTCGAAAGCCGTGTGGCCGCAGTGATCGCCACGGTACTGGGCGGCGAGCGCCGTGAGGATTTTGGGCGATGACCCCCAGTGTTGATCGTTCAGATGTGTGGCTGGCGCGCTTGCAGCCATACCGGGAAAGACTGGCTGCGGACCCGCTGGAGTTGGTGGTTGAAGGGAAATTGTCGCGTATGGTGGGTTTGACGCTGGAAGCGGAAGGCTGCCGGGCGGCGATTGGTTCGTTGTGTCAAGTAATTACCAAATCCGGCAAGATCATTACGGCCGAGGTGGTCGGTTTTGGCGGATCCCGATTATTTTTGATGCCGACCGGCGATACGCATGGTCTGGAACCCGGCTGTCGGGTGATTCCGATGGGTAAGAACAGTCTAGCGAGTGTTGGCTTCGGTCTGTTGGGCCGGGTGCTCGACGGTGCTGGTAAGCCGTTGGACAGCAAAGGTCCGCTGGATACCGATGCCAAGGTGTCCCTGGCCGGCGTCACCATCAATCCGCTCAGCCGCAAACCGATCCGCGAGGCACTCGATGTTGGCGTGCGGGCCATCAATGCCATCCTTAGCGTCGGTCGGGGTCAGCGTATGGGCTTGTTTGCCGGTACCGGCGTCGGCAAAAGCGTGTTGCTGGGGATGATGACCAAGTTCACCAACGCCGATGTGGTGGTGGTTGGTCTGGTTGGCGAGCGGGGCAGAGAGGTCAACGAATTTGTACTGAAGATCCTTGGCGAAGAAGGCTTGCGCCGAGCCGTGGTGGTGGCGTCGCCAGCTGACGATTCGCCGCTGATGCGGGTGCATGGCGCGTTGTTGGCGACCAGTATCGCCGAATATTTTCGCGACCAGGGCCTGGATGTGTTGTTGCTGATGGACTCCTTGACCCGTTATGCCCAGGCGTATCGGGAAATCGCTTTGGCGATAGACGAGCCGCCGGCTACCAAGGGCTATCCGCCGTCGGTGTTTGCGAAATTGCCGCAACTGGTGGAGCGTGCCGGTAACGGCGACGAAGGCGGTGGTTCGATTACCGCGTTTTACACGGTATTGGCGGAAGGCGACGATACCAACGATCCGATTGCCGATGCGGCGCGGGGGGTGCTGGACGGCCATGTGGTGTTGTCGCGATCCTTGGCCGAGTCCGGTCATTATCCGGCAATCGATATTGAAGCGTCGATCAGCCGGGTGATGCCGGACATCATAGAGCCGGAGCATCTGCAAATGGCGCGGGATTTGCGGCGTTTGTATTCCACCTACCAACAGAACAAGGATTTGATCAGCGTCGGTGCTTATCGGCCGGGAGCCGATCCGCGCATCGACAAGGCGATAGAAAAAAATCCGGCGATCATGGATTTTCTGCAACAAAGCATGGATGAATCGGTGGACTTGAGCCGGAGTCTGAGCGAGTTAGCGCAACTGCTGGCTAGTTGATGAAAAAGTCCCAGCGTCTGAAAGTCATCATCGACCTGCATGCGCGTCAGGAACGTGACGCTCTGGAGGCGTTGGGCATCAGCCAGCAAAAACTGCAAGAACAGCAAGCCCAGCTTGAAAATCTACAAAGTTACCGTCTGGATTATTTAGGTAAATTCGCCCTTAGACAGCAGGCCGGTATCAATATCAGCCAGTTGATGGAGTTCAGGGCCTTTGCCGACAAGCTCGACCAGGCCATCGAAAGCCAGCAGCAGACGGTCAGCAACCACGAGCGCGAGGTGCAGCGGGCGCGCAAGCGCTGGGAAGATGCGCATCAACGTACCAAAAGTTTGCAGAAAGTCAGTGATTTGGCGTTAGTTGAGGAAATGAAAGTCGAACAAAAACGCGAACAGGCCGAGCAAGACGACCGGGCTGCGCGATCAGGACGTAAGGATGGCACGGGAAGTGCTTGAGTAAACAAAAATATCAGGAGAAATGCCATGAATATCCAAGGTTTAAATCCGCTGTCTCTATTGTCCTCCGCCGAAGGTGCCGGTTCTGCTACTGCGGGTCTGCTGAGTGAAGGCGGCGGCGGGGGGTTTTCGGCGGCGTTGCTGGAGCAACTAACGCAATTGCAGAATAGCTTGCTGAGCAAGGGCGCAGCCGGTGATGCCGGATTGGCGAATTTGCAGCAGCTGGGCGGTTTGGGGGCGGACGCCCTGAATAGCCAAAGCATGCAGGATTTTACCGCTCTGTTCGGCAAGAGTTTGCCGACGGCAACCAAGCTGGGTCAGGATATTAATCTGGACGATACCATGCAAGCCTTGGCGGATGTGTTGCAATATCTGCAAGGCTTGGAGGCTGCTACGGTTACCGAGCAACAAACCCCGGTGTTACCGGCTGTCTCGGCAAATCAAGATAACTTTGCCGAGATAGCGGCAGAAAATACCGAGACCGCAAATGAGCAGGTAGAGAATGCAGCGATGCTGGCGGGGATGCAGGCTCAGCCCTTGCCGGTTGCGGATAGCGTGAATAGTGTTAACGAGGTACTAAAATCCGCGGTAGCAACCAGCGAGGCGATGTCTGCTATCAAAAACAGCCCTGAACTGTTGGGTATGGATGCCAAAAAAGAAGCGCTGTCGGCATTGAACGGCGCGGAAGAAGGGCGCAGAGGGTTGGTAGCGGAAGGTGGTTTTGCCAAAGCACTGGACGCCGAGGACGGCGCGTCTCAGCAATTTTCGCAAGACAGCGCGGCTAACGCATTTCAAAGCGAACAGAGCAATACAACCAAAAATCAAATTGGCGGTAGCGAGGCTGACGTGGGTTTGTCGAGAATGACGGCCGACATCGCCCAGCTGAATAAATCGGTAAATAATGCCGGGCAAACACCTGCGCCGGCGATAGAAAAACATTTAACTCATCCGGAATGGAACACCGATTTGGGCGAAAAATTGCTGTGGATGCATAAGCAAGCGGTGCCTTCCGCCGAAATTCGCTTGAACCCGGAGCATCTGGGGCCTATTTCTATCAAGATCGATGTGAATCAGGACCAAGCCAGTGTGGTCTTCACCGCCCAGCATGCGGCGGTCAGGGACGCCATAGAGGCGGCTATTCCCAAACTGCGGGAAATGTTGGGCGGGCAAAACTTGAATTTGGCGGATGTTAACGTTTCCCAGCAACAATCCGAACAAAGACCGGGACGCGAGTCCTTTCAAACGGCCGGCGAGCAAAATCGCGGCGGCAATAGTCGTGGCCAAGACCACGCCGATAGCGCGACAAACGATGCATCCAACACTATTCTTGATGAAATTGAAGCAGGCAGAGCCATTGCCAGCAACGGTTTATTGAGCCTGTTTGCCTAGTCTCCTCAGGCGCTGTTGAAAAATTGCTTTGCAAAAACAGCGCCTATTTCTATAATGCCCAGCTTTTTGGGGAATTTATCCCCGTCCCTTGCTTCACTATCCAGACGGATGGGAGGCTTTTAAACCCGTAAGGAGAAATCATGCGACATTATGAAATTGTCTTCTTAGTCCACCCTGACCAAAGTGCTCAGGTGCCGGCTATGATAGAACGTTATAAATCCACCGTTGAAGAAGCCGCAGGCAAAATTCACCGTCTGGAAGATTGGGGCCGTAGACATTTGGCCTACCCTATCAAAAAAATTCATAAAGCACATTACGTGTTGATGAACATCGAATGCGACCAAGCCACTCTTGAAGAACTGGAAAGCGGTTTTCGATTCAACGACGCTATCTTGCGCAGCCAAACCCTGGCGCAAAAAGCGGCCGTAACCGAGCCTTCCGCGATTGCTGTCAGCGGTAACGACGGCCAAAAAGCCGGTAGCCGCGTTAAGGAAGAAGTCGAAGAAGAAACCGAAGAAGCCGAAGTAGAAGTCGTCGAGACTGAAGTAGTAGCGGATTCCGAATAATCAACATTGAACCAAGAGAATTGTGATGGCACGTAATAACATTAGACGCAAAAAAGGTTGCCGCTTTAGCGGCGAAGACGCGATCGTAATCGATTATAAAGATCTGGATTTATTGAGCGAGTACGTTACCGAAACCGGCAAAATCATTCCTAGCCGCATCACCGGTACCAGTGCGAAGTACCAAAGACAGTTAACTTCCGCTATTAAGCAAGCGCGGTTCCTGGCTTTGTTGCCGTTCTGCGACGCACACAAGTGATTTAGCACGAGGGAATAGCGCGTGCAATTTCTGGCCACTTTCATTATGAAAGGACGGATGCAGGCCATGACGGTCGCATCCAGCCTGGCCTTGCTATCGCTGCTTTTTCCTCCTGTCAGTATTGTAAGTTCAGCCGCCGTCTCATTGGTAACGTTGAGGCGAGGGGCTAGTGAAGGCTTGTATGTGCTGATTTGCTCATGCCTGGCTGCCGCTGTGTTAAGTACCTTATTGATCGGTAATTACCAGTACGCACTGCTTTACGGTCTGGCCTTTTGGCTGCCGGTTTGGCTGATTTCGATAGTACTACGCGAGGGCCGCTATCTGACGCTGGCAATTGAAATTGCCGTGTTATTAGGTGTTGCGGTGGTGCTGGGTATTTATACGATTCAGGAGCAACCGGTACAGCTTTGGCGCGAAGTGTTGAACTTCATGCTACAGCCGATGCTGGAAGGCAAAACCGATGTGCCGCTGGAGCAAATTAAGCAGTCCGCGGAACTGTTGGCGCATTTCATGACTGGGGTTGCCGCGGCCGGCAGCGTTTACGGCCTGCTGTTTGGTTTGTTTTTGGCCAGATGGTGGCAAGCGGCGCTATACAACCCGGGCGGTTTCAGAGCCGAGTTTTTGGCCTTGAAAGGGCATGTGCATCTGACATTGATTACCTTGTTGGTGGCTGGGGTAGCGATGCTGACGTCGGGCAAAACCGCGGAGTTGTGCTGGAACGTGTTATTGGTGCTACTGGTGACCTATACGATGATAGGCACCGCCGTGTTGCACGCCACGTTTTCGGTCATGAAGGGTAGTCGTTTCATGGTGCCTTTTTTATACGTGACGTTGATGTTGATCCCGCATGTGATGGTGGTGATCGTGTTATGCGGACTGACCGACACTTGGCTGGACTTACGAAATAAACTAAAACCAAATGGGGCGTAAGCTCCCGATTTTTCGACAATCAAGTCGATCTAAGAGGTAGAAAACGATGGAAGTCATTCTTCTGGAAAAAACGGCGAACCTGGGTAACCTGGGCGACAAAGTAACCATCAAAGCAGGTTACGGCAGAAATTATCTGATTCCGCAAGGCAAAGCAGTTCCTGCAACGCCTAAAAAAATCAGAGAGTTTGAAGAGCGTCGCGCCGAGCTGGAAAAACAAGCGGCTGAAAAATTGGCGGCTGCCACAGCACGTGGCGAAGCGATCAGCAAATTGAACGTGTCTATCGCTCACAAAACCGGTGATGAAGGCCGTTTGTTCGGTTCGGTCGGTACGCAAAACATTGCAGATGCTATTACTGCTGCCGGCATTAAAGTCGAGAAACACGAAATACGTTTGCCGAACGGCGTTATCCGCAATATCGGCGAATACGACATCGCTATCAATCTGCATACCGACGTCGTTATCACGCTGCCGGTAAAAGTGGTAGCCGAGTAAAATCCGTGATCATCGTAACCGGTGGCGCCGGCTTTATCGGCAGCAATCTGGTATTGGGCCTGAATGCTCGCGGTTATGATGATATTTTAGTAGTCGACCATTTGACCAACGGTATCAAATACCGGAATTTGGTCGACTGCCAGATAGCGGATTATCTGGACAGAAGCACCTTTTTGGAACGACTCCAACAAGGTGCTTTCCAAGCAGAAACGATAGAAGCCATCTTCCATCAGGGCGCGTGTTCCAGTACGACCGAGTGGGACGGCCGTTACATGATGGACAATAATTATGAATACAGCAAAACGCTGTTTCATTATTGTCAAAGCCACAAAATCCCGTTTATTTACGCCTCCAGCGCCGCTACTTACGGTGCAGATTTAACCTTCAAGGAAGCATTGGCTTACGAAGGTCCGCTGAATGTCTACGGTTATTCCAAGTTTCAATTCGATCAGTATTTGCGCAGACACCAAAAGCTGACGGCGCAAGTAGTGGGTTTACGTTATTTCAATGTCTATGGTCCGCGTGAAGCTCATAAGGGCAGCATGGCCAGCGTCGCCTTTCATCTGAATAATCAGATTAAAGAGTCCGACGAATTACGTTTATTCGAAGGTTGCGACGGTTACGGCAACGGCGAACAGCGCCGCGACTTTGTTTATGTTGGCGACGTGGTGGATATTAATCTTTGGTTTCTGGACAATCCCCAGGTATCCGGCATCTATAATTGCGGTACCGGTCGTAGCCAGACGTTTAACGATGTCGCCAATGCCGTGATTCGTTATCACCAACGTGGGCATATCAAATACATACCGTTTCCCGAGCATCTGAAAGGTTGCTATCAAAGTTTCACCGAAGCTAATCTCGATAATCTGCGATCTACCGGGTGTCAGCATCAATTCAAAAGTGTCGAGCAAGGCGTACAACTTTATATGGAATGGTTGAACCGCTAGCGAGCGCTGTTTCGTCATCAATAAGGTGACAGTCTTAACGTAAATTCCGGCATATTTCGTTGTTTTTCTAAAGCATAGCCGTGGACCCGGTTGTAAAATATCCCTCCTTTCCGTCAACAGTAACTGCCGAGAACGCAGATGAGTCGCCGAGCGGCAATTCGCATTGCCCATTCTTGTTTATCGGACCCCCAGCGGGCGGTTGAAGAGCTTGCTTTAGGTTTGCTGCAAGCCGATGATACGGTCTTGGTTATTTTCTTTTGCTCGACTAGTTACGACCGGACTTTGCTGGCTTCCGAAATAAGACGCCGATTTCAAGGTATACAAGTCATTGGCTGCACGACCTCTGGCGAAATAGGCGATGCGGGGCTCACTCAACAAAGCCTGGTAGCTGTTGGCTTTTCCACGCCGGATTTTATCGCGGCGGGCGCGCTGATCAGCAATTTGCAACAGTTTCGAATCGCCGATGGGCATACGGTTGCAAACGAGCTATTGCATGGCTTGCAAGATAAAATTACGCATCTTAACGCCGAAAACTGCTTCGGGTTTTTGTTGGTCGATGGTTTATCGGTTCGCGAAGAGCAGGTCACGCATGCAATACAAGGCCTATTAGGCAATATCGCCATGATTGGCGGTTCGGCGGCCGACGACTTGCAGTTCCATAAAACATACGTCTACTTCGATGGCGACTTTCATACCGACAGCGCCGTGTTGTTGCTGATGCATACGTTGTTACCCTTTAAAATCTTCAAAGCGCAACATTTTGTACCGACGGCGGAAAGATTGGTGGTCACACACGCCGATGCCAGACGGCGCATCGTACATGAAATCAATGGCCTACCGGCGGCCCCGGAATACGCCAGACTCATCGGCGTTTCGGTCGAAGCGTTAAAACCTGCGCATTTTGCCGCAGCGCCGGTCGTGGTAGCTATCGATGGTAGCTTTTATGTGCGGGCGATTCGCAGTGCCAATGATGATCAAAGTCTGACTTTTTACTGTGCTATCGAGGAAGGCTTGGTGTTGAGAGTTGCGCGTGGGGTGGATCCTATCGAAAGTCTACAACAGGCTTTTGCCGAAGTTCGGGCCGAGATAGGCCAACCTCAGGTGGTTATAGCGTACGATTGCATACTCCGAAAGCTGGAACTGATACAGCGGGGCTTGGCGGCGCAAGCAGAACAAATACTTGGCAATAACAATGTGATAGGTTTCAATACCTATGGCGAACAGTTTCGCGGCGTGCATGTCAATCAGACGTTTGCCGCTGTTGCCATAGGTGCAGTTGACGGGTGCGACGGGGATGATTGAGTCGGATGCACGCGATATAGAGAGCGAATTAAAGGCGGAAATCGTTCGTCTCAATAAGGTCGTAGAAGCCTTGATGAATCGAGTGGAGCACAGTTCCACCCAGCATTGTTCCGATTTCGATCAGTTTCAAACCACCATCATGTTGGAGAGTTTGGTGCGCGCTCGGACAAAGGAATTGGAAGCGGCATTGCGGGAGAATGAGAAAATCAATCGGGCGCTGCAAGAAGCCGAGGAAAAGTTTCACCGGGTTCTGGATCAATCCTTGGTTGGCATAACGATGATTATCGAAGACCGTTTCCATTATGTGAATCCTAAGTTTGCGGAAATCTTTGATTACGAGGTCGATCAACTCTTGACTATGGGTATGATGGAATTAATCAGCGATACCGATCAGCCCGCTCTGCGCGAAGTGATGCAGAAAGCCTTAAACAAGGATCTTTCGAAAGTTAGTCTCATCGCCAATGCCGTTCGTCGGAATGGTGAGCTGATCACAGTTGAGGTATCCGGTAGTCCCGCAATTGACATAGGCGGCAAACCTGCTTTGATCGCGGTGTTGGCAGATATCAGCGAGCGCTTGCAGTCCGAGCGGCAAGTCAAAGCCTTGCATGAACAACTTCAATACCAGGCGATTCACGATCCCTTGACCGGGCTGTATAACCGGCTATTCCTAAACGAAAACTTGGAACGTGAATTGCTGTTGGCCGAGCGGCAAGGCTATCAGGTGAGCGTGGTGATGAGCGATCTGGATCATTTTAAAACGATCAACGATTGTTACGGACATCAGGCCGGCGATGCAGTGTTGAAAGTATTCGCCGATATCATGAGGCGTCATGCCCGCGCTAGTGATTTGGATTGCCGGTATGGCGGCGAAGAGTTTTTTCTGGTGTTACCGGACACCTCGCAACAAACAGCCAGTGAGCGTGCCGAATTGATACGTTCGGCGCTGGTTGCCCAGCCTGTTGCTGTTGCCGACAGTACTATTGCCGTAACTGCGTCGTTTGGCGTGGCCACATATCCGGCAAATGGCCTCTCTTCGGCGGCATTGATCGGGGCGGCGGATAAAGCGCTTTATGCTGCCAAGGACGCCGGGCGTAATCGCGTCATGTCATCTTCCCCTGCAATCGTAGTCGGCTTTTTGTAGTCCACGTTTCGGATAGCCCGACTCGGTTTGTTTCCGCTGCGAAGCTCTTGCCGATTGCTCTCAACGGCGTATGCTTATTGTTATAAGCATAACAACAGCCAAGGAGCGCATCATGTCCAAGCAAAATCAATACATCCGCTGGTTTTCTGAACTCACCATCAACGACATCCCTTTGGTTGGCGGCAAGAACGCCTCGCTCGGTGAGATGTATCGCGAGTTGGCCACGGAGGGCGTGATTGTCCCCAACGGTTTCGCGATCACCGCCGAAGCTTACCGTTATATGCTGGACCAGGCAGGTGCTTGGCCGCATTTACACGAGCTACTGGATAATGTCGATGCCGACGATGTTGCAGACTTGGCGCGCCGCGCGCAACAGGCGCGGGATCTGGTGTATGCCGCGCCCTTACCTGCCGATTTGCAACAGCAAATTCTCGATGCGTTTGGACAATTGCAGCAGCAATATCAGGAAGATTTAACCGTTGCGGTGCGCAGTTCTGCTACTGCCGAGGATTTGCCTACCGCCAGCTTTGCCGGTCAACAGGATACCTATTTAAACATTCGCGGCGGCCAGGCTTTGCTGGATGCCTGCAAGCGTTGTTTCGCCAGCTTGTTTACTGACCGGGCGATTCATTACCGGCTGGATCAGGGCTTCGATCATTTCAAAATCGGCTTGTCGATTGGTGTGATGAAAATGGTGCGTTCTGATTTGGCGGCCAGTGGCGTGATGTTTTCGCTGGATACTGAATCCGGTTTCAATGATGCGGTATTCATCACCGGAGCTTATGGTTTGGGTGAAAACGTCGTGCAGGGCGCGGTCGATCCCGACGAATTTTATGTGCATAAACCCACTTTCGCCCAAGGCTATCGAGCCGTATTGCGGCGCACGCTAGGCGCGAAAAAAATCAAGATGATTTATAGCGACGGCCGCACTCGCGAACCGATTCGTAATGTTGCCACTTCCAGTGACGAGCGCCGGCAGTTTTGTATCAATGATGCCGAAGTGCTGCAATTGGCTGACTACGCCCTAAAAATCGAACGCCATTATGGCCGGCCTATGGATATGGAATGGGCTAAAGACGGTTTGGACGGGAAGCTTTATATCGTGCAGGCCCGCCCGGAAACCGTGGCCTCGCAAAAGCTTGGTAACGTTTTGGAGCAATACCAGCTCAAGCAAGCAGGCGAAGCTATCGTCAAGGGCCATGCGGTCGGCAGCAAGATCGCGGTGGGTCAGGCGCGGGTGATAGACAACGTCGCCAAACTCGGTAGTTTCAAACCAGGCGAAGTGTTGGTGGCCGACATGACCACACCGGATTGGGAGCCGGTGATGAAAATGGCCGCCGCTATTGTTACCAATCGCGGCGGTAGAACCTGCCATGCGGCGATAATTGCCCGCGAATTGGGCGTACCGGCCGTGATAGGTTGCGAGAACGCTACGACGGCGATTACCAGTGGCAACTTGGTCACAGTATCCTGCGCGGAGGGCGATGTAGGCAAAGTTTATGCTGGACGACTGGGTTTCGAAGTTAAGCTCACCGACCTCTCGCAACTGCAGCGGCCAAAAACCAAGATCATGCTAAATCTAGGCAATCCGGAGCTGGCTTTTAGGCTCAGCTTTCTGCCTAACGACGGCGTCGGTTTGGCTCGGATGGAGTTCATCATCACCGAATACATCAAGGCGCATCCAATGGCTTTGATTCATCCCGAGAAAGTCGCAGACGCCGGCGAGCTGGAACAACTGCAGCAGTTGACCGAAGGTTATGCCAAACCGGAAGAGTTCTTCATTCAACGTCTGGCGGAAGGCGTCGGCACCATAGCGGCGGCGTTTTATCCCAAGCCGGTGGTAGTACGGATGTCGGATTTTAAAACCAACGAGTACGCGACCTTGTTGGGCGGGCGTTGGTTCGAGCGCGAAGAGGCCAATCCGATGATCGGTTTTCGCGGTGCCTCCCGCTATGTGCATCCGGCTTATGCCGAAGGGTTTGCCTTGGAATGTGCGGCAATGAAACGGGTGCGCGAGCAGATGGGCCTGAAGAATGTGGTGTTGATGATCCCTTTTTGCCGGCGGATAGAGGAGGCCGAGCGGGTATTGGCTTACATGGCGGAACTGGGTTTAAAACGTGGCGATGACGGTCTGGAAATTTACGTGATGTGCGAGATACCGAATAACGTCATCTTGATCGATGAATTCGCCAAATTATTCGATGGTTTTTCGATCGGTTCCAACGACTTGACGCAATTGACCTTGGGGGTGGACCGCGATTCGGAAATCGTCGCTAACGATTTCGACGAGCGGGATGCCGGAGTGAAGACCATGATCAAGTGGGCCGTGGAAGGCGCGCGCCGAAACGGTAGGCATTCCGGTTTATGCGGTCAGGCGCCGTCAGATTATCCGGAAATGGCCGAATATTTGGTCGAAATCGGCATCGATTCGATGAGTTTGAATCCGGATACGGTGTTGCAGACTACTCGGAGTGTGTTGGATTTGGAACGTAGATTGGGGCGCTAGCTATTATTTGCTTTTGATTGCCTTGGTCGCCCTGTTACTCATCGCCGGGTTAAATGCCAGGGATGGCTCTGTCGCCGATCAGTCAGGGTGACGACGATACAAAAACGCTCACAGATATTGCGGCTGATTTTTAAATGGAGCGTTATGCCTAAATCAGTCTTGTTCCGGAACACAGTCTGGAAAAATTTACTTGAATAAGTGGAAAAATCTGAATTATGTTATTTCACCTGTTTTTTGTGAGCTAAATCACGGATTTTGCTTGAGCGCTGAGAATAAGTAAATTCTAATTGTTTGTAATTAATACGTTTTATAGATGGCATAGGGATTGCGTTATGGAGGCAGGCGCCTGTCAGTCATGGCTTACAAGATTGTTGATCAGTCTTGGGTCCTGAGGTGCTTTCTCCCCTAACTTGAGATTTAAGGAAAAAACGTATGATCAAAACAAAATTGGCTAAGGCAGTTTCCATGGCCGTTGCTGGCGTGGCTCTATCAGCCGGCGCGACAACTGCTTCTGCCCACGTCATGTACAACACTTTCACCACCACTTCGGCCAGTTCTACGGATGGCTGGACACGGGTCAACGATATTGGTTCTACTTCTTCAACAGGCGTGTATACCCCGCCTGATGGAGTCTTTACCGGTCCGGAAAGTAAGGGAAACAGTGGTAATCTGGTACCTTGGGTCGGTACCGCTGGCGGAGCGTTGCCTTTCGGTTACGCCGGTTCTTCTCATTTGAACTGGGCCGCCCACTTGCATTCAGCGGGTTCATCTCTGACGGTTTCGGCGGCGGATGCCTTGGCGGATTACGGTGTCGCTGCCGAAATTGATACCGGTGCTGGCGCCTGGCTGGACGCTGGTGGTGTTAGCTCGACTGGCGCGCCAATCGCCCCAACAGGTTGGAGACATCAAACTGATATTGGTTTGATCAAGTCAGATGTCACACAAAAAGTGACTATTAACCTGTCAACATTAGGATCCTTCAACAATAATTTCGGTGTTACCGTATTTACGGGTATGGATACCAACACCGGTAACTATTCTCATCACGGTAGCTGGAATTGCCCAACTTGTGCTACTCCAAAACCTTTAACCGACAGTAACCCTTTTGGTACCTCGGGTTTGGCTTATTTGACCCACGATGAGTCAGTCGATGCGCTAAATGGCCTGACCTTTACCGCAGTGGCCGGTCAGATCTATTCGATTTACCTGGGTGGTAACGGCGTAGGAAGATGGAGCCAAAATGTTGCAGGTTATTCAATGGACATCACTACCTCGGCAGTACCTGTTCCCGGCGCAGTTTGGTTGTTCGGCAGCGCGATGGCCGGCCTGATCGGTTTTGGCGGTCGTCGTAAAGCAGCGGTAGCAGCTTAAGTTTGGAAATATCGCTGCAAATCTCAAAGTTTGTGGCGTTAGGATTTGTTTTTAGGATAGTTCAGGATGATTGCCACGGATGGCGCAGCTACCGCCGGTCTGCTTCGAACATCGCAGACCGGTTCAATTCATGTGCCAAGGCTACTCGGTCCTATTTACCAGTTGCTGAGTTGTTGGGCTGAATATTCTGTTTAGTCTAAGTTGTTATTACTGCCTCGAACCAAACCGACACGCGCACCCTGGTATTCCGCCAACTGATTGCATCACTGTCACTATCCCACTATGTAGATCAACACCAAAGTGTCCACTCGCGGTTTGGATCGATTATCGGGAATCAACAGCTTCCTTGCTTTGTTAGATTTCCTGTACTTATCTTAGCCAATACTCACTCACTAGAATCGCTCGAAATGGTTTATGTCGAATCCATCGGAATTGTCTGCGTGATTAACATGTAGTGCCGGCGGTATTGCCTTTGGCGATTTAGGCGGCATTCTCGTTGCGTTGCGGGACGGCGTTGGTTGCAAATTTTTGATTTTGAAAAAGCTCATCAGATTCTGCAATTGCGCGGCTTGGCTGGTCATTTCTTCTGCTGTTGCCGCCAATTCCTCGCTCGCAGAAGCATTTTGCTGGGTAATTTGATTCATCTGACTCATCGCGATATTAACCTGCTTAACGCCAGCCGATTGTTCCTGGGAGGCGGCGGCAATTTCTTGCACCAGATCTGAAGTTTTAGCAATGCTGGGGACGATGGCGTCCAGCAATTGACCGGCACTTTCGGCGGTTTTAACGCTGTTCTCCGCCAGCTGACCGATTTCTTGTGCTGCTACCTGACTACGTTCCGCCAATTTTCTGACCTCCGCAGCCACTACCGCAAAGCCTTTGCCGTGATCGCCCGCTCGAGCCGCTTCGATGGCGGCGTTGAGAGCCAACATATTGGTTTGGTAGGCAATGTCGTCGATAATGCCAATTCGATTGGCGATATCTTTCATTGCAGTGACGGTTTGTTTAACGGCTGCTCCGCCTTCGCTGGCTTCCTGGGTGGCTTTACCGGCCATGCCATCGGTCACTTTGGCGTTTTCCGCATTTTGGTTAATGCTTGCCGCCATTTGTTCGATACTGGCCGTGGTTTCTTCGACGCCGGCTGCCTGTTCGCTGGATGCTTGCGATAAAGATTGCGAGGTGGCGCTGATTTGCGCTGAGGCGTTGCCTAACTGGTCGGCGGCACTGATGACTTCGGCGATGGTTTGCGAAAGTTTGACTATGGTATTGTTAACCGTATCTTTAAAGTCATTAAGCTGACCTTTGTAGTCCCCCCTGATTTTACGGGTCAAATCCCCTTGTTCGACCAATGTCAGTACTTCGACAGCCTCATTGAGAGGCAGAATGACCCCGTCCAGGGTATTGTTGAAACCTTCCACTATCTTACGAAAGTCGCCCTGATGTTTACTGGCGTCGGCGCGGGTTTGTAAGCGGCCTTCCACTGCCGCTATCGAAAGTTTGTCGGCATCGGCTACCAAGGCCTGAACATTGCCTCTTAGCAGCATTAACCATTCATGGATCTGGTCGTCGTTTGAGGCCTTGCCCATTTCCGCCGTCATGTCGCCATTGGCTAGTTTGGTAACGTAAGCGATTAAATCCGAGAGCCAACTATGAACGCCGTTAACCGCTTGTTTCATCTTGTCGTGGTCGCCTTTACAAGCGATTTCCACGCGTTGGCGTAAATCGCCGCCCCGGATCATACGCAAAATGCGGTTGCCTTCGCCGATGGGAATCAGGATTGCATCCAGCATATCGTTGACACCACCAATAATCTCGGCGTAAGCGCCTTTAAACTGCTCGGCTTTACCCCTTTCCGAGAGCTGACCATCTCCGGAAGCGCTAGTTAAGCGGCGCAACTCTTTCTGCAGGCCTTGCAAGGTGATTGCCATATTGTTGACCGCTAATTTCATTTTTTCGTGATCGCCCCGGTAAGTTTGTTCGATCAATTCGTCGATTTTGCCGCCGGAAATCTGCGCCAGGATGCGATTGCCTTCCCCGATGGGCAGCAGAATGGCGTCCAGCATCTCATTGACGCCGCCGATGACTTCGGCGTACGCGCCTTTAAATTGCTCAGTGTTGCCGCGTTTGGATAATTGTCCTTCTCTGGAGGCTTCTTGGAGTCTTTGTAACTCTTTTTGCAGGCCCTGTACCGAGATGGCGACGTTGTTGACAGCCAGTTTCATTTTCTCGTGATCGCCTTGGTAGGTTTGTTCGATCAATTCGTCGATTTTGCCGCCGGAAATTTGCGCCAGGATACGATTGCCCTCGCCAATCGGTAGCAGAATGGCATCCAGCATTTCATTGACGCCGCCGATCACTTCCGCATAGGCGCCTTTAAACTGTTCGACTTTACCCCGCTCGTTAAGCTGTCCCTGTCTGGAAGCGATGGTGAGACGTTGCAATTCATGTTGCAGGCCTTGCAAGGTGGTGGCGACATTGTTAACGGCCTGTTTCATTTTCTCGTGATCGCCCCGGTAAGTGTCGCTGATCAATTCATCGATTTTGCCGCTAGAAATCTGCGCCAGAATGCGATTACCCTCCCCAATCGGCAGCAGAATGGCGTCCAACATTTGGTTGACCCCGTGAATGACTTCGGCGTAAGCGCCTTTGAATTGTGCCGGGTTACCCCTTTCGGTTAGTTGGCCGTCTTTTGACGCCCCGGTCAGACGCTGGAGTTCGGTTTTCAAGTTCTGCTGCACATCAACGACTTTGACCAAGCTCTTCGCCAGAGCATCGTGTTCGGAGCGAACATTGATATGAATAGTGAAATTCCCGTCGGCAATCGCCTGGGCGGCGGTTGATTGCTGGGCGATAGCCTCTATAAGCTGATTGAGGTGGTTTTTCAGTGTGTTGAAATCGCCACGGTAATGATCGCTGATTTTAGCCGGAACGGCGCCGCTGGCGATTTGTTCGATGCAATCGGCAACTGCATTGAACGGTTGGGTAACGGCATCCAGGATCTGATTAATCGCATGACCGAATTGCATGCTGTTCTCGGCAAATCCCGCAGTGTTGACGC
The DNA here is from genome assembly GCF_024505055.1 of Methylomonas rosea. GTDB lineage: Bacteria > Pseudomonadota > Gammaproteobacteria > Methylococcales > Methylomonadaceae > Methylomonas > Methylomonas rosea. The sequence continues at coordinate 31,846 of NZ_JANIBL010000023.1, forward strand.
GTGCATCCAATTGCCCGGCGACGATGGCCTGCGCGACCCTTTCTATTTCGAGGGTGGTCTGTTTTTCCGCAGCTTGTTTATGGCTTGAAAACAAATGAGTTAACTTCATAAATCGATCTCCTCGGTTGGTTTTGTTCAGATTTAAAAACATGGTTGCAAGACGCCGAATTACTCCTCTTGCTAGATGTAACGCACTTTCAAAAGCAAATTGGATCTGACTTGTTGTTTGGTCTCCGGATATAAGGGGAAGAGCGAAGGCTATTTGGAAACCGCTGCGCTGCGATCTCGATTCAATGCCAAAACCAGAATTGAACATGAGCGTAAAAATTACTTTGCTGCCAGTTGAATCCAAAAGCCGTCTTTCGGGTATATAAGCCTATCGCTCCAGTTAGGTTGACTGATGCGTGAGTCTCTTAGTAGCGAAATAAATTTACCTTGATGGAGCTGGTCCGACGATCAGTATAGACGGGAATAGCTTATATGCAGCGACTAAACAACTGTGTTAGCAATGTGGCTGCGCGACGTAGTTTCGATCCTGACTATGCTTTTAAATATCCGCGGCGCACTAGAGGCTGACATGCTTGGCGGATGCTTCCGCAAATGAAGGATTGGATACCGAGTCGTCGTTTTATCTGCGCGCTTAAACGATTTCGATGTGGCTGTTAAAGGTAGCTTACGGGCGAAATTGGCCGGTTAATGGTTTAAGATTGCATTGGTTTAACCCAATAATTTGCGAGAACGGATGTAATGCGTAACCTATACACGCTGCTTTATGGATTGTTGTTGCCTGCTGTTTTATTGCGATTGTATTGGCGGGGCTTCAAGGCGCCGCAATACCGCCAACGCTGGTTAGAGCGCTTGGGCTTTTACCAAAGGCCGTCCAGGCAGGGCGTAATCTGGATACATGCTGTTTCAGTGGGGGAGGCGGAAGCGGCTTTCCCGTTAATCGCACATTTGCGCCACTGCCATCCGCAGTTGTCGGTACTCGTTACCACCACCACGCCAACCGGTTCTGCCAGGGTGCAGGCGGCATTGGCCGGTCAAGTAGAGCATGTCTATCTACCGTATGATCTGCCGTTTGTGATTGAGCGTTTTTTGAAATGTTTTCGGCCCCGGCTGGCAGTCATGATGGAAAAGGAAATCTGGCCCAATTTGTTTGTTGCCTGCGCAACGCGGAATATCCCGTTGTTTATCGTCAATGCCAGATTGTCGGCGCGTTCCGCGCGGTCTTATCGGAAAATTCCCGGACTGGTAAAGCCGGCGTTGGCTTGCGTCACCACTGTTGCTGTGCAAACAGAGGAGGAACGCTTACGATTTATCGAAATCGGCGCCGCTCCTCAGCAAGTTCAGGTGTTGGGGAATATTAAGTTCGATGTGACGATAGACGCCGCCGTCATCGCGGAGGGGCGAGCGCTCAAGCAGCAGCTATTCGCAAAACGCTGGGTCTGGATTGTCGCCAGCACTCATCAGGGCGAAGAAGAGACGTTTCTAGCGCTTTACCCGGTTCTTAAAGTAACGATACCCGAGTTGCTGTTATTAATTGTGCCGCGTCATCCGGAGCGCTTTCAAGCGGTTAAAAAGCTCTGCGAACAGCAGGGTTTGGCGGCGATTATGCGAAGCGAGCGAAGGCAGAAGCATGAGCAAACCGATGTTTATATCGCCGACAGCATGGGCGAGCTGAAAATGTTATATGCCGCCGCCGATCTGGCTTTTGTCGGCGGTAGTCTGGTGCCGGTAGGTGGACACAACGTGCTGGAACCGGCCGTCATTGGCGTACCGGTGTTATTTGGCCCGGAAATGTTTAATTTTCAGGAAATTGCCGAGCGGATTTTAGCCGTGGAAGGGGCGGTGCAGTGTCGAGATCGCAAAGCCATAATGGATGCCGTGTTGCGCCTCTATCGAGACATAGCGTTTAGAAACAGATTGATCGATAACGGCAGGTTGTTTGTAGAAAATAACCAGGGCGCTACAAAACGGGTGGCGGGTTTGTTGGCGGAGTACCTGTAAGTTTTACGCTTGGGTTAGGGTGGTTAGCGGGCAATTCGTTGAGGTTTTCCGTTATAATTCGCCAGTTTTTTAATTTGTAAAAGGTGTGAAGCGCATTATGTCGGATATTAAAAAAGTGGTGTTGGCCTATTCCGGTGGTTTGGATACCTCGGTTATTTTGAAGTGGCTACAAGATGTGTACGACTGTGAAGTGGTGACATTTACCGCCGACATCGGTCAGGGCGAGGAGTTGGATCCGGCTCGCGCCAAAGCCACGGCGGCCGGCATCAAGGAAATTTATATCGACGATTTACGCGAAGAATTTGCTCGCGATTTCGTATTTCCGATGTTCCGCGCCAATACCATTTACGAAGGCGAATATTTGCTGGGTACCTCGATTGCCCGCCCTTTGATTGCTAAACGCTTGATCGAAATCGCTAACGAAACCGGCGCCGATGCGATCTCCCATGGCGCCACTGGCAAAGGCAACGACCAGGTGCGTTTCGAACTGGGCGCTTACGCCTTGCGCCCGGACATCAAAGTGATTGCGCCATGGCGGGAATGGGATTTGAATTCGCGGCAAAAACTGCTGGATTACGCCGAGCAACACGGCATTTCAGTGGAAATGAAAAAAGGTAAAACCTCACCGTATTCCATGGATGCTAACTCGCTGCATATTTCTTACGAAGGCCGTATCTTGGAAAATCCATGGACGGAACCGGAAGAAGATATGTGGCGCTGGACCGTATCACCGGAAAATGCGCCTGATCAAGCGACCTACGTTGAGCTTACCTATCAGAATGGCGATATCGTCGCTATCGACGATGTGCCGCACACACCGCATCAAGTGATGGAAAAATTGAACAAAATCGCCGGCGCCAACGGTGTCGGGCGTTTGGATATTGTCGAGAACCGTTATGTCGGCATGAAGTCCAGAGGCTGTTATGAAACGCCGGCCGGCACCGTGATGTTGAGAGCGCACAGGGCCATCGAATCGTTGACCCTGGACCGCGAAGTGGCGCATTTAAAAGACGAATTGATGCCGCGTTATGCGTCCTTGATTTATAACGGTTACTGGTGGAGCCCGGAGCGGGCGTTGTTGCAAACCATGATCGATGCCTCGCAGGTCAATGTTAACGGCAAGGTCAGGGTAAAATTGTATAAAGGCAATGTGGTCGTGGTCGGTCGGGCCTCGGAAACCAATAGTCTGTTCGATGAAAATATCGCGACTTTTGAAGAAGATGGCGGCGCTTACAACCAAAAAGACGCTGAAGGCTTTATCAAATTGAACGCCCTGAGAATGCGGATTGCCGCAAAGAAAGGCCGTTGATTGCGGTTTGTATAAAACAGGACATTTTTGATTTAGCTTGTATAATGCGCCGATGTATTTCCGTTGGGCATGGGGTGCCGTATAGGCGCCGCGTGCTCACGGTGATATCTATAGAGCTTCCCGATTAGCAACACTAAAAGAATAATGAGCGATATGCCTGAGATTAATCTGGATGATGTCAATACCGATAAGCATGAGATAGTCTATCTGCGCGCCCATCAGCATCAGGCGCTGATGAAGGCCAATCGCTTTTTGTTAATGCTGGTTCTGGCCTTGATGGCTGCGGTTTTTTTGTTAGGTTTTGTATTACTGCCTAAACAAAATCTGTTGACCGAAATACAAAAGCATCAGGCCATCTCGACGGCTTACGCTACGCAGAATCCGGCGCTATCCGCCGAAATCAGCGCCTTGAAAGGCCAGTTGTTCGGCTTGTTAAGCGGTTCCATCGACAGCAAATTAAGAGCGCTGGAAGAGAATATCAAAAAGGGTAGCGTCGCCGATTCGCTGGAGACCATTCAGGATTTGAAAGGCGATGTGAAGATACTGACGACTTATTCTGTCGATTCGCCGGCCAAGGTCGAAGGCGCGGCTGTCAATCAGGTTCTGATCAAAGAACTGAATGACATCAAGGATTTGGTCTATTTGACCTTTGTGTCTTGTGGGCTAATGATAGCGGCGATTGCCGGAGTTTGGCTGCGCAACCGTTACCGGTTAACCCATCAACGTAGCCAACAGGCGTATCTCAGTAAACAAGATTAATCGGCGTATTCTTTATGACATAAAAAAGCCGCTATCCGAAAGGGTAGCGGCTTTTTCTTTGCCCGGGAGGCTACGATTATTTTTTCAGATATTCGTAAACTGCATCGATAGCTTGGTCTTCGGTGTAACCTGCTTTTTTCACAGGACCGACTTCCATGATAGCTGCAACAGCTTTAGGCATACCGTTTTTGCCTTCTTTCAACACTTTGGCGAACTGGTCTTTAGGCAGTTTGCCGGCGCTGATCAAAGCCGATAATTGTGGGTTGGAAGCGATGTCATGGCAAGCGCCGCAGCCACGACCGAAAGCACGCTCATAAATTTTCGCGCCGATTTCTTCCGCTTCGTTAGCTGCAACTTGTCCGCTGATAGCGATCAAAGCTGCGCCTACTAATAAACCGAATGATTTTTTCATATGATTCTCTCGTTGTGTTTAAAAAAAGAACTGCATATTGTTATTTGCATAGGCAGTTCATTGGGAAATTAAGCGGGTAAAGGATAGGGAACTTTAGCGAAAAATTCAATCGATTTTCTCTGTGGTTCGCGCCGTTACCGAGTTTGCGGGCTGATTTTTCCAGCTAAAACTTAACATCGTCTGAAATAGGGAAAAATTCATATACGCTTAGTTTTGATTGGGTTGAAACCATTCCAGTTGTTTGCGCAGGCGTACTACCGTGCCGACTATGATCAGGGTAGGTGGTTTTATGTCTGCGTTTTCGACGCGTTTAGGCATATCGCCCAGGGTGCCGGTTATAACCCGTTGATGACGTGTGGTGCCTTGCTGGATCAGTGCAATCGGTTGATCGACGGGGCAGCCGTGTTCGATCAACGATTGGCAGATAGTCTCCAATCCAACCAGACCCATATAAATCACGATGGTCTGATTGGGCGAGGCCAGCTGGCTCCAGTTCAAATTGATATTGCCGTCTTTCAAATGCCCGGTCACAAAGGTGCAGGATTGCGCATGATCGCGATGCGTCAGCGGTATGCCGGCATAGCTGGCACAACCGGCCGCGGCGGTAATGCCGGGCACCACCTGAAATTGAATGCCTTGTTGCATCAGGGTTTCGATTTCCTCGCCACCCCGGCCGAAAATAAACGGATCGCCGCCTTTCAGGCGCGCGACGCGTTTGCCTGATAAGGCCAGTTTCGCCAGCAGCTCGTTGATCGATTCTTGCGGCAGGCTGTGATTGCTGCGTTGTTTGCCGACGTAGATTTTCTCCGCGTCGCGGCGCGCCATCTCCAATATCTCCTGAGAAACCAGCCGGTCATAGACAATTACATCCGCTTGCTGCATTAAGCGCAGAGCTCGGAAAGTCAGCAAATCCGGATCGCCGGGGCCGGCGCCGATCAAATAAACCTCGCCGCGATTTTGCGTCTGCTCCGCCGCCTCTAGTTTGGCTTGTAATTCTGTTGCAGCTTGCTCGCGGCGACCGGAAAACACCAATTCGGCGATATGTCCCTGCAATGCGTCTTCCCAGAATACCCGGCGGCGGCTGGGGTCTTTTAGCCGTTCCTTAACCAATGACCGAAAATCCTCGGCAAACTGCGCTAGCAGGCCGAACGCGCCGGGAATGGCGCTTTCCACCTTGGAGCGCAGCAAACGCGCCAGTACCGGTGAGACGCCGCCTGAAGACACGGCTACGATTAATGGCGAGCGATCCACGATCGCCGGAAAGATAAAACTGCACAAATCGGGATTGTCGACCACGTTTACCGGAATATTCTGAGCCGTGGCGGCCTGAGCGACCGATTCGTTGACCGTTCGGTCATTGGTGGCGGATATGACCACGCGCATGCCTTTCACATCATCCGCGGCAAAGGCTTTTACTTGGATAAGCACTCGATTGTTTCTGCTCATCTCCGCGACGCTGGCGCCAATTTCCAGTGCCACCACCGTAATCCGTGCCCCGGTTTTGGCCAACAGCTCGATTTTACGCGAGGCGATTTCGCCGGCGCCCACAACCAGACATGGCTGGTCTTTTAGTTTTAAGAAAAGCGGGAAGTAATCCATGGTGCTTGATTTTCGTGGTCTGGGGTTGGTGTTATTATAAGTGTTGTCTAAAGAACAGTTGAGTGAGCACTACTATGATCGAGTTTGATTTGGAAGTCGATGCCAGCGGATTGCAATGTCCGTTACCGTTGCTGCGTTTGAAGAAGGCGATTATGGAAGTGGAAAGCGGCAGGGTAGTCAAAGTGATTGCTACCGATCCGGCGGCCCATTTGGATTTCGGCGTCTATATCGATCAGGCCGGACATATCCCGCTGAAGATATTCAAGGAAGCCGACAAACAAGTTTTCTTTATACAGAAAAAATAGAAGCGATTCAATATTATAAAGGTTAAAAATCCTGTCCTGGTCGAACCTTGCTCTCCGAATCTATTTCCTCAAGCTGATAATCGGCCAGTTTGCTTGCCTAGCAACTTCCCGTAGCTTTTCGTCGGGATCGACTGCGACAGGTTGATCGACCAAATTCAGTAGTGGCAAATCGTTATGCGAATCGCTGTAGAAGCAACTGCCGGCGAGAGTTTCCGTAGAATTGGCCAGCCAGTCGTTTAGCTGCGCTACTTTTCCTTGCTGGAAGCAGGGTGTACCGTTGAATTTACCGGTGTAGCGGCCATCAAGGAATTCGGGTGTAGTAGCCAGCAGGTTGTCGATACCGTAAAGTTTTACAATAGGCTCGGTGACGAAGCGATTGGTGGCGGTAATCACCAGCAGGGTATCGCCGGCTGAACGATGCTTTTCCACCAAAGCCTGCGCGGCGTCCAGCATGATGGGCTTGATCAGCGTTTCGACGAATTCGGCGCGCCAGCTATACAGTTGCTCGGCGTCGTGTTGGGCCAGTGGCGCCAGCGAGAAATGCAAAAACTCGACGATATCCAGCGTGCCGTGTTTGTAATCCTCGTAAAATTTTTTATTGGCCTGTTCATACTGGTCTTTGTCGACGATGCTGCGGTCGACTAAAAATTGGCCCCATAAAAAATCGCTGTCATCGGCGATCAGCGTGTTATCCAGATCAAAAATCGCTAAGCTCACGGCAAATCCGTCGTCATAAAGAAAAAAGTAGCGGCCTGTGGCGTCCGCCGGTTATTTGTGGAACAATTGCGCCATTCATTTTAATGGCCGTGCCGTTGTTAATTTTAACATCCAGGCATTAGCAACAGGGCGGCAAATAATACAGGTTTTTACATGATAGACTCGAAAGGATACCGGCCTAATGTCGGCATTATCCTTTGCAATGACGAGGGTCGTGTGTTCTGGGCAAAGCGCAAGGGCGCAAATTCGTGGCAGTTTCCGCAAGGCGGAATTGACGGCGACGAGGATCCGGAAACCGCGATGTATCGGGAGTTGTGGGAGGAAACCGGCTTGCGCGCGGAACACGTGCAATTGCTGGGTCGCACCCGCTATTGGTTGCGTTACAAATTGCCGGATCGGTATATTCGCAAAAACTCCACGCCCTTGTGCATCGGTCAGAAACAAATCTGGTTTATTCTGCGCCTGACCACCGACGAATCGATGGTGCGTTTCGATTGCGGTCACAAGCAGGAATTCGATAACTGGAAGTGGGTAGAATACTGGTATCCGCTGAAAGACGTGGTCTACTTCAAACGCCGGGTTTACCGCAAAGCGATGGACGAGTTGGGGGCTTTGCTGATTGCCAATGATGTGGGAGTCAATGCCGACAGTTACTTATCCGGAAGACTAGCGCTCGGTTAGTAACTGTGTTCGTTGGTTTGTAAGCCGTTCATGCTGATAGGCACTCGATAGCACCTGGATTGCAAATTACCGTCATCGTACAATTCGAAGACCCGATACCCAGGCGCTTGCGTGTCCAGTTCAAACTCGGTCGCAAACGGTTTGAACTGGAAACAGCTGGCCGGTGTGGCGAATATCGCTATTTGTTTATGACTAGTTTGCATTTCCTGATGTAAATGGCCGCAAGTGATAGCTTTAATTTGCGGAAAGCGTGCCGCTACTGCCAGCAATTCCGCGCCGTTCTCAATTTGCATGGTATCCATCCAACTGCTCCGGCTCGTAACACAATGATGGTGTATCGCCAGCAGGGCTGGCATGTCATTTGTGCTTAACGTTTGCTGTAAAAATGCCAGTTCTTCCTGTGATACAAATCCAGCAGGACTGCCCGGTTTTTGGCTGTTTAAGGCAATAATCTGCCAACTCTTCAGCAACAGATGTTTGCGGCAACTAACGACACCTGCGTTCAGCTCGGTTTCCATCAGTTCCCAGTCGTCATGATTGCCCGGCAAGCACAGGCAAGGCGTCTGATAAGTTTGCAGATGCCGGCAAATTCGCCGGTAGCTATCGGTGCTGGGATCCTGGCCCAAATCGCCGGTCAATAAAATCAGATCGAATTGGCCGTGAGTGGCGTGCGCGTGGGCTAGGGTCTCTTGGAAGTACTGCTCGGTGTCTATGCCGAGCATTTTATCGCCGGTATGCGGCAATATATGTAGGTCTGTCAGCTGCAAGACTTTTAAGATTGCCATTTTTCAGCGCAGATAAGGATAGTAGGCTTGGCTGTTAGGATGAACTTCACTCAAGTCTTCATGCTTGCCAAACCAACGGTAATTAGAATGTTGTTGCGCCGGTAACTGATTAATATCGATATCCAGCTGCAATTGATAGCCTAAAACCACGTAATGGGTACTTATACCCGGCTGCTTGGCAAAATTAGTCTCATACAGATGGGTGAAGGCACCGAGTAAATCAGCGCTTTCCATGCTGTAGGCAGTGCCCAATTCGGTTTCAGTGATTCTTTGAAACGCATCTTCCAGGGTTTCGGATTTAAAAATTCTGCCGCCGGGCACGAACCAATAGCCCGCCGCCGGTTCATTCACGCGCATGCCCATCAATATTTCGTCCTTGCTGGAACGTACAATTAAATCGATAGAGACTAATGGGGTGTTTTTTACGACTGTAAGAAAATCCTGTTTATCTAGCATCCTATATTCCGCGAGCTGAGAGTGCGTGGAGGTTGATATTAAACGTCTTTGTACAATACCTTGGAATTGCGCTGATAGTTGTAAGCGCTTTTCATCGGCTCCGGCAAATCGTCGATTTCGCAAGGTGTAAAACCGCGTTCGACAAACCAATGCACGGTTTGCGTGGAACGCACGAACAGGCGCTGGATATGCTCGGTTTTGGCTTTATTGCCGAGATACTCCAGTAAGCTGTTGCCGCGCGCGCCTTTTTGATAGTCGGCATGCACCGCCAAGCAGGCGATTTCCGCGCTGCTGCCGTCGTTCATCAAGTGAAAGGCCGTGCAGCCGATGATCAAGCCGTCGCGCTCGATGACGATGTAGTCGCCGATTTCCATTTCCAGCTTTTCCCGCGAACGCTTGACCAGGATACCTTGCAGTTCCAGGGGTTTGATCAATTCCATAATGCCGCCGATGTCGTCCAGCGTTGCCTGGCGTATCGTTTCGAACGCCGTAGAACTGACCAGCGTACCGATACCGTCTCGGGTAAACAGTTCCAGGAGCAGGGCGCCGTCCACATGGCGATTGATCAAGTGTGAACGCTGTACGCCTTTTAGGCAGCTTTGCATCGCGGCGCGCAGGGAACGGGCGACTTCGTCAGGCAGTGTTGGTGTATCTTGCAAGAGTGCCGACACTTGAGCCGTGGTGAGTTGTTGAATCGGCTGATTATCGTCAGGCGATACGCAATTTTGTTCGGTCAACAGAATCAACTTTTCGGCTTGCAAGGCGATGGCAACTTCGGTGGCGACTTCCTCGGCTGACAAGTTGAACACTTCGCCGCTGGGCGAATAACCAATGGGTGAAATCAACACCACATTCTGCTGATCTAACTGTTGATGGATGGCTTGGGCGTCGATGCGCCGCACCTTGCCGGTATGGCAATAGTCGATGCCGTCCAAAATGCCCAAAGGTTTGGCGGTAACAAAATTGCCGGACGCGACGCGTATCTTCGCGCCAGCCATCGGTGAGCCGGAAACGCCCATCGATAACAGTGCTTCAATTTCCACGCGTACCAGTCCGGCCGCCTGCTTCACATATTGCAGCGTTGTGGCATCGGTGATGCGTAAATGGTGGTGAAATTGTGGCGTGTTGCCATGCTCCGTCACCTGTTCGTCGATTTGCGGGCGAATCCCATGCACCAGCACCAGCCGGACGCCCAGGCTTTTCAGCAACGCGAAGTCGTGAATCAGATTGTCGAAATCACGCTCCGTCACCGCGTTGCCGCCGAAAAAGATCACAAAGGTGCGATTGCGGTGCGCGTGAATGTAGGGCGATGAGTTTCTGAACCAATTAACGAAAGTTGATTGATGATCCATGGAGTGTTTACAAATCGTTTGCGATGTTGCCGGTTGCTTAGTTTAACTTTGCCGACGTTAAAACCCAATCAGGGCTGGTTACTTGGTTTTTTTCCAACGGCTGGTCACATAATCCAACGCTTCTTGAATGTTGAGATCCCGAGTGCCACCGCCGGTCCGAACAAAGAATTTGGGTGTGTTGCTCTGAGTCAGAAACACCGGCCGATGTGAGGGTGAAACGATGACTCGGCAAACGTCGTGTTCGGCTAGTTTATGAAACAGCACGTGTATCAGCGGGCATAAATCCGCACCCAGATTCGTGGAGATCGCGGTCATCAAGGTTTGCTCGAAACCGTCTTGGTCGGGTTTTTTCAGGGTTTGAAAATCGGATTCCAGACCCAGGATCTCGCCGTTGTCGGCCACGCCGATCAGCAAGGTACCGCCAACCGGACTGTTAAAGAAGCCGGCCAGGGTTTTCATGATCACGCCTTCCAGGGTCTTATTCACGCGTTGTTCTTGAATATCCCAGCGCAGTGACGATTTAAATTCCAATAACGGTCCTTCGCCTTGACGGATGATGGTTGGCAGATCTTTTTCCAACTCGGCTTTCAGCGCGTCCAGATCCACCAGCCGTTTATGCAAAATCTGATAAAAACCTAGCGACAGCAAGCCCAGTATTGCGCCGATTTCGGCATAAAACAGGATCAGATTATTCTGATTAATTTGGCCGGTCATCACCTCTTTGAACTGACTCAATACGAATTCGATTGAGGAAAGCGGGTCGGCGTTGCGCTCTCGCGAGCTAATGTAATCGTAACTGGGCGCCAATAAAAATATCCCCATCCCGGCACCAATCCAGCCGGCTATGAAATAGATTTTTAGCTTTTGTTTCCAGATGTAGAACAGTTGGAGGAGGAAGCGTTTCATTCCTGGGATAATGCTAAAAACATAGCATTGTGGCCGAAGTAAGAATAATTAATGTGAATTTTGCCATTCGATATAGACCTTGGCTAATTTCTCCATATCCCTGTCGCTGGCTAGTAAATTAAGTCGGTAATGTTGGGCTGTTATAAAGTGAAGAAAATCGATAGCCGCACATTTTCCTTTTAAGCTGATTCCTTTCGATTGGCTGTATCTGGAAAGCTGGATGGCTTGGTCATAGATTTCTTGTGTAATATCTAAAATTCCAAAGCTTTCGAAGATGGTTTTAAGTTGTTGGAAATTTTTGCTGTTAGTCAGCTTAACAGTCCGTAATGTTTCCAAATAGACCAATCGGTTAATGAATATTTCACTTTCTTCGTCTTCAAGTATAGGTCTCAGTTTGTTGATCGCTTCGGGTTTCTTTTTGTCGTAGGCATCGATAATCAAGTTGGTGTCGATGAAATACTTCATTAATCTTCCTCTTGCAAATTATTTACAAGATCCAACAATGCCTGTTTAGCCTTTTTTTGCTTTTCTTTATCGATATGGTCGATTTTTTCTTTGTTAAGATCGACATTGAAGAATTCTTTAACAATATCGTTTAAAAAATAACTTTCAATACTGGTTACCGTTTTGGTTTTGACGATGTTTCCATTTCGAATCATCTCGTACCCTTCGCCGTTTTTTAAGCCCGATAATACTAAAGGCGAGTGAGTGGAAATGAAAAAAGTGGTATGCGGAAAAAACTCGCGCAGAACGCCGATAATTTTAGTTTGCCAACTAATATGTAAATGGGGTTCGATTTCATCAATAAAAACGATGCCGTCTACTTCGTTAAGGTTGGATTCGTTTGTCCAACCGCTATAACCGGCAACAATTTCCTGAAAGATTTTAATTATCGAAATAAAACCGGTTGAGAGCTTGTCGAGTGGAGTATCGTTAATCAACAATTGCCCTTCGTAAAACATCAGTTTTAAAGATAAGCCGCCATCTTCGCGCCGATTGACTAAATCGAGCCCCGGCTCCAGCTTGTCCATCAGTTGCAGAACCGTAACGGCTTCCTGTTCTTTGTTTTGGTTTTTTACAACGAAATTTGGGTTAATGATCAGACGGGAAGCGAACCAATCTGCGATTTCCTGTTGTTCCAAACCACCGCCATTCAGATAACTTAGCGTGCGTTCAAAGCTATCGGTAAAACGATGCTGTTTGTCCGGAAGGATTTTTATATTGCTACTGTCGATATTTTTCGAAAAGCCACGATTTTTTGCCCCGATGAATACAATCGGTTTGTCGCAAACGAATGAAGTATAGGTGTTGTTATTTTCTATGTGTTCAAAACGAGCAAATCTGAGGTCCTGATGTGCTTCATTTTTTATTTTACATTTATTGACTTCGAGTTCAATAGGTAGCTTTAAATAATATGATTTTAGTTTGTCGTGTATGTGTTTTTGTTGATATAAATCCGCATATTTGTAAGTTTTATTTCTCGAAAACATGGCGTGCGAATAAATCAAGGATTTCGCCATGTTTTCCAGAAGCTGTGTTTTTCCTATGCCGTTTTTTCCGATAAAGCAATAAATTTGTTGGTTTGCTTCCAGGCTTATATCAAAATCGAAACCTACTCCTAACTCTTCGGTTTTAAATGAGGTGATCATGATTTCCTTCCTTAAGCCCGCTTAGAACTATTATGCCTGAATATAGATTAAGGATACCGAGATAAGCGCATTTTTTAGTCGGCCAAATTCACTCAACTCGCTTATTGCTCTTCCAGCTTGGACAAATCCCGCACCGCACCCTTGTCGGCGGAAGTGGCAAAATGGGCATAGGCTTTCAGTGCTACCGACACTTTGCGCGGACGTGGCTTGGCTGGTTTCCAGCCGAGTTTGTCCTGTTCGGTCCTGCGCTGGGCCAACTGCTCGTCAGATACCAACACATTGATCGTGCGATTGGGAATATCGATGCGGATACGATCGCCGTTGCGCACCAAGCCAATCGCCCCACCTGCCGCCGCTTCCGGCGAACAGTGGCCGATGGATAAACCGGAGGTGCCGCCGGAAAAACGGCCGTCGGTCAACAGTGCGCAGGCTTTGCCCAAGCCTTTGGATTTGATATAGCTAGTTGGATACAGCATCTCCTGCATGCCGGGTCCGCCTTTGGGGCCTTCGTAGCGGACTACTACCACATCACCGGCTTTGACTTTATTGTTCAAGATATTTTCGACGGCTTCGTCTTGCGATTCGACCACGTGGGCGCTGCCTTCAAACACCAGCAGGCTGTCGTCCACGCCAGCTGTTTTGATCACGCAGCCGTCTAGGGCGATATTGCCATGCAGTACCGCCAAACCGCCTTCCAAACTGAAGGCATGTTCAATCGAGCGAATGCAGCCTACAGCGCGATCCTTGTCCAGGCTGGGCCAGCGCGAGTTCTGACTGAAAGCAACCTGAGTCGGAATCCCGCCCGGCCCGGCCTTGTAAAACGTTTCGACTGCCTCGCTGGGGTTAGCGGCAATGTCCCATTGCGCGATGGCCTCACCCAGGGTGTTGGCATGCACGGTGGGTACGTCGGTATGCAGTTTGCCGGCCCGATTCAGTTCCGCCAAAATGGCCATGATGCCACCGGCGCGGTGCACGTCTTCGATATGGTATTTATCGGTGTTGGGTGCCACTTTACACAATTGCGGTATCACTTTGGACATGCGATCGATGTCGGCCAGCGTGAAATCGATACCGGCTTCTTGGGCGATGGCCAGTAGGTGCAAAATGGTATTGGTCGAACCACCCATGGCAATATCCAGCGCGATAGCATTTTCAAACGCTTTAAAGCCAACCGAGCGCGGCAGCACCGATTCGTCGTTTTGTTCGTAATATTGTTTGGCCAGTTCGACGATGCGCCATCCGGCTTGTTTGAATAACTGTTCGCGGTCGGCGTGGGTGGCGAGCACCGTACCGTTACCGGGCAAGGATAAGCCCAAAGCTTCTGTTAGGCAGTTCATGGAATTGGCGGTGAACATGCCTGAGCAAGAGCCGCAGGTAGGGCAGGCGGAGCGCTCGACAGCTGCTAAATCGCCATCGGAGACTTTGCTGTCGGCTGCCATCACCATCGCATCGACCAAATCCAGTTTTTTGATGTCGGCACGTTCAGCCAAACGCACTTTGCCGGCCTCCATCGGCCCACCGGAAACAAAAATGACCGGGATGTTGATGCGCATCGCCGCCATCAGCATGCCGGGGGTGATTTTGTCGCAATTGGAAATACAAACCAGCGCATCGGCACAGTGGGCATTGACCATATATTCCACGCTGTCGGCAATCAGGTCGCGGCTGGGCAAGCTATACAGCATGCCGTCGTGCCCCATAGCAATACCGTCATCCACCGCGATGGTATTAAATTCCTTTGCCACGCCGCCGGCTTGTTCGATCTCGCGCGCCACCAGTTGCCCCAGGTCTTTCAAATGCACATGGCCGGGCACGAACTGAGTGAAGGAGTTGGCTATGGCGATAATCGGTTTATCGAAGTCCCCGTCTTTCATGCCGGTGGCGCGCCACAATGCGCGCGCGCCAGCCATATTGCGGCCTTGAGTGGTGGTATGAGAACGGTATGCAGGCATGATGATTCCAACTGAAAGCAAAAGCGGCGCTTAAACTGCCGCGGGAAGGCGTCGTTTACCGCAGAAAAATACTGCGGATAAATAGTTTAAAAATTAAAAACTGTCCCAGCCGCTGGAGCGGCGGCGCCAGCTAAGTTTGGGCAGAATAAAGCCCAGCAATACGCCGAATAAGGCCAAACCGCCGCCGTATAAAAACCAGTCCTGGTTACTGCTATCGGTTAGTGCCTGATTTTCGCGTTTTAACTGTTGTAGTTCGCGCTCGACGGAGATTACGCGTTCCTGCAATTGGTCGCGCTGTTGTTTGAGTTGTATCGCATTGGCAGCGGTTTGCTGAAGTTCGCTAAGGTCTGCGCTGAGCTTGTCGCGTTCTTTGCCAATTTCCTGACTGTTGGCTTGTCCGGCTTTAAGTTGTTTGTTTTCTTCCAGCAGCGCTTCCAGCTTTTTGCTGGCGGCTTCCAGCTGATTACGGGCACTGGGTTCGCCGGTTAGGTAACGGCTGAGAATGAAGCCTTCCGCGCCGGTACTGGTTTGGATATAGGTGTAGCCGTTCTCGGTACTTTCTTGCAACACGCTGACCGGAATACCGTTTTCCAACATTTTTACGATCTTGGTGCGCTCGCTTTCGCCGCTGCGCAACGGCACTTCGACTTTGTCGGTGACGTAAGCGGTTCTTGCCATGGCAAGCGGGCTAATCAGCAGACAGGCAAAAATGTAGGCAAAAGATTTTTTCACAGTATCACTCTTCGTTCGGCTTAAAGAAAGCGGCGATTCTAGCGAAATTATCGGCAGATGAGAAATTCCAGTAGTGCTTTCTGAGCGTGCAGGCGATTCTCGGCTTCCGGAAATATCACGCTTTGCGGGCCGTCGATCACCTCTGCCGTGACTTCTTCGCCGCGATGCGCAGGCAGACAATGCATGAACAGCGCATCGGCTTTGGCGGCAGCCATGGTTTTGCTGTTGACCTGAAAATCCTTAAATACGAATTCGCGTTTTTTCTGTTCCTCTTCCTGGCCCATGCTGGCCCAGACGTCGGTTACGACCAAGTCGGCTTGTTGCGCGGCTTGTTCCGGCGTATTAAAAAACGCTACTCGGTGCCCGGCGGCATCGACGATGCCTTGCTGTGGACGGTAATCGATAGGGCAGGCGATGTTTAATTTAAAGTCGAATTGCCGCGCGGCGTTGATATAGGAATGACACATATTGTTGCCGTCACCGATCCAGGTCACCGTTTTACCGGCGATGTCGCCACGCAGTTCAAAATAGGTCTGCATGTCCGCCAATAACTGGCAGGGATGCAACAAATCAGTCAGCCCGTTTATCACGGGTACCCGCGAGTACTTGGCGAATGTGGTGACCGTCTCGTGATTGTTGGTGCGCAGCATGATGCAGTCCACCATGCTGGAGATAACCTTGGCGCTGTCTTCCAACGGTTCGCCGCGGCCTAGTTGGGTGTCGCGCGGTGACAGAAATAATGCGCTACCACCGAATTGGGCCATGCCGGCTTCAAAGGAGATGCGGGTACGGGTAGAGGATTTTTCGAAAATCATCGCCAGTACTTTGCCTTTGAAAGGCTGATAGTTCGGGTCGCGATGCGCTTTGAGTTGAATCGCCCGTTGAATCAGGGTGTGTAATTCGGCGCTGGACAAATCCAGCAGACTGATGAAGTGTCTGGGTTGCATGGTTATTGTCTGCTAAATTCCTGAATGAGCGCTGCCAAGGTTTCGGTCAGCGTTAATATTTGTGCGTCGTCGATAATCAGCGGCGGCAATAAGCGGATCGTGTTGTCGGCAGTGACGTTGATCAATAAGCCCTGTGTCAAGGCTTTGCCGACCAGTTCGCCGCAAGGCCGATCCAATTCAATGCCTATCATCAAGCCTTTATGGCGAATATCGACGATATGCGGGTTGCCGGTCAGCGCGTCCTTGAAGAGTTGGCAAATCCGCGCGCCCTTGGTTTGGGCATCGGCGATCAGTGTGCCGGACGTCAAGGTTTCCAGCACCGCCAACGCCGCGCTACAGGCTAGTGGGTTGCCGCCGAAGGTCGAACCGTGATTGCCGGCTTGTAACACCTCCGCCGCTTTGCCACGCGCCAGGCAGGCGCCAATCGGCACGCCGTTACCCAAGGCTTTGGCCATAGTGCATACATCCGGCAGGATGCCGTTATGTTGGTAGGCCAGGAATCGTCCGGTACGGCCGGCACCAGTCTGAATTTCGTCCAGCATCATCAGCAAGTTATGCCGATCACACAGAGCGCGAATTTGATTCAAATAATCCCCTGCCGGGATATTCACACCACCTTCACCTTGCACCGGTTCGACCAGAATCGCGACGATGTTTTTATCTGCCGCGATGGCGGTTTCGATAGCATCAATGTTGTTATACGGCACATGAGTAAATCCAGCCAGCAACGGGGTGAAGCCTTGTTTGATCTTGGCGTTCCCTGTTGCGCTCAAAGTACCCATGGTCCGGCCATGGAAGCTTTTTTCCATGGTCAAAACCACGGGATTCTCGATGCCTTGTTGATGGCCGTATTTGCGCGCAATTTTGATTGCCGCTTCGTTGGCTTCCGCACCGGAATTGCTGAAAAACACATTATCCATGCCGCTCAGCTCGATTAATTTATCCGCGAGTTGAGACTGTAGTTCCACGCCGTACAGATTGGAGGTATGCAGCAAGGTTTTGCTTTGCCGGCAGAGCGCTTCATGCACGGCCGGGTGGGCGTGACCGAGGTTGCACACGGCAATGCCGGCGACCGAGTCGAGATAGCGACGTCCAGCGGTATCCCACAGCCACGCGCCTTCCCCGCGTGCAAAAGTGACCGACTGGCGGGCATAAGTAGGCATGATGTGACTGGTCATTGTGCTAAGGCTCTGAAAGTGTTTTGAAAAACGCTATTCGCTCGAAAAAAGCGCGCGATTATATTTTTTTCATCCCGTATAAGCAATAAATAGTTTTTCCTGAAAATCTGGTAACTCGCTCGATGTGCAAAACCTTATCGGAGCGGCTTCCAGCAAATTTTCGAGTACTGGGGCGTTTGTTATAAATCTGTAACATTGATGCTTTAAATTCTTGCAAATTAAGCTGTTTCCACCGGTTTGAATTTGCCGGCGATATATTCACAAAGGACTTGCGTTGAACGACAACGAACATCTTTTAGACGATAAAAAGCACATCGTTTCAATCCGGTTAAACAATTCCGACCGGATTGCCGTGCGTGCCATGGCGGCTCGGCTGTTTGTGCGTGAATCCGAATTGTACCGGTTTGCGGTCTACCATTTGCTAAATCGTTTACACAAGCTGCACGAAGACACGTGCGTCGGTAGCGATTTGTTACCGTTATTTATCGAATTTAAAGACGAGCTCAATACCCATTTAGGCTTGAAAAAGCATCAGCTGTTCAAGATTTTTAACGGCAAGAACCCTGATCCGGAAAAGTTTGTGTCTATGGCCGATATCGAGCTGTTGTTACTGCCGCAACACGCGGTGCGTCAGCGTTTACAACAAATGAACGAGGCTGCCGGGCAGCGTAGAGCCGACACCAATGCCTGGCTTTTGGAATACTTGAAGGAGAAATACCGCTTCAGCGTGTATGACCCGGATGCGGAATTGCCGTTGCTGGATTCGCTGGCTCTGGAAAATAGGTAAATCGTAAGTCATTTCAATTATACCCAGCCGGTATTGGGCGAATGGGTTCTGACGTATTGCCGATTTTATCCAGCGCCCTATGTCTGACGAATGCTTACAGCTGGACAGTAGTGGTACGTTTTAGCTATGCTCCTCGATCACATTTTTTTGTCGCGCGGAGGCTGCATGTCATTGACCCCATCATTGTTTCCGGAATTGATTCAAGCGCTGATCGCTACTATCGATGCGCATGCCGAGGAAGTAACCGAATTGGATCAGGCGATAGGCGACGGCGACCACGTGTTTAATTTACAGCGTGGTTTGCAAGCCTTACGCGAGCACGCCGGAGAGATCGCGCAACTCGACTGGGTTGCGGCGTGGCAGAAAATCGGCATGACGGTGATGGCCGCTGTCGGCGGTGCTTCCGGCTCCCTGTATGCGACTTTGTTTATCGCGCTGGCGAAGCAGGGTAAAGACAAAGCCATTGATTTATCTGGATTCTCTGAGGCATTTCTACAGGCGGTCGAGGCCGTGAAGCAGCGCGGCAAGGCCGATGTCGGCGAGAAGACCCTGTTGGATGTGCTGGTGCCGGTGGCGTTGGCGTTGCGAGATGAGGCTGCTGCCGGCAAACCGTTAACTGAGATTCTGGAGCGGCTTTGCGCCGTGGCGGCCGAAGGTGTGGAAGCCACTCGCGAGATGCTGGCTACCAAGGGCCGCGCTTCGTTTCTGGGCGAGCGCAGCAAGGGCCATATCGACGCCGGTGCTAAGACTGCGCAGTTGATGATCGCGGCGATAGCCGAGATGTTGCAAAACGCCCAAGCGCAGCCCACTTAGGCCGCTACCCGTTTCAACAACCCCAGCGCAACGCAGCGGTATTCACCGGTGCATCCCACAAGCCTAGCATTTCGTCGTCCAACAGCGTCAGCGTTACCGAACAGCCGGCCATATCCAGCGAGGTTGTGAAGTTGCCGACCAGAGAGCGCTGGACGATCACGCCGCGTTTGCTGAAATATTGCCAGGCCAGTTCGTAAATCAAATGCAGTTCGATCAACGGCGTGGCGCCGAAGCCGTTCACGTGCAGCAACACGGCTTGCCCGGTTGTTGGCTGTAATTCGTCAAAAATATGTCTGGCTAATTGTTCGACAATTTCGCTGGCGCTCACCAGTTTCGCGGTTTCGCGGCCGCGTTCACCGTGGATGCCGACACCCATTTCGATTTCGTCGTCGGCAATTGCAAAGGTCGGATGGCCCAAGGCCGGCACGGTGCAGCTGGTCAAGGCGACCCCCATGGATGCGGTTGCTTGATTCACGCGTTCGCCCAGTGCCTTGCAGGTGACTAAGTCAGCGCCGGATTCGGCGGCGGCGCCGACGATTTTCTCGACAATGGCTGTGCCGGCCACGCCTCTGCGGCCAATACTGTGAGTTTTGGGTAAGGAAATATCGTCGTCGATCAGGACGCTGGCATTGGGTAAGTCCAGCATTTCGGTGGCCATTTCAAAATTCATTACATCGCCGGCGTAATTTTTAACGATGAATAACACGCCGGCACCGCCGTCCACGGCTTGCGCCGCAGCCAGCATCTGGTCCGGCGTCGGCGAGGTGAATACTTGGCCGGGGCAGGCTGCATCCAGCATGCCGACGCCGACAAAGCCGCTGTGCAAGGGTTCATGACCGGAGCCGCCGCCGGAAATCAGTGCGACCTTGCCGTTTTTTCGGGTGTTGCGATACACAAAGCGCGGTTCGGGGTTGAACTGCACGATGTCGGCGTGGGCTTTGGCAAAGCCTTGCAGGCTGGTTTGCAGCAAGGTGTCCGGGGTGTCGATAAATTTTTTCATGATTCGCCTCCGCTATATTGGCGTGGAATGAAATTAGGGAGTGTTGTTACGCAATATCTCGGTGATGTCGCGGATGTCCGGCACGATCCAGGTAGGGCCGAAATCGGCGGCGGCAACATCTTGTTCCGTGGATACGCCGCTAAGTACCATCAGGCTGCGGATGCCGGTGCGCACCGCGCCGAGAATGTCGGTGTCCAGTCTGTCGCCGATGGCAACAGTGTAGGCCGGATCGACGTTTAACAGGCTTAAAGCCTGCCGGTAGATGATAGGCTCCGGTTTACCGATAATCATCGGCTTAATGCCTGTGGAAGCAGTCAAGCCTGCCAGAATGGCACCGTTGCCATGTGTTTCGCCGCGTTCGGTAGGTAGCGATAGGTCACCGTTGGTGCCGATGAAGTGCGCGCCGGCTCGCAGATTCAGGGTGGCGGTGGCCAGTTTGTCCCAGCTCAGTTCTCGGTCCATGCCGCAAACAACCAGATGCGCGCGCTGATCCGGCTCGGTCTCGTAAAGTCCGGTAAGTTTAAAGCCCAAATCCAGCAGCGGTTGCCGGGCACCGATGCCGCCAATCACAAATACGCGAGTCGTCTGGGGATCATAGCGTTCCGACAAATACAGCGCGGTGGCCATGCCCGAGGTCAGGATCTCGTTCAATGCGACCGTTACGCCCATTTTCGCCAGCTTGTCGACATATTGTTCTGCTGTAAGGCCAGCGTTGTTGGTGGCCAGGATGAAGGGCAGCTTTAAATCGCGTAGGGTCTGAAAAAACTCAACCAGTCCTGCTTGAGCTCGGTCTCCGTGCCAAAGGACGCCATCCATGTCTATGATTAGGGCGCGGATGTCGGTGAAAGCTTGCATAAGCGGTCTCGTTTGCTTGGGTTGTTTAAATGGGGCTCGTGTCTTAAAAGCCTGGTATTTCATGGTAAAAATCCCAGGAATTTGCGGTGCGCAAGAATTGCATAAATCGCCGTCTACTGTCCAGCCAGTCGGCAATAACGGTATTTTCCTTGACTAATCGTTTATAACCTAGTTTAATGCGCGGCTCTTGACGCCCAGGTAGCTCAGTCGGTAGAGCAGAGGACTGAAAATCCTCGTGTCGACAGTTCGATTCTGTCCCTGGGCACCATTCTGGTTTTAAGTTAAGTCGCTGCCCAGGTAGCTCAGTCGGTAGAGCAGAGGACTGAAAATCCTCGTGTCGACAGTTCGATTCTGTCCCTGGGCACCACCACCTGAAAACAAGCATTCCCCCCCGTAATACCGGCCGACTGGCTAAAGTCTCCCAAAATGCTGGTTCCCCTTGTTGTCGTTAAGAAGTAACTGACGGATTGCCCCCCATCAACTCAATGGCATTGTCGTTTAAGGTTTGACTGGCGAGTGAGGTTGACGATAATTTGAAGCCTTTGTCTCCAGTGTTATTTTTCTAAGTGTGGCGCTACGAGATTTTGTCGAGAGCACGGCTTCCAGGAAAACCAGCATGTTTAGCCAATCTTATCCGGTGATAATTAATGCCGATTTACATCCTTGAAAAATATGGTTATAATCCAGTTTTTAATTTTCTGCTGCAGTTTTTGGCGCGGTAAATTGTTTCCTGATAAGTGTGCTTTTCGAGGCGAAAAGTCTCGATAAACGAGGGTATGTTCCTCGGCGCGGTATCAGGCGTGGTTTTGCTAAGAAAGCCCCTATAAGGGGTTTTTTCTTTTGTGGGCTTTCGAAAACGCGAAGCCCACGGGTTTTGGTCGTTTATGGAAGAGCCTGAGGCTCTTTTTTTTTGGGTTTGAAAAGGTGAGGCGTTAATGAAACAGGCTCCTGAACATTTGGTGGATTTGATCGAGCCAATTGTGGAAGGTCTTGGCTATGAGTGTGTGGGGATAGAGTACAACCCGCATCCGACACACGGCATGTTGCGCATCTACATCGATAGCGAAAACGGCATTTTGCTGGAAGATTGCACCAAGGTCAGTCATCAGCTCAGCGGAGCGCTGGATGTCGAAGATCCGATTCAAGGCGAATATCAATTGGAAGTTTCTTCGCCTGGCGCGGATAGGCCGTTTTTCAAGCTCAGCCAATTTCAACGCTTTTTGGGGAGCACTGTACTGGTGAGTTTATTTAAACCCATCGATAAACGCCGCAAAATTACCGGACAGATTATGGCCGTCGAAGGCGAGACTGTTCTGTTGCAGGATGGCGAACAATTATTAAACATCCCGTTTCAGGCAATGAGCAAGGCACGCTTGGTGCCGGATTACTTACTCACTAAAGGAGGTCGCAGTGGCAAATAAAGAAATTTTATTAGTAGCAGACGTTTTTGCTAACGAAAAGGAAATAGACAAGGAAATTATCTTTCAGGCCATTGAGTCCGCTTTGGAAGCGGCGACTGTCAAGCGTTACGAAAACCCGATTAAGGCCAGAGTAGCCATTGATCGTCATACCGGCGATTATTCGACCTATCGCCGTTGGCTGGTGGTCGATGCCAATCCGGAAATTAACGGCGATGTCGAACATCCCGGCTGGCAGGTATTGCTGGAAGTGGCTCAATTCGATAATCCCGATATTCAAATCGGCGACTATGTAGAAGAAGAGATCGAGTCGGTCGATTTTTGCCGAATTGCCGCGCAAACCGCCAAGCAAGTCATTATTCAGAAGGTTCGCGAAGCCGAACGTAAAAAAATTGTCGAAGCGTATCAGGATCGAGTTGGCGAGTTAGTTACCGGCGTTGTGAAGCGCTTGGAAAAAGGCAGCGTTTATCTGGATTTGGGCGGTCATGTCGAAGCCTATATTGCCCGGGAAGATATGATCCCGAAAGAGCCGGTCAGAATGGGTGATAGGGTTCGCGGCTATTTGAAAGCGGTGCGCTCCGAGCCGCGTGGTCCGCAACTGTTTGTCAGTCGGACAGCGCCGGAGTTATTGATTGCCCTGTTTCGATTGGAAGTGCCGGAAGTGGGTGAAGGTTTGATCGACATTTTGGCGGCGGCTCGCGATCCCGGTTCCCGCGCTAAAATTGCCGTCAGAGCCAACGATCCGCGCCTGGACCCGATTGGTGCTTGCGTTGGTATGCGCGGTTCCAGGGTGCAAGCTATCTCCAATGAATTGGCTGGCGAGCGGGTCGATATTATTTTATGGAACGGCAACGACGCCCAATTCGTGATCAATGCCATGTCGCCGGCGGAAATTCAATCGATTGTGGTTGATGAAGATAAGCACAGTATGGATGTGGCGGTTGCCACCGACAGTTTGTCGCAAGCCATCGGTCGTGGCGGTCAAAACGTGCGTCTGGCTACCGAATTGACGGGTTGGGAGCTGAACATTCAAGACGCCGCACAGGTAGATAAAAATCACGACGAAGCCGCCGCCAAGTCCAAGCAGCAATTCATGGAACTGCTGGATGTGGACGAGGAAATCGCCGGTATTCTGGTCGATGTCGGTTTGAATAACATCGAGGAAATTGCCTATATCCCCGTTGACGAAATGCTGGAGATCGAAGGCTTCGATGAAGAGTTGGTTGAAGCTTTGCGTACTCGCGCCAAGGACGCTTTACTGATCAGCGCGATCGCGTCCGAAGAAAAAATTGAAACCGCCGTGCCTAGCGAAGAATTGTTGAGCATGGATGGGATGGACGAAGAGTTGGCACACCAAATGGCTGCCAAGGGCATTGTTACCTTGGACGATTTGGCGGAGCAGGCGATAGACGACATTATCGAATTTACCGGCATGACCGAGGAGCGTGCTGGTAAACTAATCATGAAAGCCCGCGAATCTTGGTTCGCAGAGGATAAGGGCTGAGGCAGGAGGATACTATGAGCGATAAAACAGTACAGGAATTGGCAGAGGTTGTTGGCATCCCTTTGGAGCGTTTTTTAGAGCAATTGAAGGAGGCCGGCTTGACCGCCAGCGCGCCCGACGATGTGATAAATGACGAAGAGAAAGTCAAACTACTCGCGCATTTGCGCAAGCGCCACGGCAAGTCGGACGCCGATCAGGAAGCCGCCGCCCCCAAACGCATCACCTTGAAACGCAGTACCAAAACCGAATTAAGACAATCCTCACCGCCGGGTACAGCTGTGAAAACCGTCAGCGTCGAGGTGCGTAAACAAAAAACGTACATCAAACGCAGCGATGCTTCTTCCGGTAACGATGAGCTAAGACAGGCCGAATTAGCCAAGCAAGCTTTGGAAGAACAGAGACGGCAACAAGCTATCGAAGAAGAAAAGCGTAAACACTTGCATGAGCAAAAGTCCGCTCAGCCTGTCCAAGAAGAGCAAGGGGTCAGCGAGGAAGTCGCTCAGCCCGTTGAAGTGTCCGCAGCGGCTGTGACGGCGGTCTCAGAACCGGTTGCTACGGAACTGCCTGTGATGGCAGAGTTGCCGGTTGTTGCTGAAGCGCAGCCTGAGGTGGTCGCTAAGGCCGAAGCTCCCGTCCCGAGCGCAGCGCCGGAGATGACCGAAGAGCAGCGCCTCGAAAAAGAAAAGAAAGAAAGGCTGGAAGCTGCGGTGCAAAGAACCGCCGAAAAGGTCAAACAGAAAGCCGAAGCCAAGCAGCAACAAACCACGCTGCATAAGAAAAAAGCCGAATTCAAGCCGACTCGAGGGCCGACTACCGATGGCGATATCGGTGGCGGCGGCGATGCAGCGCGTCGCGGCGGCAAAGGCAAAAAAGGCAAGGCGCCATCACGCCGGGAAAAACCCGAATTCGAGATCGATGTCAATCAGGCTCGACATAAGTTCGAAAAGCCGATCGCGCCGACTGTCTATGACGTAACCATTCCTGAAACCATCGTGGTCTCTGATTTGGCTGCGAAAATGAACATCAAAGCTGCCGAAGTTATCAAGCATTTGATGAAGTTGGGCATCATGTCCACCATCAATCAAACCATCGATCAAGAAACAGCGGTAATTTTGGTTGAAGAGATGGGCCATAAAGCCATCATGCAGAGCGAAGATGACTTTGAACAGGAAATGCTGGCCGAAGTACAAGGCGAAAGCGACGAACGTAAAGTTCAGTTCAGAGCGCCTATCGTTACCATCATGGGTCACGTTGACCACGGTAAAACCTCTTTGCTGGATTACATCCGCAAAACCCGGGTTGCCGCCGGCGAAGCGGGCGGGATTACTCAGCACATTGGTGCTTATCAAGTAAAAACGGACCATGGCGCGGTAACTTTCTTAGATACGCCGGGCCATGCCGCGTTTACCGCGATGCGGGCACGTGGTGCGGAGGTGACCGACATCGTTATTGTTGTGGTCGCTGCCGATGACGGCGTGATGCCGCAAACCAAAGAAGCCATCGATCATGCGCGCGCCGCGAATGTGCCTATCATCGTGGCCTTGAACAAAATCGACAAACCGGAAGCCAATCCGGATCGCGTCATGCAAGAACTGGCTACGCTGAATGTAGTACCGGAAGAGTGGGGCGGCGATGTGCAATTCCTGAAAGTATCGGCCAAAGTTGGTACCGGTATCGACGAATTGATCGAAGCGCTGATTGTCCAGGCAGAAGTTCTGGAATTGAAAGCGCCGGTTGACGGCATCGCGTCCGGTATTTGTATCGAATCGCGTCTGGATAGAGGCCGCGGTGCGGTTGCGACCATATTGATTCAGAAAGGTACCTTGAGCAAAGGCGAATTCGTCCTTTGCGGTCACGAATATGGCCGGATTCGGGCGATGTTCGACGAGAATGCGCACGCTATCAAATCGGCCGGACCGAGTATGCCTGTGGAAATTCTCGGTTTGTCCGGTACCCCGGATGCTGGCGACGAATTTCTGGTGGTGCAAAACGAACGTGTCGCCCGGGAACTGGCCGCGCATCGGGAAGATCGCAAACGCTCCAACCGTCACGCT
This sequence comes from Methylomonas rosea, assembly GCF_024505055.1. Taxonomy (GTDB): domain Bacteria; phylum Pseudomonadota; class Gammaproteobacteria; order Methylococcales; family Methylomonadaceae; genus Methylomonas; species Methylomonas rosea. The sequence continues at coordinate 58,023 of NZ_JANIBL010000023.1, forward strand.
GCGCAGCATGCGTCGAAATTGGACGATGTGTTCTCGCGGATGTCGGCCGGCGAAACGTCCACGCTTAACGTCGTTATCAAAACCGATGTTCAGGGCAGTTTGGAAGCCTTGCGCGAATCCCTGGTGGGTTTGTCCACCGAAGAAGTACAAGTTAAATGCATTTTCGGCGGTGTCGGCGGTATCAATGAAGGCGACGCCAACTTGGCTTTAGCATCCAGCGCGATTCTGATCGGTTTCAACGTGCGTGCCGACGCTGTCGCCCGGAAGTTGATTGAAGAAAAAGACATCGATCTGCATTACTACAGCATCATTTACGAAGCCATCGACGAAGTGAAACGCGCGATCAGCGGTATGTTGGCGCCGGAAATTCAGGAAAAAATCGTCGGTTTGGCCGAGGTTCGGGATGTATTCCGTTCGCCGAAATTTGGCGCGGTCGCTGGCTGTATGGTGGTCGACGGTTTCGTCAAACGCAACCTGCCAATTCGCGTATTGCGCAACAACGTAGTGATTTACGAAGGCCAACTGGAATCCTTGCGCCGCTTCAAAGACGATGTCAATGAAGTGAAAATGGGCATGGAATGCGGTATCGGCGTGAAGAACTACAACGATGTGCAAAACGGCGATCAGATCGAAGTATTTGAACGTATCGAAGTCAGACGGGAAATCTAATGGCAAGAGAGTTCGGCCGCAGTCAGCGGGTGGCGTCGGAAATGCAGAAAGAGTTGGCGTCGATATTACAGCGCGATGTCGATGACAGCCGCTTGGGTTTTGTCACCATCAACGACGTCGAGCTGTCCAAGGACTTGGCGGTTGCCAAGATCTTCGTGACGGTGTTGGATGCCCAGGACGATGCCGGTAAGCGGGCCAATGTGAAAGTGCTTAACGAGATATCGCCGTTCATTCGACATGAGCTGGCCAAGCGCATGCGTTTGCGGCATATCTCCGAATTGCATTTTTATTACGACCATTCCTTTGATACCGGTATGCGCGTCGCCGAGTTACTTGGCGATTTGCATCACGACGAGGGACATGACGCTAGTGCAGCGCCGGAAGACGTTGTCGATAAACCGCAACAGGACAATTGATGGCAAAACGTAAGTCCGGGCGCGATGTGCATGGCATCGTGCTGCTCGACAAACGTTTGGGTGTGTCGTCCAACCAGGCTTTGCAGGAAGTCAGGCGATTGTTCAATGCCAAAAAGGCGGGTCATACCGGGGCGCTGGATCCGTTAGCGACTGGTTTGTTGCCCTTATGCTTTGGCGAGGCGACCAAGGTATCGGCTTTAATGCTGGATGACGATAAGCGTTATCAGGTAACGATACAGCTTGGCGTAATGACCGATACCGGCGACAGCGAAGGTAAAATTGTCGCCGAAATGCCGATGCCGGCGCTGGATGACAGGCGATTGCAGTCTTGTTTGCAGCATTTCACCGGGCCTATAGAGCAGGTGCCACCGATGTATTCGGCACTCAAGCATCAAGGCAAGAAGTTATATGAGTTGGCTAGGGAAGGCAAAACCGTAGAACGGCAGCCCAGGGCAATCACCATTTATGAATTGCACTTATTAAGTGTCGATGCCGAAGCGGGGCAATTGACGCTGGATGTATTTTGCTCCAAAGGTACTTATATCCGTTCGCTGGCCGAAGATATTGGTCACTGGTTGGGGACCTGCGGCACGGTAACCGCGCTACGCAGAACTAAGGCCGGTATGTTCGATCTGGATCAGGCCTATACCTTGCAGCAGTTGCAGGCCATGGACTTCGCGCAATTGCAGAATACCTTGATCGCGCTGGATGTGCCGCTGCAAAGCATACCGGATGTATCCTTGTCTTTGGAGCAAGCCGAAAAAATTAAGCTGGGGCAGCGCATTGTCTTTAGCGGCGGTATGGCCGGCCAGGTCAGAATATACTCCCCGGAAGCCTTTTTGGGGTTGGGGGAAATCCTATTGGATGGTAAACTAGCGCCGAAAAAACTATTTCATTTGGATAGTCAATCAACTTGATTATTCAGGAAAAAACCGCAAAGTTTCTACACCCTATTGTGGAAACGCGGCTACATGGTCATCACGCGATGGCCTTTATTCAATCAAAATTAATCGATAGGGATTAAGAATGTCATTAACCGCAGAACAAAAGAAAGCCATTGTTGAAGAGTATCGTTTGTCAGACACCGATACCGGTTCAACCGAAGTCCAAGTTGCCTTGTTGACCGCCAACATTAACCAACTGACTCCGCATTTTGCTACACATAAAAAAGACAATCACTCGCGCCGCGGCTTGCTGCGCATGGTAAACCAACGCCGAAAATTGTTGGATTACCTGAAAAACACCGAAGTTGCACGTTACCGTTCTTTGATCGAACGTTTGGGCATCCGTAAGTAGCACCAAAACTGGAAACGGCGCATCGGGCGCCGTTTCTGCTTTAAGGCACATTTCAGCATAACCTTTAAACAAAGGAACCTTATAGTGAATCCTATCAGGAAAGAATTTCAGTACGGCGATCGTCTCGTCACCTTATCCACCGGTGAAATTGCCCGCCAAGCCAATGGCGCGGTGATGATCGATGTCGAAGGCACCTCGCTGCTGGTGACAGTGGTAGGTAAAAAAGAAGCTAGCGGCGGCGATTTTTTTCCGCTTACCGTTAACTACCAGGAAAAAGCATTTGCGGCCGGTAAAATCCCAGGCGGATTTTTCAAACGCGAAGGCCGTCCCAGCGAAACAGAAACCCTGATTTCCCGCCTGATCGACAGACCGATTCGTCCGCTGTTTCCGGAAGGCTTCACTAACGAAGTGCAGATTATTGCTACTGTCGTGTCACTGAACCCTGAAGTGGATACCGAAATTCCAGCCCTATTAGGAGCTTCTGCGGCCTTGGCCGTTTCCGGTTTACCTTTTAACGGTCCGTTGGGCGCGGCTTGCGTCGGCTATAAAGACGGCAGTTATTTGCTGAATCCGGACAAACCTGCACTGAAAGAATCGCAACTGCAATTAGTGGTTGCCGGTACTCAGCATGCGGTATTGATGGTCGAATCCGAAGCGGATTTGCTGTCGGAAGAAGTGATGTTGGGCGCGGTATTGTTCGGTCACGAACAAATGCAAGTGGCGATCAACGCGATTAACGAATTTGCTGCTGCCGTCGGTACACCCGCTGTGGCCTGGACACCAGCAGAAACCAATACTGCATTAAAAGCAGCAGTGGCCGCCGAAGCCGAGCAAAGCATCAAAGCGGCTTACCAAGTCGCGGAAAAACTGGTTAGACAAGACACGCTGAGTGCTATCAGAAGCGCGGTAGTTGAAAAGCTGACTGCCGATGGCCTGTATAACGAAAAAGACATCCGTAACGTCATCGAGCATCTGGAATACGACGTCGTGCGCGGTGCGATTCTGAATGATCGTAAACGTATCGACGGCCGCGACTTGACCACGGTTAGACCGATTACCGTTAGAACCGGCGTGTTGCCTAGAACCCATGGTTCTGCATTGTTTACCCGCGGTGAAACCCAAGCCTTGGTTGTCGCGACTCTGGGTACCGAGCGCGATGCGCAAATCATCGATGCACTGTCCGGCGAGTACAAAGATCCGTTCATGCTGCATTACAACTTCCCGCCGTATAGCGTTGGCGAAACCGGTTTTGTCGGTTCGCCAAAGCGTCGCGAAATCGGCCACGGCCGCTTGGCGAAACGCGGCGTAGCGGCAGTATTGCCTAACATGGCGGAGTTTCCTTATGTGATCCGCGTGGTTTCGGAAATCACCGAGTCTAATGGTTCCAGCTCCATGGCCTCAGTCTGCGGTAGCAGCTTGGCGCTGATGGATGCCGGCGTGCCTATCAAAGCCCCGGTTGCCGGTATCGCGATGGGTCTGATCAAGGAAGGCGATAAATTTGCGGTATTGTCAGACATCCTGGGTGACGAAGATCACTTGGGCGACATGGACTTTAAAGTGGCCGGTTCCGAAAACGGCGTGACCGCGCTGCAAATGGACATCAAGATCGACGGTATCACCGCCGAGATCATGAAGGTCGCGCTGGAACAAGCCAAACAAGGCCGTCTGCACATTTTGGGCGAGATGAACAAAGCCTTGTCCAGCACCCGTTCCGAAATGTCCGACTTTGCGCCGCGCATCATCACCTTCAAAATCGATCCGGCTAAAATCCGCGAAGTTATCGGTAAGGGCGGCGTAACCATCCGCGCCATCACCGAACAAACCGGCGCCAGCATCGATTTGACCGATGACGGCGTGGTTAACGTTGCCTCCGTCGACAGAGCGGCCGGCGAAGAAGCCAGACGTATGATCGAAGAAATCACCGCCGAAGTCGAAGTGGGTAAAACCTACGAAGGCAAAGTGGTACGCTTGATGGACTTCGGTGCATTCGTCACCATTCTGCCGGGCAAAGACGGCTTGGTGCATATTTCGCAAATCTCCGACGAGCGCGTTGAAAAAGTCAGCGACAAACTGTCGGAAGGCGATGTGGTAAAAGTCAAAGTACTGGAAATCGACCGTCAAGGCCGCGTGCGCTTGAGCATGAAAGAAGTCGATAGCGAATAAGTTTAAATTCGTTCGACTCCGCATGAAAGGGCCGTAAGGCCCTTTTTTTGTGACTGAAATTTTGTTGAGCTATGAATGTCTGTTGACTTTTTAGATGGGGCTTAGCAGTATTGACTCCTAATTGTCCTGTTAAAACGGTTGAGCGGCATTGATCATTTATTCGTCAGTGCTCAAGGTTTAATTTTATGCTGAGGTTCCAAAGCGCATGAGCACTGCCAAATTCGACACGATTGGACAATACCTCCTCAAACGCCTATATCAGGCCGGTGTAAAAGACATCTTTGGTGTGCCTGGCGACTATGTGCTGGGCTTTTACGATCTGATGATAAAAAGTCAGGTTCGGCATATCGGCACTACCAGGGAAGATTCGGCAGCCTTTGCGGCCGACGGTTACGCGCGTTGCGTGGGCATGGGCGCGTTAGCGGTGACATACGGCGTCGGTGCCTTAAACACAGTCAATGCGATTGCCGGCGCTTACGCAGAATCCTCGCCGGTGGTGCTTATCAGCGGCGCACCTGGCGTCAGCGAGCAAAAAGACGATCCGTTAATCCACCATCGTTTTGGGCCTTTTACGTTCCAGCGGGAAATTTTTGAACGGATTAGCTGTGCGTCGGTGGTGCTAAACGATCCGGTTATCGCCTTTCGACAAATCGATCATGCCATCGAGGCCGCGCGCCGTTTTTGTAAGCCGGTTTACATCGAACTTCCCCGTGATTTGGTCATGGCGGAAGGCTATCCGATGCCGACCGAGACCGTCGAAAAATTTACCAGTGACCAAGCCGCTTTATCCGAAGCGATTGCCGAAACCATGATGCTGTTATCAAAAGCCGTGTCGCCAATGATCGTGGCGGGTGTCGAATTGCATAGACGCGGGCTGCAAGGGGCTTTGGCCAATTTTGTTGAACGTACCGGCTTGCCCGTGGTTGCCACGCTAACCGGTAAGTCGGTGATGTCCGAGCGGCATCCAGCTTACCTGGGGATTTACGAAGGTGCGATGAGTTCTGAGGCAGTGCGCGACAGAGTCGAAAAGTCCGATTTGCTGTTGATGCTGGGCGTGACCTTGAATGAAATCGATACCGGCATTTATACGGCAAAACTAAATTCCCATTCGACCATCCGCGCGGCTTTGAACGAGGTGGTGATCAGTGCGCATCGTTATCCTGGCATCGCCTTGGAAGATTTTCTCGGTGCCTTGGCCGGCTCGGTTGGCACATCCAGCGGAGAAGGAGTGGTTCCGAGCCTGGAGCCGCCAGTAAGCATTGCGTTTCCCGAGACCGACCGGCCAATTACTACAGTTCGATTGGTTGAGAGGCTAAATAGTGCGCTGAGTAATGACATGATAGTGGTGTGCGATGTCGGCGATTGCCTGTTTGCCGCTATCGATTTACGTGTCCACGAGCAAAGCGAGTTTCTGGCTTCGGCTTTTTACACCACGATGGGCTTTGCCGTACCGGCCGCGCTCGGTGCGCAAATCGCTCGCCCGGATCGGCGGGCATTGATTTTGGTTGGCGACGGTGCTTTTCAAATGACCGGAACCGAACTGTCCACCCACGCGCGCCTTGGTTTAAATCCCATCGTGGTGGTGTTTAACAACGGCGGCTACAGCACGGAACGCTGTATTCTCGAAGGTCCGTTCAACGATATTAATCCGTGGCGCTTCGATCGCTTGGGAGAACTCTTCGGTCCGTTGGCGGGCTACGAGGCAGCTACGGAAGCTGAATTCGAAGAGGCTCTGCTTAATGCTCTGGATAACCACGGTATGCCCAGTATTATTAATGTCCACCTGGCGGCGGACGACTCGTCCGAAGCGATGAAACGGCTTGCCGAACATTTACAGTCGAAGATCAAAAGGGATGCGTGAGCGGCGAGTCTTTATCCCTGCAATCCGGTTTATCGGGTAGGCAAGCATAATCGGCTTGCCGAGTCGAATTTTCGGCAGAGTGTATCTAAACTAAGCACTCCCCTTAATCATCCTCTATAAAGCTATGCAAATCGCCAACTGTTATCTCGAACCAGCCAGCTATGCCGTTGATTTTGAGGATATACGGTATGTGCGAAATTTGGTGTTTGTCGTCGAACAGCAAATACCGTTAGAGGTGGAATTCGACGAACTCGATCCGGATTGCCATCATTTTTTGGTGCGGGATCTCGATTACCGGCCCATCGCTACTTGTCGGCTCTCGCCGGAAGGCAAAGTGGGGCGGATGGCTGTCCTCCCCGAATGGCGGGGTCAAGGTGTTGGCGAGTCTTTGTTGCGTGCAACAATCGACAAAGCCCGCAACCTGGGGCTGACCAGTGTTACCGCCAACGCGCAACTGTCCGCGTTGGGGTTCTACCAAAGATTCGGCTTTGCCGCCGAAGGAGAAGTGTTTGGCGAAGCCGGTATTCCGCATCAAGTTATCCGGCTTATGTTGCAACCGTGTGAGCAATCGGTGCGATCGATACCACCGGCCCGTGAGGTTTCCGTCGAGGCCGTCCGGCTGGAAACAGTCGAGTCAACCTTGGCCGCCACCCAGCAATTGATAATGGCCGCCCGGCGGCAGATTTATATCTACAGTCGGGATCTGGATTTTGCCTTGTATGGACAAAAAGACCTGGTCGAGGCGCTAAAACAGTTTGCCCTCGGCAATCGTAACGCTAGTGTGCAGATCATTGTTCAGGACCCGACTAGCCTGCGCAATCAGGTTCATCCTGTCGTGGAATTGGCTCAGCGTTTACCGTCGTATTTTCTGATTCGGGTGCCCGATGAAACCGAGGACTTGCAATACGCCTCTGCTTTTGTGACAAATGATAGCGACGGTTATTTATTTCGTTTACTCGGTAATCGCTACGAAGGGCATTGGAGTCCAAGCTTGCCGGCACGTAATCGGCCATTGCGCGAGGAGTTTGAGCGGGTCTGGCAGCGCTCAAGCGCTTGCGCGGAATTTAGAGCATTGAGTTTGTGATTGATTTTGTCCGTGAAATTTAACCTTCGTGGCGCGCAGGCCATAAAAAAACCCGCC
>NZ_JANIBL010000024.1 GCF_024505055.1 Methylomonas rosea
CCTTGCAAGGCGCGGTCGGCCGCTCGCTGGCGGTCGCGGCGGAACTGGCCGATGCGCGGCTATTGTTGGCGTCTACCGTGGCCAAGGCCTATTTCGAGTTGCTGGCCGCCAGCGAGAAGCAGGACATTGCCGAGCGTATCGTCACCGAGCGCCAGGCCTTGTTGAGGTTCGAACAAACGCGTCTGGCGACCGGTTTGGCCGCCGACGCACCAATATTGCAGGCCCGAATAGCCCTTGCTAACGCCGAGCAAGGTTTGGCTGCGGCACGCGCCGATGTGGAATTGAATAAAAACCTGTTGGCGGCGCTGGTCGGGAAGGGCGCGGATTGGGGCGCTGGTATCGTCATTGAACAAGCTCAGGTTGAGCAAGCGTTAACACTGCCGGTTGATTTGCCGTTGCATTTGTTGGCACATCGTCCGGATATTAGCGCGGCGCGGCTGCATGCCGAGGCAGCGGCCGAGGAAATCAAGGTAGCCGAGACGGCGTTCTACCCGGACGTCAATCTGGTGGCCTTCACCGGTTTGCATAGTGTCAGCTTGAGCGATGTGTTGTTGCAAGGTTCCAGCCTGGCTTACGCGATTGGGCCGTCCATAGAGTTTCCGATTTTCGAGGGCGGCCGCTTGCGCGCCAATCTGGATTATCAGCAATCTGCTTACGATGCGGCTGTCGAGCGCTATAACCGCAGCTTGGTGCATGCCGTGCAGGAAGTGGCCGATGCGCTGAGCCGCTGGCGCGAGCTTGATGCGCGCCTGACGGCACAGCGGCAAAGTGTGGCCGACGCATTAGCCGCTGAACAGCTAGCCGACAGTGTACATCGCCACGGCTTGTCTGATCGCGCCGCACCGAGTCTGGCCAAGCTGGAAGTCTGCCAGCAGCGGTTTCGTTTGGCGGCTCTGGTTGGCGAACAACACAAAGCTCGGATAAATATCATCAAGGCGCTGGGCGGTGGCTACAGCGACGCTAAACCCGCAACGCAATGACCGCAAGCATGCAAAGAAAAATTCGTCCACGTGAAATTCTGCGCCTACGCCGCCGACGGCTGCAAGGAGTAACTTTGGCATTATTGCTGGCTGGCTTGGCGTATCTGGCTTATTGGTGGCTGGTGCATCGCGACTGGATCGCCACCGACGACGCGTTCGTGGCCGGGCATTTGATTACGCTGAAAACGCAGACCGACGGTACGGTGGTGGAAGTGTTGGCCGAAAACACGTTGTGCGTGGCAAAAGGCCAGCTATTGGTGCGGCTGGATGGGGTGCATGCCGGCATTGCCTTGCAGCAGACGCAAGCCGAATTGGCGGAAGCGGTGCGGAATATTGTCAGTTTGCGCGCCAAATCAGAGACCTTGACGCAGCGGGTGCTGGTGAAACAAGCCTTACTGGAGCAAGTCTATCATGATCTGGCGCGCTTCAACGCGGCGGCCAAGGACGGTGCGGTTTCCGACCAGCAACTGCAAACCGCGCAGGACAAAATCCGCGAGCTGGACGCAGCTATTAGAGAAATTCGCGCCGAACAAAGCGGTGTCGATGCGCAATTGCTGGATTCGGGTGTCGATAATCATCCCGCCGTGGAAAAAGCCAAGAGCCGCTTGCGCCAGGCTTTTGTGGATTATCAGCGCCGCAATCTGGTGGCGCCGGTGTCGGGTTGCGTGGCCAAGCGTAAGGTTGAAGTGGGCGATACTCTAAAAGCCGGCGCGCCGTTGCTGGCTATCGTGCCGCTGGATGATCTGTGGATAGAAGCCAACTTTCTGGAAAGCCAGATAGCCGGGGTTAGGCCGGGGCAGGCGGCGGAAATTCGGGTTGCCGCGTATGGTGATGATCGGGTTTATCACGGCCGGGTACAAGGCATTAATCCGGGTACCGGCAGTATCTTTGCACTGTTGCCGACCGATAATGCCACCGGTAACTTCATTCATATCGCCGAACGTATGCAGGTACGCGTCGCGCTGGATGCCGCGGAACTCAAGGCCAATCCCTTACAGCCCGGCCTATCGACCTTAACCCGTATTAATATAGCGAAATCAGAAGGTTTGACATCGGCATCCTCGGTTACGCTGAATAGCGACGCTTATCGTACAAACGTTTACGACCGGGAGTTGGACGGCGCCGAACAGTTGATAGAGCGGATTGTGTTAGCCAATCGGCCGCAATAAGTGAGTGGTGTTCCGGCCAGTCATCTTGGTATTTCCACAAAATTGCTGCAATAAAACGCCGCTACGTGTATCTTTGCCTTCCGGTAAACATGACCGAAACCAATAGACTAAACCGGTGTTCGCAGTTGCGTGCGCGCCGCTTCTAAAAATTTAAATGACGGATTAACCATGTGTTTTAGTGCCAATATGTCGCTGGGATTGGGCGTCGCGGGCCTGGTCGCATCGAGTGTGACTTTTCTGGATAAAGACGAGACCTTTTGGGTCAGACTGGCTCGGGCCTATGCCATCTTCCATTTTTCTTTGATGGAATTCATTCAGTATTTCGGCTACCCGGTGGCCGATCAATGCGGTTACGGCACCAATTTATTGTTGAGCGAACTGTCTACTTACCATATTAGCTTGCAGGCTTTTGCGATCATGCCGGCTTTGGCAACGTACTCCTCCGATCCGCAGGCTTTAAAGAAAGCGTTTATGCTTGGCTCGACCTTGAGCGGCCTGTTTATAATCTGCTCGTTTTTGCCCAGAGAATGGCAGTTGTTTGGTATCGAACCGAACTTCATTGGCAATATGATGTCGTGTTTGTACATGGGCATTTATCACATCGGCTACGCCATCTCCAGCGCATTTGGCTTGTTTGTGACTCATGGTTCGCTGTTTGCGTTGGCCTGGAGCGGTTTTATTTGGAAGAACAATTGGCGCATCGCTTCTTACCATTTTGTGATGGCTGTGATGACCTTGTTCATGCCGCAATGGTTGTTCGGGGTTAGTACCGGTGAAGCGGCGGCGATGTATTGTTTTTATTCGATTCCGATCACCGCCAGTTTCATGCCGCAATTTAAAAAGTTTTTCTCCGCCCAATCCGGTGATTGGTCAGACGGTATTCCGGCCAGGCAGCAGTCTTGATGGCTGCGGTAGAGATGCAAGATGTGCGTCTCTACTGTCTCCACGCTTCAATAAATCCTTGATAGAACGCCGGGTCGGTGACGGTAGCGCCGCGCCGACCTACCAGCGCCGACGCAAAATCCTGCGCCCGCTTTAGCGTCTGAGCCATCGGCCAGTTCTCGGCAATCCCCAATAACAAAACTGCTGCAAACGCGTCGCCGGCGCCGACGGTGTCGACGATGTCGATGTTGCCGTCGGGGGCGATGCTGAATAATTCCCTCGACGAGTCCAGCGCCAGCGCGCCTTGTCTACCGCGGGTAACGACCACGCCGCTTAAATGATAAGTCTGCTGCAATAAGTGCATCTTGTTGCTTATGCTCTGCTCGCCGGGCAGCAGCAATTCCAACTCTTCGTCGTTCAATTTCAACCAATCCGCGCCGGCGCCCCATCCCAAGACTTCATCCGCTTGCCACCAGGGCGCGCGCAGATTCACATCCAGAAATATCGGGCCGCGCCAGGAATGTTTTAAATCGAGCAAGGTTTGCCTGGAGACCGGGTTTCGTAAGGCCAGGCTGCCGTGATAGAGCAAGCTCTGCGGGGGCTGGTGCTGCAATGCCTCCGCATTGATGTAGTCGTAAGCTTGTTGGTCGAGAATGCGATAGCTGGGCTGCCCGTCTGTTATGCTGACGGCTACGCTGCCGGTCGGGTGAGCAGCGTCGATTTGCATGGCGGATCGAGTCATTCCGACACTTTGCATGGCCGCGAGGATCTCGCGGCCGGCTTCATCTTCTCCCACCCGGCTGATAAACAAGGCTTGCCGGCCCAAAGCTTGCAGATGCCAGGCGACGTTAAATGGTGCGCCGCCCAGTATCCGGCTACCGTCCGGAAAATTGTCGAATAGCACTTCGCCGAAGAGGGTGAAAAAAGCTGTATGCATCAGTCTGGCCTCGCCGCAATTGCTGATTGAGGCCGGCAACAATAATCAAAGCGCACGGAAATGACAATCGGCTTTTAGCCGCTTTGTTCGTTTTCAGGGCACTTGTCGGCGAGTGTCGCACTGATGTGGTGCGTAATCTAGTTTGGGCGGCGAAGCGGCGATTTAACTTTTTGATAAATAGACATTAATAAGATTGGCATGTGGATTGCTGAAGGATGGTCATGAACATAAATACTTTTTTCGATGAAATGCGTACGTCAACCGGTAGCGTGCGGCGCCTGTATCAACCGTTCTCAGAGTGGCTGAGCGGTACCGATCACGCCCAGTTGATGCAGAAGTCCCGCGAAGCGGAAATGCTGTTCCGGCGGGTGGGAATTACTTTCAATGTCTACGGCGACGAGGCCGGCGCCGAACGGCTGATTCCGTTTGATGTCGTGCCGCGCATTCTGGCCGCCACGGAATGGCGGGTATTGTCGGCGGGCGTGATTCAGCGGGTCACGGCGCTGAATGCGTTTTTGAACGACCTGTATCACGATCAGGAAATCATCAAGGCCGGTATCGTCCCCGCCAGCATTCTGGAAAACGAGATGTATCGGCCGGAAATGCAGGGCGTGGACGTGCCGGGCGGCATTTATGCGCATATCGCCGGCGTCGATATTGTGCGTACCGCCGAGAATGAGTTTTATGTGCTGGAAGACAATCTGCGCACACCTTCTGGGGTCTCCTATATGCTGGAAGACCGCAAGATGATGATGCGTCTGTTCCCGGAACTGTTTCGCCGTTACGCAGTAGCGCCGGTCGAACATTACCCGCAGGTGTTGCTGAACAATCTGCGTGCCGTAGCGCAACCGGGTGTTTACGATCCTACAGTAGTGTTGTTGACGCCCGGTGCGTACAACAGCGCGTACTTCGAACACGCGTTTCTGGCGCAACAAATGGGTATCGAGCTGGTGGAAGGCCAGGATTTGTTCTGTAAAGATAATGCGGTGTTCATGCGCACCACCGAAGGCCCAAAGCGCATTGATGTGATTTATCGGCGCATCGACGACGATTTCCTCGATCCTTTGTCTTTCCGGGAAGATTCGATGTTGGGCGTGCCGGGCTTGGTTTCGGTATATCGCAATGGTGGCGTAACGCTGGCTAATGCGATTGGCACAGGGGTGGCTGACGACAAAGCCACCTACACCTATGTGCCCGACATGGTGCGTTTTTATCTGGGCGAGGAACCTATTCTGTCCAATGTGCCCACGTACAAGCTGGAAAACTCTGACGATTTGAAATATGTACTAGAGCATCTGGAGGAACTTGTGGTTAAGGAGGTGCAGGGGTCAGGCGGTTATGGCATGTTGGTTGGCCCGACTTCATCCAAACAGCAGATCGAGGAGTTTCGTGCGCGGATTTTGGCCGAACCTGACAACTACATCGCTCAGCCTACCTTGGCTTTGTCGACTTGTCCGACTTTAGTCGAACAAGGCGTGGCGCCGCGCCATGTGGATTTGCGGCCCTTTGTGTTGTCTGGCAAGTCCACGACGCTGGTACCGGGCGGCTTGTGCCGGGTGGCGATGCGGGAAGGTTCGTTGGTAGTCAATTCCTCGCAAGGCGGCGGCACTAAGGACACTTGGGTATTGACTGGAGACGCACCATGCTGAGCCGTACCGCTGATCATCTGTATTGGATGGCGCGTTATATCGAGCGCGCCGAGAACATGGCCCGGGTGCTGGATGTGACTTATCGGATGTCATTGGTCGCCAATAGCGCCTACGACGAAACGGCGCGCTGGAAACCGCCGGTGCAGATTGCTGATGATATCGAGGCTTTCGAGAAAAACTACTCCGGTTATACGGCGGCGAACGTGATTCACTTCATGGCGCTGGATGAGCGGAATCCGTCCAGCATCGTCAGCGCACTTGGCGCGGCCCGCGAGAATGCTCGCGCGGTGCGGGTGGCGATGTCCTCGGAAATGTGGGAGACCGTCAACGCCTTGTGGCTGGAACTCAGGCAACGGATTCGCCAGGGCCTGCGCGAAGCCGATATTTGCGAGTTTTGCGATTGGGTCAAATCCCGCTCGCATCTGTTTCGCGGCGTTACCTTCGGGACCATGCTGCGCGACGATAGTTACAAGTTTGTGCGTTTGGGTAGCTTTGTGGAGCGGGCCGACAACACTGCACGTCTCTTAGACGCCAAATATCAGTTGCTGTTACCGGTCGTAGATGCTCAAGAGGCCCAGGTCGACTATTACGAATGGAGTTCCTTGCTGCGTTCGGTGTCGGCATTCGAGGCCTACCAGAAAGTATTTCGGGATACTATCGAGCCCTGGAAAGTGGCGGAATTACTGGTAATACGCGACGATATGCCGCGTTCCTTGCACGCTTGCTATGACGAATTGGCGCCTATTTTGGAACAGTTGTGTCGGCAGCGGGGCATGGAGTGTCTGCGGCTGGCCGGTGAAAATCATGCGCGGCTGCATTACGGGCGGATGGCCGACATTTTTAGTATGGGCTTGCATGAGTTTTTGCAGGATTTCATTTTGCGCAACAACGCGCTTGGCGCCGAAATTCAGCGGGCTTTTTTAAACGGGCCGGAATAAATACATGATTGAACCGTGTCGGAAATATTTGATTTGCCGACGGTTTAAAGGACTTTTTGGCGATTCAGCCTAACGGACAAATAGAGTTAGAGGTAAACGAATGATAAATTCACTGATCCACCCCAAGCAGGGCGATAAGGCCAATTCGCCCTGGTTTGACGAGTTTCTAGTCAAATTATTGGAAAACCGGGATCGTACCGGCCTGACCGAAATGATCCGCGAAATCGACGCGTTGATGTTGACGGTGGAGCCGGGCTGTTCGGCGGCCTATGTCAGCGAATTGGCGTTGATGACGCCTTACCACTATTTGGTGACCTTGGAGTCCGAGAGCCATTGGACCCATGTGCTGCGGATCGATATGAATTCGCCGGACTTGTTAGTGCGGGAAGTACGTGTACCCGGTCGGGGCGACATCTTCCGCAGCCTGAACGAGGTGTATCCGATCGGCGCCCACAAGCCCAATTCACGCTATATGGGCGAGATTTTTCGGGTCAGTAATTTGCATGAAGTGGTCGAGCAGCAAAAAGCCCGGGAAATCCGCTTCTTCAATCAGGATCAAATCCGCAAACTGGAATTGCCGGGCAATATGGCTATCGTCAAGCCGTCGCCGTACACGCATAACATCGTTGCTTACTGGGAGCGGCCGCCGGAGGACATCAGAGTATATGCCTTGGGCAATAGCATCATCCTTGACGACGTGAATCGCGGTTACCTGCAAGCCAAGGAAATTCAGGAAGAATTGGGGCTGGACAAACTGATCCGGCCCATCGATCATTTAGCCACCCGGGTTTATAGTCAGAACCGGGAAGTGGCGATTTTGGAATATTTGACGCTGTCCAGCTATTACTATTGGGGGTCTTACGATATTGCCAATCAGAATTCGTCTACTAACGTGACCAAAAGCATCCATTATCCCGAGGAGCGGATCAGTCCGGCCAAAGTGTTTACCGCCGCCAATCATCCGTATTTTGTTAATCATCTGGTGGGCTTGCCGTCACCGACCGAGAGTTTTGTGCGTAACTATGGTCCGCGCTTGCACCATGTGGCTTTGGAAGTGGCGGATGGCGAGATTAACGGCCTAGCCAATATCGATTATGTGGTACAGGCTATCCGGGCCAGGGGCAAGGATTTTCTGCTGGATGTGATCGGCTCGCGCGAGGAAGGTTTGAAGCAGATATTTTCCAGCGCGTCCGAACATTCCTCCTTGATTGTGGAGTATGTACAACGTTTCGGTAATTTCGACGGTTTTTTCACCAAGCAGAATGTGGCGGAATTGACACATGCGGCGGGCGTGGAAGAAAACCTAAGGCTATTGCAGGCCGAGAGCGAAGCAGCCAATGCGGTGTCAGCATGAGTATCAGAGTCGCGATCAATCATAAAACCAGTTACCACTACGATCACCCGGTCCAACTGAGTCCGCATGTGTTGCGCCTGCGGCCGGCTTCTCACTCGCGGACGGCGGTCAGCGCGTATTCACTGACCATCAAACCAGACAAACACTTCATTAATTGGCAGCAGGATCCGTTTGGTAATTATCTGGCGCGCTTGGTATTTCCGGAAAAAACCATCGAGTTTTCGATAGAGGTGGATTTGATCGCCGACATGACGGTGATCAATCCCTTCGATTTTTTTCTGGAAGAGTATGCCGAACATTACCCGTTTAGTTATCCGGAGCAATTAGCCAAGGAACTGGCGCCTTACCTGGAAATTCGTGAGCATGGCCCTTTACTGAAATCCTTTCTAGTCGGATTGAAGCGGGATAAGCAAGGGATCGTCGATTTTCTGGTGGGCATCAATCAAGCTGTGAATCAGGTTGTCAACTATGCAATCCGCATGGAGCCGGGCGTGCAAAGTTGCGAGGAAACCCTGGAAAAGAAGCTGGGTTCTTGTCGAGATTCCGGCTGGTTGTTGGTACAGGTGTTGCGGCACATGGGTTTGGCCGCGCGCTTTGTATCCGGGTATTTGGTGCAGCTGGTAGCGGATGTGAAATCGCTGGACGGCCCATCCGGTACCGATCACGATTTTACCGATCTGCACGCTTGGGCCGAAGTCTATATTCCGGGCGCGGGCTGGGTGGGCCTCGATCCTACCTCCGGCTTATTCGCCGGCGAAGGGCATATTCCCTTGGCCTGCACCGCCGACTATGTCAGCGCGGCGCCGGTCAGCGGCGGCTTTATCGGCAAGGCCGAGACTACTTTCGGTTTTTCCAATCGGGTCAGCCGCATCCATGAGGATCCGCGCGTAACCAAACCTTACACCGACAGGCAATGGACGGACATCGAACGTCTGGGCGAAAAGGTGGACGCCGAGCTGAAAGCCGGCGATGTACGTCTAACGATGGGCGGCGAGCCGACTTTCGTATCCATCGACAACATGGATGCGCCGGAATGGAACACGGATGCCGACGGCGAGGAAAAGCGCAAGTTGGCCGGAAAATTGGTCAGACGTTTGCGTGACAGCTTTGCGCCGGGGGGCTTGTTGTATTTCGGTCAGGGCAAATGGTATCCGGGGGAGCCGCTGCCGCGCTGGCAGTTAGCGTGTTTTTGGCGCAAGGACGGCAAACCGATCTGGAAGAATCCGGCCTTATTGGCTGATGAGACCCGCGATTATGGCTTCGACATCAAGCAAGCGGAAGCCTTTATTCGCGATTTGGTCAAACGATTGGGCGTGGCCGGTGAGTTTATTCTGCCCGGCTTCGAAGATCCGCTCTACTACCTGTTACAGGAAGGATTGGTACCGAAAAACCTTGATCCTTTGCAAATCGATTTAAAAGACGACTTGGAGCGCAAGCGCTTGGCCAAATTGCTCAGCGCGGATCTCGGCGAGCCGGTCGGCTACGTTTTGCCGCTGCACTGGAGCTATCAAGCCAGCGCTTGGAACAGCAGTGCTTGGGAATTCCGGCGCGGGGAGATGTTCCTGGTGCCGGGCGATTCTGCTATGGGGTTGCGTTTACCTTTGAACAGTTTGCCTTGGGTGCCGTTTGAAAAGCGCGATCACCCCCATGAACGTAGCCTTTACGAAGCGGTGGAACCTTTGGGTGATATTGATTCGGAAGTTAGCCGTCGTTACAGTCAAATGGCAAAGCAGGAATTACATCCGACCGAAATGGATGCAGCCGACGATGATAGACCACACGATCCGGAATGGGTGCCGCATACCGCTTTGTCGGTGCAAACCCGTGAAGGCCGATTATATGTCTTTGTGCCGCCCACTACCGAGTTGGAGCATTATCTGGACATTATCGCATCGGTGGAGGCGACTGCTGCCGCGCTGAAAATGCCGGTAGTGATAGAGGGTTATCAGCCGCCGCACGATTTGCGTCTCACCCGCTTGCCGGTGACACCCGATCCAGGCGTGATCGAGGTGAATATTCATCCGGCCGCCAGTTGGAAAGAGCTGGTGCATAACACCACCACTTTGTACGAACTGGCCCGACTGACACGGCTTGGCACCGAGAAATTCATGTTGGATGGCCGTCATACCGGTACCGGTGGCGGCAATCACGTGACTTTGGGCGGTATTACGCCGGCCGATAGTCCTATTTTGCGGCGGCCGGATTTGTTGCGTAGTCTGGTCACTTATTGGCAGCATCATCCGGCCTTGTCCTATTTGTTTTCGGGCTTGTTTTTGGGTCCAACCAGTCAGGCGCCGCGCGTCGATGAAGCCCGCAATGACAGTTTGTACGAGCTGGAAATTGCCTTTCAACAAATGCCGGAGGGCGAAGTAGCCGCGCCGTGGCTGGTCGATAGGCTATTTCGCAATTTGCTGGTGGATATGACCGGGAATACGCACCGTAGTGAGTTTTGTATCGACAAACTCTATGCGCCGGGTACCGATGCCGGGCGGCTTGGACTCCTGGAGCTGCGTGCTTTCGAAATGCCGCCGCATGCACGCATGAGTCTGATGCAGATGCTGTTGCTAAGAACCCTGGTGGCCTGGTTTTGGCGCGAGCCTTACAAGAAGCCTTTGGTGCGCTGGGGAACGCAATTGCATGACCGCTTTATGTTGCCACATTTCATTGCCAGCGATATTTACGATGTGGCGCGTGATCTTCAGGCGGCCGGTTACGAATTCAAGACCGAATGGTTCGCACCGTTTTTGGAGTTTCGCTTTCCCAGGATCGGCAGTTTGCGGGTTGACGATTTGCAATTGGATCTATATCAGGCTATTGAGCCCTGGCACGTGTTAGGCGAAGAAATCACCAGCAGCGGCACCGCCCGCTATGTCGACTCCTCGGTCGAACGCTTGCAAGTGACGCTCAGCGGAGCGATGGGTGAGCGCTATGCCTTGACATGTAATGGTCGCAGGGTGCCGTTACGGGCTACCGGCAAGCAAGGAGAGTTGGTGGCAGGCATTCGCTATCGGGCTTGGAACCCGCCGTCAGCTTTGCATCCGACTATCGGCGTGCAGGCACCGCTGGTATTCGATTTGGTTGACACCTGGAACGGCCGGTCTATCGGCGGTTGCACGTATCATGTCTCTCACCCGGGCGGCCGCAATTACGACACGCTACCGGTTAACGCTTACGAAGCAGAAGGGCGCAGGGTTAGCCGTTTCTGGCAACATGGGCATACGCCGACCGATACGGTGTTGGAATTACCAAGTGAGGAGTTAAATAAAGACTATCCGTTTACACTGGATTTGCGCTGGAATGCGAGCTAAATAGAGCGGCGAAATTAAAAAACGCTCATCAGTGAGTGTCGGTTTTTTTTACAATTTAACTTGAAATTAACTCGATTTGCTATACCATCTTTTCTACGGGGCGAGAGAAAGTAACTATAGCTACTTGAACTTGTTAGGAATATTTCTTTATAAGGTTGGTGTCTCTTGAATCGACAGAAGCAGTCTTTCGATAGTTGTTTTGAGGTTTTTTTAGCCGATACACCGGAAAGTAAAAAAATTCATTATCAACTTAGGTATCGGGTTTATTGCGATGAAATAGGCTTTGAGGATAAGGAGCAGTTTCCGGCGCAGCTAGAAATGGACGAATGGGATAGTCGTGCAGTTCATTTTTTAGTCAGACATAAATACACGCAGCAGTGGCTGGGCGGATTGAGGATGGTCAGGCACAAAGGTCACGTTTTTCCGTTTCAGGAAAGCAGTATTACACATGAGAGGATACCGAGCGGCAGATACAAAAATTCCGTTGAAATTTCCAGGCTATGCATTACTAAGGAAGCAAGGCGCTTTGCTTTTAGAAACTCGGCCATAGACGCACCTGAAGAAAGTCGCAAAATTAGTTTCCTGCACGATTACCGCAATATCAATAGAAACATAATGTGGGGGCTGTATCGGGCCGCTGCGCTTTATTCGGTCCAGCAGGGCATTAAACATTGGTATATGTTATCCAATCCGGCACTGGCTTATAGTGTCAAAAAACAAGGCTTCGATATACAGCCCATAGGCGAGGCTGGCAGTCGTCAAAGTATGCGTATACCTTATTATTTGAGCGCAAAGCAAGTGTTGGATAATTCCTTATGGCTTGAGGATTACCGACACGATTTCCGGTTATATTCGGATATTACTAGTGATATTTCGGTCGATGCGGGCGGGCGTCAGGTAAAGCAAATCGGCGTTATTTCTTTTGTATCGAGAATCTGATTTATCTGTTTCAATCCGCCGTGTAAAGCCCTTCTTACAATCATGAACTGTTCGCGCGGGCAGGCCTTCTATGTCAATCCAGGTGTTCATCAGAATGATTGCGGAGCAAAGCTTGCAATCCGTACTTTTCAAATAAACCGTACAGTGTCGGCCGCGTAACTCCCAATAATTTGGCTGCTTCGGATATGTTGTTGTCTGCGTAAGTCAACGCTCGTTTGATGGCGATGGTTTCCGCCGCTTCTCGTACTGATTTTAGATTCAGCGGCATGGACTTGTCGTTATCGGTGCCAATTTCCAGTTCTTCTGCTGTAACGAAATTGCTGTCGGATAAAATGACTGCGCGTTTAATTTTGTTCTCCATCTCGCGAATATTGCCGGGCCAGTTATAGGCTTCAAGAGCACGGGCCGCGTCATGGGAAAAATGCTTTTCCTTAGAATTGTTCTCGCGGCAATAACGTTGTAGCAGCGCATTGGCTATAGTGATGATGTCGCCTTCGCGTTCGCGCAGGGGGGGGATGTCAACGACGATCTCACTGAGTCGGTAATATAAGTCGCCCCGGAAATTGCCTTGCGCAATAAGATCCGGTAGGTGGCGATGTGTTGCACATATGATGCGCACGTCCACGGCAATTTCTTTTCTGCCCCCTAACCGTTCTATGACGCGTTCCTGGATGAATCGTAGCAATTTTGCTTGCAAGGCAAAAGGTAAGTCGCCGATTTCGTCTAAAAAGAATGTGCCGCCTTGCGCATATTCGATTTTGCCTTTGGTTTGTGCTACCGCGCCGGTGAATGCGCCTTTTTCATAGCCGAATAATTCGCTCTCTAATAATGTTTCCGGTATGGCTGCGCAGTTAACCGCTACAAAAGGTTGTGAGGCGCGTGCGCTTAAGCGATGTAAGGCTTTTGCCATTAGCTCTTTACCGGTGCCGCTTTCGCCGATTAGCAATACGGTCGCTTGAGTCGGCGCAATTTTTTCGATCATCCGCATCACTGCCTGCATTTGCGGGCTGGTGGCGATCACACCCGTCAGAGGCTTTTGCTGTTGCAATATTTGATAGTCGCGTTCCAGTGCGTCGAGCTGAAACGCTCTTTCTATGATTAAGCCTAAGACGTCCGGGTCTACCGGTTTTTGATAAAAGTCATAAGCGCCTAGGGCTACTGCATGAATAGCATTTGCGCGGTCATCATTGCCGGTTACCACGATTATCTTGGTGGCTGGCGCTAAAGCAAGAATTTCCTTGAGAGTTGCTAGACCTTCAGTGGCGTTGGTAGGGTCGGGTGGTAAACCGAGATCCAAGGTAACAACGCTTGGCGTATAACGTCTAAGTGCTGCTATTGCTTCATCTCTATTGCTTGCTATTACTACTTCGTATTGTTCGAAGGCCCATTTAAGTTGTTTTTGTAAGCCTGGGTCGTCCTCGATAATTAACAGTACTTTAGAAGTGATCATTATTTCCTTGTTTTGCGGAAACTCGCTGTGCTAGTGGTAACTGAATGGTGAAAGCGGTGCCTTGGCCTGGATTGCTATCAACCCGGATATTTCCAGACTGCTTTAGGATGTAATCGCGGGCTTCGTAAGCGCCGATGCCCATTCCGGCATTGCCTTTTGTCGTATCGAACGGCTTGAATAGGCGTTCCGCAATGAACTGTTGGTCCATGCCTATACCGTTGTCAATGATCTTGATGACAGCATAGTCTTGGTTTTTTGTTAATTCAAGCTTAACCCAGCCATCGCTTGTCGCTATGGCGTCTTGTGCGTTTTGAACCAAATTAGTCAAGATATTGGTCAATTTGATTTTGTCCGCCGTCACGAAGCACTCGCTGAGTGTCGTGTTCATTTGTAACGGTGGCGTACCGAGATGCTGTTGCGCAATATTATTAACTAATTCCACCAAATTGATGAAAGTGTTGGCTGTGGTTGTGTTGGTTTCGCCTTGTTTTAACTGTTCTACTATATGGTGCATTTTTTTGACCACGTTATTCAGCGTGTCTATGGTGTCGTCGAAGAAGTCCGGGTTATGTTTATGCTTTTCGGCGTTTTTTACGATCAAGGAGATCTGAGCTACCAGATTTTTGAGGTCATGCACCAAGTATGCTGAAAGGCGGTGGTAAGTTTCAAATTGACGATTATTGGCGAGTTCTTCACTTGTCCGGTTCAGAGCTAGCGCGTTGGCTAATTGCATACCCACGGTCTTCAACAGGTCGTGGTCTTCCCAGTCAAGTTTTCTTGGTGCGCGCGCCTGAGTTAACACTACAAAAGCCTCAAGTTTGTTTAGGTGAAATAGCGGCACTATAAGCCACACTTGGCTATCTTCGTAGCACCACGGCGATAGATCTATATCATCGTAAACTTCCGGAGCATGAGCTAGTTCGAAAAAATCGATGACCCATTGTTTGTTAGCTAGATATTGAGGTAGATCGCCTATGTTGTGGAGATATTCAATTTCTTGCGGAGTGAGTTTGAGATTTTGTTCCGCAGCTAAAAAAAAATGGCCTTGATCGTTTTTTAACCATAAGCCGCCGCCAGCGCTTTCCACTAAGTCCGTCAAAGTGGTTATGATGAATCCTTTTAGCTCCTCAAGCGACTCAAGTTTTGCCAGCGATTTGCTGATCTTGAGCCACTCTTCGCGGTAATCGTAGCTGTAGTGGAAAAAATGCTTACTAAAATAGACCTTGGAAATGGCTCTAATTTTGCCGGATGTAAACGGGATAATGAGCAGGAGAATGGCAAGAAAAATAAATAGTGTTTGTGCTGCTTCACCCCATTCGGTATTTGCGCGTTTGATATAAAAACCGGCAAATGACATAAGGATTAAATAGATGCCGCAACCGAACAGGATCGTTGAGTAAAAAATAGTTTTGCGAGGTGTTGTCAGTTCCGTACTTTGACTGTTAAGCTTTAGTCGGCTTAATGTGACCGCTAAAAGTGGTGTCATGAGTGCATTGATTACACCTCGTGATTGCCAGAGAGCGAAATCTAGGCTGCTGAACAGTAACGATTTGCTATAAACCAGCAAATCCACCGCAAATAGCGAGCCAAGGCTTATGCACAGAAATTTGAGGTTCCACCTTTGCTTCAAGGGGGTGCTACGGTAAAGCTGCTCAACCAGAATGAGTCCAAACACAGCGAATACAACGTGCGATGCGAATCGAGGGTCGACGTTAAGGTGTTCTCGGATGATGGTTAGGTATCCAGGAAAGATCTCAATGCCTAAAACCATCGCCAAGATTATGGTGGCGACTACGCTAACATTCGATTTGAATATTTGTTTGTGATCGTTATATATCTGTTTGGATAGCAGTACCCCAAGCTGTAAAAACCAAGATGCGTTGCGGAGGGTTTCGTACGGCAGGGTGTCAGCGAAGAAGAAATGGCTGTTTTTTGTGGCGATTATCACGCTTGTGCACCATGTAAACGAGCACAAAACTGCTATTATGAAAGGCAGATGCCAATTTTTCCTAAAGCAAGCGTACAAAAGTAAAAAACCATAAGCGGTTGCCGCGCTCAAGTAACTGTAATAAATGTAGCTTTGCATTTAGTGTCGATGTTTAATGGGTTTTAAAATATCCATGTACTTATTATACGATCTTAAATGCAGTAAGCTGGACCATTACTTTGCAAACTCAGATGGGCATGAAAGAATTATTTAGTGACGTACTAGCTAATACGCAATTCTCCGAAGGTTCTGGCTGGAAACGATATCGCCTAAATGCGGGTGAGACAATTGTTCAAAAAGGCCAGCAAGGAAACACTTTATTCCTTCTCGAAGAAGGAGTCGTTCGGGTTTTGGGTGGGGCAGAGCTGGACGGTAATCGACGGATCAGTCCCGGCTTGTGCGATTTGGAGGCTGTAGCAGTGTTTGGAGATGTCTGTTTGTATGAATCCAGAGAACGAACTGCTTCTGTTGTCTCATTAACGGATGTATGTTTACTTGAAGTTCGTAGCGATATGCTGAGTATTTATTTGGACGATCATCCGGTGCAGGGTTATTTGTTTTTGAAGGGGCTGTTTCAAGCTATGTCTAATCGTTTGGGATTAGCAAATGATCGAATAGAGCATTTGCTGGCATGGGGAATTAAAGCGCATGACATCGATAAATATTTGTAGCTGGATGGCACTCGCGGAAATGAGGGGAAAAAATGGATGTTGCACCTAAATCATCTCTGGCGGAAAGTTTTAGTCGTTACTTCAAGGTGGACCTCGCCGAAAGTGATGCTCAAAAGGAATATGTTTTTCAAGTAAGGTATCGCGTTTACTGCGAAGAATTTAAATATGAGTCTGTTGAACGTTTTGCTAACCGTCTTGAGATAGATGATTACGATGAATACTCCCGGCATTGTCTGATTACTCATCTGCAGACGGGAATGCCTGCCGGCTGCGTGCGATTGGTACCTGCTGTCGGCGAGAGAGAGAATAAGCCATTGCCGTTAGAAAAGTACTGTGGTGACAGTCTGGATAATAAGGTTATAGATAACTTAAAGCTTCAGAGAAATACAGTGTGCGAGATATCCAGACTAGCTGTTGATGGGGCATTCCGTCGGCGTACAGGTGAGGCTTTGACACGTTTTGGTGAAATTAACGGTTTACAATTTTCGCCACAAGAGCAGAGGACTTTTTCGTCAATAGCAGTTGCTTGTTTTTTTGCGGCTACTGTTTTGACAGAAGTGGATGGGCGTACAAATGTGTTTGCAATGATGGAGCCGTTCTTGCCGCGGTTGATGCATCGGTCAGGTATAGATTTTCAGCGTGTTGGTAAGGATATCGACTACCACGGCATACGCGCACCTTATTTCGTTACTACGCAGGCGGTTTTAGAAAATATGCACCCGGATTTGCAGGAGTTATACTCTTGGATAAAAGAAAATATTGTTAACTAGTATCACAGGGTTTAATGCAAGTCTATTTTGCCCGGAAATTAATAAGTTAACTAGATAAAAGTTTTGGAGTTTTGGTAATAGGATGAAAACAAATCTAATCAGTTCCGTAGTTTTCGCATGTTCATTTTTATTGCAAACAGCGGCCTGTTCCTCACCTGAGGAAGCTGCTCAAAATCATTTGCAAAAAGGTAAGGAGCTTTTTGAAAAAGGGGAATTTGATAAGGCCTTGCTTGAGTTGAAGACATCAAGCCAAAGCAGTGATAAGTTTGGTGAGGCCTATTTCTATATGGCCCTTTTGGACGAGAAAAATAATAACTTCAAATCGATGCGGCAAAATCTGATTAGGGCCTTAGAGTTAGAGCCTGGTTTGACTTCCGCAAAAATAAAGCTAGGTAAGCTCGATATTATTTTCGGAGATTTGGACAAAGCTTTGGAGCAAGCTGAATTAGTCTTGGCGAGCGATTCAAGCAACATTGATGCAAAATTGATCAAGGCATCCGTTTATATTAAACAGTCGAAAAAAGATCAAGCAGCAGAAGTAGTTAATTTGGTTTTAAAAGACAGCCCAGATAATGTAGAAGCCTTGTCATTGCAGGCGGCTTTATTTGCTGAAAAAAATGAAATAAATCAAGCATTGGTATTAGTGAACAGGGCGTTGGAAAAAGAGCCTAAAAACCTTCCCTTGCGTTTATTTAAAATCAAGCTCGATGCTGGATTAAACAACATAGATAACGTGGTAAAGGGATATGAGGAGCTTATTCAACTATATCCAGATGCCAACAACTTTAAATTAAGCTTGGCCTCTATTTATTCGATGACTGGTAAGCTTGAGGAAGCGGAGGGATTGTTAAGAGAAATGGTCCAAAAATCAAACGATAAAGTCGAGCCTGAAATCGTTTTGATTGAATTTCTAAATGCTCGTGCTAAAGATCGAGTCATCGCAGAATACGAGTCCATGCTTAGTCGTCATCAGAAGCAGCCTAAGATGTTGTTGGAGTTATCAAAATGGATGGTTGCATCAGGTTATGCTGAGAGTGCTAAAAAGGGTCTGGAGCAAGTCGTTGAGCTAGAGAAAAATAACGAAACAGGCTTATCAGCTCAGGTTATTCTCGCGGAAATTGCGCTGATGGAAAAGCAATATAGTACTGTAGAGAGCTCTTTGAGAGATATTCTTAGTGTTAATTCAGAATTGATTCAGGCAAACTTGCTTAAAGGTCGCTTTTTGCTGGCTCAAAATAAAACAGATGAAGCTATTGAGCTTCTTAACAAACTTGTATGGAACAAAGTTAATGTAGATGATGTTTATTCCTTGTTAGGTGAGGCCTATTTAATAAAACAAGATCGGAAACAGGCTGAAAAAATTTTTAAGCAGGCTTTAGAAGTTAATCCAGCCAATTTAGCGGCTTTTTCTCGTATATATGGTAATTACTTACAGTCCGGTCAAAAGGAGAATGCTAGGCAATATCTTGAAAAGGCGTTATCGATAAAACAAAACGACGTTTTACTTCTTACTAGTAAAGCTGAGTTGGATATTTTGGAGAAAAAATGGGATGGTGCCCAAGAGGCCATTCAGCGGCTGGCGCTTTTTTCTAAAGATAAAGCTATGCCTACATATCTTCAAGCCAACATTTTGCAGGGTAAAGGTAAGTTTTCTGAGGCAATTAACTTGTATGACAAGTTGATACAACAGCATCCTAATCATCTCAATTCATTGATTAATTTGGTCAGATCTTACGAGGCTCTTGGGCAAAGAGATAAGGCTGTTGCTTATTTAGAGAAGCATCATGCCAAGTATCCGGATGAATTAAATGCTGTCGGCGCTTTGAGTGATCTTTACGCGGCAAATAATGATTTTGCCAAAACTAAAAAGCTATTAACGGATCAGATTAAATATACTCCAAAAGCAACATCTATTTACCTTGCTTTAGCTAGGGTTGAAGCGGTGATGAATAAAAATATCGAATCAGCTAAAAAGGTTTATTTGCAAGGATTAGAAATTAATCAGGATGATCCTCAATTATCTATGGCATTGGCTGGTTTGTACGAGCAATTGAACGAAAAGCAAAGTGCGATAAAAGTATATAAAAATTTGCTCGATAAGAATCCTGGTACTAGTTTGGCTATTAACAATTTGGCGTCATTGTTGATAGAGTCTAACAATCCTGACGAGATTGATCAGGGGGTAGAATTAGCAAAAGTATTTAAAGATTCTGAAAATCCGTATTTTCAAGACACATATGCCTGGGCCTTGATTAAAACGGGTAGCAATTCGGAGGGGCTCAAACTATTACAGGCTTTAATATTAAAAGAGCCTAAATTACCTGAGTTTAGATATCACTTAGGTGTCGCTCATCTTAACGCTGGCAATAAAGCCACTGCAATAAGCGAGCTTAAACAGTCGATTAGTCTGTCTGAAAAACAAAAGCGCAATTTTGCAGGTAAAGATGATGCAAAAAAGATCTTAGAAGAGACAGAGAATTCAGCCGGTAATTGAGTAACTACGTAGATTATGATTATGCCGATATTTAGCAAAAAATTGTTGTGTTATATGAACGCATTTGTCCTTATGTTAAGCGTGATGGGCTGTTCGCAACCACTACTTGAGGATGTGCAGCAGGCGGCTGATTACACTTATCAGATAGGGCCGGGGGATAGTGTCAATATATTCGTTTGGGGTAATCCGGAGCTATCCACTTCAGCCCCAGTCCGGCCGGATGGCAAGATAACCGTTCCTTTGGTTGAGGAGTTATTGGCCAGCGGTAAAACACCGTTTGAATTAGCCCGTGACATTGAGAAGGTGCTTTCAACTTACATTAAGAGTCCGCAGGTAGTTGTTATGGTGAGCGGCTTTAAAGGGATTAGTACTCAGCAAATTAGGGTTATTGGCAGGATTGGTGGTGGCAGTGGTGGCAGTGGTGGCAGTGGTGGCAGTGGTGGCGTCGGACGTTACCAAGGCAAGTCCATTCCATACGAAAGGGGAATGACTTTATTGGATGTTATTATACAGATCGGTTTGAATCAATATGCTGATGGGAATAGAGCCAGCGTAATCAGGGATGTGAACGGAGAGTTGAAGCCGTTTGGTGTTAGGATTGACGACTTGATTGATGATACAGATTTGTCAGCGAATGTGTTGATGATGCCTGGAGACATTTTAATTATTCCTGATGCATATTTTTAGGTTTTTGTAAAAAGGTTGACTTATTCTGTGGGTAGTATATTCATTAATTTTAGATTAAAAACAATGGCTAGTTAATATGCAACAAGATCTTTCTGAAGTTTATTTTTATTTGAAAGGGACTTTAAAGTATAAGCGCCTGGCGATTGTTTTTGCTTTGGTTGTTTGCTCCGGCGCTTGGGCGTACATTTTCATGATGCCTGACAAATTTGAGTCAAAAGCTAAAGTTCATATTGATTCAGCTACAGTTATCAGGCCACTTATGAGGGGGATGGTGATAGAGCCTGATATATCTGCACTAATTAGAATAATTCAGCAACTCATGTTTACAAGGCCTAATCTAGAAAAAATTATTTCACTATCCCAGCTAAGCAGATCACAGGATAATTCTGGATCTACAACCGAATTGATAGAAAAACTTAAAAAAGACATAACAATTGCTGGTGGCAGAGGAGATATTTTTGATATTGCCTATACGTCCCAAGACCCTGAAGTTGCCAAAAGCGTGGTTCAGGCTGTTCTAACTGTGTTTTCAGAGCAGACCGAGGGAAAAGCATTGGCTGATGCAAGTGATGCGCAGCGTTTCATTGAGCAGCAGATACGAGAGTATGAGATTAGATTGCAAGATGCTGAAAAAGCAAAGGAAGAATTCAAACGGGCAAATATAGATTTACTTAATGGTTCAGATCAATTTCAGAGTTTGCAGAAAATGAAGGAGCAGTATTTAGATGCCAACACTGCTCTAGATCAAGCTATTTCTCGAAGAAATGTTTTAGCGGAGCAGGTTGCTGAAATACAAGAGTCCGATGAGGACTGGGGACTACCTACATCTACTCAGGAAGTGTCTGCGGATAACGCAAGGATAGAATCGCTGAAAGATAAGCGGACCGAGTTGTTGCTGAAATACACCGAACGTCATCCAGAAATAATTGAAATTGATAAGTTAATTGAAACGCTGAAGACTCAAGAAAACCAATCAAAGCCTAATCAGTCAGAATCAAATGAAGATTTGGCTGCAGGTGTTTCGGAGAGTATTGGAGCTGAGAAAATGGCTAACCCCTATGTTCAAGCGTTAAAGATGGGGTTTGATAATGCTCAGGCCGAAGTTGCATCGAGCCAAACTTTAGTTGAGTCAATTCGAAACAGGATAGCAAAGCTCGAAGAAGGCTTGAATGAAAGATTGACCATTGAAACGGAAATGAAGAATCTTAACCGGGACTATGAAACGATAAGTGGAAAGTATTCAGAGTTGCTGGACCGGCGTGAACAGGCTCATATTACCGAGCGTGTGGACGACCAGACATCTCGCTTGAAATTCAAAATTGCTGATCCTCCTAGCAAGCCCAATAAACCTAGTTCTCCTAATAGAAAGTTATTTTACTCGTTCGCGCTTTTAGTCGGGGTGGTTTTAGGGTTCGGTGTTGCGTTTTTAGTTTATTTTATACGGCCAGTATTTATGTCAACAAGACAAGTAAGAATTGTGACCGGGCTGCCATCCCTAGGTAGTGTGTCTCTTACTTCACAAGGTATAAGTCAGACCAATAATGTCGACTGGTTACTTATTTCGACTTTTGCAATACTGCTAAGTGGCTATATCGGTATCATGATATTTGAGATACTCAAGTAAAGTCGTATTAAACAGGTAAACATATGAGCATTATAGAGAATGCGCTGAAAAAGGCAGGGAGCCAAGGGTTAGTTGTGGAAAATAGTAGCCAAGACTCGGCTATCACAAGTAAACCTGATAGAGGTGCCAGCGAAAGCAATTTAGAGTCGGTTGAGTTACGAGAGTCTTCTCACGCGTTTTCGCCAGAGCAGCAGGTTGTTGTTGATTGGGTAGGCTTAGCCGAAAATGGTTTTATAGACAATAATAATGCAAAATCTCAGTTGGCTGAAGAGTTTAGGGTTATTAAGAGGCCTTTAGTCAACAATATACAGGGTGCAGAAAATAATGGTATTAATCGTTCTAATTTAATTCTTATCTGCAGCAGTTTGCCTGGAGAAGGGAAGACGTTCGTTTCAATTAACTTGGCTTTGAGCATTGCTAACGAAAGAGATAAAAAGGTTTTACTTATAGATGCTGATGTTGAAAAGCCGAGTATATCAAAGCAATTAGGGATTAATAGTCCTCGCGGCTTAATAGAGTATTTAGAAGATGATAAAGTCACTTTTTCAGATATTTTGTTAAAAACAGATCTTCCAAATCTTAGCTTGATTACAGCAGGTAAAAGACATAAATACTCGACAGAGTTGTTATCGAGTCAAAGGATGTATTTATTTGCGGAAGAAGTGAGCCGGCGATATAAAGACCGTATTGTGATTTTTGATTCCCCCCCGTTACTTGTTGCTACTCAGGCCCAAATACTTGCAGAACTTGTAGGTCAGGTAGTGCTGGTAATTGCGGCGGAAGTTACTCCGCAGAGCGTGGTTAATGAGTCGGTTGCGAAGCTTAGTAATTGCGATGTTGTTATGACCCTTTTGAACAAAACAAGAAAAGAGATAGATATATACGGTCACAATTATAGTTATGGGAAATATGGACATTTGTGACAGTAATCGTCTTTCCGGTTTATCTTTAGCCACCTTGCTTTCTAGTTTAAGTATAGGTATGGTTTTACATTCTAGCTCTGCAAAAGCGCTTGATTGGCGATTAAGTCCAAGTTTGTCCGCAAGCGAGATATTTTCAGATAATTTGACTCTTTCTGAAAATAATAAGAAAAGCGGTTTTGTAACTGAGGTTAGTCCTGGAGTTTCATTGTATGGAAACTCCCCGTGGAGCAGTTTCAATTTAAATTATCGCATGCAAGGTCTCTATAATGCGGGTGGTAGGGATGCTATAGATATAAATCATCAGCTTAATATGAATTCTTTGTATCAAGCCGTTCGTAACACTCTTTTTTTGGAAACTGCAAGTTCAATAAGTCAGCAAAATATTAGTAATTCGTTTGTTACGACTGATAATATTTCTGGTAATAGTGGGCGGACTGAAGTTCAGACTTTCAGTATTTCACCTTATTGGACGCCTCGTTTTGGTCAGTTTGCAACGGGTTTAGCTAAAGTCG
Organism: Methylomonas rosea; assembly: GCF_024505055.1. Lineage (GTDB taxonomy): Bacteria > Pseudomonadota > Gammaproteobacteria > Methylococcales > Methylomonadaceae > Methylomonas > Methylomonas rosea. The sequence continues at coordinate 23,275 of NZ_JANIBL010000024.1, forward strand.
GTTATAGTAAATCCTCGTTCGAGAATTTAAATGGGTCATTAGTTACACCGCAGTTGTCAAATTTGGTGTCCGATTCGGATACTATTACGCGCCAGGCTAGATTGTCCAGCGGCAGTTATTTTAATAGAGTTAACTGGGGATTAAACTATTCGTCTCAAGAGCAAAGCAGGGCTGTCGGACAAGATGTTCGATTTGAACAATACCAAGGTAATGCTCGATATTATATCAATAATAAATTTAATCTTTTCGGACAAGCAGGGTTTGAAAATAACGATTTTCAAACTTCGACGAACAGCATAAGTAATGGTTTTTTTTATACGGTTGGGGGGCAATGGACACCAAGCAAGTGGTATTCACTTGAGGTTGGTATCGGTAATAACAAGCATGCTACGTTGCAATTTAATCCTTCGGAAAATCTTAGTTCGACCATTACGTATCGTAATAAAGATGTAGGGTTAAACACTGGCGATTCTTGGGATGCAAACTTTAACTATCGCGCTAAGCAGGCGACCATTGCATTTAATTATTCCCAAGAGACAACGACGTTGCAACAATTGTTCGCTGAGCAGGGATTTTTTCTTCGGGATGCTTCGGGCAGCTTAACTCAGGTGGTAAATACTCAAGATTTAGTAGCGCAGGGGTTTCTCACCCCTGGCCCAACTGATCCTCTTACCGGAAGGTCGTCGCTGATTCCAGGCCCCAATTTTAACAATACCCAGTTAGTTCTGAATCCGTTTGATTTGGTCAATGACGTAATTATTAGAAAGCGTGGAAACCTTTCCTTTTCCTACCAAACCGGTAAGAGCACTTACAACGCTTCTGTGTTTAACGAACGTAGAACATATGAAACCCGTTCTGGAGAAGACATGTCATATGGTGTAACGGGTAGCTGGCAATGGCAATTTGCCTCTAGGATGGATCTCTATCTACGACCTTCTTGGCAACATACGGATGGAGAGTTATCCAGCAATTCTCGATATGATGTAGCTTTGGGTGTGAGCAGGGGGGTTCCTATTAATTTGGGGCGCCCTTTATTAATGGATACAAGACTCGAGTTCAGGCATATCAATCAAATATCCGATTCCACCCAATTTGGTGGTTATGTTGAAAACAGGGCTACAGCTAATTTTAACGTACGATTCTAAATAGAAAACACATGTACGACGGATTTTATAATCTCACCCAAAAGCCTTTTCAACTAAGCGCGGATCCGGATTTCTTTTTTCAGAGTTCAGTGCATAAACGTGCTCTAGCTTATATGCATTACGGCTTGACGCAAGGTGAGGGCTTTGTTCTGGTCATCGGCTCGCCTGGTACGGGTAAAACTATGCTGGTAAAGAGTTTGATAAAAAATTTGAATAAAGAGAAATTGTTAATCGGTGTGATGATGACTTCTCAAGTTGGTCCCGAAGACACTTTGCGGATGGCTGCATCGACATTTGGTTTTTCATTTTCTCTGACCGATAAGGCCAGTTTATTATCGGGGTTCGAAAAGTTTATCGCTGAAAAAGCCAGAGAAGGTAGGCGATTACTGTTAATCGTCGATGAAGCGCAGAATTTGCCAAAACAATCCTTAGAAGAATTGCGTATGCTTACCAATTTGGATGTTAATGGTAATCCTGTTTTTCAGGTGTTTTTGATTGGGCAACCCGAATTGAAACGCACCATTTACTCTGCGGATATGGAGCAGCTAAAGCAACGCATTGTATCTACATTTCAGCTTGATCCGTTGGATTTGGAAGAGACCAAAGAATATATACTTTTTAGGTTGCAAACTGCGGGTTGGTCTGGGACTCCTGAGTTTACGCCAAGTGTGTTTGAGGCTATTCACGAGTTTAGTGGAGGTATTCCTAGACGCATTAATTCCTTGTGCGATCGTCTACTATTGTTCGGTTATTTGGAAGAGTTGAAGCTGTTGGACGAACAGGCAGTGACTAAAGTTATCGTCGAGGTTAAGGAAGAAATGTTGCTCGAGGTTGCTGACGAGGAGTATGAGAGTTCCATGCCGCCGTTACATCGTTTCAGTGGTGCTGATTCAGAATCTCTCGAACATAGGATTGCCAGACTCGAAGATGTTGTCACCAATCTTCGAAACAGTCTGAATAAAGAAAAAGCTCTGCTTAGAAAAGCTATTCTGCTGCAATTGGATATGGATGCCGTTTACAGCGAAACAACCTCCCTGGATTAACAAAAATGTCCCCTAAAGTCTTGGTTTGCGTGGTTGGCGCGCGACCTAATTTCATGAAAATGGCGCCAATTATCAGGCAGTTACAAGCTGTTCGGCATTTGATAACGCCTTATCTGGTGCATACCGGTCAGCATTACGACCAAGCTATGAAAGATACTTTTTTCCAACAGCTCGGTATTCCGGAGCCGGACAAGGATTTGGGTGTCGGATCGGGCAGTCATGCAGTGCAGACTGCAAATGTCATGTTGCGCTTTGAGCCGGTTTTGGATGAGGTTAAACCTTTTGCCGTGTTGGTAGTGGGGGATGTCAATTCAACAATCGCCTGCGGGTTGGTCGCAGTGAAAAAAAATATTCCATTGATCCATGTTGAAGCCGGTTTGAGAAGTTATGATCGGCAAATGCCTGAAGAGATTAACCGGATTTTGACTGACCAAATCTCAGACCTGTTATTCACCACGGAGCGTGCGGCGGCGGACAATTTGATTAAGGAAGGTATTTCCGAACAGCGGATATGCTTTACCGGGAATGTGATGATCGACACGCTTCTGGCTAACTGCCAACAAGCCTCTTCTTTGGCGGAAACATTGCAGCGATACGGTTCCAAACAGCTTGTTTCGGAAAAAGCTTATGCCTTGTTAACACTGCACAGACCTTCCAATGTTGACGAACCCGAAACACTAGCGCGCTTGATTCGGGTGGTGGGGGATATCAGCGAAAAACTCCCTGTGATATTTCCGGTTCACCCTCGCACACAGCAAAAAATTGCAGAGGCGGGATTACTGAGCATGTTGCCGGAGAAAAGGGTGATTATGTTACCGCCGGTGGCATATTTGGAAATGCTCGGTTTGATGCAGGCCGCGCAATTGGTTTTGACTGATTCCGGTGGCTTACAGGAAGAGACGACTGCATTGGGCGTACCTTGCGTGACCTTGCGGGAAAATACCGAAAGGCCTATCACGATCACCGAGGGTACCAATTCCATTGTGGGAACCGATCCCGCTAAAATTATGCAATGTGTAGATGATGTGTTGAGCACGGGCGGTAAGAGTGGGCTGGTTCCAGAGTATTGGGATGGTAACGCCGCTGGCCGTATCGTCGATGAAATTGTGCGTCGTTATCAGTTGGCGGGTTGAGGCTGTATGAATGCCCCTGTATGCATTAATGCTATGACAGTTGATGTCGAGGATTATTTTCAGGTCTCTGCGTTTGAGGCAAATATCCAGCGTAGTCAGTGGGATGGTTTGCCGCACCGGGTAGAACAGAATACCCAGAGGATTTTGGACTTATTTGCGCAACATCAGGTAAAAGCCACTTTTTTTACCTTGGGCTGGGTAGCCGAGCGTTATCCGCAGCTGGTACGGCGAATTGTCGATGAAGGGCACGAACTCGCTTCGCACGGTTATCAACACACCCGTGTAACGGAACAAACACCGGAGCAGTTCCGGGAAGATCTTAGAATTAGCCGGCAGATTCTTGAAGATATCGGCGGTCAGCCAATTGTGGGTTATCGCGCCGCTAGCTATTCGATAGGTGCGAAGAATCTCTGGGCGCTTGAGGTATTGGAGGACGAGGGCTTTCAGTACAGTTCCAGTATATATCCTGTAAAACACGATTTATATGGCATGCCGGAAGCGCCCCGCTTCGCTTATAGGCCGGATAACGCGCCTAAACTGTTGGAAATACCGATTACTACGTTGAAAATACTGGATCGTAATATCCCCTGCGGTGGCGGCGGGTTTTTTCGATTGTATCCGTATCAGTTCTCGAAGTGGGCTTACCGCCATCTCAATAAACACGAAAATCAGTCTGGAATTTTTTATTTTCACCCTTGGGAAATAGATCCCGAACAGCCGCGGCAGCATGATTTGTCGTTTAAAACCCGTTTCAGACATTATTTGAATCTGGATAGAATGCACAGTCGCCTTAACAGCTTACTGACCGATTTTGCTTGGGATACCATGCAGAGCGTGTTTCTAATCAAGCAAACAGACAAATCATCATAGTTAGTCATGATCAAATTACTTGAGCCAGCCCAAAGAGAGCGTTGGGATCACTATGTCATGGCTGCGGCCGATGGCAGCTTTTTTCATTTATCAGCTTGGCAGCAGGTAATTAAACAAGCTTTCGGCCACAATACTTACTATTTTTACTCTGAACAAGATGGTGAAATCACCGGTGTTTTGCCCTTGACCCATGTAAATAGCTTGTTATTTGGCAATTCTTTGGTTTCAAACGCGTTTTGTGTTTACGGCGGAATTGTCGCCAGCAATGATGAAGCTTTTGCAGCGTTACAAACCCAAGCGCAACAACTGGCCAGAGAATTAGGCGTAGATAGTTTGGAGATGCGGAATCGGCAACAGCGTCATCCCGATTGGCCACACAAAGAACTCTACGTCACGTTTAGAAAAGAACTCGATCCAGACGTCGAAAAAAATCTAAATGCGATTCCGCGCAAGCAGCGGGCAATGGTGCGGGCTGGCATCAAAGCCGGTCTTACCAGTGTCATCGACGATAATGTAGAACGTTTATATCGCGCCTATTCTGAAAGTGTCAGGAACTTAGGCACCCCGGTATTTCCGAAAAAATATTTTCAACTTTTGCAGGATGTGTTCGGCGAGAAGTGCGAGGTGCTAACGATAGAGCATGAGGGCCAATTAGTAGCGAGTGTGATGAGTTTTTATTTCAAGGATGAAGTTTTACCCTATTACGGCGGCGGCACAGACGCGGCCCGTGATTTGAAAGGCAACGATTTCATGTATTGGGAAGTGATGCGGCGTGCGGTGGAAAAGGGATGCCGGGTTTTCGATTACGGTCGCAGTAAAATTGGCACAGGCTCGTATCGCTTTAAAAAGCACTGGGGTTTCGAACCGGAGCCGCTTTATTACGAGGTCGATCTGGTCAAAGCCAAACAAATACCCGAAATCAATCCACTCAATCCTAAATACCGTTTGTTTATTGAAGCTTGGAAGCGATTACCTCTGCCAGTCAGCCAGTTGGTCGGCCCTTGGCTTGCCAAGGATTTGGGTTGATGGCAAAGCCTAAATTACTTTACTTAGTCCATCGGATACCTTATCCGCCGAATAAAGGCGACAAGATTCGTTCCTTTCATTTTTTGCAGGCTTTAGCTGCTGAATACCAGATATTTCTCGGTACCTTTATTGATGACCCGGATGATAAGCAGCATATCGATGTCTTAAAGTCTTTCTGTGCAGATACTTGCTGTATCGAATTAAATCCCAAGAACGGTAAAATTAAAAGCTTGACAGGCTTTCTGAGCGGAGAAGCCTTGAGTTTGCCGTATTACCGTAACCGCAAATTGCAGGAATGGGTGGATAAAACGATCAGCGAACAGGGTATTGAGAGGGTGATGATCTTTTCATCGCCGATGGCACAATATGTTGATAAATATACCAACTTGCATTGCGTGGCCGATTTTGTAGATGTCGATTCCGACAAGTGGCGGCAATATGCGCAAAGTAAAGACTGGCCCGCCACTTGGATTTACCAGCGTGAAGCGGAAAAACTGCTGGCCTATGAGCAATGTATCGCTGCGCGGGCCGATGCCACAATATTTGTATCCGAACAAGAAGCAGGCTTGTTCAAAACTTTGGCACCGGAATCCGCAGTCAAGATTAGTTTTGTGAACAACGGAGTGGATACGGACTGGTTCGATCCAGACTTGTCGTATGAGACGCCATTCCCGGCCAAGCAGAGGACTGTTGTCTTCACTGGCGCGATGGATTATTGGGCAAATGTCGATGCAGTCACGTGGTTTGCTGAGCAGGTATTTCCTGTTATCAAAAGCCGATTGCCGGGCGTACATTTTTATATAGTAGGTTCCAAACCCGCCAAAGAGGTGTTGCAATTGGCGGAAAACGAGCCTGCCGTAATTGTGACGGGGCGAGTTGACGATGTCAGGCCCTATGTTGCTCACGCGGACGTTGTCGTTGCGCCCTTACGGATTGCTAGGGGCATTCAAAACAAAGTGTTGGAAGGCATGGCAATGGCCAAGCCGATAGTAGCCACCTCGGCGGCTATGGAGGGCATACCGGGAGGAACTGATTTGCAGGTGGCGATAGCCGACGCTCCGGAAGACTTTGCCAGCCAAGTTATACGGTTTTTGGAGCAGCCGGTTGAGTCGGCTAACGTCAATCGCCGCTATGTAGAAAGCGATTTCAGTTGGGAGCGAAACGGCCAACGCTTGTGCCGATTGTTGGCGGGCGAGACTGCATAAATGTCCAGACCGTTGCCACCCTTAATCGTGCACATCATTTATAGGCTGGGTATTGGCGGACTGGAGAACGGCCTGGTCAATATCATTAATAAATTACCGGAAGACAGTTACCGGCACGCCATTATCTGTTTGGCGAATAGCACCGAATTCAGCCAACGTATTAAGCGGCAAGATGTGATTGTCCATCAGTTGCATAAGCGGCCAGGGCAGGATTGGGCGTCGTTTTATACAGTCTATCGCTTGTTGAAACAATGGCAGCCCGCTATTGTGCATACCCGTAATTTGGCGGCTATCGAATATCAGGTTTGCGCATTGTTAGCCGGCGTGCCTTATCGGGTGCATGGCGAACATGGTTGGGATGTTTTCGATCCTGACGGCAGCAATGTCAAGTATCAATGGCTGCGACGGATTTTGGGTTCAATCATTCATCGCTTCATTCCGCTATCGCAGCATTTACAGGATTATTTGCTGAATCGAGTTGGCATTCGTGCCGCGAAAATCACGCGCATCTGTAACGGTGTCGATACCAAAACGTTTTATCCTCGTTCCGGAATTAGACAAATACCGGACGATTGCTCGCTGAATTTGGATCAAAACTTGGTGATCGGCACGGTTGGACGCATGCACGGCGTGAAAGATCAGTTGACGCTGGTTAGGGCTTTTATCGATGCCTGTCAAAAATCGCCGGAATTCGCCCAAGTTGCCCGTATGTTTTTGATTGGCGATGGGCCTTTGCGGGTCGAAGCGATTGACTTGTTGAATGCCGCCAGCTTGATCGATAAAGCCTGGTTGCCGGGTGAGCGTGATGACATCCCCGAAATTTTGCGTAGCCTCGATATTTTCGTACTGCCTTCAAAGGCGGAGGGAATTTCCAATACTATATTGGAGGCGATGGCTAGCGGTCTGCCCATTATAGCTACGCGTGTCGGCGGAAATCCTGAGTTGGTACTGGACGGTACGACCGGATGTCTGGTAGAAAAAGAGGATGTACAGGGCTTGTCATTCGAGATGCGTGAGTTGGTGCTGGATGACGACAAGCGGCGGCAATTAGGCGAAGCCTCGCTTCAGCGGATTCAGGCGGAATTTTCAATCGATAGCATGGTGGATCGCTATCGGCAAGTTTATGACAAGCAGTAAATGATTCAGAGAGAACTCATATGTGCGGCATAGTCGGTATTATCGATATTACAGGTGCTAGTGAAATAGACCGCAACTTGTTGTCGCGGATGAACGAATCCCAGTTTCACCGCGGGCCTGACGAAGGCGGGTTACATACCGAACCCGGTTTGGGCTTTGGGCACAGGCGACTGTCTATTATCGACTTGTCCAGCGGTCAACAACCGATGCATAGTCAGGATGGCAATGTGGTGTTGACCTACAATGGCGAGGTCTATAATTTTCCGGAATTGCGTGAAGAGCTGGAGACATTGGGCTATAGCTTCAGGACGCATTGCGATACAGAAGTGATTCTTTATGCTTGGCAAGCTTGGGGCGAATCTTGTGTGGAACGCTTGCGCGGCATGTTTGCGTTTGCGATTTGGGATAGACCGCGGCAGACCTTATTTTTGGCCAGAGATCGTCTTGGTGTAAAGCCGCTGTTTTATGCTGAGTTAAGCAACGGCCAATTCATTTTCGGCTCTGAACTAAAAGCCTTAAAGCAGCACCCTTTACTGCCTAAAAATGTTGACCCCACTGCGATAGAAGATTATTTCGGCTTTGGATATGTTCCCGATCCTAAGACAATATATAAAGGTGTTTATAAGCTTGAGCCCGGATATTCGCTAACGATTAAACGCGGGCAGAATGGTTTTCGACCTAAACAATATTGGGATGTTAAATTTCAGCCAGCTTCCGCGGGCAACGTAGCCGAAGCCGGCGAAGAGTTAATTGAGCGCTTGCGCGAGGCTGTGAAAATTCGAATGGTCGCCGATGTGCCGTTGGGGGCCTTTCTGTCTGGCGGTGTGGACTCCAGCGGTGTAGTAGCATTGATGGCGGGACTATCCAAAGATCCGGTTAATACGTGTTCGATTTCCTTCGGCGATCCTAAATTCAACGAAGCGCAATTTGCCTCTCAGGTTGCTGAACGTTACCACACCGCACACCGCGTCGAACAAGTCGATCCTGACGACTTTAGCCTGATTGATCAATTGTCCGGTTTGTATGACGAGCCATATGCGGACAGTTCTGCGTTACCGACTTACCGGGTTTGCGAATTGGCCAAGAAGCAGGTAACCGTGGTGTTATCTGGCGATGGCGGTGATGAGAATCTGGCTGGTTACCGGCGCTATCGCTGGCATACCTATGAAGAGCGGATGAGGGCTTTATTGCCTGATGCGTTGCGGATGCCGTTGTTTTCGACCTTAGGTAGGGTATATCCGAAGTTGGATTGGGCGCCCAAGGTACTGAGGGCGAAAACGACGCTGGAGTCTATAGGCCGTGATTCGATGGCGGGTTATTTTCACAGTGTATCGGTGCTTTCCAACGGTATGCGCAGCAAGTTATTTAGCGATAGTTTAAAAAGTGAGTTACAGGGCTATCAGGCTATTGAAGTATTCCGTCGGTATAGTCAGCAAGCCCCGGATAATCCATTATCGATGGTGCAATATCTGGATTTAAAAACTTATTTAGCGGGCGACATTCTGACTAAAGTCGATCGGGCCAGCATGGCCCATGCCTTGGAAGTGCGGGTGCCATTATTGGATCATAAGTTAGTGGAATGGATGGCAACCTTGCCGCCCGATTTGAAATTACACGGACGCGAAGGCAAATATTTGTTTAAGAAAGCGTTGGAGCCTTATCTGCCCAATGATATTCTTTACCGGCCCAAAATGGGGTTTGCAGTGCCATTGAGCAGTTGGTTTAGAGGGCCGCTAAAGCAGCGTGTGCAGCAGGCCTTGCTGGGAGAAACCCTGAAAAGTACCGGTTGGTTTGATGAGGCTTATTTGCATCATTTGGTTACTCAACATCAGTCCGGTCTGCGCGATTACAGCGCGTCGATTTGGTCGCTATTGATGTTTGAAGCGTTTCTTCGAAATAACTCTAAATGATCGCCTTTGAGACTCTGAATCTGTACGTGTGTGCAATAGACATATACAAAGCATTTTGCTAGAGTGCGAACCAATTCAAAGTTTAATTGCGAGGTTTCAGATGAATAGAATAGAAGAACAAAAAGGCACTAGGGGAGAAACTCAGCATGTTGGCGCCCCACTCGATAAATCCAGGAGGACTTTCGCGAAAACTGGCGTGATTGCTCCGGTTTTAATGACTCTAACCAGTAAGACGGCTTTAGGTAGTGTTTATCAGTGTACGATATCCGGTGTACAGTCTGGCAATGTTTCAAATCACTCAGAGGATATGTCGGTTTGTAAGACGGGAAAGTCCCCCACTGATTGGTTAGCCAATGTAGACACTACTACCGCCCCCAATTATGTCCAGTGGATTGCTGCGGGTGTATGTCCAGTTAGGGTGGAAAAAAAAACCAGCGGAACGCTTTATTATAAAAAAGGTGCTTCGGGTTCTTGTATAACGGCCTCAACAACCACTGCTACTGCAATGTGCAATGCCATTCTAGGTGTTAGTACTTTTACAGGAGGGTCTGGAAGCAACGGTCAATGTGCGGGCGGTAGCTATATTTACAAAAATGCATCCACTTTCGCGTCGATATTTGATCCCACCAACTTAGCGGATACTTCTACTTTTTGGGATGCCCTGTCTGGAAGTGGGCTCAAACGGGACGCATGTGTAGCTTATCTAAATGCTAGTGCGGGGTTTATTCAGGATGTAAGTCCTGCGGAAGTTGTAAAACTTTATCGGTTATGTGCGTTTCATGAAGCTTTCTATGACGGAAGCATAGCTGTGACCAATGAGGCTGGTGCGGCTGAGTTATTGGCCAATCTTCATCAATAATTTTAATGATGTGAAATGGAATATTTGTCAACACTTCCGTGTTCAGCTTTTGGTTTTTGATGACCAAGTTGTTCTTTTTCATCATGGAAGTGGAGAAACCCATCTTTTAGATAGGAAGGCCAGTTTTATTCTATCTATAATTTTGGACTCCAAAGCCCCAATCACTGAGTCGGTGTTGCGCATTAGGGCTATTGATGAAGGTGTAGAAAATTTTGATCAGCAATCGCTAACGGGTATATTAGATGCGTTGCAGAATCTGCAGATTATTAAAAAAATATAGAGACTTTGAACGGACCTTTTCCCATATCAGACCTAATAGCGTCTGGGCAACTTGTTATCAGGATTGGCCCTTTTTCAATTAGAATTCACTCCACTATACCGTTAGTTCAGCGGGGTATCCTTGAGCTTTACTCGGCCTATTCGATATTACCGCCCGATACTTTTTGCGACTTCTATGTCCGCTTGATTCAGCCATCGGGCGTAAGACGTTTCTTTCGAAAACAGGTGCTGTTTGCCTTTGATCAATTTATGCCTTTCAAGCCTTTGCCTTACGCACAGGCGTTCCCATTTTTTGAATGGGGTTTGAACTGGTGCATATCCGGTTATTCTCACCGGTTTCTGATTGTTCACGCCGCCGTGGTCGAAAAATACGGCAAAGCCTTGATTCTACCTGGTGCGCCGGGCTCCGGTAAAAGTACCTTGTGCGCAGCTTTAATCAACAACGGTTGGCGCTTATTATCTGACGAGTTAACACTGGTGGACCGCGCAACCGGGCATGTCGTTCCGGTCCCGCGTCCTGTTAGTTTGAAAAACGAATCGATATCGGTGATAGCTGATACATTTCCAACATGCCAATTCAGTCCTATCGTTCATGACACTTTGAAAGGGTCGGTTTGCTTGATGAAGCCTCCAGCCGATTCTGTAGAAAAAGCTGGCCAAACCGCAATACCCTGCTTGGTTGTGTTTCCGAAATATCAGGCAGAATCATCCTTGAGTTTAACTGCTGTGCCTAGGGCCGAGGCGTTTATGCGGCTGGCGGATCTTTCTTTTAATTACAGTGTACTAGGCGCTCAGGGCTTTGAAACCATGACGGGTCTGGTAAAAAGCTGTGAGGCCTATGATTTTATTTACGATGGTGATTTTAACCAAGCATCTGATTTATTTGTGCAATTATTGGATGATGTACAGCAGCGAGTCGCATGATGTCTGACTTGATAAGTGAATACTTGATGATAAAAGTCAAGGATGATATTCACACAGCTCCTGATTGGGAACTGCTGCTAAGACAAGCAAGAAGTGTTGGTGTATTGTCCAGGCTGACATTCTTTTGGAAAGAATACCGATTATTCAATCCGCCACAGCATTTCGCATATCATCTCGATTCAGCCGAGACCTATTGGTTGTCTCAAAAACGTATTGTCAATTGGGAGCTATATAACCTGTCTCAGGTTTTCAAGCTTTTGAATATTCGGTTAATTTTGCTGAAAGGCACTGCTTATTCGGCATCAGGATTGAACGCCGGATTGGGACGGGTATTCAGCGATATTGATATACTGGTACCGAAGCACCAGTTGAAAGAAGTCAAAGATGCGTTGAAATGGCATGGATGGTTTCCTGAGCCCATGGATGATTACGATCAACGGTATTACGAGCGTTGGATGCATGAATTGCCGCCACTAAGGCATATTAAGCGTGGCACTTCGCTGGATATTCATCACAATATACTTCCGCAAACCTGCATTTTATACCCTGATGCCGACTTACTGCTAAAAGCCGCTGTTAATGTGGCCGATACTGATTTTTGGGTGTTGTCGCCTGAAGATATGGTGCTGCACAGTGCTAGTCATTTGTTTTTGGGGGGGGAATTCGAAAATGGTTTGCGCGATTTGAGCGATATCGATTTACTGCTGAGAGAGTTTAGTGGCAAGGATCTGAGTTTTTGGCAAAATCTGCATTACCGGGCAGAAATGTTAGGATTGGGTAAGCCCTTGTTTTACTCGCTGCGCTACGCCAATAAGATACTGGGAACGCCGGTTCCTGATAGTGCCATTCAGGCTTCTTCCATCTTTGCGGGATGCGGTAAAAACAGAGTTATGGACTATCTTTTCTTGCAAGCTCTAAAACCATACCATTCTAGCTGCACAAATACGTTGACCGGCTTTGCCAGATGGTTGCTGTTTCTTCGTTCGCATTGGTTAAAAATGCCCTTGCATATATTAGTGCCGCATTTAGCTAGAAAGGCTTGGTTGCGGTTGGCTGACAATACTAAAAAAACATAAATCATCGCAATCATGTCTAACCCGACAGGTTGCCAATAGGAACATTCCTTAACCCGTTGTCGACATGAAGATATTACACATATTGGATCACTCCATTCCTTTGCACAGCGGATACACCTTCCGTACCCGTGCCATTCTTGAACAACAACGCAAACTGGGCTGGGAGACGTTTCACGTTACATCGGCTAAACATCAAGTCGCGGAGGCTCCCATCGAAACCATTGATGGGCTGACCTTTTTTCGATCTGTCATTCCGGAAGGTTTTGCAGCAAATTTACCTGTTTTAAATCAGTGGGCCATCGTGCAGTCTTTGGCGGAACGGTTGGATGAAATCATTCCACAGATCAAACCGGACATTCTGCACGCCCATTCTCCGGCGTTAAATGGGTTTGCGGCATTAAAAATGGCTAAAAAATATGGGTTACCCTTGGTTTACGAATGCCGGGCATTTTGGGAGGATGCGGCCGTCGATCACGGTACCACTCAGGAAGGCAGTTTACGTTACCGATTGACCAAGGCTTTGGAAACTCACGTGTTTAAACATGCTGATGCCGTCACAACTATTTGCGAAGGTCTGCGCCGAGATATTATCGGGCGCGGAGTCGCGGCGGAAAAAATTACGGTGATTCCCAATGCTGTCGATATCGATAAGTTTACCTATGGCGAGACCGCAGAGCCTGGTTTGCAAGTAGAGCTAGGTTTGAGTAGCAAAATCGTGCTCGGCTTTATCGGGTCTTTTTATGCGTACGAGGGTTTATTGCTATTGTTGGATGCGTTGCCGGCGATTATCGAACACCAGCCAAATGTCCGCTTGTTGTTAGTGGGCGGTGGGCCGCAACAGCAGCAAATCTTGCAGAAAATTGAGGCGCTGGGCTTGCTGGATTGGGTCATTCTTCCCGGACGCGTCGCTCACGATCAAGTGCAGCGCTATTACAATCTAGTCGATATCTTTGTTTATCCGCGATTGGCGATGCGTTTAACCGATTTGGTGACCCCTTTGAAACCGCTGGAAGCCATGGCTCAAGGCCGATTGTTGGTCGCGTCGGATGTCGGCGGGCATCACGAATTGATTCGCGACCGGGAAACCGGCTATCTGTTCAAGGCCGGAGATAAAACGGCATTGGCGCAAACGGTGTTGGCTGCGCTCAATCAGCACGATCAGTGGGAGCAAGTTCGGCAAGCCGGCAGGCGCTATGTCGAAGAAGAACGTAATTGGCGGCGAAGCGTTAGTCATTATCAAGCTGTTTACGGCCGGATAATGGCGGGTAAAGATGGCAGATAACTCGCCGAGACTGATTGTATTCAGTTCTTTGTATCCTAGTCGGGTCAGGCCAAACGCCGGCGTTTTTATTCGCGAGCGCATGTCAAAAGTGGCGCGTAATTGCTCTTTGGTGGTTATTTCCCCGGTTCCCTGGTTTCCATTGCAAAGCCTGATTCAATGGTTTAATCCGAATTACCGGCCGCAACCGGATAAATACGAAGATCAAGACGGTATTTCGGTCTATTTTCCGCGCTTTTTATCAATACCTGGGTTGGGGCGATCTTGGGATGGCTTTTTTATGGCACTGTGTAGCGCGGCAATTTGCTATAAATTAAAAAAGCACTTTGCATTTAATCTGATTGATGCACATTTCGCTTATCCGGACGGTTATGCCGCAACTTTGCTTGGCAAATTCTTTAAGGTGCCGGTCACCATCACATTGCGCGGTACGGAAGTGCCGTTGTCTAAAATTCCCAGCCGCCGTCAACGATTGTTGAAAGCCCTTAATGATGCCGCCCAAGTATTTTCGGTATCGGATTCATTAAAGCGGCATGTAGTGAGTTTGGGTGCCGACACGGCGAAAATTCGGGTGGTGGGCAACGGTATCGATACCGCAAAATTTTTTCCTGTCGATAAGAAACAGGCGCGGCAACATTGGCAAATTCCCGAAGACATGCAGGTCTTGATTTCGGTCGGCGGATTGGTTGATAGAAAAGGCTTTCATCGGGTAATCGAGATTTTGCCGGGATTAATCGAAAAATATCCGCGATTGCTATACTTAGTCATCGGCGGCGCTAGTCCGGAAGGCAATATTCGTAGTCGCCTGGAGCAGCTGGTTGAAACGCTTAATCTCAGTGAGCATGTGCGTTTTCTAGGGGCGATGCCTGCCGAACAATTACATGGTCCGCTATCGGCGGCCGACCTATTCGTACTAGCGACCGCCAACGAAGGTTGGGCTAACGTGTTTCTGGAGGCCATGGCTTGCGGTTTGCCAGTGATTAGCACCGACGTCGGCGGCAATCGCGAGGTGGTTGCCGATGGAACATTGGGTACTATCGTGCCGTTTGGGGATGCTAACGCATTGTTGCTAGCGCTTGATAATGCTCTGCAACGGCGGTGGGACCAGCAAGCTATTGTAAATTATGCGGCTGATAACTCTTGGGATAAGCGGGTGGATATTTTGTTGGCGGAATTTAAAAAACTGGTGGAGTCATGAGCTTTTATACGTCTTTTTGTTCAACGGTGATCTTTCCGCTTCACGAGGCGTTAAAAAAGCACACTACCGTCGAGGTTAGGCGCGGCATGGAGCACAGTCAATGGCTAAAACCCGACGAAATCAGACAATTGCAAGTGCAAAATTTACGCGCGTTTCTAAAAGATGTGCAGGTTCATGTCCCTTACTACAGGCGGCTGTTTGCGGAGTTGAGGTTTGATTCGGAAAGCATCGATAGTGTGCAAAAATTAGCCAAGCTACCGTTGTTGAGTAAGCCGGAAATAAGGCAACATCTTGATGACATGAAAGCGGATGACGCCGAGAGGCTAGCGCGTTTCAACACAGGCGGTTCAAGCGGTGAACCACTGATTTTTTACATTGGTAGCCGCCGGGTTAGTCATGATGTCGCGGCAAAATGGCGAGCTACCCGTTGGTGGGGTGTCGATATAGGCGATCCGGAAGCAGTAATCTGGGGGTCTCCAATTGAACTGGGCGCGCAGGATAAAATTCGCTTGTTACGCGATAAGTTGTTGCGTACACACCTGATTCCGGCATTCGAAATGTCGTCGGAAAAGCTGGACGGCTTTATTCGGCAAATCCAGCAGATTCGCCCGAAAATGTTATTTGGTTATCCTTCCGCGTTGGCCCATATTGCCAGTCATGCCGAGAAAAAGGGCGTGGCATTGAATAATTTGGGGATTAAAGTCGCTTTCGTGACTTCGGAACGGCTTTATGATCACCAGCGGGCTAAAATAGAAAGCGTGTTTGCTTGTCCGGTTGCGAATGGCTATGGTGGGCGCGATGCGGGGTTTATAGCGCATCAGTGTCCCGAAGGTGGTATGCATATTACGGCTGAAGATATCATCGTCGAGATTGTCGACAAACAAGGCCAGCCTTTACCTAACGGAGAACTTGGCGAAATTGTAGTTACGCATATGGCGACCAGAGATTTTCCATTTATTCGGTATCGTACCGGCGACATGGGAATATTGTCTGATAAGGTCTGTGCTTGCGGTCGAGGATTACCATTGTTGGAGGAAATTCAAGGTCGGACCACCGATTTTGTAGTGGCTCAGGATGGAACGGTATTACATGGGTTGGCATTGATTTATGTGCTGCGCGATTTAGAAGGTGTTGATTCATTTAAAATCACCCAGGATAGTTTGGATAAAACGACCGTGCAAATTGTTAAAACGCTTAAATATCAAGCTGCTTACGAACAAAAAATCATCGATGAATTTAAAAAACGTTTGGGACAAGCAGTTACTATCAAGATCGAATACACTGATTACATTCCCAAGGAACGCTCAGGAAAGTTCCGTTATGTGATTAGTCACGTCAAGGCTTAATTACACTTACCACTATGACAAAATTTGCGGGATGGATGGGGAGCAGTCTCCAAAAGGATGAATCTATTGCCTTGCTGGGGAAAATGACGGCGGCAGATTCGACATTTAGTGTTCGGCATGGTCAGAACTACGCCTTTTCAACCACCGCGACCGGTATTGCGGACAGTAGTGGGGTGTTGTTGCTAACCCCTTCGCCAACCGGTCGCTCGCAGAGTTTGTTAGAAGCCTATTTAAGTCGCGGCGTCGATTTTTTAGTCGGTTTGCCGGAAGCTGACACCTTGCTCCTCATCGATACCGATCAGCAGCGGCTGATGTTGGCTACCGATCCGATCGGTCTTAGTAACATCTATTATGCAGAAATTGCCGGCGGCCTAATATTTGGCTCAAGTGCTGATTTTATGGTACGTCACCCTGAGGTCAGTAACGCTATTTCGCCGCAAGCGGTATTCGATTACATCTATCTCAATCATTGTCCCAGTCCCAGCACGATTTATCGGCAGATTAAAAAACTGGAAGGCGGGCAATGTCTGGTGTATCAAAATGGTCGAGTCAGCTTAAACCACTATTGGTTGCCGGTATTCCATGAGCAAGCCTGCGATTTACAACAAGCCGGTCGAGAATTGCAGCAGGCGTTGATCGATGCGGTAAGAAGTATGGCCGATAACGAGGACAATACCGGTGCGTTTCTGAGTGGTGGGCTGGATAGCTCCAGTGTTGCGGGTGCGTTAGCCAAGGTATTTCCAGGTAAGGCGAAAACCTTTTCGATGGGTTTTGATGCTGACGGCTATGATGAAATCGAGTATGCCAACATTGCAGTCCAGCGTTTCAACACGCGGCAACACCAGTATTACGTCACTCCCGAAGATACTGTTAATGCCGTGCCGGCAATAGCGGCTTATTATGATGAACCGTTTGGGAATGCGTCAGCTCTGGCCGCTTATTACTGTGCCAAGTTGGCGAAGGATCACGGTGTCAACCGTTTGCTTGCCGGTGATGGTGGTGACGAGATTTTTGCAGGTAACGAGCGTTACGCCAAGCAAATGTTATTCGAGAGTTATCAACGCCTGCCAAAATTTATCAGCGCAGGCCTCGAAGCGACATTAGATGCTTTGCCGGACGCAATAGCCAAACAGAAGTTGCCGTTTAAGGCGAAGCGCTATATCGAGCAAGCGAATGCAGCGATGCCTGACCGCTTGCAGGATTACAACTTTTTGCACCGGCATGCTGCGGCAGATATTTTTCAGGCTGATTTTTTAGCGGAAATTGATACGGACGCGCCCTTGCGTCAGTTTAGGGACGATTATTGGCGGCCGGAATCCGCTAGTACTTTGAACCGCATGTTGTATTTGGATTGGAAAAATACGCTGCACGATAACGACTTAGTGAAGGTCAACCGGATGTGCGAAATGGCAGGTGTTGAAGTTTGCTACCCCTTGTTGGATCGACGCATTCTCGACTTATCATGCCGGATTCCCTCGAATGACAAGTTGCGTGGACAGAAACTGCGCTGGTTTTACAAACAGGCCATGACGGATTTCCTCCCGGAACGGATTATCAATAAGCCCAAGCACGGCTTTGGCCTGCCTTTTGGTGTTTGGCTGAAGGATCATCAACCACTTAAGCAAATGGCTTATGGCGCAATAAATGATTTGAAGCGGCGTGAGTTTTTTAAATCGGACTTTTTGGATCACGCCATTGAGATGCATCAAAGCGTGCATGCCGCCTATTACGGTGATTTAGTATGGATGCTGATGATGCTTGAGTTTTGGTTTATTGGGAAGGGTTTGTAATAAACCGATTCGTATTGTTTAGTGATTTATCGGCAGTGACAAAAAACGTCAGTTATGAACAAAAACTACTTGCCTTATAGGGTTGTAGCTATAGGCTAGTTTCCCTGTTGCCATGGTTTTGATGGAAAGCCTTTTGGTCAAGGTATTGAAAATCATAGGAAAGATGCTCTATTTTGTCGTTTGATCTTGTTGTGTAAGTAATTGGCATACTAATTGTGTATAAGTTTAAGAGTTTCAAATCCAGTTCATCATAAAAAAGAAGGTAGTTATGAATAAGCAAATGCAAAAAGTACAACAAGGTTTTACCTTGATCGAGTTAATGATCGTGGTCGCCATCATTGGTATCCTGGCCGCCATTGCGATTCCGGCTTATCAAGATTATACGGTTAAATCCAAGGTGTCTGAAGGTCCTAGTTTGGCTTCGCCAGCGCTAACTGCTGGTGGCGTGGGTTGTAGTGAAGTAACACTGGGTGTGAGTACAACAGGCAACGGGACTTTCGGTTTGGCTCAGCCAACTTCAATCGTTGGTAAATATGTCACTTCTGTCCAGATTACATCAGCGGCTACAAATAGCGCAAGAGTAACAATTTTATATACTACTGGGGGAGCGTTGGGTTCAGATGTTACGGCATCTACCAACAAACTGGTTTATTCAGGTGTGTGTGCTATAGGTGTTGGTATGCAATGGACGGTCGATAGTACAAATAGTACCCTGCCTGCTAAGTATCGTCCGAAAAGTTAATAGTTAAGGTTGAAACAGAATGCAAAAGGGGCGAATAGCCCCTTTTGTTTAGTGTGTCTATATTTCCAATAATGTATGATGATCTCGGCTGGGCCTTTTGATAGAAAAATTTGGCAAAGCGATTGGGTCAAATTGATCGCAATAAGCTTGCTAATTATTTTGGTCTATTTGCCCGGTCGGATGGGTCCATTTATAGCCGATGATTATCCGAATATTCTGCAAAATAAAGGGGTGTTACTAACTCATCTTAACCTCAGTGAGCTAATATCCACATGGAGCTCCAATGCCAGCGGGGTTTTTAAACGACCTTTAGCCAATGTAAGTTTTGCGTTGAATTTCTATTTCGCAGGCCAGTACTTCGATCCTATCGCGTTTAAGTTGACGAACGTTGCTATTCATGTCGTCAACAGTATTCTGGTTTTTTTTCTCAGTCGATTGCTGTTTACCGCAACTGCTCAAAACTATCCTGCGCAAAAATTAGCTTTATTATCAGCACTGATATGGGGATTGCACCCGTTGCAGTTAACGTCTGTTCTTTACGTCGTGCAACGAATGAACAGTTTGTCCTGCTTTTTTATGCTGACGGGTTTTTTGATTTTTTTAAAGGGCAGACTTCAACTAGAAAAACCGTTCAGTATTGTGCTGATGCTGGTTGGTTGTTTGGCCGGAACCGGGTTGGGCGTTTTGGCGAAGGAAAACGCTCTACTATTGCCTTTGTTGATGTTTGTATCTGAGGTGACTCTGCTGCCATCGATTCCCAATGATGCTTTTCGCGTTCGTGTACAAGTGTTCTATGCATTGGCCGTGGTCCTACCTGTTTTTGCGGCAATGGTTTATTTAGTTAGTCACCCGGAATATGTGTTGGGTGGATATGCGACACGTAATTTTACTTTTATTGAACGAGTCATGACTCAAAGCAGAGTGCTGTTTTATTATTTGAGTTTACTGTTTTATCCGGATAATACTCAGCTCAGCTTCGACCATGATGATTTCTCTTTGAGCAAAGGTTTGTTTCAGCCGATCAATACCTTGTATTCGGTTATTGGTATTTCTTGCTTACTAGCGCTCAGTGTATTCAATTGCCTACGCAAAAAAACGCCATTTTTAACTTTTGGTATTCTTTGGTTTTTGATCGGCCAAAGTATGGAGTCCAGTATTTTTGCGCTGGAATTAATTTACGAGCATCGTAATTATTTACCAAGTATTGGGTTGGTCATCGCAACAGTTGCGTTGACCTATAATATTTTTTCTAAATTAATCAGTGAACAGTTATTAAATCTGCTATTCGCTGTAGTCGTGTTTAGTTTGGGGCTGGCTACTTTTACTCGTGCTTCAATTTGGTCAAGTTTGGATGCTTTAAGTTATTTTGAAGTGCGCAATCATCCGACGTCGATTAGGGCCAATAGTCTCTATGCTCATAGTCTTGAAGTAAAACTTGGGCCGAATCCCGAAAGTTACCGTTACTATTTATTGGCGGCACAAGGTAATGAACTAGAGGTTGCTACTTTGGTTCAAGTCTATACGGAGTTGAACAAGCTTCTTTACTTTCATGATGCTAAAAATGATCAGCCGGGAATTGCCATGCCAAAACGTTATGACGATTCGCTCGTACTGGACAGCCGTTATATGCAGGCGTTGAAATCGTTGGTGCATCAGGAGGTTGTGGCTCGTATCGCCAACAAGGCTTACTCGGTACGAACATTAGTAACGTTGCGGCTGATGACAAGCTGCCTTCTCAATGCTGAATATCAGTGTAAGAATATTTCAGGGGATGTGATGGAATGGGTGGACGCCGCCTTGGCGCAGCCCGATTTTTCCGATAGATTAGTTCTATATATCATAAAAGCCAAAATATACTTTTTTCAAGGCCATATTGAAGAAGCTTTTGCAAATGTTGATAAAGCCATTGCACTGGCGCCTGACAGAATGTATTTCTACAGTGAGAAAGCCGACTTGTTCATTCACCTAAAGCAATATGACAAAGCTGAACAGGTGATCAAAACGGCTGAGGCTCGCGGCGTTGCAAATGGCTTCGATAAACAAGAGTTCGGAACTCTACGTCAGAATATTGCAGTACTAAGCCGTTAGTCCTTCTACTATCTGGTCGCTTTGCCGAAAGGTTCAGATTAATCAGCGCGTCCGAATCAAATTCACTAAAATACCCGCATAGATTTTCAATCTGTTTTGCTGGGATTAGCTTGACGCTATTCGAGGTCGAGCAAATTGCCACCAACAGCCTTCAAAGCCTGGGATTATGCGGATACTCAATATAGTCTTTAAAAATATAAATTCACTGGAAGGCGAGGGGCGAGTCGATTTCGACCAGGGGCCGATTGCCGATAGCGGTGTGTTTGCCATCACCGGGCCAAACGGCTCCGGTAAAACCAGTATTCTCGACGTCATCACTCTGGGTTTATACGGTGAAACGTTTCGTTTCGATAAGCCTGCCGAGCATGTAATCACCAAGCAGGCTAACGATAGCTTCGCGCAGGTTGAATTTGCTTTGGATGGTGAGAAGTTTCGTTCTTCTTGGCATGTGAAACGGCCTACTGATGTCAATCAAGACCAGGTTTTACAGCCGGAAATGAGTTTGACTAGGCTAAGTGATGAGCCGGAGTTGCTGGCCAGGACGCCGAATACCGTGCGGACTAGAATCGCCGAACTGACGGGTATGGACTTCCATAAATTCAGCAAATCCATGGTCTTACCGCAAGGTGATTTTGCGGCTTTTTTGAATGCGCTCGATAGCGAGCGCATGGATATTCTGGAAAAGATCAGCGGTACGCATATATACGCCGAGTACCGGCAGCAGACGGAGAATAATTTTCAAAATTCGCTAACTCGTTTGACGCAACTGCAACAGGATATCGAAGCGATTCCTTTACTTGGTCCGGAAGCCTTGCAAGCCGGTGAGCATGACTTACAGGATTTCAAGGATCAAGTTGCCGAATTTAAAAATCAACAGAATCAGTTGCAACAGCAACTGTTGACGATTGAAAACATTCATGCCCTAGAAGGGCGCCAAAGACAGCTTCTCGAACAGTCAAAAAAAGTTGAAGCGCAAATTAAGGTCTTACAAGACGATCTACAGAAAATTGTCGATACTCAGCAAGCGACACAATTTCGCGAAGAAGTGATTTTATTGGATGGCAAGCAGGGACAAATTGTCCAAAGTCAGGCTACCTTGGGTGCTTATCGTCAGGAGCTGAACGCGCTACAGCGCCAACTTGGTGAAGATGTCAGTAGCGCAATCGCCCCAAGTTTGCATGGTAAGACTACAGAGGAACAAAAACAGGCTATTGACGCGCTGAAGTTGAAAGTCAGTGATCTGAAGCTGGAATTACCGCGTGAAACCGAGCTACTACAATCGCTGCAATTGCAATTGGATGAAAGAAAGGCAAGCCTTGCCGAAATAGAAGGCTGGCTGCAACTTAATCAAGCCGATGCTAGCTTGCTGTCCGACTTTCCCGACGTTGTGCAGTTGCGCATTTTAAGGACCGAGTTGGTGGATTTGGCTGGAAAGCAGAAGGTACAGGCTAATTGGACTAAGAACACGTCTGCTGCGCTTAAAAAAAACCAGACAGCATTGCGAGATGCTAAAACAACAGTCGCGGACTTGAGTGGGCGCATTGACGCGGCACGGAAAACTCTGCTCGAGCTGGCGCAAGGCAAAAGCTTCGAGGAGTTGAAGGAGTTACTAGCCGAGCAGCAAGCACGGGTCAATGATTTTCGAGAGTTGCACTCATTGGCCGAGGTTAACGCCAAATTTACCAAAAAAAGTTTTTTTAGTTGGTTCTCTCGAAATAAAACGCCGGACCTGCCCGATGAAACCCGCTTGCAAGCCAGATTGGATGCGCTGCGAGAAGAGATGGACCGTGAAGAGAATATCGGTAAAGCATTGGAGCAAGCTGTCCTGAATGAAGCATTGCTGAAAAAATTTAGCGGTGATCGCGGCAAATTGGTTGATGGTAAACCTTGTTTTTTATGCGGCTCGTTAGATCATCCTTATGTCTCTAAACCGCCAATACAGACTAACTCCAAAAAGGCCTTAGTCGATCAACGTGGCAAGATGCAGGCTTTAAAAGCGGCGATTGATAGTGTCTCCGGCCAGTTGGCAGTAGCAAAAAAGCAAGGCACACAATTGTCGGCGCGGCAGCAAAGATTGCAGCAAATGCGCTCGCAATGGTTGGTTTTGAGCAATCGTTTAAACGTCGTCAGCGCTGAATTGAACATAGACAATTTGTCTTTGCAAAAACGCTTGTTGGACGCAGAAAGCCAAGAATTGGAGAAAATCAAAAACCTGGTTAATGATCACGCGCAGTTACAGCGTAATGTGGCTAAATGGAATGCCGAGGTAGAAGCCAAACAGGCCTTGGTGGAAAAATTAACGGCGTCGGTGGAGCAGCTTGATACGACTTGGCGTAGTCGTCCTCAGGAATATATCGAATCCGAACAGCTGTTCGCTAGTCGTACGGCGGAACAAAAAGCGCTTGTTGATAAGCTTGAAAAGCAGTTAGCTTTGTTGGGTGAGAAGCTACCTGGAAAAGGCAAAGAAAATATACTCTTCGATAAGCTCAATGCGCGGCGCCAGGATTATCAAATTAGAGAATTACGTCAGAAAGGCTTGCTGGAGGAAATTGTTAGTTTGCAAGATAGGCTGCACGCTAGCCAAGCAAAAATAGCCAGTTATCAGGAGCAGTTGGCAGGCGGTTTGAGCCGCTTGCAAAGCGAAGAGTCACTGGGTTTGCATCTGCTTATCTTGGAGAAGCAAAAACTAATCGTCGAACTGGAGCGGAAATTAGCTACCCAGCAACTCGAACTGGATGCGATGCGGCGAGTATTGACTAATAAAATTGCGGGCGGCGTTTTTGCTGATGTTGATAGCTTGCGGTCGGCTTTAGATTTGATTGATAGACGGTCGGAAATTGAGCAAATGCTGGAGCAGCAAAATCGGCAATTGATGGCAATTGGCGAAGAAGTGGCTAAAGTGTCAACCGATTTACAAAATGAGTTGGCGGTTACGCCGGCCAACTTAAACGAAGCCGATCTTTTAGCAATGCAACGCCAGTTATCGCAGAAAATTGATATTGCCGAGCAAGAAGTGGCTACGTTGGATACTAAGCTGGATAAACAGTCTGCTTATCGAGAAAAATATCAAAACCTTCAGGGGCTATTGGCTGAGCAATTGGTGTTACATGCGCAAGCCGAAGCGGAAATGAAGTTGATCAATGACGAGCAGGGTGGTTTTCGGCGACGTATTCAGCAGCTATTGGTGGATAATTTGTTGTCGCAAGCCAATCGGATTTTGGAAAAACTGAGCGGGCGTTACTATATTCGCAGTTTAGCCAGCGATAATGGTTTGGCGCTAGAGATTGAAGATACCAAGCAAAAAAATCTGCGGCGCTTGCCGAAAACCTTGTCTGGCGGCGAGAGTTTTGTGGTGAGCTTGGCCTTGGCCTTGGCTTTATCCGAGATTGCCAACAACGGTAAGGCTATCGATTCGCTGTTTCTGGATGAGGGCTTTGGTAATTTAGATGCGGAAGCCTTATATTTGGCAATGAGCGCCTTAGAGGGCTTGAAGATTCAAGGAAAAACGGTCGGTGTCATTTCTCATGTCGAAGCGGTAAAAAAGCGCATTAAAACGCAGATAGAATTGGTAAAAAAAGCCAACGGTATGAGCGAATTGAAAATGGTTGCTTGATGAAATGGTGGAGTCGGCGAACGCTCCACCACAAAATTATGTGACTAATCACTGGGTCGGAAGGCTTTGCCGTAAGTGGTTTCGGCGTTGAAATTGTCCCAAACGTATAAAGGATGGACGATAGGCTGCGTGGGAATTGGCGCCGAAACCAAATCCAACACGCCGACGCCGATCCTCCCGCCCATATTCAATAATCCTTTAAACGTACCGCCGATAAAGCCGTAAATAACGTTGCTCTGATTGTTGATTAGAATAATGCTCTTCGGTATTTCGAGAGAAGATGTCGCTATGTTCGCCAAGCCGGTGGTCAATTTTCGCCCGAAGGTTTCTCCATAACTTTCTGCTTCGTCTGCCCGGGTCGGCAAGCTGGTAAATAAGGAAGCTGCCAGTAAAACAGTGGCCAGGGTGCGAGTATTTCGTTTCATGACTGATCCTGTATATGAGAACGGATGTAAGATCTGTTGGCCGAGCCGGATTAACCGGTCCGGCCGGCCAACATTTGCTCAAAAGTATAGCAGAGGCCTGAACTGTTTACTTTTTCAATGCCTTGGCAAATGCATTACTCATACTGTTCTGCAGTGCGGGTTGCGGTTTGGGTTTATGGACGGATTTTTGCTGTTTTTCTTTTGGAACAATATCGCCTGCGTCGACGTGTTTTCGCATGCTCAGAGAAATACGCTGGCGTGCCACATCGATTTCCAGTACGCGTACTTTTACCATATCGCCGGTTTTAACCACGCTGCGCGGGTCTTTGACGAAGTCATCCGCTAAGTGCGAGATATGCACCAAGCCGTCTTGATGTACGCCAATATCTACAAAAGCACCGAAATTGGCGACGTTTGTTACTACGCCATCTAGCGTCATGCCGGGTTCAAGATCGGTGATTTTCTCCACTCCGTCCTTGAATTGTACGCTTTTAAACTCCGGGCGCGGATCGCGGCCAGGCTTTTCCAGTTCTTGTAAAATGTCTGAGATGGTGGGGACGCCGAAATTGGCGTTGGCATAGTTTGCTGGATTCAGGCTGCGTAAAAACTGGCTTTGGCCGATCAGGTCACGGATTGATTTGCCGGTATCATCGAGGATTGCATTGACCACGGGGTAGGCTTCCGGATGCACGGACGAGGCGTCGAGCGGGTTGTCACCGGTCATGATTCTGAGAAAGCCGGCAGCTTGTTCGAAGGCTTTGTCGCCGAGGCGCGGTACTTTTTTCAGTTGATTGCGGTTTGCAAACGGGCCGTTGGCATCGCGAAACGCAACAATGTTTTCACTGATGCTGCTGCGTAGGCCGGATACCTGTTTCAGCAGGGCAACCGAAGCGGTGTTCACATCCACCCCGACCGCATTCACGCAGTCTTCCACTACGGTATCGAGCATACGGGCCAACTGCACTTGGTTGACATCATGTTGATATTGGCCAACCCCTATTGATTTTGGGTCGATTTTTACCAGCTCCGCCAAGGGGTCTTGTAGTCTGCGGGCTATCGATACCGCACCGCGTAACGACACATCAAGGTCCGGAAACTCCTTGGCGGCCAGTTCCGAGGCAGAATAGACCGATGCGCCGGCTTCGGAAACGGTGATTTTCTGAAAATACAGGTCTTTATGCTTCTTCATCAAGTCCGCTACCAGTTGGTCAGTCTCCCGAGACGCGGTGCCGTTACCGATACTAACCAGCTGTACCTGGTGCTGCTGAATCAATTTAGCCAGAACCGCTATCGATTGATCCCACTGGTTTTTCGGTTGATGTGGATAAATGGTTTCAGTGGCTAACAACTTGCCGGTAGGGTCAACAACAGCTACTTTGACGCCAGTGCGAATGCCGGGATCCAGGCCCATGGTTGCTTTCGGGCCAGCGGGCGCCGCTAACATCAAGTCGCGCAAATTGCTGGCAAACACACGAATGGCTTCCTGTTCGGCTGCTTCGCGCAGTCGCAACTTTAGATCCATGTCGATACGGGTAAACAGCTTGATCTTCCAGGCAAAGCGGGCAGTTTCGGCTAGCCAGGCGTCGGCGGGTTTTGCTGTGTCTTTCACTTGCAGGCGTTGGCTGACGAACTGGGCGCATAATTGGTGTTCTTCCTGGTCCAATTCTGCCGGTTTCAGGGTTAAAGACAGTAAATCTTCGTTACGGCCGCGGAATAGGGCCAAGGCTCGATGTGAAGGGATCTTGTTGATCGCTTCGCTGTAGTCGAAATAATCTTTGAATTTTGCGGCCTCTGTCTCTTTGCCGGTCACGACGCTAGCGTGCAGGATACCTTTGCTCCAAACACGTTCACGCAACTCTGTTAGTAGTTCGGCATCTTCGGAAATGCGTTCCATGATGATCTGTCGGCCGCCGTCCAGGGCGGCTACGACATCCGCGACACCTTTTTCAGCATCGATGTAGTTAACTGCGATTTGTTCTGGTATTGCGCCGCGATTATTAAGAATGGCGTCGGCTAATGGTTCCAGACCGGCTTCGCGAGCAATTTGCGCTTTGGTGCGGCGCTTAGGCTTATAGGGAAGATATAGATCTTCCAGCAGCGTTTTGGTATCGGCGTCGAGTATCGCTCTTTCCAGTTCCGGCGTGAGCTTTCCTTGCGAGCGAATAGTATCGAGAATTGAGTCACGGCGGCTATTGAGCTCCCGCAGATAAATCAGTCTTTCCTCGAGGTTTCGCAATTGCGTGTCGTCTAAACCGCCAGTTACTTCTTTGCGATAACGAGCAATAAACGGTACCGTGGCTCCGTCGTCCAGCAGGGCGGCGGCGGCGGCGACTTGTTGAGGCTTAACTGAGAGTTCTTCGGCAATGCGTTGGATAGCGTCCATCTGTAGGTGAAATAGAATTGGTAAAAGGCTCGATTCTACAGTAGGGTGAGGTGTTGAAAAAGCGAACTATCAGAAATGGAATGAGAAACTTACGGGCATAAAAAAGGCGCCAACCGAGTTATCAGCTGGCGCCCAAATTGCTAAGCAAAAATTATTTTGCTTGGCTTAACACATCGTTATTAAAATCTTTGTGTTTTGCCAAAACTTGAGCTTCGGCAGCGGCAGAAGTTTCACCGCCGTATTGAAGATGTTTGGTTTCGTCTGCTTTCAGCATAACGACGCCGGCAATAGCAATTGCAGTAACGACAGCAACTACAGTAAAGGTATTGTCTTTTTCTTGTTCAGCCATTTTTATAATCCTCATCTTGTTGTTGTAATAATTAGCCCTAAAAGGGGCAACTCGAGTTGTATGTCGAAGTTAGTATTATTGTTGGTCGACGGTGCATTTTTTACACTCAAAACTGTTTTGTGTCAAAACAATATTTTTGCGATTAATCTTTCAGTTCTATGGTTGTTTTTTATTTTTAATAAAATCAATTAATTACGTTATTTTTCTGAACGAAAGTCATCCTGTCTTTATGCGATATAGTTGTTGATTATCTGATTTGGCGCGGCTTGTAACGCATAATGTCAGTAAGCCCTAAGTCGATAATGCGGGGCATAAGTCGAAGAATGTCGCGGGGAATCCGTGTAGCTTTTCGGGATATTCGGCAAGGCGATGAAGAAGGGAGTATTGTTAACTTCGGCCATCGTGCAGGTTGCATGATAGGATTGAGCTCTAATTCTGACAGCCTGTTTGTTCTCGCGGAGTAAGCTGTTCGAGCGGGCGGAAATCAGGAAAACAATCGTTAATTAACTAGGGGTATTCATGCTTAAACATATACATCTTCTTTTCGTGGCAGTTTTGGTTATCAGTTTTATCGGCCGAGTGGCGCTCGCCGAGTTAAAGCCAGCTCTGTTGGAGCAGAAATGGCTAAAGATCAGTCCGCACATTATTGCGAGTTTGGTCTTGTTGACCGGATTTGCCTTGGTTTTCCAAGGGGGCTGGTTATCAAACGAATTTGCTTGGATCGTAGCCAAATTATTGATGTTGTTGTTTTACGTAGGCTTGGGGATTTTGGCCATCCGCCAGTCGGGGCGTAAGCGCTGGTTGGCTTTCGGTGGTGCATTATTTTGTCTGTATTACATCTCCAAGGTTGCCGTGACTAAGCAAGTTTTTTTCTTTTTTTAAGTGGTGGTCTATAAGTTGAGATTTATGCTGGAGGCCCTGTTTTTAGCAGTTTTAAGACAGTTTTGGCTGGCGTAAAAATAGTTGTTGACAGTTTGCGAAACTTGTAGGCTAACGAAAAAAGCTTGTCAAAGCGTTTTTATTCGGATAACCTCAAACCTCCTGTCAATACTCAACGTAAGGAGGGTAGGATGCGAAAAACGAAATTGACGGCAATTTTATTGCTTTCAGCGAGTCTAGCGTCTTTTAGCTCTGTAGGTTTAGCGAAAACAGAAAGGAACGGTTTTCTTTCCCTTGAACAAAGCGGCGTCGCATCGTATTACAGCGACAAAATGCATGGTCAGCGGACAGCAAACGGTGAATTTTATGATAAAAACGCACTAACTGCGGCTCACGCGAGCTTGCCGTTCGGTTCTTTGGTGCGTGTCGTTAATCTAAGTAATAATCGTAGTGTCGAGTTGCGGATAAATAGCCGCGCTCACAAAGCCAATAAACGGTTGCTTGATGTGTCCAAAAGGGCTGCCAGCGAACTTGGTTTCATCCAAGCGGGCTTGGCGAACGTCAAACTTGAAGTTCTGCGCGTAGGCGACGCCTAAGTTTTTTGTCGCGATGTAATCCGGGTGTATTGGCCGGATTACATCTTGCCTACCTTATTCTGAAACCTTGTTAGACGGTTTCTGATCTAATCGCTTTAAAGCCAATGTCCGTTCGAAAATACACATCCTGCCAGTCGATTTGTCGGCATAGCTCGTAGGCCCTTTCTTGGGCTTGAGCGATGCTGTCGCCCAATGCGCAAGCGCATAGTACGCGGCCACCTGCGGTGACTACTTGGTCGCCGACTTGTTTGGTGCCTGCATGAAACACTTTGTAATCGCTGCTTATATCACTTGGTAAACCGCTAATCGGATTGCCTTTGGCATAGTTGTCGGGGTAGCCGCCCGCTGCCAGCACCACACCCAATGAGGGACGTTCGTCCCACTCTGTAGCCGTCTGATCAAGATTTTTGTCTATGGCCGCCAAACAAAGCTCAACCAAATCGCTTTTTAAACGCATCATAATCGGTTGCGTTTCCGGGTCGCCAAAGCGGCAGTTATATTCCAAGACTTTGATACTACCGTTCTTACCTATCATCAGGCCGGCGTATAGAAAGCCGGTATATTCGTTACCATCTTCCCGCATGCCTTTTAGGGTTGGCAAAATTACCTCATCCATGACGCGTTGGTGGATCTCCGGCGTCACGACAGGTGCTGGCGAATAAGCCCCCATGCCTCCGGTGTTGGGACCTTGGTCGCCGTTATCACGCGCTTTGTGATCCTGAGAGGTCGCCATGGCTAAGGCGTGCAAGCCGTCGGCAATGACGATGAAACTGGCTTCTTCGCCATCCAAAAATTCTTCAATCACCACACGGTGGCCGGCCGAGCCGAACGTATTTCCAGCTAGCATGTCTTCGACGGCTGCTATTGCCTCTTGTTCGGATTGCGCGACAATCACACCTTTACCCGCAGCCAATCCATCGGCTTTGACCACGATGGGGGCGCCATTTTCGCGGATATAAGCGATTGCCGGTTCGACTTCGGTGAAGCTTTTATATGCTGCGGTAGGAATGCCGTGGCGGATCATAAAATCCTTACAAAAAGATTTGGAGCCTTCCAGCTGTGCTGCTTGAGCCGTCGGTCCGAAGCACTTCAAACCGGCGGCGGAAAACCTGTCAACTATGCCTTTGACTAAAGGTACCTCCGGTCCAATAATGGTTAGCTCTATATCTCGGGCTTGGGCGAAACTCAGCAAACCTTCAATGTCATCGGCTTGAATATCGACATTGCTTATGCCGGGTTCCAGCGCTGTGCCTGCATTGCCGGGAGCAACGTAAACATTATCGGCTTTTGCGGATTGCCTGACTTTCCAGGCCAAGGCATGTTCTCGGCCCCCACTACCCACGATCAATATATTCATTTTTGGTAATCCTGTATCAGTGTCTGAAATGCCGCATGCCGGTCAATACCATCGCTATATTATGTTCGTCGGCGGCCGCAATCACTTCTACGTCGCGCATGGAGCCGCCGGGGTGAATCACCGCGGTTATGCCGGCCGCCGCCGCCGCGTCGATGCCGTCGCGGAACGGGAAGAAGGCGTCGGAGGCCATTACTGAGCCCGGTACTGTTAAGCCTTCATCCGCAGCTTTGATGCCGGCGATTTTTGCCGAATAGACTCGGCTCATTTGTCCGGCGCCAATGCCGACGGTCTGGCCGTTTTTACCGTAAACGATAGCATTGGATTTAACGAATTTAGCGACTTTCCATGCGAATAATAGGTCCGCCAGTTCTTGTTCGGTAGGCGCGCGCTTGCTGACTACTTTAAGATCGCTGGCAGAAATACTGCCCGTGTCTTTATCCTGTACCAATAAGCCGCCGGCGATGCGTTTAAAATCCAGGGAGGATGTGTTGTTATCGGACCAGTAGCCGGTCTCCAGCACCCGGACGTTCTGTTTTTTTGCCAACGCCGCTTGCGCTCCGCTTGATATTGCCGGCGCGATGATGACTTCGACGAACTGGCGTCCTGCGATTTCCGCAGCAGTTTTTTCGTCCAATTCGCGGTTGAAAGCGATGATGCCGCCAAATGCGGAGGTCGGGTCGGTAGCATACGCCAGATTGTAGGCGTCGAAAATGTCGCCGCTTACCGCGACACCGCAGGGATTGGCGTGTTTTACGATCACGCAGGCCGATTGGCCGTTAAATGCTTTAACACATTCCAACGCAGCGTCCGCATCGGCAATATTGTTATAAGACAGTTCCTTACCTTGCAATTGCTTGGCGCTAGCGATGCTGCCGGCTGGCGGATTTTTCTCGCCGTAAAATGCCGCGTTTTGATGCGGATTTTCGCCGTAACGCATGCTCTGTAGGCGGTGGAATTGCAGGTTTAGGGTTTCCGGGAAGTTGCCGGTATCAACGACTTTACTGAGGTAAGCAGCAATCATCGTGTCGTAACGGGCGGTGTGCTCAAAGCTTTTCAGCGCCAATTTAAAACGGGTGTCGTGGCTAAGAGCGCTCGCATTGCGTTGTAACTCGGTCAAGATTCTTGGGTAATCGACAGGATCGACAACTATAGCAACGTCGGCATGGTTTTTCGCTGCGCCCCGGATCATGCTTGGGCCGCCAATGTCGATATTTTCTATCGCGGTTTCCAGATCGCAATCGGGTTTTGCCACAGTTTGCTCGAACGGATACAAGTTAACCACCACCATATCAATAGCTTTGATGCCGTTCTCGGCCATCACTGCATCGTCGATGCCGCGCCGACCGAGAATGCCGCCGTGAACTTTCGGATGAAGGGTTTTAACGCGGCCGTCCATCATTTCCGGAAAGCCGGTGTAATCGGAGACTTCAGTAACGGCAATATTGTTTTCGGCTAGTAGTTTAGCCGTGCCGCCGGTAGATAGTAGCTCGACGCCTAGGTGGCTTAGTTCGCGGCAAAACTCCAGAATACCGGTTTTGTCGGAGACGCTGACCAGAGCGCGGGTCACTTTTTTATTTATGCCCAAAGGGGGATTCATGCAAACCTCAATAAAGGGTAAAGAGAAGGGTTGGAAATTAACCTATGCCGTAATGTTCCAGCTTTTTGCGTAAGGTGCTACGGCTGAGACCGAGGATAATCGCGGCTTTGCTTTGATTGTAATCGCAGTGTTTCAGCGTAGTTTCCAACAAGGGTCTTTCTACTTCCGCTAACACTAAATGATATAAACCGCTGGAATCGTGCCCGTTTAGGTGAGCGAAATAGTCTTCTACGCAATGACGGACATGGTCAGACAGCGTTTGCTCGCTGTCGGTGACTTTATGTGTAAGGTGTGTTCCCATCTAGGCGGCTCGTGATGTCATCAAATTGAAAGAGGCATTGACTAGCGCGAGTTGCCGCGCAGCGTGTTGGGCTTGGTTAATGGCAGTCTTTTGGTCAGCAGGCAGTATGCCGAGATGATCGAAATACCAGCCGATGTGCTTGCGGGCGATTCTAACACCACTGTCGTTGCCATAAAAACTGTATAAATTTTCCAGATGCTGGTTGATGACGGCTTTGATATCGGTCAAGCAAAGTGGTGGATATGTCGTGTTGTTAAGATGGGCGACTAGATCTTTAAATATCCAGGGCTTGCCTTGCGCTGCTCGCCCTATCATCACAGCGTCCGCCCCAGTGTACGCGAGGACTTGTCTCACTTTTTCGGCGCTATCGATATCGCCGTTTGCGATAATCGGAATGCTGACGCTCTGTTTGACTTGCTTGATGGTGTCGTACTCGGCATTTCCGGTAAATTTACAGGCTCGGCTGCGACCGTGGATGGTGAGCGCTTGAATGCCTCTGCTCTCGGCGATCTTGGCGATGGTAGGCGCGTTTCTATTGGCAAAGTCCCAGCCCGTACGAATCTTCAGGGTTACCGGAATTTCCACGGCACCGATTACCGCATCTAAAATCTTAGCCACTAATGACTCGTCTTTCAGTAACGCTGAACCCGCAGCCACCGAACAAACTTTTTTTGCCGGGCAGCCCATGTTGATATCGATAATCTGTGCGCCACGATCTTGATTTAGTTTAGCGGCTTCAGCCATTTGCCGAGGGTCCGTGCCCAAAATCTGTACTGAGCGTAGGCTATTATCGCCAGTGTAATCCAGTTTTTTCAGGGTGCGTGGGTGATGCTGCAAGCTGGGATTAGAAATCACCATTTCCGACACGGTAAGACCCGCTCCAAATTCGCTACAGATTTGCCGAAATGGCGCGTCTGTGATGCCTGCCATCGGCGCCAGTAATACTTGGTTGGGAAGTTCGTAAGGGCCAATTCGCATGAAAAGCCGGGCTAGTCGAAAAAGGCGGCAAATGATACCCGAAAACGCGCTGATTAACGATGGGTGGGAGAAAGTTATTGAAAATCGTTGATTGCGTTGATTTGGGAGTAAGCCCTAACTGTTGACTTGGCTTTTAAACCCCTTGTGGTCATCTTTGCCGCGAAATCCGGTAGTAAAGGAAGAGGCGTAAAAATATATCGACACGGTGTCCGCAGTCGTTAAAGAGGATTGCATCGTTTGCCCGCGATGAAGTAGTCTTGGTTGAACAATTATGGAGTTTAATTAAATGGAAAATGGAAGTACAAATATTGTTTGGCATCATGCCACGGTAACTCGTAGTCGCCGAGAGAATTTAAACGGGCACAAATCCACTATTTTGTGGTTTACCGGCTTGTCTGGGGCGGGCAAGTCAACGTTGGCTCATGCGGTAGAAGAGCGTTTGTATCAATTAAAGTGTCGGACGTTTGTGTTGGATGGCGACAACGTTCGCCAAGGTCTATGCGGCGACCTGGGGTTTAGTCATGAAGACCGCCAGGAGAATATCCGTAGAATTGCCGAAGTCGCAAAATTAATGCTGGAAGCCGGCACCATAACGTTAACCGCCTTTATTTCGCCCTTTCGCGCCGAACGGCAATATGCGCGAAATTTAGTGCCGCACGGTGATTTTATCGAAATTTACTGCAACTGCGACTTGTCGGTATGCGAGCAGCGGGATGTAAAAGGTCTATACAAAAAAGCGCGGCAAGGCGATATCAAATTGTTTACCGGTATATCCTCGCCGTATGAAGCGCCGGAAAAACCCGATTTGATAGTGGATACTGGGATTTATGAGTTGGAAATGTGTGTCGATCAAGTGATGAGTATGCTTGAGCAGCGTGGTGTTATCGCCCCAGCTAAAAGAGAGCTATAAAGTGAATATCGACGTGTTTAATGGCGATGCGGATGGTATTTGTGCGTTGTTGCAGTTGCGCCTGGCTTTTCCTTTGGAGTCTAAACTTATTACCGGTGTCAAGCGCGAGATCGACTTGTTAGGTCGAGTTTCTGCTGAGGCAGGTGATCAGGTAGTTGTACTTGACGTGTCGCTCGATAAGAATCGCTTACCCCTCGCGGAACTCCTGAACAAAAGTGTCAGTATTTTTTACATGGATCACCATTACGCCGGTGAAATCCCAATTCATCCGGGTTTGACCTCTTTAATAAACACTGATGCGAATGTTTGCACAAGTTTATTGATGGACGTTTATTTAAAGCAACGCTTTACCGAATGGGCTGTTACAGGGGCGTTTGGCGATAATTTGGACACCGCTGCAAGAGAAGCTGCCAAATCACTCAATTTGACGGCCCAAGAATTGCTTCAATTAAAGCAACTAGGAATCTGTATCAATTACAACGCTTACGGCACGTGTATCGATGATCTGTATTTTGCGCCCGATGAACTGTATAGGCTCCTGGACGGCTATATATCGCCGTTTGACTTTATCAGGGATAAGACTGAAGTTTGCCAGCAATTAATTAACGGTTATAACGAGGATATGGATCTAGCTGGAAAAGTTAAGGCTGCATATAAGACAGACAGCACTGCGGTATATATTTTGCCTGATGAAAAGTGGGCAAGGCGGGTAGCGGGAGTGTGGGGAAATGAGTTGGCTAATCAATATCCGGATAGGGCACACGCGATCGTTAGCTACAATCGGCAGGGGGGGTATCAAATTAGTGTAAGAGCCCCGTTGGATAATAAAGTCGGCGCGGATGAATTATGTGCTTTATTTTCCGGTGGCGGCCGTAAGGCTGCGGCAGGTATTAATCATATTCCATACCAGCAGTTAACCAATTTTGTGGCAGCTTTTAAAATCCAATATAAATGAGCCAAGTTTTTTGTGAAAAATAGCTTATTAATTGCTTGTATTGTTTATACGATTTTTGTCGTTTACGGCAGTTTGGTGCCATGGCAGTTTAATAGTTTGCCGTTAAGCGAGGCTTGGTTTCGTTTTCGGAATATTGAATATTTGACTTTGGGTATTGCCTCAAGAGCAGATTGGGTTGCTAATATCCTGCTATTTATACCGCTTGCCTTTCTTTGGCTGGGTGTCATTTCCCTAAATCAACAAATTATTGGCAGGTGTGTATCATCAGTTGTTGTATTGATGGTCAGTTTTTTTCTTTGCTCGACTATCGAGTTTACTCAGTTATTTTTCCCTCCCAGAACGGTGTCGTTAAACGATATAATCGCTGAAAGCTTGGGGGCTGCAATTGGTGTTTTAGCTTGGTGGATTTTCGGGAAAAAATTTGTCGCATGGTTAGAAAGTTGGAAAATAAATAAAACTAATTCAGTTCCGTATTTGCAAATCTATTTAGGATGTATGTTTTTTTACAGTGTCATGCCGCTGGATTTAACCTTAAGTCCTGTTGAGTTTTATCATAAATGGCATGAAGGGCGCGTTATTTTACTACCCTTTTATGGCTTGAAGGGTGAGGTTTTTCGAGATATATATGACTGCTTGTCTGAGGTTGTATTATGGCTTCCAATACCTTGGTTATGGTACAAACTTAAACCTTTGAGTCGGGTTGAGTTATTAAAAAGAGTTTTATTTTCTGCAGCGATAATTGAGTTTTTTCAGCTATTTGTATATAGCCGGGTTACTGATGTTACGGACATATTGCTTGCGTTAGTGGGTGGTTTTATTGGTGTTCGGTTGATAGCTTTAGGTTCGAGTGGATTTGCTTTGGTCGGAAGCGGCGATAGTGGTTTGAAACATTATCAAAGTTACACTGTTTTATATGCGTATTTAGCGTATTTTTTATGGATATTAGTTGTCGGTTTTATTTTTTTATACCCTTACGATTTTGAATGGACTTATTTAAGGCTTTCAACGTGGAGTGACAAATTTCTTAGAGTACCATTTTACGCGTATTATTATGGCACGGAGTACAGGGCTATTACAGAAGTGTTCCATAAGCTTTTATTTTTTATGCCTTTTGGGCTGATAGGTGGTTATGCTTTTCGGCCTGCTAATAGCCGTAATCGAGTAAGCATTATGATCTTGGCTACAATAGTCATGACCGCCATGATTATTGAGTTTGCGCAATTGTTTTTGCCAAATAAAAATGCTGATATTACCGATGTTATTTTAGAGGTCTTCGGCGGCTATCTCGGTTATGTGGTGGTTAAACAGTTGCAACTTACTAAGCCTTCTTTACCAGGACTTAAAAATAATCTGGAAGACGACGTTTTGTTTGTGGATCCAAGATTTAACACTAATTTTTCTGAAGATTCAGGTCTGGAGAGGCGTCTAAAAAATAAAAAAAGCTACACTAATGGAAGTTTCCCATTTTTGCTTGCAGTTGGATCAGTATTTGTGATTGTTGGTGCACTGATATTTGTCAGCGGCTCTGAGTCTATGCCTTACAATGTAAGGGAGTTATTTGCGAAAGAATACCCAATCATTAGTGTTTTAGGCCTCACAATATTGATTTATTGGTGTTTTGCATATCCGCTATTTTCTTTGATGAGCATAGCAAAAGCAGATAGGTTAGAAGTCTTTTTTCATGTTCGTTTTTTGGCGATACATGCGCTGATAGCCTGGATATTAGTAAGAGCTATTGTTCCGCTAGAAAGTATATATGATGTGTTGGGTTCTCCAATTTTGAGTATCCCCGTAGAGTTGGAGTTAGCGTTTCGGTTTTTAGGGTTGTTTGGGGTTTATTCTTTAATAATATTGGCGGCTACTCATACCGCACTTTTTTGGATAGTTTCAACTTGGGAGTTGATACGGCTTTTTGTTTTAGGTTTTTTTTGGATATTACTATTATTGCCGTTCGGATATTGGATCGTGGTCATTAAAGCCGCTACGGACAATCTGACAGAGTTAATGGCTAATAGCGGCTATTCGTTCTCGATCGCCTGTGTCGGTATTTATTGTTTTCTGGTCGGTTGGCTGGGTTCGTCCGTTTTATTTTTAACAGTTTTTAATGATTTTCGTCGCGTTGTTATTGTCGGCTTTATATTTATAATTTCTTTCCCCTTAGGCTATCAATTGTTAAGTTGGGGAACTGAACAGTTTATTCTAAAATATGATGCTGTGTTTTCGGCTATGCAATTTTTGTTGAGTACTGACAGAAGTCATTTAATTTCAGGTGGTGTGTTGAGAGCGCGTTTTTTTGTAGCGCATTTTTGGTTAGTGTCATTGGTTTTTATAGCTCAAGCTCCGCTGCTTATGATTTTTCGCAACTTATTTGGGTCAAAATATTCATAGAAAGTAAATTGTCGGGGAGTTTAAGTAATGAAGTATTTAACCAGATTTTAGTTTGCCAAGCGTCTATTTTTTAATTTTTATTCTATTGGTCCAAGTCATATGAGACATTTTATGATCTGTTTGTTTTCAAATCGATATGTATTTTTGCGGCTGGGTAGCCTTGCATGATATTTAAGGGTTTTCCATTCGCATTTATATTGATGGCGTTTTTGAGTGCATTCTTTACTGACTCGGTTGCGATGGGTGTCCTGGCTGAGTCTGTTTTATATAATAGTAAAGAAAAAGATGACAAAGAGAAGATTCAGGCGGCTCCTGAGGGTATTAAAGATGTTATAGGGTCCGTTGATATCAAAAATGATATTGCTAAAATCCATGAGCACGAGATAGGTGCTGAAAATATCAGAGCCAATGTATCCCCGAGCGAGTCTGCTGTTGAGATTTATTCGGTTTCACGTCCTATATTTCGTCAGCAGGAGAATATTAACAAACCTGCTAAATTTTATTTTGATGCTCGAGATTTTTCTCATGCTAATACCGTAGAGGTTATAGAAACATATAATTATTCTGATGATGTGTTTTCGTATAAAAATTTGCTGGACGAAGTGCGAACTGGTCTTGGGGAAGGAATATATAGCAAATTAGTTTGGACGTATTATGATCTTAAAGACTTAGACGACAGGATATACGCCAGCATGGTCGGATACGATTTGAGCAGCAGTAATTTATTGGGAAAATTTCAACAATTTATTGGGGTTGATGAGCATGTCAACGCTATGATCGTTTTCAAGAGTAGTGTTGGGATATCTGGGAGGCCTATCGGTGTTGGGAATGGCGAAAATCAAGATGGCAACAAGAGTTCTAGTTCTAAGGTTGTACTTGACTTTTCTCAACGTAATTTCGCCAGAAAAGAAGAGGTTGACACTGGGCGACTTCAATATATTTTAAAACACTTAACTATAAAAAATATTATATACAGTTTATTAAGTCTATTGGGTATCGGTATGGTTTGGCGTATGTTTAGGTTTTTTGTTAAGCAGGATCTGAGTTAAGGAAACTCTGATTACTGCTCTTAAATAAAGTATTGTCACTAGCAAGCGTATCGACATTCGGTATGTCTAAGGAACCTCTGATTAATTCAGTTCTTCAAGAAAAATAGCAGAGCAAGTCATTGATTTAATTGAGCCCTCAGTACGCGATAGCGAATTAATCAGAGGTTCCCTATAGATCGATTTCACGACGCGCAGGAGTTTCTGTAATCGATGCATGGCGGATTTAACGAGTTTCATTAATTCGATTTTATTCTCTGGCATTTGCTTGGAGGCACGCGGTTTGACGTAACCCCAAACCTGTTAGTCGGGATTGAGTAGCGCGCATACGGCGGCAAATACACCAGTTTGAGGCGACCTTGCTGTTGCGCGAAGAAGGCTTTGACCAAGCCGGCCTTGTGAACCGGATGGCCGTCTAAGACCAGAATGATCCGTTTGTTCGGCACCGCGCAGCAGACGTTTCAGGAATTCAACGAATATGTCGGCGGTGGCGTTGCCTTCCTGTACCATGAAACGAAAATCGCCTCGCGCACTCACACCGCCGTTTTGCAGAGATCATATTCAAACCAAAGCGTCGCCGGTCGTTTTCAGCGTAGGCTGGTAGCTAACCGGGGTCGAGGTGGTGCCGGCATGAAAATCCGATCGGACGCCGGCTTCATCGGCAAAATAAATCATTGCACCCGTGCGAGAGATGGCTCCGAAAAATTGAACAGCCCGTTAAGTGAAAGACCTGCTACTTGTATTTAT
>NZ_JANIBL010000025.1 GCF_024505055.1 Methylomonas rosea
GCCACTCACCTGCCGGCAACGCGCCGCAACGTTTGGCGAATGCCGTTGGCAGCCTGCCTGATGCTGGCGCTGGGCTTGGGCTGGACGTTGAATGCCGGTTACTTTGCCGACTTCCGCACCGGCACCGGCGAGCAGCGGCGGATTCTACTCAGCGACGGCTCGACAGTGATTTTGAACACCGCCTCTTCGCTGTCGGTGGAATTTTCCGAAAAGCAACGACTGATTCGCCTGCACGGCGGCGAAGCCCATTTCAAAGTAGCCGCCGACGCTGGTAGGCCTTTCGAAGTAGTGACCGGCAGCAGCCGGGTCAGGGCCTTGGGTACGGCTTTTGATGTTAAACAATGGCAAGGCGACTTGGCGGTCACGGTCTACGAGCATAGCGTGCGGGTCGCCTTCGCCGATGGCGAGACGATAGAGCGCTTGCCGGAAGGCCAACGCGTCGCTTCGTCGAGCGGGAAAGCCGGCGTACCTGAAAACGTCAATCTCAAGCAAGTAGGCGCTTGGCAGGACCGGCGGCTGGTGTTCAAGGAAAGACCGCTGCAAGCCGTGATCGACGACTTGAACCGTTACCGTCCCGGCAAGATCGTGATCGCCGACGCCGAGCTGGCCGGGCATTTGGTGACCGGCGTGTTTGACGCCAACGATCCGGAAGCCGCGTTGAACGTGATCGAGAAAACCTTGGCGGTTTCGGAACTACGCTTATCCGATGCCTTGGTGATTTTGCGCCGCAATTGAGTTGTGCAGCCTCTCCAGAAAGGTCGCCTGTGCTCCGGGCAAGGCTCTCCCAAACGCAGCCAACGGACGCCGCCCGAATAGGATGCCAGCGGAGTAGGACGGGGTTAGGCAGCAGCGGTAACCCGACATTTTGGCGTTGGCCGCGAGTCGGGTTACCCTCATCAAGCTACCCCGACCCGCGGCTAGTTCAGCCGCCGTTAAAGCCGCATCCACCCTCGGTTTTACCGTCGGCGATTGGCGCGTCTCGGTTCCGGCCCATTCGACCTTCGGCGAACCATCGTTATCACGCCACCAAAAATATTTTTCCTCCCGGGTTATAAAACCTATCGGCCCCGTCGTCTTTGCTTACGAACCCGCGCGGATTGCCCGACTGATGCTTTGGCGGCAATCCGACGAATTTCGTAACCGACGCCAGGAGGCCCGATGCACCGCCGTTTATCCCCAATTAACCCGCTTTGTTTGACACTGTTTGCGGCAACGCTGACGGTCAGCCCGTGGTGCGCGGCCGAAACCGCCATCGACTTTGCGATTCCGGCCGCGCCGTTGGCCGATGCCTTGCTGCAATTTTCCGAAACCAGCGGCGTCAAGGTGTTTTTCAGTTCGCAACTAGCCGGCAATTTGACTGGCAATGCCGTGCAGGGTCGCTATACCCCGCAACAGGCTTTGCAAAAACTGCTGACCGGCACCGGCCTGACCCCGCAAACCGCTGCCGACGATACGGTGACCTTAGAAAAATCGGGAAAACCTCTCGCGCCGCAATCAAATGCCGACACAGCCGCTTTGCCCAGCGTGACGGTATTGGGCAAAGCCACGTCCGATCCTAACGACCCTTATTACTCCGACTATCACTTGCCCAACGCCAGCGCCGCCACCAAAACCGATACGCCGATCATGGAGACGCCGATGTCGATTCAGGTCATCCCCAAACAAATCTTGAAAGACCAGCAGGCGATTCGGATCAAGGATGCGCTAAAGAACGTTAGTGGCGTTTTCTGGGCCACCGACCCGATGTATGAAGGTTTCCAGATGCGCGGATTTCAAACCGATGGCACGACCACCGTCTATCGTAATGGGTTGCGCATCCGGCGCGCGCAGCACGAGGTCGTCAATCTTGAACAGCTCGAAGTACTGAAAGGCCCGGCCGCGGCTATGTATGGGCGTATCGAACCGGGCGGCTTGATCAATGTGGTCACCAAGAAACCGCTTGATACGCCTTATTACTCGTTGGAGCAGCAGTTCGGCTCCTACGATTTATTCCGTACCACGGCGGATGCGACCGGTCCGATCAACGACGATCATTCGCTACTCTATCGCCTTAACATGGCCTATCAAAGCAATGACTTATTTATCGACACAATGGAACAGGAACGGGTGTTTTTTGCGCCATCGCTGAGCTGGCGGCCCAGCGACCGAACGGAAGTCAATTTGAATTTGGAGTATCAGCATGACACCCGCACAAATTACACGGGGCTTCCGGTTCT
Source organism: Methylomonas rosea (assembly GCF_024505055.1). Classification (GTDB taxonomy): domain Bacteria; phylum Pseudomonadota; class Gammaproteobacteria; order Methylococcales; family Methylomonadaceae; genus Methylomonas; species Methylomonas rosea. The sequence goes on from NZ_JANIBL010000025.1 coordinate 2,217, forward strand.
GGGCAATCGGCCGATTAATGTCCCCGTCAGTAACTATCTGGGTTTCGGATCGGACAATGCCCTTGCCATACACGATAAGGTTATTGTCGGCTTTGATTGGTCGCACCAATTTAACGACGATTGGAAAATCCAGCATCGCTTTCATTACTACAACCTTGATTATCAAGGTAACAATCAGTCGTTTTTTAACAACCCTGTAAACCCAGTTAATAACACGGCTATTCGAGGCACAACTACCACACCAATTGATATTACCGACACGGTTGCGACCAATATCGACCTCACTGGTAAATTCAAATTCTTGGGCACGCAGCATCGAGTACTAGCTGGATTCGATTATTTTTGGGAAACGCGCGATGGCCAAGGTTTTGCCAAGACTCCGGCACCCGCAAGCCATAGGCCTGTGGTAGATGTTTTTAATCCTGTCTATGGGCCGGTTCCATTACCAACAGCCAGCGATTTTAATAGCTTCAGCACGCTAACCCAGTCCTGGTACGGCACTTACTTTCAGGATCAGATCACCTTGTTCGACAAGCTGCATATCATGGGTGGCGGACGTTATGATTGGGCGACGCGCAGCAGCGGCGCGGCGACGACATCCATCGAAGCCGCGCGAAGCAGGGAGACGGAAGTTCAAAACGAAGCGTTCAGTCCGCGCGTCGGCGTGGTGTATCAACCCTGGCCCTGGCTTGCCTTGTACGGCAACTATGTGGAATCGTTGGGTGGTGCGAATACCGCCTTGGCCTCCACCGGCAAACCGCTCGACGCCGAAACCGCCCAGCAACACGAAGTGGGCTTCAAAACCGAGCTATTCGATAAAAAATTGCTGACCACGGTCGCGTTTTACGAATTGACCAAACAAAACATTGCCACCGCCGACCCAAGCAATTCAAGGTTTTCCGTGCAGACAGGAGCCGCCCGCAGCCGGGGCATGGAAGTGGATGTTTCAGGCCAAATTACGGACGGCCTAAATCTGATTGCCTCCTACGCCTACACCGATACTGAAATTACCCAAGATAATAGAGGCAATCAAGGACACAAACTTTGGAACGTTCCCAGAAACTCCGGAAGCTTCTGGGCTAAATACACGGTTCAAGATCCCGTACTGCGCGGTTTAAATTTCGGAGCCGGTGCATACGTCATAGGAGAGCGCGAAGGGAACAACGAGAATAACTGGCAAATGCCTGGCTATGTCAGAGTCGATGCCCTGATCGGTTATGCCTGGAACGTGGGGCGATCAAAAATAACGACGCAACTTAACGTCAATAACCTACTGGACAAGACCATTTACGAGACTTCGGCTTTTGGCGGCTATTTGGTACAGCCGGGCGCGCCCTGTAATTTCATGGGCTCGATTAAGGTGGAATTTTGACTTTGTCGCTCCGAATAGCGCCGCGTATTCGGAGGGATGAAGGCTTCGAATTCATCCGATCGCGTTTCACGGATCGGCCTTGGGTTACCAATCCAAAGCCGTGAAGTCCAGCCCGCGCAGAGCGAGGTTCCTATCGTCCGGCCTACCAAGCCGGTGTGGGATTTTTCGGTGCCGGAACGTCTTATTCAACAACAGGGCTTTCCGGGCAAAATTGCGGCTGGCTTAGCCAACTCTATTTTCCTACCTTTCAAGGTTCCTTTCGGGCTACAAGCATGAGTACCAATCTCTACCAACCTGCTTCGACGGTTCGAAAAGAACCGCAAAATCCTAGCCTTTCCCGTTTAAAATTCCGCCGCCAACGCTGGCTGACCGTGCATCTCTGGCTGGGCCTGACGTTGGGCTTGCTGCTGTCTATTTATGGCATCACCGGTAGCATCCTGGTGTTTTATCCGGAACTCGACGAATGGCTGCATCCAGATATGCTGGTGGTAGAGGTGCCGGCGGATGCCGAGTATCGGCCCTTGGCTGAAATTTTCGCGGCCGGCAAGGCGGCGATGCCGCCGCAAGCCAAACACAACTTCGCCACCTACCCGCGCAACGAATTCGCGGCCTTCAAGCTGCGCTTCGCGGTGGCGGATGCCAACGGCGCGGTGGAACGCTGGGAAGTAGGCGTCGATCCTTACACCGCGAAAATCTCCGGCAAACAACTTCAGGGCCGTTCCAGCGATTGGCTGCCCAGCACTTTCATCGGCCTGATGTTTGAATTGCATTACGCCTTGCTGCTGCCCAACGACATCAGTACGGTAGTGGTCGGCCTGTCCGGCATATTATTGATTATATCCACCCTGACCGGCCTGATCGTCTGGTGGCCGCTGACCGGACGCTGGCGGCAGGCACTGCTGTTTAAAGCCGGTGCCGGCAAGGTACGATTCAATTACGATCTGCACAAAACCAGCGGTTTTTATACCATGCTGGCGATGATACCGGTGCTGTTTTCCGGCGTGTACATGGTGTTGCCGCATAACGTAGTAGCGGTGCTGGAAGTGTTTTCGCCGGCCACCTACCGTTACTGGTTTCAATCTACGCCGCCGCATCCGGGGGCGCCGGCCATCGGCATGGCTCAAGCGGTGGCTATTGCACGGCAACAGTACCCAACTGGTCGACCGAGCATGATTTACGGCGCGGCGGAACCGACGAAAACCTACACCGTCTGCCAGGACGGCGTCGATGCACCCGGCAGCCTTTTGCAACGCCGTTGCACGGTGATAGATCGTTACAGCGCCAAGATTCTGGACCGGGACGATCCTAGCTTGCCGACCGCCAGCGCCGGCGAAATCTTCACCCATTGGCAATGGCCGCTGCACTCCGGCCAGGTCTTTGGCATGACCGGGCGGATTTTGGTGTTTATCACCGGACTGGTTTGTCCGGTGTTGTTTGTCACCGGTGTGATCCGCTGGCGGCAGAAAGCCGCAACCCGGCACAGACGGAAGGGCTGAAATCGATCAATTATCAGGTACTGAAACGATTGGGCAATATTTTCGACCAACACGAGATGTCTGAATTTGTCCCTATGCCAGTCGCGCTTCGCAGCGGGAAGCGGGGTTTAAAAGTGTGTCATATGCCGCACTTTGGTCGTTACGCTTTCGGGGATTTCGCCAGCAGTGTTGCCAACTGATGGAGCAACAGCCGCATAACCCTGGCTTCCCAAGGTAGTGGCTTAAAACTTGCTGCTTCGGAAGACGTTTCATTGCCGACTATGTGTTCATGGGTGCAATCACCGATTCCAATTTACTGGCCAGTTTTCTGCTCTACCAGAAGGAACTCCAGCAGTTTTTGACTCGTAAGGTCAATTGTGCGGAAACCGCGGCCGATTTGATCCAGGAAACTTATTTGCGCATCGCCCGCTATTCCGCCGTCGGCGAGATTGCCAATCAGCGGGCGTTCGTGTTTCGCATCGCCGACAACCTGGCCCTGGACCACTTGCGCAGCAGAGCTCGGCAAGAACAACGCGACGGCGGTCTGGTCGGCGATGACATCGCTTGCGGCCAACCGCAACCGGATGGCACGCTGGAGGGGCAACAACAAATGGAATTGTTCGAAACACTCATCTACGAGCTGCCGCCGCAATGTCGCAAAGTGTTCTTGGCGTGTCGAGTGGAAGGCAAGCGTTATTCCGAAATCGCCGCCGAGCTGGGCATATCGGCGCGCACTGTGGAAAGTCATATGCATAAGGCTCTGAAGCATTTGAAAGACCGCATCGATTTCCTGTGATGCTCGGCGCGCTGGTCTTATGCAAATTAACCCCGTTATAAAATCGTGGCATCATGTCAGCTTCGGCTCAACGCTTCCCGTCCCTAACCATGTCCGATAACCCTCAATCCGCGTCATCCGGCTCGCTTTCGGATCAGGCACTCGCCTGGTTTGCCCGTATGCATGCGGATGATGTCAGCGACGAAGAGCGTCGCCAATTTGAAATCTGGTACCACGCCGATCCCCGACACGCCGAAGCCTACGACAAAGCCCTCAAGCTGTGGGACTTGCTGCAACTGCCGGCGGAGCGGGTTCAGCAACGTCTACAAACGGATGCCGCCAAAACCAAAACAGAACCCTCTCCCGCCGGGACGACTTCATGGATGCAGGAGGTAGGGCAAGGTCTGGAACAGTTGCCGAGAGGGCAGGGTGATGGGCGCTTGCAACCTTCGTCCGGCGGGCGAAACCTGCAACGAGTTGCTTTGAGTTGTCTCGGGCTGTTGCTGCTGGTGGCCGGCTGGCGGCTGCCCGAGCAATGGCAAAACTGGCGCAGCGATTACCATACCGCAGCCGGCCAACAACTCAGTGTCGAACTGGCGGACGGCTCGCGGCTGACCTTGAATACCGACACGGCGCTAACGGTCCGTTATAGCGAAAGCTGGCGCCAGATCGAGTTGTTACGCGGCGAAGCCTATTTCGAAGTCGCGCCCAATAAGCAACGGCCGTTTGTCGTCGACGGCGGCCAGGCCACAGCCCGCGCGGTGGGCACCGCCTACAGCGTCCGCAAGCAGGCTGATGAGCTGCGCGTCGTCGTTAGCGAAGGCACCGTGGAGGTCGGCGCAGACAAAGCCAAAGCCCTGGTTCATGCCGCCGAGCAAGCCGAGTATCGGCAAGGCCGGCTGCAAGCCGTTGCTAAGCTCGACAACGACGATGCGCTGGCCTGGCGGCGAAGCCAAACCGTGTTTCACCGCCAGCCTTTGACGCAAGTATTGGAAGAAGTTAACCGCTATCGTCGCGGTCGTATTGTCGCTGTTAATCCGCAGTTGGCCGAACGCGTCGTCAACGGCGTATTCAACAACTCCGACCCCGATGCGGTACTGGCTGCGCTGATCACCACCCTTCAAGCCAAAGCTTTGCGGATGCCGGGCGATCTGGTGTTGTTGTATTGAGGCTATCGCCGGGCACCTCGCGCTATTGATCAGGCCGTTATTAACCCGGCCCTTAAACTCCCTGGACTCGCCATTCCCGCGAAGGCGGGAATCTAGCATAGCCGCTGGGCTCCCGCCTGCGCGGGAGCGACGATATTTAGGGGCCGGGTTAATAAAACGTCTCAAGGCTGAATCGATAAATAGCAAACGACTAAAAAATATTTATTTCAGCGCTAAGGGTAAGCCTGAATCCGTGTCGTCTATGTCGGTAACACCATTCATCGACGAAGGAGATAGACGCATGAAATATCCCATACCAGCTAGCCGTGGCCCATTCTACGCAGCGCTTGCTGCCGGCCTGTTGACTTCTGCTGTTGCCATAGCTGCCGAGCAAACCTTTGACATCCGCTCCCAATCGCTATCCTCGGCGTTGACCCGGTTTTCCGCGCTTACCGGCTTGCAAGTGCTGTATGAAGGCGACATCGCCGAACACATCATCGCGCCGGAATTAACAGGCCGTTATACGCCGGAACAGGCTTTGCAGAACTTGCTGCGCGGTTCCGGGTTGCACTACCGGTTCAGCAACGGTAATACCGTGACGCTGGAAAAGATGGCGAGAATCGAGCCGCAGTCGGCGACGACTTTGCCGACAGTTATGGTGACCGGTAAAGCGGGCTATGCGGACAGTGATCCTTACAATCCAAGCTACAATCGGACCACGACTACTACCGCCACCAAAACCGATACCCCCATCTTCGATACGCCAGTATCGGTTCAGGTGGTCCCGCGAGCAGTGATGGATGATCAGAAAAGTTCACGGCTTAAAGATGTGTTGGAAAATGTCAGCGGTGTGAGAGCACAACCTTCATTGGGATACGGCAATGGCTTCATCATTCGCGGTTTTCACAATGCCAGAGTATACCGAAACGGTTTGCTGTCTATCCGGGATGGCGAACCTACCGAAGTAGATGCAGGCAATCTACAAAGTGTCGAGGTGCTAAAAGGTCCTGCTGCAGTTCTATTCGGACGTATAGAGCCCGGTGGTCTTGTCAACATTACTACCAAAAAGCCGCTAGACATTCCGTATTACGCATTAGAACAGCAATTTGGTTCGTATGATTTTTACCGCACGCAGTGGGATGCCACTGGCCCAGTAAACGATGACAAATCGGTACTTTATCGTTTTACCGGTGCGTATCAAAACGCAAATTCTTTCAGAGATTTTGTGTCCACCGACCGAGTGTTGGTCAATCCTAGCGTCACTTGGCGGCCGACCGATAGAACAGATATGACTTTAAGTGTCGAGGGATTCGATCAGGACTATCGGTCAGATTTCGGCATTCCTGTTATCGGCAATCGTCCGGCGCCCATACCAATCAGTCGGTCATTGAACGATCCCAATATTCCTATGAGTAGCATCTCCAAAACGCATCTGAGCACGGAAATTAATCACCATTTTAACGACGACTGGGCGATACATAATCGCTTTCTAGCCAGCTTTAACGAAGCGCATGACTATATGGTTAATCCAACGCCGGCTTTTGGCCCCGCCGAAGACGCCTTGCTCCCCGACGGGACGCTTAAGCGCAATATATTCGGTCAAACAGCCGATACCGATCTCTACACTACCAATCTGGATTTGACCGGAAAGTTCATGCTTGGCTCGACCAAGCACGATGTGTTGCTGGGGTTCGATTATTTTCAGGCGACGATGAAGTACCATTATTTTGGTGAATTCAACGATGCCAATCCTGATCTGAATATCAACATTTACAATCCTTGGCCCAGCTACGGAATAAATCCTGCAGTTATTGAACAAACCTTATCGCAACCACCCAATTGCTGCACCACCGATAATTTTGCGTTTTTTAATAACAACTGGTACGGCGCCTATTTTCAGGATCACATTACTCTGTGGGATAAATTGCATATCTTAGGAGGTGGTCGATACGATTGGGCGGAAACCGGTTCATCGTACATGGCTTCATTTGCCGACGCAGAGGCTACCCTACCATCACGCAAAGACGAGGGTTTTAGTCCTCGCGTCGGTATACTTTTTCAACCCATTAAACAGTTGGCAGTCTACGGCAACTGGACCACCTCGTTCGGTGCCAATAACGCGCCAGCCGCTGATGGTTCGACCTTTGACCCGCAAATCGGCGAGCAGTTTGAGGCCGGCTTGAAAACCCAAGGATTCGATGACCGCTTATTGGCAACCTTGGCCTACTACCATCTCACCAAAGATAACATCTTGGTTCCGGATAACAGTACGCCCAATCCGTTCGATAAAATAGCCAACCAGCAACGCAGTCAGGGCATAGAGCTTGATATAACGGGACATTTGACGGATGCCTTGAGCTTGATAGGCAGTTATGCGTTTACGGATGCGCGCGTCATTAAAGATTACGCTGGCGACACGGCTGGTCATCGCTTGGCTAACGTTCCGGAGCATTCCGGTAGTCTTTGGGTCAAATACGACATGAAAGGGCATACCGCGTTGCAAGGCTTAAGTTTCGGCCTGGGCGGTATAGCTGCCGGCGGACGCGAAGGCGATTTGGCCAATAGTTTTCAACTGCCTGGCTATGTGCGTATGGATGCCTTCGCCGCATACCGGTGGGAAATTAACAAAACACGGGTTACCGCGCAGTTCAATCTACGCAATCTACTCGATAAGCGCTATTACGAGTCGACCGATCCAGAGTCCAACGTAACCCCCCGTTTAAGTGTTGCCCCTGGTGCACCGTTGACAGCTATCGGATCAATCAAGGTGGAGTTTTAAGCGTTTGTATTGGATGCAAATGTGATGCCTTGGTGGCTTCACTGATAGGCACCAGAGTGGGTTGGGACGATGGTAATTATTCGTTGACGGGCGCAATTCAATCCGGGAGCAACCGGGATGGTATTTGGCGGTGTGGAGTTTCGCTGGTAGAGTCCGCGCCGCGCGACATAAGCCGGTGTGTTTCCGCTTAGGATTGGGTTTAATTCATAGCAGTGGGCTTGTGTTGTCGCTTGCTTACAGGTGTTTAAATTAGGTTTCCAGCAGGCATCACTCAGCCCGCCGCTAAAATCGGAAACAATTCGCTGATGCCGCCGGCGATGAATTCGACGGCGGTTGAGGTCAGTAGCAAGCCCATCACCCGCGTGACCACGTTCATGCCGGTCTGTCCCATGATGGCGATAATGCGCGGTGCCAGCAGCAGTATCAGTAGCACGATCAAACTGATGGACACGATTACGCCGCTGAACAACAGATAATGCGCCAATGACAAATCGCGGTGGGCATAGACGATGGTGGTGCTGATCGCGCCGGGCCCCGCCAGCAAAGGAATCGCTAATGGCACCACCGCTACCGAGGATTTTTCGTGCGACTCGGCGTCTTCTTCCGGCGTATGCCGCGAGCGGTCGTCGCTGACCCGCAGCATAGAGATGCCCATCAACAACAGTAACAAACCACCGGCGACCCTGAACGCCGGCAGTCCGATACCGAAGAAATTATGTATCGGTTCGCCGGCCAATAGCGAGGTAAACAGCACCATCGCCACGGCAAACGCGGTGGTCATCGCCGTTTGTCGGCGTTCCACGGGCTGCTTTCTTGCTGTCAACGACAGAAAAATCGGCATCGCACTGATCGGGTTGACCACCGAAACCAAGCCGGCCAGCAATTGCACGTATTCGTTCCAATTCATTTGGATCCCCGTGTGAGTCCCTGTGGCATTAGATTATTACGCCCGCCGCCACCGTCTGCAAAGACACCGGATCGATAAGGATGAAACTGCCGGTGGTGCGGTTATCGGCATAGGCATCGACCAATAGCGGTTGTTGCAGTTTCAGCTTGACCCGCAAAATGTCGTTCATTGCCGCCGTGTCCGGCGCGGCTTGTTGGGCCAGGGTATTGACGTCTAACCGGTAACTCAACTCCTCGAACAGGGCGTTAACGGTACGCGTCGTATGTTTGACCAGATACTTGCCCCGCGTCTGCAACGGTTGCTCCGCTAACCAGCAAATGTCCGCGTTGATGGTTTTGACGACGCGCGGCGGATTAATCGGGTCGGCCAGCATATCGCCGCGCGAAATATCGATTTCTTTATCCAGCGATACCACCACCGATTGATCGGCTCTAGCCATGGGCAACGCGCGGTCGGCGATGCTTAATCGACTGACTCGCGCTCGCAGACCGGATGGCAACACGGTCACTTCATCGCCAAGCTGTAACCGGCCTGAGGCCAGTGTACCTTGGTAGCAGCGGAATTCATTATCGCTAATGCCGCCGGCGCCGTTACCCAGCATGATCCGAGCTACCCGTTGTACCGGTAAGCGTAAGGGGGCGTGATCGGCGTCGCGCCTTGCCGGGACGGTTTCAAGATAGTGCAATAGGCTCGGGCCGCAATACCAGTGTATGGACTCGGCGCAGGTCGCCACATTAGCGCCGGTCAATGCCGATATCGGAATGGCTTGCACGTGGTGACGACCCAATTGGCCGACGAAGGCACTGAATTCGTTGACGATGGCCTGAAATACCGCAGGATCCCAATCCACTAAATCCATTTTGTTAACAGTCAGTACCAGTTCGCCAATGCCGAGCAAATGCGTCAGATAAGCATGGCGGCGCGTCTGAGTGGTGATACCTTTACGTGCATCAACCAGCAAAATCGCCAGATCGGCGCTTGAGGCGGCAGTAACCATATTGCGAGTGTATTGCTCATGACCCGGCGTATCGCCGATGATGAATTTGCGCCGTTCCGTCGAGAAATAACGATAAGCTACATCGATGGTGATGCCTTGTTCCCGTTCAGCAATCAGACCGTCGGTCAACAGCGACCAATCGATGGTCGCCAGTCCGCGCTTTTGCGAAGTGGCTTGAATCGCCGCCAACTGATCGGCAGCGACGTTGCCGGTGTCGTAAAGCAATCGACCGATCAAGGTACTCTTGCCGTCATCGACGCTGCCGGCGGTAATAAAGCGGAGTAGCCCGGAAGGCGCATGCGCCGGTGTACGGTTTGCAGGTGTGTTTACTGTCGAGTGATTGGCAATGTTCATTAGAAATACCCCTCTTTTTTACGTTGTTCCATGGCCGCATCCGAGGCACGGTCGTCCAGGCGGGTGGCGCCGCGTTCGGTCAGCAGGCATTGCGCGGTTTCGGTGATGATGTCGGCCACGTTGCTGGCTGTCGATGCCACCGGCGCGGTGCAGGATATATCGCCGACCGTGCGGAAACGGCAGCTGATGGTTTCCACGGTATCGCCGGCTTGGGCCGGTGTCAGATGCGTCACCGGAACCAGAATGTCGCCACGCCTCACAACTTGGCGTGGGTGGGCGAAGTAAAGCGCCGGCAGCTCGACGTCCTCGCGCTGTATGTATTGCCAGACGTCAAGCTCGGTCCAGTTCGAAATAGGAAACACCCGCAAATGGTCGCCGAGTGCGACACGCGTGTTGTACAAGGACCAGAGTTCCGGGCGCTGATGTTTCGGTTCCCATTGACCAAACTCGTCGCGGACACTGACGATCCGTTCCTTGGCCCGCGCTTTTTCTTCATCGCGCCGGGCGCCACCCAAACAGGCATCAAACCCGAACTCGGCGATTGCTTCCATCAAGGTGACCGATTGATAGGGATTGCGCGATTCCAATGCATGCCGCAAGCGCACGGAGCCTTTGCGGATTGAATCCTCGACACTGCGCACGTGCAGTTGGCAATCGTAGCGTTCCGCCATCCGGTCGCGGTAGGCAATCACTTCGTCATAGTTATGGCCGGTATCAATGTGCAGTAGGGCGCAGCCGATCCGCTCGGGATGAAACGCCTTGTAAGCCAAATGTAATAAAACTGCCGAATCTTTGCCGCCGGAAAACAACAATACCGGGTTACGGCATTCGGCAATCACCTCGCGCAGAATGAATAGCGCCTCGGCTTCCAGCAGATCCAGGTGGTCCGTCGCAACGTGCGATGGGTTAAATGCTGTGTTTACTTGCCAATTCATATTATCTCTCCCTGCCATAATCGGTGACGGCTTGCCAGTGCTGCTGGATGTACCGATAGCAGCAGTTATCAAACGGATCGATACGCGTCAGATGCAACCATTGGTTATCGACCAACTGCCGAACCTCGGCGTGGTTGGCTAACACTTGCTCGATCATCTCTGCTGGTGCTTCGATGACAACGGTCAAGCGCACCGGCTCGTGGCGCAGGATTTTTCCGTCATTTAGCGATTGCCACGGCAAACCGACTCGCAAATCGCCGCCGTTGCCTTCCAGAATGCCGATGGTGCCGACCACATTATGTAAGGCCTTATTGCCGCTACCGAAGCGGCGGTTGTCGACGGTCGAGGCGTAGTACTGCAGATTAATCCAGCTTGCCACCACCATCGGCGCACTCATGATCAGGCTCAAGATTGCAGCGTCGGTATCCTGCCGGTATTCGTAGTTGTGTAGAAATACCCGGCCGTTGAGCTCGAAGTGAGAAGTGCGTGTTCTGGGAGCGGCGATGAAGGCGATGTTGCCGGCCAATCCCCATTCCGGGCGAATTTGCGACCAATCGCGACTGCGTTTGCTGACAGCTCTCGTCAGCGAGGCAGCATCGTCGTTTGCCAATCCCAAACCCGGCGCCCGTTCTTGGCGAGCGAGCTGCGAGGCCTGATCCAGCCAGCGCCGTAACAGCAGCAGGTCTTCACTGAAGTAATGTGGGATTTGATCAAGATCGAACAAACGCACTTCATCGGTCGTCGTGTCGTGTAAACCGGCGACAAACCAGGTGTCTTTCGGAATGGTCAATCCCTGAGTAGACAGACCGGCACGCACTTCCCGATCGTTCAACACCGCCGCCGCGACGCGCGCATTCGCTTCGCCACTATGTCCACCACAGGCCCCGCAATCCAGACCGGCTGCGTACGGATTGTTGACGGTGCTGCTGCCATGTCCGCACAACAACACCAACCGGGCAAAACCCTCATTCAAACTCATACCCTGCAAGGCTTTGCGCGCCAGTTCGATGCGATCACCCAAAGCAATGCCGGTTTCGACTACTGGACCCTTGGCAATCAAACGACCGCGCTGGCGGGTAATGACCGGGCCGATGCGATGCACTATGTGTTTGTCCAGCCCAGCGATACCTGGTTTGACCACCGGCCGGGTCAAACCCAGGCTGTCGCTGAGCAACTTGCCGGCAAAACTCAGCCCGGAAATTTCCACGTAAGAGAAACAAGACACGGCGGAGTTTTTAAAGCCCTTCCAAAGTCTGTTCAAGCGCTTGCGCAGCCAGCGTTTCTCAAGGATGTCGCTCAGTTCGCCAACATCGGCATCGCTTACGCTTTCCCGGATGCGGAATTTGGGTTTCAGCAAGACCGGACATTGCGGCTGACCTTGATGATGCCCAAGCGCGATGTATTCGATGGGGAAACCGAAGAAGCCGGCAAAACCCAGGGTCTCGATGGTATTGGATTGCGTTTCCAGAGCGCGCCGATAAATTTCCGAGCGCACGTCGATACAAAACACCGCTTGCAGGTTTTTACGGTCGGCTTGGTGAGGGCTTGCTGAGGCCAGCGCCGACGCCAGTTTTTCGAATAAGGGGCGCTGCGTTGCCAATTCGTAGGCCGACTGCATAATGTGGCGAATTTCAAGTGCTGCACCGGTATCGGTATTTGCCAACGGTGCGTCTTGCCAATGGTCTCGCCATGTCTCGACATCTTGCAGGCTTGCCACCGCCGAGATAAGCGCATAGTCATAGCTGAGCCGTATAGCCAGGAGTTGCAGCAAGGCGTCTTGGGTTTGCTCTGGGCTGGCTTGCCAATGCTTGTAGCGCACCCAAGCACTCCAACCGGCCACCGTCAGTAATTGCCGATGGCAGGCATCATCGAGCCGGGCACTGGGCAAGCCCATTGCAGCGAGTATCCGCGTAATCGCCTCAATGGGCTGTTCCGGCAAGGCGCTTATTGTCTGACGAAACGCCGACAGGCCGGCTAATTCGGGTGTACGGTCGAAGGCCGCAGCGCGGCGCCAAGCCGCATACAGCGGCAGCCCCCGCCAGGGCATGCGCCACGCCGACTGACCTTGATCGAAGTAAGCGGCACACCATTTGGAGATCTCGTCGGTAATCAATAGCGCCCATTGGCTGCCATGCTCGGCATCCAAATGGTCCGCCAAGGTGTAGCAAGGATTGCCTGGCAGCGCGGTATCGTGGCTTGGCAGATTTTGCAACTCGATTAAGCATTGCTGGAGGGACCTATTGCTGCCGGTTTGCTGCATGGCCTGGCTGATATCGGCATCCTGAATATAGCCCCGCCGGTATTGCTCGGCGTAGAAACTCGCCGGCATCAGCATTTCGCCCTGACCCATCCTCGCGCTGAACTCGCAAGCCTCGGCAAAGGAGCGATCGCTTAAGCCAAGAAACGGATTGACCGCGACGAATTGTTGTAAGGGCCACAACGGTGCGATGCGAGTGCAGGCCCGCTCAATGGCCGCGAGTATGTCTGGCGCTTGCAGGCTATCTTGGCCGTAAGTCCGGCCGACGGTCTCGGCGCTGTCGAAGTGATTGTTAGGTTTAAATGACAATGCGGCTGCGTTCATTGCGGTATTCCTCCAGAGTGACGATGGCTAAGACGAACGGGCTTGGACCCATAGCGTTGGATCATGCGGTTAGCGAGAGTGCTGATGTAAAAGCCGTTGTAGAGATGCACGTAGGCCGCTTGCCAAACCTTTGCAGCCGCCGGGCCGGGGTACTGAATCTGTAACATCAAAATCGTGAAAAATCCTGCCAGGACGACAGTCAACAACAAGCTATCGAACAGGCTGTCTATCGGCATCTGCTGAGCAATGTCAGCGCGTAGCAGATGCAAGAAGCCGGTTTGTAGGGCGAAATACAGCAGGCTCACACCGCTGGCGATAAGCAGGGCTTTGCCAATTTGCGCGGGGCCGGCGTGATGGGCCAGCGCATTCCACAACAAGTAGGTCAAGGCCATTTGCAAGATCGCTCCCAACAGCACAATGCCGGGTTCTTCCCGCAAGTTCAGATCGAATAAGCCGGCGCCGCCGACAGTCAACGCCAACGCCGCGATGAACGCCACCAGCAGTTCGCCGGGATGGCGACTGTCGCGAATCGGCGGGGCCCAGGCCGCGCGAGCAATGTCGACTACGCTGCCGCTGGATAAAAAGGCGTGGGCCTTGTAGAGGGCGTGGGCGATGATATGCAACATCGCTGAGGAAAATGCGCCGAGTCCGCATTGCAGCATCATGAAGCCCATCTGGCCGACGGTGGAAAACGCCAGTGACTTTTTAATGCTGGTTTGGGTGAGCATCACCAGAGAGCCGAACAAGGCGGTGACGGTGCCGATCACTGCCAGTAAGTGCAGCGCGGCAGGTGCCTGCACCAGTACGTGGCTCATGCGTATCACTAAAAAGCCGCCAGCATTGATGATGCCGGCATGCATCAACGCCGATACCGGCGTGGGGGTTTCCATCACCTCCGGCAACCAGCTATGAAAAGGAAATTGCGCCGACTTGATGACAGCCCCGATGACCAGCGCAAAGGCAGCGGCGTTTAAGTTGCTGCTATTGTGGATAGTCGTGTCTGCCGCCGCGAACAGTTCGCCAAATTCCAGCGTACCGAAGACTTGATACAGCCAAACCCCCGCCAAAATCAGCGCGAAATCGCCTAAGCGACTGAACACAAACTTCTTGCGAGCAGCGATACGAGCACCCTGCCGTTCCGGATAAAACAACAATAGTCTATGCAAACACAGACTGGTCATAATCCAGGCCAGCACGAATAATATGAAATGGCCGGCGATCACTAAGGTCATCACTGCCGCGATAGTCCATGCGAGCCACTTAAAAAAACGGCCTTGGCCGGGATCGCCATCCAGGTAATGACGCGAATAGCGGATGACCACGGCGCCTATGAACGCTACCAGCATCAGCATCATGGCCGAGAGCCTATCGATATATAACAAGTGTTCTGCGACGCTAGCCCCTGAACCCGTATAGAAAAGACTGACGCCGGCAAGCCCAGCTGTCAGCACCGCAAGGATCGATAACGTTCCGCAAAGTTTGGTCATAAGTTGCGGATGACGATCCGTCCAGGTCGACGATGGAATTCCTGATAGAAACAACAGCAGCGGCGCCGACACCGCGGAGTAAGTGATCAACGATGTCATGGCCGCAACTCCTGTCTGCTTAAAAACGCAGTGTTGTTGTGATGTTGTTCGATGAATAAGATGGCGGAGCGGATGGTCTTGTGCATGAGAATCCCCGTGATGTTGACAGTGTTGTCATGCTAGCAATCGGCTATTAATTCATCCAATATATGTATTTAATTTAAACGTTCTCTTTTGTTAATGAATCCATGGCCTCACTGAACTATCACCACTTGCGTTATTTCTGGATGATCGCCAACGAAAATAATCTGACGCGGGCGGCTGAACGCTTACATGTGTCACAGTCGGCGCTCAGCATTCAATTACGCCAGCTCGAAGAGTCGTTTGGGCAAAAGTTGTTCGAGCGCGAAGGCAAACGCCTGCAATTGACCGAAGCCGGGCGGATTACCTTGGATTACGCCAACGCCATTTTTCGGGCAGGGGATGAATTGATCAGTCTGATGCATGGCCGCTCAGCAGCGGAGCGCCAGTTGTTGCGGATTGGGGCGGTCTCGACGCTGTCGCGTAATTTTCAGCTTGCGTTGGTCAGGTCCTTGGTGCAGCGCAGCGACGTCGAATTGGTGCTGCATTCCGGTAGTCTGCGTGAATTACTGGCGCAAATGCATACCCACACCATCGATCTGGTACTGTCCAATCGGCCAGTACCCCGCGATGCGCAAACCAATTGGCATTGCCATCTGTTGGACGAACAGCCGGTCAGCCTGGTGGGTAAACCGGACGACGACAGTCGGCCGTTTCAATTTCCGCAGGATCTGCATAGCCGACCACTGCTGCTGCCCAGCATCGAAAGTGAAATTAGAGCTGCGTTCGATTTCTTGTTGGAACAAGCCGGGGTTAGGCCGCTTGTGGTGGCTGAAGTCGACGACATGGCAATGCTGCGTTTGCTGGCGCGTGAATCCGGGCATTTGACCTTGGTGCCGCCGGTGGTGGTACTGGATGAATTGCGCCAAGGTATATTGGTGGAGCGCTACCGCATCACCGACATTCGAGAACGCTTTTATGCCATCACGCCAAGCCGGCGTTTCCCCAACGCCTTGGTCAAAGATTTATTAGCCAGATCGCCTGAAGCAAAGGTTTCCGACAATGATCCCGTCTCAACAATGGGAGACAGGGCTTGACGTGAGCTTGTTCTGAAAGAAAAGGGATGTGATTTTGGAGTGTTTTACTGAGTCAATTGGTCTCTAGCTAGGGTAAGGGGCTTCAATCAAATTACCCGTGTCGGCGATATGTTTGGAAAGAAAGGATTCGGATCGCTGCATGCGGTTTTGCCTTGCATATTTTGGGCGCACCCAAAGACCGGCATTCGTTTCAGGAATGTCGCTTAATCGTTGTTGGCAAAGGGGCGCCAAATTTATCGGCGGGATAATATTGGTGCTATTGCCGCCGCTAGGGATATAGTCTTTGGTTTGCAGTGCTGCCGATGGTCTGTTCGAGCGCAATGGCAATCGAAACTTAGGAGGTTGGTCATGAGTATTCGCCGGTTTGTCGGACGTAGTTCCAAAATCGCCTATCCTAATTCCGGCGTCCTTACCTGCTCGTTACGCGGTTCGGATTTGTGGATACTGACCGTCATATTAGCAATAGGCATGCAGGCCTGTGCCGTAAGGCAGCCGGTGGTTTTACCCGCACAGCCGGATTTTGCCGGCTGCGCGGGGTTTTTTCGGGATATGGACGTCAGAGTCGACGAGTTCGGCGTGGCGGATGCGGCTGCCGCGCGCATCGAGGGCTTTCCAGGCCTGCGTATCGATCGCTTTTTGGCCTCATTTGCCGGCGCCGATTTAACGGCAGACGCCTACGCCGCGTGGCTGGAACGCTTGCGCGGACTAGATCAAACCGCAAGGCTGAAGGAATGGCGCAATCTGCCGGCTGCGGCAAAATCCGCCTTGCGAGCCCCGGCGGCTCAAGAGGCTGGGGAGACAATATCCGCTTGTGGCCGAATACTGACCCAGCCGTTATCGAACGCTTCAGACCAACGCGCTCGGTTATTGTCGAATATACAGCCGCCCGACGCTTATTCGACCTGGCAAAGAATTTTCGGCCTGTATTTCTTGAGCCGCTGGGCCATCGTCGACGGCGTCCGCCAGTTGCATAACGAAATGCGCGCACCTTTCCTGGCTGCGCATCAACAACCGGCCGAGGGCCGCCTGATACGTTACGAGCCGCCGGTTTCTCCTTCTATCCAGGCGGCGGAAGTCGCACAGATACTTGCGCAGTCGGCGGCCAATCCCTTGGGTATTCCGGAGCCGTCACCGGCTCAACTGGAGCAATTATTTTCCGCCTATGCGCCGGGCTGGGTAGTCGATACCGTGAGCGATGATGATCGTATCGGTACGGTTGCCCTCAATGCCGATGGGGAAGCTCAGGTCGATCCACAAAACCCCAGCGTCTATCGGCTGGCTTCCCATACCCGGTTTGGAAGCCAGGTTTTACTGCAACTGAATTACCTGATCTGGTTTCCGGCCCGGCCGGCTACAGGTCTGCTGGATATTTACGCCGGTCGCTTCGACGGCCTGATTTGGCGGGTCACCTTAAGAATGGATGGTAGCCCGCTGGCTTACGAAAGCATTCATGCCTGCGGCTGTTATTACCAGATATTTCCAGGGCAGGGGGTTGAGGTGGTGCAGCCTCTGGATGATTCGGAACCGGTTTTGGCGCCGGTGTCCATTCTCGCCCGACAACCCGGCGAACGCTTGTTGGTGAAAGTTGCGGCGGGTAAGCATTTTATCAATGGTATCGCCACCGCTATGCCGGCGACGGATGCGAAACCATATGGCTGGCTGGATTACGATGCGCTACGCTCGCTGCCCATGGCCGACGGCGGATACCGCAGTATGTTCGACGAAGAGGGCTTGGTTGCCGGCAGCGAACGCCCGGAAAGATTCCTGCTGTGGCCCATGGGCGTACCCAGCCCCGGCGCCATGCGGCAATGGGGCACGCATGCTATCGCTTTTCTCGGCAAACGCCATTTCGATGATCCGTGGTTGTTGGAAAAACTGCTGCGGCCGTTGGGGGAATAAGGCAGGCGGAAGCGGGCCTTGGAGGATGCATTTCATTTCTCAGTCAAGGACATGTAAAAACGCGAAAAAACCGTCATTTGGCTAACGTGATCGATATTGACGTTAAGCATAAAGGAAGCGGCGAGTGGAAAAGGAACTGCAAAAACGCTGAGAAATCATATACAGCGTACTAACTTTAGCCCGCGTAGCTCCGATTAGCGATAGCGTAATCGGAGGACTGTTGGCTTCAAAATGTAGGTGCGATTACGCGAGCTAATCGCACCTACATTTTGAAGGACAACTTATTTGCCAATTGTTGTCATTGCAAATTCAATTTTCTTTGGCGGCTAAGCGTCGATAGCCGACAACCCTTTGCCCAACTCTCGCTATTCCGGCAGACAAAGCTGCCATGTAGGCATCAGGCGTGTAAACATTTCGATTCCTGCAAGTTCGCGGCGCAAGATCTGCCAACGGGCCAGATCAAACCAATCCCGATACAAACATGCCATCCAGTCCGCCAGCCGCACGGCGGCATAGGTCTCGGCATCGTTGCTGTCGCAGACAGAAAGGCCGGCGCTGTATTGGTAGCCGGTGATCACGGTAGTTTCATCATAACCCCAGCGATGGAGTGCAAGCGCAGCCATGCCGGCATGAAATGTCGTCTCCTCGGGCAGACTCGATTCCGCAGCCGTGGCTACAGGGTTCAGAGTTGCCGGCAGTTCGGAGAAATGTATGTCTGTAAACAAGGCCTGCACGTGTGCGGCAAGCTCGGGGGTATTGGCAGCGTGCCAGAAATTGAAGACCACTGTTTGTCGCGGCTGAATCGCCTCCGTGACACCATGGTATGAATCGACGTGCAGCAGAAAGCCAAAGGCTTTGTTGTACTCAGGATTAACGCTGAACACCGCCTCGCTCTCCGGCGAGGAGAATAATTCCAAAACACCGCCATGGTCGGTTTGCCATTGCTTATTCAGTTGCACGACCAGTCGTGCAATTTCGTAACCCACTAGCGGCCGGTCGCTGTGTACACCAATGGCTTGCCCCGGCAGCATGCGTTGCGCCGTGACCAGAACACGATTCGTGAGAGGCAATCCGGTAATCTCGCGCATTCTAGTAAGCACTTCCGCTTGAAACGTGTCTGGAATATTCTCGGTAACGTCTTTGAGAGAACACCGGTAAAACGCGCCATCCCGATGCTGCCAGTTACCGTCTTGCAAGAATAAGGAATCAAGTGCAGCGCACTGATCCTGGGAAAAGGCAGCATTTACATAAAAAAACGGGAACGGGCTATCGTGGTGGATGGGCTGCGCGAGCAACGGCTAAGCTCCTTTTTGGGTGATATGAGAGGTGGAGTCAGAAGGGGGCAGACGCTGCTATTTTTGCTGGAAAACTTAGCGTTGTTTGGGCAAATATTGGAAGCGGTTTTCCAGCCTAGGTTAGAGATGCCAACCCAAGGGCAGCATCAATTCCTAACTACAAGGCATCATTCCCGCGATTACGCTTCGCTAATCGCGGCTACATCGGCTAGCTGAATCCACAAACCAAAGCTGTAAGTTTTTCACATTACTGCTTCGGATAAACCTGCACCCACTCTATTCTGGGGCCGTTCATTTCTTTCACGACGATTTCAAAATCGTTGAAGGCGATGCGCTCGCCGGCTTCCGGGATGTCGCGTAATTGCGCCAGGATCATGCCTCCCACGGAATCGACGTCGTCCAGATCCAGTTCTTCGTTTTCCACATCGATACCCAGAATCCGCTCCAGCGAGAAAATCGGCAAGCTGCCTTTGCCCAGCAGGCTGCCGTCATCTTGACGGGTCCAGTCACTTTCGGTTTTTCGAAACTCGTCGCGGATTTCGCCGACCATGGCTGACAGCAGATTGTCCAGCGTGATAAACCCGTGCGGCTTATGGCCTTTCTGGCCGATGACCGCGAAATGCGGCGAGCCTTGGGTAAAGCGCCGGAACAATTCCAGGGCCGGCATATGCGCGGAGATATGTTGAATCGGCCGTAGATAGGGTTCCAAATCGTCGATTTGCTGGCCGTGTTGTTGCGCTAGAAACAAATCCTTCAAATGGATAATGCCCAGCACATCGATACCGTTACTGTCGAAATACGGGTAGCGGCTGAAGCAACTGCTGTAAACCGTTTCCAGCATGTGTTGCTGAGATTGGCCTTGATACAGCGCGGTAATTTCGTGAATCGGCCGCATCAGATCGGAGACTTCCAGCTTGCCGAAATCCAGGGCCTTGGCCAGCACGTTGCATTCATCGCTGGTCAGATTCTCGCCGGCCCGGCTGGAGCGCAGAATCAGTTTCAATTCGTCGTTGGAATAATGACTGTCCAGGTTGTGGCCGTCGCTAAGTCCGGCGATGCGTAACACCAGATTGGCGCTGCCGTTCAACAACCAGATGGCCGGGTACATCAGCCAGTACAGCGCGTAAAGCGGTCCGGCGCTCCACAGGCCTATGCCTTCCGGATTGCGGATAGCCAGCGATTTAGGCGCTTGCTCACCAACGACGATATGCAGGAAGGATATTGTGCAAAACGCAAATGCAAACGAGATGTTATGGATGATTTCCGGGGAGGTGATTTCGGCTTTGACAAACAGCGGGACTAACAGGTCGGCGAAAGCCGGTTCGCCTATCCAGCCCAGGCCCAGCGACGCCAGGGTAATGCCGAGTTGGCAGGCCGATAGATAAGCGTCGAGTTTTTTGTGTACTTTGGCGAGAATGCGGCCGCGCCAGCCTTCGGTTTGTTCGATTGTCTTGATTCGGGTCTGCCTTAGTTTGACCAGACTGAACTCGACCGCAACAAAGAAGCCGTTTAGAAATACCAGCAACAAGGCGCAGGCGACCAGAACAAGATTACTCATAAATAAAGCGTTGATTACAGCGGAATCGCCATTATACCGGGAATCCGCACCTTTGCTCGATGTGTGATGGCGGCGCCGGGTGTGCGCTAATCCGGCGGGCCGGGCAGGCGTTCGACATTGGCGGCCATGTGCATGGGATAAAGCGCCGGGCCGAATTGGGTGAAAATCGCCACGTCCGCCGCGTCGTGGCCGTAAGCGACTATGACCCTACCGCCGCATGGTTCGGCTTGCGTCGGGTCGAAGGTATACCAACGCCCACCCACATAAGCCTCGAACCAGGCGTGAAAATCCATAGGCTGCAAGCCGTATAAATAGCCAACCACCATCCGCGCCGGTATACATAAAGCCCGGCACAGCGCGATGCCCAAATGAGCCAATTCGCGGCAGACGCCTTCACCTGCCATATTGGTTTCGACTGCCGACAACTGGAAATGCGGCGAGTCCGGATTGAAACGGATATTGTCGCGTAGCCAGCGGTGCAGCGTCGCGACTTGGTCGTAACCCGGTAAGGCATCGGCGACGATTTCCTGGGCCAGATCGATAAACCGGTCGGATTCGCAATAGCGGGTCGGGATCAGATAGGTCAGTACCGAATCCGGCAGAGTTTGCACTTCCGTAAACGGTGCGCCGGGGCAGACGTCGATATGTTCATTGGTATGAATGTCGGCGCTGGTGCGCACGGCAAACTCGCCGGGCGGGGCAATCAGGCGCTGACAGAGATTGCCGTAGTAGTCGGTATATTCGAATACCGGCACCGTCGGATTTAAGGTATACGACTCGCGGGCCACCCATTGATTGGCGCCGTTGCGCGGCCGCAGCATCAAAATGAATGGAGTCTCGATGATGACATCGAAGCTTATTTCGCAGCTAGTGCGCAGCCACATATAGGGTGTCCTTGTGTTGATTACCGAAAAATCAGCCTCGGGGCACGCACCGATAGGTGCGGTGCCGGAACCAGCCGCTTGAGCAACATTGATCGTACGCGCTAAATCTTGGCTTTGTCTGAGCGGAGGGGCCAGAACGGGATCGACAGCACCAGTATACACAGCAACCAAGCCGTGAGTTGCTGATTGTAGAAGGTGTAGCCTAAGGCTACCGGTAAACCTTCGCTAAAGCCCGGATGCGCTTGGATAAAGTCGTAAGCGGCCATGAACTCGTGCGTCTCGCCTATCACCACGGCAAGCATGCCGAAGTTTAAAAAATACGCCAGTAAACGGTCGCGCGGCGTTTGCGAATTGCCGCCGCATAGGCTGTCGAAGCGCAGCATATGCCATTGCAGTCGGCGCTGGGCCAGGTATAGGCAAATGATCAAGCCGCAGATGCCGATGGCCGGAATTGCGAATTGTTCGACAGGGAAACTCAGATACCGGCCATTGAACGCCAGGCTGTAGGTTTTATACAGCGCCAGCACCACGAAAAACAGATAGGCGCTTCTCAAGCGGTTTGCCAGGGCCGGCAGCGCGGCTTGGTGGGCTAAAATCGCATAGCAGCGTTGCAGCAACAAGCCGCTCAACAGGCCGTTGGCTACCACAAGCAAGACGGTGTAAGCCTGTTGCCAGATGCTATAGCTGGTAAACCACAGAAAATCCGCCAGCGTCACCAGGCATACCCCAAATATTTGCGCCAAGGTTAAAAATACCAACAAGCGCGGCCACGGCAGGTTTTGTAGTTTTTTAAAATATATCGAGGCAAGCAGCAGCCACAAACCGGTCGCCCAGGCAAAGTGCAGCAACCAATCCGGGTTTTCGTAAACCGGGCCAGTCAATGGAAATACCGGTTCCCGGTCGATAGTCAACAAGCCCCAATTGGCGCCGACCACGCCTTCGTTATGACTTTTCCAGGGTTGGTTGAAGGCTTCGACAATGTTGTAGTCCAAACCGTGCCGGTTCACGACTTCGATCAGGCTGCGGATGAAGCGGGTTTCGTTAACCACGCTGGGCACGGCTTGACCACGTTGCCGGCCGGCGGCCGGCCAGCCGGATTCGCCAATCAGAATCGGTTTGTTAAGACCCATGCTGTGGGCTTTGTCCTGGATTTGCTGAACGATTTTCTCTACATGTCCGGCCGCATCCTCAATCGCCACCGGCTCGTCTTCCCAGTAGGGCAGAATGTGTACGGTAATAAAGTCCACTTCCTGCATCAGCTGCGGATATTTCAGATAAATAGACCACACATCCGCATACGATACCGGTTGTTTTACCGCCTGTTTGACCTGGCGGATATAGCCGATCAAGGTGTCTACATCCATGTCTTTGCGCAGTAGGACTTCGTTACCGACCAGCACCCGTTTCACTACATCCGGGTTGGCGTTCACCGCTTCGATCAGTGCGGCTATTTCCTTTTTATTGCTGGCATGGCCGTCGCCAAGCCAGCCGCCTTGAATCATCTCCACGCCGTGTTTGCGCGCAAATTCGGGAGTAGGTTGCATGCCGCCGAGGATCGAGTAGGTGCGGATGGTATGGGTTTTATCGGCAATCAAGCCCAGGTCGGCGTCGATATGCTCCGGCAGCGGAAATTTTTCTTCGATAGGACTAAAGCCTTCGCGATACGGCGCGAACGACAAAGAACGTAATTTACCCGAAGGTACATCGACACCGGCATCCTGGGGTCGATTCAGGCTCCAGGCGATGGCGCCGTGAACGACAACGATGAAAAGCAGGCAGAACAGCAGATAGGTGGGGCGCATGACAGGGGATGGTTAAGCTAAGTGAATAAATACGTGGGGTTGCGGGGATTATACAGGCTTGGCGCGCGCTAAAAATCAAAGTCGGCGAGTCAAACGGCTATTCTCGATAAAACTATGTTATCTGCCGGCCATGCCGCGGGTTATTTGCCGTATTCCAGGGTGGCTCGGAAGTAAGGTTCAGCGCAAGGCAGCACGACGGGTGGGGCCTGCCAGCAACATGCGTCTTTGGTTCAATTATTGCAGACGCTCTGACGCAAGGCTGCGCTGCGACATTTTGGTGGGGTATCAGCCAGTTGCTGTTTTTGAATAAAGCTTTGGATATTTCCGATACGCATGAGTGCACAGCCATTGACCGATATTTCCGCGTTCTGGACCGAGTCCTTGGCCGATGAGTTATTGCGTTTTTTAACCGGGCGTTTGAAATGCCCGGACATTGCTGCCGAATTAACCCATGATACCTATCTGGGCTTACGGCAAATCGCCGAGAAATCGCCGCCGGATAATGCTCGAGCCATGGCTTTTCGGATCGCGATCAATCTGACCATCGATCATCAGCGCAAAACTATGGTCAGGGACCGTTACGGCTCTGACGAAGATTTCGATGCGCTAGCCGAATCCATTCCCGGCAACGCCGCGCCACCGGAACAGGTGTTGATCGGTCAACAACGTTTGGCCGCATTGCAACATGCGCTGGACGAGTTGCCGCAAGCCTGCCGTAGTGTGTTTTTACTGCACGGGGTCGATGGCCTGACCTATACGCAAGTTGCCGAACGCTTGGGGATTTCCAAGTCTCAGGTCAATAAATTGCTGGCCAAAGCCATGGCGCATTGCGCGCGGCAACTGGCCGATTAAATAAAACGCCTGCCTTATTTTTCTTCAGCCCGTCCCACACCCATGTCGTTAACCCCCGCCGCTTGTTTGCAAAGCCCGTCTTGTT
Organism: Methylomonas rosea; assembly: GCF_024505055.1. Taxonomy (GTDB): domain Bacteria; phylum Pseudomonadota; class Gammaproteobacteria; order Methylococcales; family Methylomonadaceae; genus Methylomonas; species Methylomonas rosea. The sequence goes on from NZ_JANIBL010000025.1 coordinate 26,619, forward strand.
ATGATCGCTTTCGTACCTCGCACGTCTTTATCAATATCACCCCTGCTCAATTGGAGATCGCATGCCAGCGCCGTCCGACAAATCCATTCACACGAGTCTGCAAGATCAGGCCATCGCCTGGCTGGTTTGTCTGCGCGACGACAGTTTGAGCGATGCGGAACTCGAAGCGTTCGCCGATTGGCTGAACCGCGACCCTTTACATGCCGAGGCATTTACCGAGGCAGAGAATTTGTTCAGAGACATGGTGGTGGCCGGCAGTCTGTCCAGAGAAGCGGAAGCAAAACAACCGGTGTTTAGGCAAGCCGCACCGGCGACTTTCGGCGCGGCTAAAATCAAGCCAGCCAAACCCAATCCACGTCGGCCCTGGTTCGCTGCCGGGTTTGCCATGGCGGCGATGTGCCTGTTGGCGATTGGGCTAATCATGCCCCAACAAGCGCGCTTGCTTAGCGATTATTTAAGTGACTACCGCACGCAAACCGGTGAAATTCGCGAGATTCAACTCAGCGACGGTAGTTGTTTGCTGATGAATACCAATAGCGCGGTTTCCGTAGCGTTCAGCGCCGAGGCCAGGCGGATCGTGTTGCACCATGGCCAGGTGCGATTTACGGTGGCAAAGGATAGCCGGCGGCCTTTCGAGGTGGTAGCCGACGGCTTAACGGTCCGTGCTTTGGGTACTGTGTTTGAAGTGTATAAAACCGCAGCAGAGCATACCGAGGTGACCGTTCAGGAGCATGCCGTAGCGGTCCGCACTGCGGATCGAGAGAGTGACATTACCGTCGCCCAGGGGCAAAGCTTGAGCTATAAGCCCGGATTGCCCTTGCCGCATCCGCAGGCCGTGGGGGCGGAACAGTCCGCTTGGCAGCAACATCGGCTGGTGATCAACGATAGACCTTTAGCAGAATTGATAAGCGAGTTGGAGCGCTATCGCTTCGGACGGATATTTCTGGCCGATGCTGCGCTTAAAAATTTGCGGGTGACCGGGGTGTTTTCTCTGGATACGCCTGACGAGGCCCTTTCTTCGGTGCGCAAAGCACTGGCCTTGCAAGAAACCCGTATCGGTCCCTGGTGGGTGTTATTGCATCGCTGATATTTTGGCGCGGCAAACCTTCGTGCATATTTCGTCAACCCAGCCCATGAACATCGTCGCTCCCGCACAGACGGGAACGACGATGCCGCTTTAATTTGTGTATTCCAGCGGGTCGAAAGCTCGAACGCATAAGCTCAAGCCGTCCGTATCGATTCCCTCATTTCGAAAATAGTTAAATTTTTTGTGATCGATTTTTGTGCTGAAACGACTTCTATGTTGAGAAACATTATTTTTCGGACAGGACGGATCTTGAAAGCACGGATTAACGATTTTCGCTATCAGCTTGCAGTCGGCGCATGGCATCGGCCGGCCATATACCTTTGCTACGCGCTGAACGGCAACCGCGTCGGCGTCGATACCTGGGTATTGATCTGGTTGGCGGCGGCTGGCGGGCAATTGAGCAGCAGCCAGGCGGTTGCTGCGGAATCGGTCCGCCACTTCAATATTCCCGGTCAGTCTTTAAACAACGCGCTGATTCAATTTGCCGCACAAGCTGAGTTGGAGTTGATTTTTTCAGCGGACATGTTGCGTGAGATCGTCAGCCCGGACCTGCAAGGTGACATGTCGGCGGAGCAGGCATTGACTCGCTTGTTGCATGACAGCGGCTTTGCTCATCGTTTTATCGATACCGACACGGTGACTTTGGAACGCAGCTTGGAGCAAGCTGCGTCGACCAATACGCCGCCGGTTACCTTGGATGCCATGACCGTAGTGGGCTCAAAAACCGGGGAAGCCGGCACGGAAATCGGCGCCGAGTCCATGCTTGCAGATGTGCGGACCTATGCCGTTAGTCAAATTGTCAGCGCTACCAGAACGGACACGCCGATCAAGCAAATCCCGCAGTCGGTGCATGCGCTGAAACGTACTTTGCTCGACGACCAGCAAGCTATCAACGTCAGTGAATCATTGATCAATGTCAGCGGCGTAGTGCCGCGCAATGTGCTCTACAGTCCGGTTATCGAAGGCACATTGATTCGCGGCTTCCGCTCCGAACAACTGATAGACGGCTTTACTCAATACTACAACCCCGGCGACCGGGAAAGCACGGTTAATATCGATAAAATCGAGGTGCTGAAAGGCTCCAACGCCTTGCTTTACAGCGGCGGTTCGGGCTCACCGGTGGGCGGGGTGGTGAATCTGCTTTCCAAATTGCCACAGGCCAAATACTTCGGCCAAGCCGGTTTTAGAATCGGTAGTGATAGCTTTTATCAGCCATTTTTTGATATCAATCAACCGTTAAACGATCATGTTCTGACGCGCATTACCGGCGAATACACCAACGCCAGAGATAACATCGACATGATCGAAACTCAGCGTTTTAATATCAATCCGGCCCTGACGCTGACCGATAACGACAAAACCCGTTTGACCCTCCAAGCCAAGCTGTCACGCTGGCAGCAACCGGAGTATCAGGGCTTGCCCGTCACCGGCAGCATTGCCGGGGCTTTTCGTATCCGCCCTGATCTGTTCTTGGGGCCGGCCAATCTGCCCGATAGCCATTCGGATGCCGATGCGGTGTGGGCTGCACTGGACAGGCAAATCAACCGGAGCTGGCGCTTAAACCTGAAGGCGCGCTATGCGCACGCCAAGTTTGACGAGAAAATTCAGACGCTGTTCGGTAGCGACGGCCTGAGCGCGGATCGGCCCTTGTCGCCAACATCGAGCTGGGCCTTGGTCAATGCCGAATTGTTTCAACAACAGCATGAACGTAGCTTGCTGGGCAATTTGCAGGGCAAGTTCAAGCTTGGTCCCAGCGAAAACAATTTGTTATTTGGGGCGGATTACAGCCGTTTGCGCGATGCCGGGTTTATCGAAGGCGACTTCGGACCCTCGGGTTTGGGCGTGGGTACATTGAATTTGCAGGCACCTGTATTTGACACCCCGTATGGCGTGCCGGGGCCTGGCCTGGAAAATCAGTTCATCGAAAACATCACTTACGGTGCTTACCTGCAGTGGCAAAGCACGCTGTACCGGCATTTTCATGTGCTGTCCGGTCTCAGGCTGGGCAAGGTCGACATCGATTTCAATAATGCGCAAACGGGGGTACACGTTAAAACCGATACGCTGAAATGGTTGCCGCGTCTTGGCGGCGTGATTGATCTGAACGACGAAGTGTCCTGGTTTGTTTCCTACAGCGCGGGCATGCGCGGCCAACCCTTTGTGAATTTTGTCGATACGCCGGCCCCGGAATTATCCAACCATCTGGAAACCGGCCTGAAATTCAATGTTGCGAACCAATTCAGCGGCCAATTGGCACTGTATCAAATCGAGCGCAGCCAGGTCGCGGTCACCGACAGCAGCGATTTTCAGCGGCGTTCGGTCGCCGCCGGCCAGCAGCGTTCGCGCGGCGTTGAACTCGATCTGCTTTGGCAGCCGTTCGAAGGTTTGAATCTGTTAGCGAACTATGCCCACACCGACGCCCGGTTCATGGATGACAAGGCCGGGGTGGATGCCGGCAATCGCTTAGCCCAAGTCCCGGACGATGCCGGGCGGCTCTGGGTGCATTACCGTTTTCAGCAGGATGCGCTGCAAGGCTTTAGCGTGGGCTTTGGCGTATATGCCCGTGCCGGGGCTTATGTGTCCAACAACAATCGCTTCAAAACCGCTGCTTATCACAGCTTTGACGCAGCGCTGGCTTACGAAACCGGGCGTTTTACATGGGCGGCCACGGTCAAGAATCTTAGCGATGAGGATTATTTTCAGCCCTACGGCTATTTCGAGGGCCGGGTTGCGCCCGCGCCCGGCCGAGCCGGATTCGTCAGTGTTTCGATCAAGTACTGACCTAATTAGCAAGATGCGTCAGCTAAACCAAAAAAATCCGTCATGCTCGCTGGGATACCCAAAGGGCACAAGAGCGGGCATCCAGTGCCATGGACGGCGAGCTTCGAGCTATCCATGCAGTCGTCATTTCGGCAATCCCTGCCGAAATGACGACTTACGCGACGTGCCTTTGAATTAGCTGAAGCAGCTTACTAATCAGGAGTACTGATGTCGTCCTTATCTATTTACCGCAGGAGTTTTTCAGGAGCACCTCACTCAGGGACTTAGAGTGATGTCGTAGGGAGTGCGACAAACATGCCACATCCGCCGCGAGACGGAGCCGGAAAGCCACGGGTCTTGGAGATTAAGACAGCCGGGTTACCTTCAAGCTGCATACCGTTAGTTAAGGTTGGCGATTTGAAGATTAACTTTAACCGTAATTTATTAAGGAATAAAAAATGACAATCTTGCACTACAACCGTTCTCAACTGGCGACCGCCGGCCTGCTGGCCTTCAGCGCACTAACCGCCGTTTTGGCTCCCGCCACAGCCAGCGCCGCGCAAGTCAGCGGCGATGCGACCATCACCATCAACAATGCTGCTTTTGCGGCGGCATCTGTCAATGTCGGCGCCGGGTATCCGAATGGCTGGATTGTCGCGAAACATTGGGGTGCCAGCGATAATTTACTCGGCATCACCGGTGCAACCACGGGCGGTACTGCGCTGTCGGCAACTGCCAGCACGCCAATGTCATTTGTGGTTAACGCCAATACCGCTACCAACAACTATCCGGCTTCCGGTCCCTATGGCCGTACCGAACAAGCCACTACGATGGATGCCGGCAATACCTCGGTCGGTCAAATCGGTCTGAGCGGCGCCTGGTTATTAACCAGTCCCGGCGGCAGCGGCATTTTGACCCCTTACGACTTTAGCCTGGTAAAAACTGCCGGCATCTGGAATATAAAAACCTTCGATACCGGTTTTGGCACTCAAAATTTCTTGAAACTGACCAACGTCGCCGAGTCGGTAAACGGCAATGGCGAATTGCTGCTGAGCGGCGATTTGCAATGGACCGGTTTGTGGGCCGGCTTGGTTGGCGCCAATACCAATGCCGTGGTCGGTACCTTTAGTCTGGCGCCGTCCGCTGTGCCGGTGCCTGCGGCAGTCTGGATGTTCGGCAGCGGTCTGCTGGGCTTGCTGGGCGCAAGTCGCAGAAAAGCCTTGGCCGCAGCTTAACTCACAAAGTGGGCTTGGGGCGGTCGCCAAGATTCGCTTCGGGCCCGGACTTTCGGCAATAAATCCCTCTTCTTGCCCGCATGCCGCCGACTGCTGTCGCTTGCGTATTCAGCCAGGGAGAGGGCTTATTCCGACCATCCGCTGATAGGGATTTTATGAAGATCAACAAAAACTGCGGCTATCCCGCTTTGGCCGTGCGGGCGATGCTGGCCATCGGCCTGGGAATGGCCTCAGCAAGCGCTGATGCCACGCTATTGAATGCGCCTTCCGGCGGCACGTTTACGATGAACCTGGACCGCAATGCGCTGGCGCCTTACGCCGGCGGTTATTTTCTGTCGACTTTCTGGGACGCAGCGGCATCGGCTACCGACAATCCGGCCAATACCGGCGACCATTTGCTTAGCCAGCTCAACAGCACCGAGATTTCCGGACTTAATCAGGTGTTCGAGCTGACGGCTATCGGCAACGACCCCAGTCCGCAAGCCAGCCAGCGTTACGTCAAAGCCACATCAGCCGATTTTGCCATCGATACCATCACGCTGGCCGGCGTGGCCGGGACACAAGTGGGCATGACCGGCGTGCAGGGATTTTATGCGCCGAACTGGCCGCCCAGCGGGGCCGGCTTGGTCAACGGCGATTTTTCGCTGCGTTACGATGCCGACCGGCAAACCTTGGGCCGCACCGGCTGGTACTTGGCCAATAACATTTATTTCACGATGGCTGTGTACGACCTAAACAATCTAAGCCTGAACTTTACCAATGCCGAAAACTGGCTGCTGAGCGGCGATTTATTAATGTCTCCGGAAAACGCCGGCATGTTGCAAGGCCCGCAATTGATCGATGTCGGTAATTTCTGCTTGGGCACCGGCGCCTACGCCGGTTGCGGACAGGTATCGGCGGTGCCGCTGCCCGCAGCTGTCTGGCTATTTGGTAGCGGATTATTGGCTTTTATCGGTAGTGCTCGTAAGCGCTATTTTTCAACAAGAGTGAGTTTATGAAAATCATTAATCATCAATCGTCTGTATGGCTCTTTACCGTCAAACTATTCACCCGGCCCTTGAATACCGTCGCTCCCGCGCAGGCGGGAGCCCTGTTGCCACGGTGGATTCCCGCTTTCGCGGAAACGACGGCTATAGGGAATTTTAGGGCCGGGTTAATACTAGCGGTTTGCGGTATTTTTCTGTCCAGCCATGTCCTCGCCGCGACAGTCAGCGGCGGCGCGCTGATCATTAATCTAAACCGCGATGCGCTAATCGCCGGTGTCGATCAGGACTTATATCCGGATACGCCCACCGCAGAATTTCAAATTTGCTGCCGACCTTCTCTTTACCTGGAAGAGTTTTACGACGCCTCGTCGGCAGCGAAAACCTTTGTTGAGTTGCGGGATGCTAATACACCGGATTTATACGATCTGGTATCCGATGAAATTCCGGCGACAGGGCTGCAATTTAGCGTCAACGGTCCTGGTGCAATAACCAACCCGGGCGGACGCCAGAACAGAAATACCACTTTCCAGTTCGAACCCGGCAATTTGTTCGGTACCGCCAGCGGTAGCATCGGTCTGGGCGGCGTGATGCGCTTTAGGGTTGACGTCAATCCGCCAAACAATAGAGTGCATTTGGGCGACATGACTCTGGAATACGACCCCACGAAAGAAGCCGCCACGCCGGGCCGCTCGGGTTGGGTGATTACCAATCATATCGGTTTCGATGCCGGCGGCTTTGAGCTGTTTGATGTCACCACCGCAATAGTCGGGGATACTTTAAGCCTCAATGGCAATCTGGGTTTTGGTTGGGGTTTCGATCATCTGGGCGCCGGCGCCGCGCGTTTGCGTGATACCCGCATCGGTACCTTCAGCTTTCAAACCACGGTGGTGACGGGAGAGCTGCCGGCAGCGGTGCCGGTGCCGACAGCGGTATGGCTGTTTGCCAGCGGCTTGGCCGGGCTGTTTCTGAATAGCCGTTCTAACAGCAGGAACGCGTGATGAAGCTAGGTGAGAATGCAGGATTGCTTCGGCCCTTAACTGCCGTTCGCCCTGTACCTGGCGAACGGCACACACCCATTTTTCGTAAGGTCAGGCTGGTAAAAATCGCGGCAGGCTTAGGCATCGGTTTGACATTGAACACAGCCGTGCAGGCAGGACTTTCCCCCGTGATCAGCTTCAGCGGGTATCACAGCCATCAAGTCAACGTCGATGCCGGTGGTCAAAACATCGTTGGCGATAAAGGCAACGAACCGACGCTGGCCGTGAATCCTCTGAATCCCGCCAATATCGTCGTGGGCTGGCGCAGGTTCGATTCGCCGCCCACGGCCGTCAAACACGGCGGCTATGCCTATAGCTTCGACGGCGGTGCCAGTTGGGCGACCGGCATGCTGCCGGCCTTACCGCAGCAAACCCGTACCGACCCGGTGCTGGAGGTCGATGCCCAGGGCAATTTTTATTACCAGTCTCTGGCGGTATCGGATAGCACGTCGGTGTTTAAATCCAGCGACGGCGGCGTGACTTGGTCGGAGCCGGTGTATCAGTTTAAAGGCGACAAGAATTGGCTGGTCATCGATAAAACCGGCGGCCCTAGCGACGGCCATATCTACAGTACCTGGCGGCGGCCGGCCGACAGTAACCCCGATCCCAACTATGTACCCAAATATTTCATCCGTTCCACGGACGGCGGCTTGAGTTATCAGGAACCGGACACGGCATTGCCGGTGGCAAACTTCGGTTTCGGCCGGCTGGCTATCGGTCCGGACGGCGAGGTTTACTTGTTTGGTGTCGATGAAACGATTTTGTCCGTTAATGCTTTGGGAATCGTGCGTAGCGGCCATTATTTCCTGAAATCGATTGATGCCAAAGATCCCGCCGCTTCACCCACCTTTAGCGCGCAAAAGGTCGATATGGGCGGCAACAGCATGATGTTCCTGTCACCGAGCTTGCAGTTGCCCAATCCGCTGGGCGGCGACGGCGATGTGCAAATTGCCGCCGACCAATCAGCCGGGCCATTGCGCGGTAATATTTACTTGATGGCACACGTCACGCCCTACGCTTGGCAAACGGGCGACGATCCGCAGGATATTCATTTCGTGCGGAGCAGCGACGGCGGCGCCACTTGGTCGGTACCGGTACGCGTGAATGACGACCCACCCGGTGCCAATGCATATCAATGGTTTCCGATGCTAGGCGTGGCGGCCAACTCCCGTATCGACGCGGTGTGGTACGACACCCGCAACGGCAGCGGCAGTGCGCCGTATCGCTATTCCCAACTTTACTACGCCTACTCCTGGGATGGCGGCGCGACCTGGAGCAAAAACCAGGCGGTCACACCCGTGTTCAATACTCATCTGCCGTATAACGTGGTGAACGGCGAGGAGCGGCAAAGCGACAAAATGGGCGATTACACTCAGTTAGTCTCGGACGCCAACGGCGCGCACATCGCCTACACCGCCACCTATAACGGCGAACAGGATGTGTATTACCTGAACGTGTTTCCGGATTGCAATAACAACGGCAAATCGGATGTGCTGGATATTCAAAACCGGCTCAGCGGCGATACCAACCTGAATAATCTGCCGGATAGCTGCGAGAACATCTCGGTAACCGGCGACCTGGACGGCGACCGGGATGTCGATCAATTGGATTTGAACGTGGTTGTCGCGGCACGCAACAAGGCGGCTTCCGGTGTTAATGATCCGCGCGATCTGGATAAAAACGGCGTGATCAATGCGTTGGATGTGCGCAAGCTGACTTTGCTGTGTACGCGGTCGCGTTGCGCAGTTTAAGTGGGCTTGACCCAAACGGCCGGTAGTCGACTTTTCCAGCCGGACTTACGAATCGAGATTGTTCCGTCATTCCCGCGCACGCGGGAATCCAGAATGCCGAATATAGGACTAACAATGATGATTAAACAACTAAAAGCCGCCATTGCCGGCATTGCCTTATGCGCGGCCAGCGGCGTTGCCGATGCTGCCATTGATTTACATTTTGCGCCGCTTAACCAAGCCGCCGACGCCATCGAGATCGGCCTGAGCATCTCCGGCTTGGGTGACGACGCTTTGGCAACGTATGATTTTAATATTCAGTTCGACCCAACACACTTGGCGTTCTCCAGCGTGGCCTTCGGCGATCCGTTTTTGGGCGACGAACTGGATGTGTTTAATTTGGGTGGAAACAGTGTTGCCGCCGATTTGCTTGCGCCCGGTGTGCTGAACCTATTCGAGTCCTCATTGGACGACGCGGCGGATTTACAAGCCCTGCAAGCCAATAGCTTTACGCTGGCGATTATCCGCTTCAACTTGCTGAGCAGCGGTAGCAGTCAGCTTGATTTTTTGATTAACAGTTTGGCGGATGCCGGTGGCGATGGCTTGTCGGCAAATACAGCGCCGCTCACCGTCAACACGGTCGCCGCCGTGCCGTTGCCGGGGATGTTTTGGCCGATGGTTGGTGGGTTGTTGGTGGTGTTGAAGCGGCGTAGGAGTTAGTCAATTTAGCCTAGATGAAGCGAAGCGTAATCCGGGAGACAATTCGGTGAATAACCTAGATTGGATTGAACTTCATACTGGCTTGTTGCGAAGCACGTGTTTGGATGATATACGGAAACTTTATAATTACTTGTTAGAACTTACATGCTCGGACTACCTGAATCCTCTCTCGGCGCTGTAATCGCTGCAACTATTGCAGGTGTCGTTTCATTGCTTAGTCTAATCGTGAGCAAGGAGCAAAAGGTCTCGGATTTTCGCCAGGCCTGGATTGATGCTCTTCGTTTGGAATTATCTACAGTAATTACTCACGCGATGTCGTTGCAAGGTTTATCAACCACAGAGATTAAAGATTCCTCCGACGCCTGGATCAAATCACACGGCGACTTTATTGAGATCAACAAGGCGATTACAACAATAAGGCTACGCCTCAATCCAGAAGAACCTGAATGCAAAGCCATTCTTTTGCAATTAAGTGAACTTGAAGTCACTTTTCGTACTTTCCCAATACCCAATCAAAAAATTTGTGACATTGAAGCAGACATCATTAAGCACTCGATAACGTTGCTAAAAAATGAATGGGTGCGAGTTAAGAAAGGCGAACGGGTCTACAAGATAGCAAGGCTCATAGCCACATTCATTGTAGTCATCGGTTCAGCGCTTGTTTTTGTAGGTTATGCGCGCAACCCGTTCTAACAATCCAGTCAATCGGACAGCACTAGCCGCTTATTCCCTGTATGTGATGCAATCAGCCCCGTGGTTCAGGGTGCGCGGTAGCGTTCCCTGACCTATCCAAAAGCTATTATTGAAATGTCACATAACCCCTTAGGCGGCAATGTGACCTACGTTTGCTGATTTGGAGTTATTCCCGATCACCCAATTTAGGCAAGCGACCCGCCAAACCCATCGCATGTCGCGTCAGTAGTTGTTTAGCGAAGGGCAGGTGGTCCAGCAAGGTCAGGCCGGCGTTGCGGACGGCGGCTAGCGGTAGATTGTCGTTGGAGAATAGTTTCACCACGCTGTTGGTAAAGCCTATGGTTTTGCCGTGATCTTGTTGACGTTGCCGGCTGTAGTTTTTCAGCAGGCGGGCGTCGCCCAAATCGCCGTGCTGCTCGTGTTGGTCTAGCAGCATTTCCGCCAGTAAGGCCACATCGCGTATACCCAGGTTAAAACCTTGGCCGGCCACCGGATGCAATTGGTGCACGGCGTTGCCGATGATGACGGTGCGACCGGAGACCATGCTTTCGGCGCGGATCAGGCTCAAGGGAAACGCCCGGCGCGGTGCGGCCAGTTTCAGTTCGCCCAAGCGGTAACCGAAGCAGTTTTGCAGCTCTGCAAGAAATTCGCGGTCGCTGACGTTAATCAGGGTTTCGGCTTGTTCGTGAGTGCGCGTCCACACCACCGCCGATTGTTTACCCGCCACCGGCAGCAAGGCCAGCGGACCGAATTCGGTAAAGCGTTCGAAGGCGATATTGCGATGCGGCAGCGCCGATTGCACGGTGGTCACCAGCGCGGTTTGCCCGTATTCGGTGACTTGCTGCGGTATTTCCAGCAGCTTGCGTACCGTGGAATTACCGCCGTCCGCACCGACCAGCAATTGCGCGCTGACGTTCAAGGAACTTCCGTCATGCTGTTTCAAGCTGACGTTAATTGCATCGCGGCCAGACATTAAACCGGCCACCCGAGTCTGATACAGGCAAACGGTGTCGGTCTTTTCGACCAGATCGGCCATGTGTTGTTCGATGTCGCGGGCGACGATCACATAACCCAAGGCTTCCACACCCTGATCTTCAGCCGCCAGCCGGGTTTTCCCAAAATGGCCGCGATCCGAGACGTGGATGTGTTTGATGGCGGTGGCTTTATCGGCCACGCCGCGCCAAGCGCCCAAGTCGTTGAGCAGTTCCACGGTGCCGGCTGCCAAAGCCAAGGCACGGTCTCCAGCTGGCGAGTGGCGCAGTTGTTCGCGGCTATTTGCTTCGACCAAGGCGATCTTCAAGCCACTGTTTTTTAGCGCCAGGGCCAGACAGTTACCGGCCAGGCCGGCGCCGACAATGATCAGGTCGAAATCGTGTTGCATCTGTTTTAGCCTAGTGCTATTGATCGGTCATAAAGCGTTTCCGGCGCGACATCCAGGTCACCTGGCCAACACACGGTACCCAGTCCGACATAGGCTTGATCGAATAAAGCGCGGTCCTTAAGTTTAATGAAAACGCCTTTGTTCAGATAAGGGGACATGTCGAACAAGCGGTGTTCGCCGGTATCGAACCAAAGTTCCAGCTTGTAGTTGTCTTTAGGTAGTACCTGAATCACGGATTCCATAATGACCTTCCTTTAGCGTAAAGGATCGATAGGGAAGAGCTTTTCACCATTGATCGCCAAGCTCCAATCGGCTAGCAAAGATTCCCGATGAATTTCAATCCAGGCCTGTACCAGCCTGGATTTGGCAACCGGCAGGTCGCCGCCAAGTAATGCGCCGTCGGCTATGGAGAACGAAGCATTGTAGTCTTGATATTTGGCGTGGATGTGCGGAAGTTTATGGCGTTCATCGTCGAAGAAATACATACAAATGACGATGCCATAAAACATACTGATGGTGGGCATATCGAATGTCTCCGCCTTGCTAGCTCGATTGCATTAACGCTTCGATGGCTTCTATCGACTTTGGCACGTTGCTGGTCAGGATCTCGT
>NZ_JANIBL010000026.1 GCF_024505055.1 Methylomonas rosea
TCTTCGATGCGAATGCCGATGCCGCGCCATTGTTTGTCCACGGTTTCGCAGTCGGCTGGGACATACAGGCCAGGCTCGACAGTTAATACCATGCCCGGTTCCAGCAAGCGCCATTCGTCCTTGATCTTGTAATCGCCGACATCGTGTACGTCCATGCCCAGCCAGTGGCCGATGCGGTGCATGTAGAACTGTTTGTATTTCTCGTCTTTGATCAGCTTTTTGGGCTTGCCTTTTAACAAGCCCAACTCGATTAAGCCCTTGGTCAGGGTTTCCACCGAGGCGTCGTGCGCCTTGTTCCAGGGATTGCCGGGTTTGATCTCGGCCAGCGCGGCGGCTTGGGCGTCAAGCACCAGTTGATACAACAATTTTTGCGGTTCGCTGAATTTGCCGGACACCGGAAAAGTGCGGGTGATGTCGGCGGCGTAGTGATCGCATTCGACGCCGGCATCGATCAGCAGTAGGTCGCCTTTGTTCAGTTTGTCCTTGTTTTCGACATAGTGCAGCACGCAGGCATTCTTGCCGCCAGCGACGATGGACGGATAAGCCACCGCGCGCAGGCCGTCCTGGATAAATTCGTGGATCAATTCGGCTTCGATCTGATATTCGTACAAGCCGGGTTTACAGGCCTGCATCGCGCGAATGTGCGCCTTGGCGGATACTTCGCCGGCGCGGCGCATCAATTTCAATTCTTCCGCGCTTTTGAACAAGCGCATTTCGTGGAGGATGTGTTCCAGCGACACCAGTTCGCCCGGTGCGGTGACCCCGCTGCGCGATTGCTTGCGGATGTGGTTGATCCACTCCAGCAGTTTGTGGTCCAAATCGCTGTCCTTGCCCATCGGGTAGAACACTTTGCTTTTGTTTTCCAGCATGCCGGGCAGGATGTCGTCCAGATCGTCGATCGGGAAAGAGTCGTCGGCTTCGTAGTGTTTGGTCGCGCCTTCCAGGCCGGCATGAGCGCCTTCCCACAAGGCTTTTTTCTCGTCGAATTCGCGGCAGAACAGGATGTACTCGCCTTGCTCGCGGCCGGGAATGAACACGGCCATCGACTCGGCTTCGTTAAAGCCGGTCAGGTAATAAAAGTCGCTATCCTGGCGAAACGGATAATGCACGTCGCGGTTGCGGGTACGTTGCGGCGCGCTGGCAATAATGGCGATGTTACCCTTGCCGATTTGCTTCATCAGGCTGGCGCGGCGTTTTTTGAATTCGCTTTGTTTCATGGTCGATCTGCTTGATTAATGCGGTTGCGATTGGCCGAGTTCGGCAAATTGGTCGCGGACGGTAAACACTGCGGCGCGCACATATTCGCGCAGTTCGACCAAGGCATTTTCGTCTTCTTCGTCACCAACATCGGTATCGATTTTGGTTAGCTCTATCATGTCGCGCATCACTTCGGCGGTATCGCCCGGCCAGTCGGCGCCTGTTTGCGCATAACCCACGCCAAACAAAAAGCCCTGGCACCAACAACGCAGTGCTTCCACTTGTTCGTCCAGCGGATCGTCGTCGTCAGGCATCAGCAGGTCGAAGGCAAAATCCTCATTCTGGTTTTCCAGCAATACTCGGGTTTTTTCGAATACGCCATGCAGCAGGGCTTTGTCTTCGTCGATCAATTGTTGCTCGTCATCGATTAGTTCCCGCAGCCAGTTTTCCGCGTCAGCGCGGATTTCGACGCAGAGCATGCCGGTGGCGATACCGTGCGCCTCGGCGGCGCCGAGATCGGCGTCTTGTTGCTCTAAAATTGCTTCAACCGAACGGTAGGTCATCTGGGCTGTGTTTCCTATTAAAGCTGTTTAATAACATGGCTTATGCTAACATTCTTAGCCATCTACGATGATTATAACGTCATATCGGCCCATACTCTTGCTATGTCTGAAACAGAAAAAGATCCGTCAACCGAACTTGAAGCGTTGGAAGCGAAACTGGATACGCTGATAGCGCAGTTCAATCAAGTCAAAAGCGAGAATAAGTCCTTGAAAGTTAAACAGGATGCCTTGGTTAGGGAAAAAGCCAAATTGCTGGAGAAAACCACCCTGGCCAAAACCCGAGTGGAAGCGATGATTGCCCGTTTGAAGGCCATGGAGCATGATTCGTGAGTAAAGCCGTCCAGCCCGTTTCGCTGAATATCCTGGATAAGGAATACAAAATCGCCTGTGCCGCCGACGAAAAAGATACGCTGATCAGCTCCGCGCGCGAGTTGGACAGACAAATGCGCAAAATCCGCGATACCGGCAAGGTCAGCAGCACCGACCGCATCGCGGTACTGGCTGCCTTGAATTTGGCCCACGATTTGGTGGCATCCAATAAGACCGAAGTCAATGGCAGTTTGGATATTTGTCAGCGCTTGGCCGATTTGCGCAACAAAATAGAAAACGTTTTGGAAAACCCGTAAATCCCCGGTAGACTATAAGTCCAATCTCCTGCGGCGTTCGAGCAGTACTGGGTGTTTCCTGAACCTGTTTTTACCCCGGAAACTTTTTGCCATTCATGGTGCGCATGCCTGTTTATTCAGGAAGCCTGATTGACTGGATTTGGTTTCCACTTGAACCTTCGGTTCAAGGACGAAAGTATCAGACGGCGCAGGCGGGAGATCTCTTCTTATTTCCTCTTTCCTTATTCATGAGCTCGATTTGCGGAGTGGGTTGTTCTACCGAGCCTGCCAATTGTCCATGTCTCGCTCTATCCGGCGCGAGACTTTATTAAGCCCCAACTAAATCACCCAAATACAGCGGTCGTAAATGCATCGACATGCCTCTGTCTAGCAGCCTGACACGGCGCATTGGCATACGGGGAACTTGTTTCAGGAATCCAAGACTTATCTGCGACAGCAATCCCGCCTACCGTTTACCGCGCGTATGCAACACAATATGGCTATCACCTTGACGCCTTGCGGATTAAGCCTTAGTGTCTCTAGCCATAGCCCCAAAACTTAAACAAATAACTTGGAACAATGACTATCGAATCCCTGATTAATTTTGCGATTCAACTTCTCGGTGCCGCGGCCGCCGCGTTTTTGGCCTATCGCGCCTTTCAGAAACGCCGGATTCAACTCGGTACGGAACCTACCCTGCCGCAGTATTTTATCCGGCGCGGCACGTACTGGAGCGGGATTGCCCTTTACTGCGCGTTAATGGCGGCCTTATTCTACTTGCTGACCTGGCAATGGTTACCGTTGGAGCCGCTGGTAACGCTGATCGTCAGCCATTTGCGCGCCGGCGAATTGGTGAATCTGCTCTACGGTCTGGACGGCAATAAACTGCTGCCGCTGATTGCCGCCGGCATCATGTTGTTTTTCGTCGCCTGGGAAAGCCCGTTTAACCCTTTGCTGATTTTACGAGACAGCATTCACGACGCCTTTGCGATTCCGACTAAAGCCGTCGAAGTTTACAACGCGCTGATCAAATCCCGGCTGTCGGCGGTGGACGACAAAATAAAAGCCCAAATCGCTGATCGCCTGTTGGTGCAAAGCATCGACGCCGGTGATTTTGATAAATCCGGTGCCACGGTCGAATACAAATGGGCGCATAACAGCCTGCTGTTCGATCAGATCCAACATTATGCCGATCAATCCTCGTATCGGCGCCTGTTCAGCGAACCCTCGCTGAAATGGGGCGAAATCTGCATTTCCTATAATGCAATGTCGGAAAAAGTGAATATTTGGAAAGAAGCCGAGCCGCATTACACCAAGACCGTCAACTTGTTGAAGGACTTGGACCGGCTGACCAGTCTTCTTTGCCGATTGCTGGCGGCGGCGGTGGTCTTTGGCAGTCCCAGCGAGGATGAACTGTGGAGCACCGTGAAGAAACTCGGCGGCAATGTCCACGAAGCACGCTTGAAACATACCTACAAATACCTGCTGATATTTGCCGCCGCGACGGCGTTTGGGGTGATTTTGGGGCGCGAAGTGTCGGTGGCGCTGCACAATGTGTTTTTGTTTCCGGATAAGCCTTTGCCGCACTTTAGCTATACCACCTTACGCTGGATAGCCTATTCCATCGCGATTTACGTAGTGCCGATCACGCTGGTTTTCGCTTTGCGTAGTGTCGCATTCCGGCATCAACAGGAACCCGCCGAACAGAATTACGGCTTTTACATGGCAATCATGTTCGTCTGCTTCCTGGTTAGTACCACCATATCGACGTTTATTCTGGAGTTAACCTTTTACCGTCGGGATGATTTTAATTTCCTGGACAGTTTCCTCGACCATGCCCGCTGGGGGATTATGCCGGCGCTGATTTGCGGTTTCGTCGCCTACCGGATGGACGCTCCGGTCAGCGAAGCGGAAGCCTTGAGCAAAAGTGCTCTTTCCGCCGTGTTGAGGTTTATGGCCTGGGGCGGGATTGCGGTGATTTTCATGCTGTATGCGACGGACGATTTAGCTATTGAGAAGTTGAATCTGCGGTTTACATTGGTGGGGACGGCGTTTTTTGTTACCGGGTTACTGGGGGCTGCGGCTCGGTTTAAGACGGTTAGTGATTAAGGTTGGATTTGTTATTTTGTGGGGGGGTGTGCCCACGCGGGTTTGATGTTTTTGTGTCGCTGACGCGACGGTTTTTTGAATGTCGGTTCTCGGACCGACAGCCGAGATACTTTCTTTTGCTCCGCCAAAAGAAAGTATCCAAAGAAAAGGCGGCCCGGATGCCGCTTTGATCCTGCGCGCCGAAGCTTTTATCGAGGGTCGACAGAAGGGGCTTCCCAGCCCCTCCGCCGACGCACCGCATCCCTGCGGTGCCCCTTCGGGCTGATCTCGATAAAAGCTCCGGTGCTCGGCGCGGCATACGGGAGAAACCCCCGTCGTGGGATTGAAAGACTTTGGTGATTCTTTTGGATTTAGTCGAGTAGCTCCGAATAGCGAAGCGTATTCGGAGGAACGAGGGATATTCCAAACGTGGTTTGGACCATTTACGAGACAGCGCACGCCCCAAAGATTTTGCCAACATTCGTCCGATTACGCTGCGCTAATCGGACCTTAAATACTAATATCACATGTCTACCGATTACCCTGATTTAGAATGGTATATTGCAATTAGTGAGGTTAAATCCCTTACTCCAAGGTGTCCGTATGTAACAATTTACAAATGCCCTCGTTATTTTGACTCGATTGCTCTAATTTCGGACACGGGTATTACTACAAGTTTGGACAAGTCAATTCACGATAAATTGTTATTGAAATGGAAAAATCATGAGCTTTTCCAACCCTTGGAGGAGATGGCGGCATCAATCAGTGACGGGAAAAATATCAATAATTTTTGTCCTGAAGTGTCTTTTGATATATTTGGTGTTTTCGCTTCTTCATTTTACCGATTTATTGACAGCATAGATAAGGATAGTCGTCACAAACAATTAGATCGTGAAGAAGTTAAAGCTGAAGATTGGCGTTGGGGATGGGAATACTTGAAGCCGATTCACTACTCACAATGCTTTTTATATTCAAAGATAATGCCAGAGGATAAAATGACTCAAATAAATAACTTTAATGCCCCTGTTACAGGTCAAGTGAATATAGCTAGTGATAGCATTAAGTCACCTATATTAAGCGGTGACATAAATAATGGTGTAGCTCAAGAAAAAATACCTTCAAAGTCACTGCTAGCCCGCTTTTTAAGTCATCCATTGATTAACGTTTTCGTTCGAATATTTGGTTATAAAATTGAAAGCTGATTTCAATATTTTTTAAATTCATGGGGTTGAAAATGTGGGTATACAAGGTTATTGTTCGTGGCGGATTGATTTTTATTTTAACTTTTATGTCTTTGTTATCTTATGCTAAAGGCAATGATTTTGTAAAAGATATCCAGCTGCTTGAGTCTGGATTGTACATGCAGTCATTAAAAAAGATAGACATCGGACTACAATTATATGAGAAGTTTTTAGTTGGAATTGATTTGAACACAATGCCAGTTACTTATCAATATGGGAAGATAATAGAAGGAGCAAAACTACTTGGCCTAAAGCAGATAAAAAGTATTCAAGAAACCATTTTTAATATAAAGCGAGGATTTAAGTTAAAACAGGTTGTTATTTTGCTTGATGATTTGCATGATTTTATGTCGAATATGGATGAACTGGGTTGTTTGCTTCAAAGTAGGGATACATTTCAGGATACAACTTCGGAAAAGTTAGGTGTTAAATTGGCCAGAGAAATTTTTGAATCAAAAAAAGTTTTAACCCCAGGAGTACATGATTTATTTTCAGCGACATTAAGTGTTTCAGATATTTTGGATGAAAATTTAGAGCAATTATTAAGAACATCATATGCTCGATAGTAAGTATCAATTAAAAGCACAACCGAATATGCCTATAACTTCAAACCTCCCCTAATAAAACAGTAGGTTAGTTGTAGCTAGACGCCTTTTTCCTTTGGGATGGTTCTCTCCCCCGTATGCCGCGCCGAGCACCGGAGCTTTTGAACGGATTAGCCCGTAGGGGCGACGCATGGATGCGGCGCGTTGCCGAAGGGGCAGGAAGCCCCTTTCGGCGACCCCGTTCAAAAGTGAGGAGCGCAGGGAATAAGCGGCATCCGGGTGTCTTTTCTTTTGGGTACTTTTCTTTGGACAAGCAAAGAAAAGTATCGCGGTTGTCGGTCCGCGAACCGACATTAAAACAACCGTCGCGTTAGCGACACAAAAAACATCATCGCCTGGGCACAAAAACCCGCGCCCACCCTACGCCTAAACGTTATACGGCGTAGAAATCCAATCCCTCAACACCGCCTCATCCCGCTCCGGCAAATAAGCAAAATCCCCCGAAATATCCTTATAGACCGCATCGGCGCTATGGGTGGATACCAATTTACCTTTGACCATATAAAAAAACCAGGCAAACGGATAACCCGCCTGACGATCAAACCGACTCAACACATTACTCAGCGCACTGCCTTTTTTGCCGGCGAAATCTTCCAGATGCGGCAGGTTGTTTTTGTGGGTGTTGACGATTTCCACGTTGACGATTTGTTCGCCAAAGCGGCCGGTATGCCGGTAAGGGCGGATGATCCAGTCTTCGGACATGCTGTGTTTCTGGCCGGCGCTGCTGCGGTTCCAGTCTTCCATGAAGCGTTGTACCGGATGTTCGCCCGGATGCCGTTCGTTGATTACTTCCATGAACAGCTTGACATCGGTTTTGCGCCGGTAGGTATACCTTGAATGCCCAAAGCCGAAGCTCTCAATGCAAAAGGGTTGCAGTGGGTCGATGAATTCTTCCAGGTCGTCGGGCGGATTGTTCTCGTCCACCAGCATGCGGTCCGAGACTTCGTGCGTCTTGTCGATTTCGATCAGCGTGAAATCCTCGGCTTTAGTGCCGGTCTGCACCACAAAGTACAGGGTTTTGCCAGTCTGCTTCGTGGCGATCAGCTTTTGTTCCAGCGTGTAATCGATCAGGGTTTGCAGGTTTTGCCCGCATTCCAGATAGGTGCGCTCCACCCATTCGATCAAGTCGTTGGCGATGCGTTTACCGTCCATGTCCACCACGCCGCCCAGCCGGTACCATTCGTCGCCGGTTAGGGCCAGGCGGATGGGGTGGTCGGGTATCAGTGCCTGTAGTTTGCTGAGCAGTAAATCGTCGGTTTGACCGGGGATGATTTTTTTACAGCAATCGGTAATGTCTTGTCCGGCAAGATTGAGTCGTGATTCAGTCATGATCGGCTTCAGGAGTGGAGTATGAATTTAAGCGTTGCTGCACTAGTTCGCGGACATCCGGTTCGGGATCGTCGGCTAGTCCGGCCAAATGCGCGGGATCGACCTTTAAGGCCGCGGTGTAGCGCACTACCCAATCAGTGTCGTTTAACAGCATGGTGGCGTCTTCCGGTGCCATGCGTTCCGCGACGATGCGGCGTACATCCGGCGAACGGTCGTTGGCCATCAGCCCCAGGCTGACTTCCGGCAGCCTTTCGGCAACGCGTTTGCGTACTTGTAAGTCTTCGTCTTTGATGAAACGAAACAAGCGGCCTGGTGCCAAGCGTTTGGCAACCATCAAGCGCACGATATAGTCGGGGTCGTCAGCCAGCAATTCCAGTTGTTCGAGGTCGATGCGGTCGGCGACCGTCATGCGTACTTCGCGGTCCGGATCGTCGATCAAGGCGCTTAATTGCTGGGCCGGCAGCCGAAAAGCCACGGCGCGGCGCACCACTTCGTCTTCGTCGGTGATTAGCGCCGACAAGGCTTTTAGCGGTGCGTAGCGTACGGCGATAGCCCGGCGTTCCCAGAACGGGTCTTGCAGATAGTGCGCGGCATAGGCCGGATTGACCCGAAAGAAGCGGTCGATTTGCCGGCCGCTGTTGATGAACACGCAGGTATCGCCGGGCATGCACCGGCCCATCAGCAGGGTTTTCCCCCGGAATGGACAGAGGCTGCAATCGGCGACGGGCAGGGTAACAGGGCTGTCTTGTTCCGCCATGTTATCGCCTTATTCGCCGATAACTTCTGCGATCACAATGCCTGAGGCATTCTCGTAATTATCGGTAATCCGCAGGCAATGTTCCCGGCCATCGACCAGGTAAAGGTTGAAGCCTGCACCTTCCAGCAAAGGTTCGTTGTTGGGCAGGTCGTCGTCCATGCAATAGGTGAAATGGACGCCGGGGTATTCGCCGCGCAGTCCACTCACGACGGTTTCGTTCAAGTCTTGGCCGTTAATTTTGTCGGCTATGGTTTGCAGTTGCTCTGGACTAATCATCGCTAGGATTCCTGTTCGAAACAAACGCGTTGCATGGGCTGGATGCCCATCGATTTAGCCAGCCACGGTGGCGGAGCATGGGCTAAAACGATTTGCAGCTGCTTGATAATTTGAGTTATGGCTTCGCCCTGATCGGCTTTGACCGGATGAATGCCGTATTTGATAATTTTGGCCGCCGCCGGGCCGCCGATAGAAGCAATATACAACACTTGGCAATCGGCGATCAGTTCCGCGCGATACACATTCTTGTCGTCATGCTGCCGTTGCGCGTCGCTATCGATGCTGCGCACATCGATAAGACGGGCGTCGTCCGCGGCAATCTGGTAAACCAAAAACTGCCTGCATGAGCCGAAATGTCCGCTGATTAACTGCGGATCGTCGCTGCCGATGGCAACCCGGATCGAGCTGGCCGATTCAATTGCCTGAGAGGTATCGGCTTTTGGCATTTGTGCCTCGGCGTTTTGCAGGATGCGCAACGATTCGCGAATGCTCTCGGCGTCGGCAACGATACCGAAATTGTTCAATGCCTGTTGGAATTGCGCTTTGCCGAGTTCGGTCAGGCTTTTGTCGTTTAAAGCCGTCCCGGTACAGGCACGTAGCACGGAGATAAACAGTTTGGGTGGGGTATCGGGCAGGGCGCGTGCCGCTAGCCCGATGCGCAGCGCCAGTTCCCGGGATAAGGCAGACTGGCTCATGGCGTCACGCCACTAAAGGCAGAATGCAGTTGTCGATCGGGCAAACCTTGACGCATTGCGGTTCGTCGTAATCGCCATTGCATTCGGTGCAGGTTTTTTTGTTGATTTCAAAAACAATCGCGCCTTCCTTAATGGAGTCTGTTGGACAGACCGGCAGGCAATCACCGCAGGAGATGCATTCTTCAGCAACAATATATAAAGTCATAACTACCTCATTCCGATAAACGTTTTGCTTGTAAGGTCATCGGGATTTTAGGGGGAGTATCCATAGGCTCAAAGTAATATTTTGAACCGTCGCCTAAGACGACTTCGCCGCCCCATCTGTCTGGGCTGTCGAACTCTAAGGATTCGATGGTTTCTTCAAGGTCTTTTTTGGCGATGTAGAACAGCAATTTGCCGTCTTCGCGTTTCCTGAGCATGACGCTAGGCATTGGGATTCTCCAGACAAGTGTAGGTCGGGTTAAGCATTCGCCGTAACCCGACACGATGTGGTTGACTAGCTTAAGAAGCGGTGGGCACCTTAGCGGGTGCCCACCCTACGATTAACGAATCAAATCGTAGTTGTAGTCGGTGGTGCCCATACCTTTGGTTTCTTTATCCAGCTGTTCCAACAAGGCGTTGACGATGGTGGTCAGCAGATACATACCGCCTTCGTAACCCAGAGTCGTCATCCGGTGTAGATGGTGACGATCGAAGATTGGGAAGCCGATTCGGATCAACGGTACTTCGAACTCTTCGCCTTTGTAGAAGGTGTCGCGTTGGATAAATTTGCCGTAGGAGTTGCCGATCATGAAGTCCGGTTTGTTGGTGAACATCAATGAACGGAAGTGCCACAAGTCTTTACCGATGTGTACAGTCGCGGTTTGACCGTAAGGCGAGGCTTTCAACACTTCTTCAACAGCTTTTTTGTAACGTTTGTTCGCGTGGTTGACTAACACGTCTGTTACCTCGGCACCCATTTCCAGCAGGAATTTGGTCATACCCAAAGCAAAGTCTGCGTCGCCGTACAGGGCAAACTTTTTGCCGTGTAGCCAAGCGTGTGAGTCGGTCATCATGTCGACATAACGACCGCGTTCCACTTCCAATGATTTTGGAATCGGTTTGCCGGTCAGTTCGGAGATTTTCATCAGGAACTGGTCGGTCCATTCCAAGCCCATCGGAATGTTCAATTTAGGCGCGTCGTGCTTCCAAGTGGTTTCGACGAATTTTTTGGTTTTTTCCAATTGCCAAGGTTGCAACAGAACGGTGGTAATCGCATTCGGTGCATCTTTGACTTCGTCGATGGTGGTGCCACCGGCATACATGTTGAAGTGACCGTCAGCAGGCGTATCCAGAACTTCAGTTGGGTCGCTCAACAGGGTGTGGTCAACGCCCATTTCATTCAACATCCGGTGGATTACGCGGAAGTTGCCCAAGTAGGTTTCGAAGCCGGGTACCAGGTTGATTTTGCCGTTTGAGCCTACTTCTTTGCCTTCCATGTAGTTCAGCGTGAAGTAGCGGGCAATACCTTCGAACATATTGTCCCAACCGGTGGTGTGGCTACCGACGAAGCTAGGAGTATGCGCGAATGGCACAGGGTAGTCTTGATCGACGTGGCCTTCTTTTTTCGCGTTGTTGATGAACGCGTTCAAGTCGTCACCGATAACTTCCGCCATACAGGTGGTCGATACCGCGATCATGGTCGGTTTGTATAGGGCTTTGGCGTTTTCCAAGCCGGCGAACATATTTTTCTGACCGCCGAATACCGCCGCGTCTTCAGTCATCGAGTCGGAAACGCAAGAGATAGGCTCTTTGAAATGACGGTTGAAGTAAGTACGGAAATAAGCGACGCAACCTTGCGAACCGTGCACATAAGGCATGGTTTTTTCGAAACCCAGTGCGCACAGTACCGCGCCTAGTGGTTGGCAAGCTTTTGCAGGGTTGACAGTGATTGCTTCACGTTGAAAGTTCAGTTCTTGGTATTCCTTGGTGGTAGTCCATTGGAATACTTCGTCTATCGTGTCTTGCGGATGACGTTCTTCGTACTGTTCACGTTTGTTGGCCAGATTTTCCTTGTATTCGTCAGTTCTGAATAAAGGATAACTTGGTTCAATTTTATCGACATTTTGGCTCATGATAATCTCCTAACGCGCCACTAATCTGTGGTCCGGCGTTGATTGGATTTTGCCGGGAATGAAATCCCGACCGACATTTTGGCACCTGGTAAGGTGGACACAAGCCCACCTTTCCGGGAATTAAGGTGAGCTTTTGCCCACCTTACGGATTACGCAACCGCTTTAACGGGTTCGCTCTCGGTCGCCTCGGTTTTCCAAGGTGCTTTAAAGCTTTTCCAGCAAGGGTTGTTGATGGTCATGTCCATATCGCGGGCGAAGATGGCAAAACCGTCGTAGCCGTGATAAGGGCCTGAGTAATCCCAGGAGTGCATTTGGCGGAAAGGCACACCCATTTTTTGGAAAATGTATTTTTCCTTGATGCCGGAGCCGACCAAGTCAGGTTGGACTCTTTTTACGAACTCTTCGAATTCGTAGCCGGTGACGTCGTCATACAACAAGGTGGCGTTGCCCATTTCCTTGATAGTACGGTCGTAGTCGTCGTTGTGACCGAACTCGTAACCGGTACCGACCACTTCCATGCCTAAATCTTCATAAGCACCGATAACGTGGCGAGGGCGCAAGCCGCCGATGTACAACATCACGCGTTTGCCTTCCAGACGTGGTTTGTATTTAGCAATTACCGCTTCGTATTCCGCTTCATAACGTTTGATCACGCGTTCTGCACCTTCTTTGATGGTGTCATCGAAGTGAGCGGCGATTCTGCGCAATGACTCGGCGATTTTGGTCGGGCCAAAGAAGTTGTACTCGATCCAAGGGATGTTGTACTTTTCTTCCATATGGCGCGCGATGTAGTTCATCGAACGGTAGCAGTGAATCAAGTTCAGTTTAACTTTTGGGGTTTTTTCGATCTCGGCAATGGTGCCGTCGCCGGACCATTGGGCAACGACGCGCAGACCCATTTCTTCCAACAAAGTCCGTGATGCCCAAGCATCGCCGCCGATGTTGTAGTCGCCGATGACGGCTACGTCGTACGGAGTGGTTGGGAAGCTTTCGTCGCCGTCACGGTTTTCCAAGACCCAGTCGCGGATTGCGTCGTTGGCGATATGGTGACCCAGCGATTGCGAAACACCGCGGAAACCTTCGCAACGTACAGGCACGATGGTTTTGTTGTGTTCTTTATTTTTAACTTTGGAAACCGCTTCGATGTCGTCGCCGATCAGACCGATTGGGCACTCGGATTGAATCGAGATACCTTTGTTCAATGGGAACAACAATTCGATTTCGTCGATACACTTGGCCAGTTTTTTGTCGCCGCCGAAGACGATGTCTTTTTCGGTAAAGTCCGAAGTAAAGTTCATCGTACCGAAGGTGTTGACGCCTGTGGTACCCACGTAATAGTTACGGCGACCGGCACGGGAATATTGTCCGCAACCGACAGGGCCGTGTGAAATATGGATCATGTCCTTAATAGGACCCCAAACCACCCCTTTGGAACCGGCATAAGCACAACCACGGATGGTCATAACACCTGGTAGGGATTTACGGTTGGACGTAATACATTTATTTGATTTTTCCAAGCTTTGATCGTTGATGGCCAAATGTTTGGCGCGATCAGCTTTGGCTTTTTCGGGATAGACTTCCAGCACTTCTTGAATAAGCGCTTCGGTCTCTTCTCTTGTCATGGCTGCCATGATGAAATCCTCCTGGTAGTCGTGGGTAATCCCCCACAGACCTGTTAGGAACAATGCAAAAGCAAGTTGGGTCGGCTAACGGCCAACCCAACTTACATACTGATTAAGCTGTGGCTTCTGCCGCTGCGGTGATACCGACAACGCTTTCGTCAACTTCTTCCATGACGCCAAATTCCATCAACAGGTCTTCCAGTTCGTCCATAGTGATTGGAGTTGGGATGACCAGATTGGTGTTGTTGATGATTTTGTTAGCCAAGTCGCGGTATTCTTGCGCTTGTTTAGCTTGTGGTTCGTACTCGATAACAGTCATACGGCGGATTTCCGCACGTTGTACAACGTTGTCGCGTGGTACGAAATGGATCATGTGAGTACCCATTTTTTCTGCCAATTGCATAATCAGTTCGTCTTCACGAGCTGTTTGACGCGAGTTGCAGATCAAGCCGGCTAAACGTACGCCGCCTGAGTTAGCGTATTTCACGATACCTTTAGCGATGTTGTTGGCAGCATACATAGCCATCATTTCGCCTGAGCAAACGATATAAATTTCTTGTGCTTTGTTTTCACGAATTGGCATCGCGAAACCGCCGCAAACAACGTCACCCAATACATCGTAGAATACGAAGTCGAGGTCTTCGGTGTAAGCGCCTTCTTCTTCCAAGAAGTTGATCGCGGTGATAACACCACGGCCAGCACAACCAACGCCTGGCTCTGGACCGCCGGACTCAACGCATTTGATGTCGCGGTAACCCACTTTCAATACGTCTTCCAGTTCCAAATCTTCAACGCTGCCAGCGTCAGCTGCCATTTGCATGATAGAGTTTTGCGCTTTCGCATGCAGGATCAAACGAGTAGAATCGGCTTTAGGGTCGCAGCCGACGATCATTACTTTTTTGCCAAGCTCTGCCAAGCCAGCAACCAGGTTTTGCGTGGTGGTAGATTTACCGATACCACCTTTACCGTAAATAGCACATTGACGTAATCTCGCCATGATCTTCTCCTCTTGAGTAGGTGTTGTTAATAACAACCTGATAACAGCAATGGCCGTGCCAAAGTTTTAATATTGTTCAAGTCATTGAAAAATATAGATAAAAAATAATATTTCCGGCTTTTTGGATAGTCGGATTAGCAACATTCTTTGTAAGGCCTGTTATCTAACCAACATAAAACGCGGGGTTTTTGTATTGGGAGGGGGGCAGGCGCATTTCGGCCTTGGAATATGAGCCGGGCCTTTAAACGTTGTCACTCCCGTGCAGGCGGGAGCCCAGTTGTTACAATGGATTTGCCGCGCGGTCTGAACGGCTCGCGCTTTCGCCGGTATGAATGCCACAGTGAGGGCGGATTAATCGCTTGCAGCGAGTCTGTTGATCGCGGTTTGAGGACACACTGTGTATGGATTGGGCTTGCCTACAATGGGTATTTGTCGTTTTGCACGGACGACCTCGGAGAATAATCGGCTACAGGCTCTATAATGGATGTCAATCTTACGCGCCGAGTATAGGGAGACGCGTACCCGGTTTTATCATGGGCCATGTAAGCGCCTGTTTACAGCTGCATTTTTTATCAGGGAACGGTTACCCGTGTTGTATTTCTCATATTTATTAATGATAGTGTCTTTGTATGTTCTTTAAGAATTGGTGGCCTTTCCGCCGCAAGCGGAAAAATGAGGCGAAGAAAGACGATTCCTTTGATGTCAATCAGCGGATCTACACGCCGGTTAGCCAGTTGACCGTCGGCATGTACGTCATCGAATTGGACCGGCCTTGGCTGGAGAGCCCGTTCCTGTTTCAAGGATTTGAACTGGAAAACGAAGCAGATATCCGCGCGGTAAAAGACGTTTGCCAGTATGTCTACATCGACGCCACCCGCAAAAGAAAGCGCCCGGTCCAAACTAAAACCGCGCAAGACAGCTTGCTGAGCGAAAGTAATATCGATTTTGGCGCGCCGCCGCCGCCCAAACTAAGCGTTTTCGAGAAAGAGTTCGCCCGCGCCGAACATGTTCATATAGAAGTTGGACAGTTGGTATCCAATTTCATGGAGCGCATCACCAATGGCGAAGGCATAGATACCAAGGCCGCCAAAGAAGCGGTCGCGCAATGCGTCAACAGTATTTTGCATTCGCCGGATGCTTTTTTGTGGCTGAATCAGCTAAAAAACAAAGACAAATACACCGCGCAACACAGCTTGAACGTCTGCGCGTTGGCCATTGTGCTGGGCCGCTACCTGAATTTTTCCGTCGCCAACCTGAACAACGTCGGTTTATGCGGGATGATGCACGACATGGGTAAAATGTTAGTGCCTCTGGATATCCTGAATAAGCCGGGTAAGCTGGAGCCGGATGAATTATTGATTATGCGCTCGCATGCCGCGTTGGGCTACGAACTGCTGAAATCCAGCGACCAAATGTATCCAGGTGCGATAGACACCGCGTATTCTCATCATGAAACCCTGGACGGCAAGGGTTATCCCCGACAAATCGGCGAAAGAGGTATTTCGCTATTTACCAGAATGGTCACCATCGTTGATATGTACGATGCCATCACCAGCGACAGGGTGTATCAGAAAGGTCGCACTCACCTGGAGGCGACCAATATCCTGGCAAATATGGCTGGCTCTCAGCTGGACGAGCGCTTGGTGATCAAATTTATAGAATGTCTGGGGGTTTATCCGCCCGGCAGCATCGTCATGATGACCAACGGTTACATCGCGATTGTGGTGGAAGTGAACGAATTGCAGAAGCTGCGGCCGAAAGTCATCATGTTGCTCGATGCCCAAAAACAGCGGATCCCGGAAAGAATAGTCAATCTTGCGGACATGTTGCTGGACGAACACGGCAAAGTGCTGACTATCAAAGGCATTGTCAAAGCCCAGGATTACAACATCGACATCAAAAAATATTATCAGCAAGGCGTATTGCAAAAGGGATTTGCTAATGACAAACGCTAGGGTAATTCACATAACCGGACATCTCGCGCAATCCTGCTAAAATGAGGAATCCGACGATTGCGATGGAATGATTTGTTCATGGGAGTGATCGTCCGGATTCTTGCGGCTGGCTAAGCCATGGATACAAAGTTTCTCTAGCGTCTTGGAATAAATGTACAGAAAAAATACTGCAGGATGGGGGTTCACGCTGATGGAAATGCTGTTAGCGGTTTCTATTGTGGCGGTATTGACCGCAATTGCAATACCTGCCTACAACGGCTACATAGACAAAACCAGGAACGACCTTGCCGTTAGCTATCTGTTAGCCATACAGATGGAAATCGAACGGTACTACACCCGCGAGTTTCGCTATCCGCAAGCGCTTAGCGACATCACCTCGGCTCTGCCGAACAACGGTATGGACCCTTGGGGCCGCGCATACGTCTATTTGAATATCATCGAGGGCGGTCCTGGGACCATGGGTGCGGTCCGCAAGGATCATGCGCTTAACCCGATCAACACCAAGTACGACTTGTACAGCTTGGGCAAGGATGGTGTCACCAAAAAACAGATTAGCCAGAAGGACAGTCTGGACGATATTATCCTGGCCCGCGACGGCGGTTTCGTCGGTCTGGCTGCGGATTTCTGAGTGAACTCTTAACGATGGATCGCAGGCTATCTTTAAGCGGCAGTAAGGTTGCCCGCCGCATTCTGTTTTCTTTCGTACTGGCCGCGCTGATTCCTATTGGCATTCTGGGTGTCCTTTCCTTTCAACAAGTGAAGCAGCAGCTGCAAGAACAGACGGCCAAGGCCTTGCAAAGAGGTTGCAAGGATTACGCCTATGGACTGGTCAGTCGCTTGTTGTTTGCCGAAAGTTCTCTGCGACTGGCAGCGTTGAAAATTCATAAATCCAACAAGAATGATAAGCCGGTCGCGCTGGCCGGCGAACAATGGCTGCAAGGCCAGTTCACCGGGTTAGCCGTGCTCCAGGCTGATGGTCAACCAGCCACATTGTCCCAAGACAACGCGGCGATACCGGTGCTGACGGCAGAAGAACTCGCACAGATTGTAGCCGGCAAAACGCTTCTGAAACCGGTTAATGGGCAACGGCTTGAGGATAGCCGCTTATGGATGGCTATCAATCTGGTCGAAAATTCGCCGAAAGCCGGCATCCTGATGGCCGAGTTGAAACCCGAGTTGTTATGGAATTCCGAAACTATCGATCCCAACAACCTGCTGTGGGTGATGGCTGCCGATTCGGTGCAGATGTTGTTCGCGCTGGAGCAAGACTTCGATCCTTCCCCCGAGCTAAGAGCGCAAGTCGCGCAAGCCAATAGCGGCCGCTTCTCGTGGCAAAAAGACGAAGAAGCGTATCTCGGCGCGTATTGGAAGCTGCCGGTCGCAACCCTGTTTTTCGGTCCGGACTTGATCATCGTACAAAGCCAGCCTGAATCGCTGGCATTCAGGGCAATTAGGCAATTTAGTGCAATTTACCCGCCGGTCATCCTGCTTGCGGTGCTAATTGTCGTGTATTTGAGCAGCCGCTTAATTGTTAAATATCTGACCCCGCTCGAACGCCTGATACTAGGCACCCATAGGGTCGCCGAGGGCGATCTGGAATGCCGCGTCACTATTGATAGTGATGACGAATTTGAAGAGTTGGCGGATTCGTTTAACGAAATGACGCGCCGCTTGCGCAGCCAGTTCAATATTCTCGCCACCATGGCGGAAATCGACCGCAATATTCTCTCCGCGTTAAATGCCGAAGATATTATCGACACTGCGCTGAATCGCTTGCCCAGCATATTGTTTTGCGATTTGATTTCCATCGCTGTCATCAATCCCGATATCGGTATCGCCAACGACATTCGCGTGCGACGCCGTGGACAAAATAGCGAAATATTGTCGGAGCCGGTGATTTTGAACCAACAGGATGTGGCGGATTTGCGCGACCTGCAAAATGGCGCCATCGAGATTGGTAACGATGACGAGCAAATGTCCGAGTATTTGCATGTGCTCGGCGTTTCCGGTGCCTGGCGTTATTTGGTCGTACCCGTTCATGTTAATGGCACGTTGGCGTCGATTATTTGCCTGGGTTATCAGGCTCCTAAACAGATTCCACCGGAATCGCGCAACGCGGCAATCAGCTTTGGCGACCGCATCGCCGTCGCGCTGTCCAATGCCGCCTGGGAAGAGAAGTTGTACCAGCATGCCCATTACGATTCATTGACCGGGCTGCCCAATCGCTTGGTGCTGCATGACAGACTGGGGCAAGAATTGGCGCGGGCCAGACGCGATGACGCGCAGCTGGCGGTGTTTTTTATGGACTTGGACCGCTTCAAAAACGTCAACGATTCCTTGGGACACTCGGCTGGCGACGAATTGCTGCGCCAGGTGGCGGGCATTTTCCTGAATTGCGTCAGAGCCACCGACCTGGTGGTCAGATTGGGCGGCGACGAGTTCGTGATCGTGATCGGTGAATTGCATACTCAGCATAATCCGGCTGCGTTCGTCAGCGCCGTTGCTGAAAAAATCCTTACCGCGCTGAAGCAACCCGTCACGGTGGCAGGTCTGCCGATGACTGTAACCACGAGCGTCGGTATTGCCTTGTTTCCCGACGATGCCGACAACGTGCAGGATTTACTGAAGAATGCCGACGCTGCCATGTATCACGCCAAGAGCGAGGGGCGCGCCAATTTCCGGTTTTATTCGCCGGAGCTGAATGCGGCGGCCTTGGAAAATATCAAATTGGAACAAGAGTTACGCGGTGCAATCGGTAGAAATGAATTGTTGGTGTTCTACCAACCCAAGGTCGATTGGGACGGGCATATTGTCGGTGCCGAAGCCTTGATCCGCTGGCGGCACACCGAGTTGGGCATGATCTCGCCCGCCAAATTCATCCCGCTGGCCGAGCAGACCAGTTTGATCGTGGAAATCAGCGATTGGGTGTTGGAGCAAACCTGCTTGTGGGTTAATGCTTGCCACGCACAAGGCCTCGGGCCGTTGCGGATTTCCGTGAATCTTTCCGCTGTCGATTTTAAGCACCCGGAATTAGTCGAGAAAATCGCGGCGGTGTTGAACAGAACCGGCGTGGACCCGAAGTTCATCGAACTGGAGCTTACGGAATCGGTGGCTATCGGCGATATCAAAGCGTGTATCGAACGCATGCATCATTTGAAAGAACTAGGACTTACCTTGTCCATGGACGATTTCGGTACCGGCTTTTCGTCGCTATCCTATCTAAAAGAGCTACCGCTGGACGTGCTGAAGATCGATCAATCGTTTGTCCGGCAGCTGGAAACCGATGGCAGTAGCGCGGCCATCGTCCGTGCAATTCTGGCGCTTGCCGACGGCTTGGGTATGGAGACCATCGCCGAGGGCGTGGAAACCGCAGTGCAACTTGAGTTATTGAAACAACATCACTGTGGCTTATTTCAGGGCTATTTATTCAGCCGGCCCGTACCTAAAGACGAATTTTTAAGCTTGTTGCAAGCCGACGCGCTCAAGCGTGGCACGGCACAGCCGGCTGCTTCTTGAATTGCTGACCAAGTTATTCAGACTGCCGGCTATCTTGGTTTTGTCGAAACAAGCGGCGGCCCCAGGCGCTTACACCATCCAAATACAGATAAACCACCGGCGTGGTATACAGCGTCAGCAATTGACTGAAAATCAAACCGCCGACGATGGAAATCCCCAATGGCTGGCGCAGTTCCGCGCCGTAACCCGAGCCCAAAGCCAAAGGCAGTGCGCCCAGCATCGCCGCCAGCGTGGTCATCATGATCGGCCTAAAACGCAATAAACAGGCTTGGAATATCGCTTCCTCGGCGCTCAGGCCATGGTGACGTTCGGCGTCCAAAGCAAAATCGATCATCATGATCGCGTTCTTCTTGACGATGCCGATTAGCAAAATCACCCCGATCAAGGCGATGATGCTGAATTCGGTGTCGCAGGCCAGCAAGGCCAGCAAAGCACCGACGCCGGCCGAGGGCAGGGTGGATAAGATCGTTAGGGGATGAATGTAGCTTTCGTAGAGCATGCCCAGCACGATGTAAATGCTCAACAGCGCGGCGGCAATAAGCCAGGGTTGGTTATTCAGCGATTCCTTAAATGCCTTGGCCGAACCCTGGAAGCTGCCGCGCACCGCCGCCGGCGTACCCAGGTCGCGCAGGGTTTGCTCGATCAGTTGCGTGGCGGCGGACAGCGAGGTGCCGGGCATTAAATTAAACGACACGGTGGCGGCGGCAAACTGGCCTTGATGATTGACGGTCAGCGGCGCATTGCTGGTCCGGAAGCTGGCCAGCGTTGCCAATGGGATCTGCTTGCCGTTGCTGGCGCTGACGTAAAGTTGTTGCAGGGTGCGCGGGTCTTGCCAGTATTCCGGCGCCAGTTCCATCACCACCCGGTATTGGTTCAGCGGTTTGTAAATCACCGAGACCTGACGTTGGCCGAAGGCATTGTTCAACGCCGTATCGATGGCCGCCTGACTGACGCCCAAACTGGAAGCTTTGTCTCTATCCACCTCTAATGAAATCTGCCGGCCCTTGTCTTGCTGATTGGTGTTGACGTCGGTCAGTTCCGGCCGTTTTCGCAGCGCCGCGACGATTTTGGGCGTCCATTCCCGCAGCAGGCTCAGGTCTTCGGATTGCAAGGCAAACTCGTACATCGCCGCCGAGCCGCGGCCGCCGATACGTAAATCTTGCACCGGCTGTAAAAACAGGCTGGCGCCGGGTTCGTCGGCCAGTTTTTCCCGCAGCCGCTGGCTGATTTCGGCTATCGGTGCGTCGCGCTGCTCGGGCGGTTTCAGCACCGCAAACATCAAACCGGAATTGGTGTTTTGCATGCCGCCGGCAAAGCCGACCACCGCAGTCACGGCCGAGTCTTGCCGTAAAATATCGACAAAATCGTGCAACTTGGTCTGCATGGCCTGGAAAGAAATACTCTGGTCGGCCTGGATCGTGCCGCTGAGCCGGCCATTGTCCTGCACCGGGAAAAAGCCTTTCGGGACGATGATGTAAAGATAAACATTCAAACCGATGCAAGCCAACAATACTGTCAGCATCACTTTGGGGTGGTGAAGGGCCCAGCCTAAACTGCGGCGGTAGCCGTCATGCAGGCGCTGGAACTGCGCTTCAATCCAAGCCGACAAGCGGTTGGGCCGGCGTTGTGCTTCCGGTTCCAGCCAGCGCGCGCACAGCATCGGCGTCACGGTCAAGGACACCACCAGCGACACCAGCACCGCCGCCGACAAGGTCACGGCAAACTCCCGAAACAGCCGGCCGACGATGCCGCCCATCAACAGAATCGGCGTGAACACCGCGATTAGCGACAAGCTCATCGCCAGCACGGTAAAACCGACTTCGCCGGCACCGCGCAACGCCGCCTGGAACGGCGGCACACCATTTTCGATATGCCGGCTGCTGTTTTCCAGCACCACGATGGCGTCATCCACCACGAAGCCGGTGGCGATGGTTAAAGCCATCAACGACAGATTGTCCAAACTGTAATCGCATAGATACATCACCGCGCAGGCGCCGATCAGCGATACCGGCACGGCGATAATCGGGATCAAAGTCGAGCGCAGCCGGCGCAGAAACAACAAGACCACCAGAATCACCAGCACCACGGCGATCAACAGGCTGCGCTCGACTTCATCGACCGAAGCGCGGATGGTTTGCGAGCGGTCGGAGGTAATCGACAATTCCATTGCCGCCGGCAGCAGCGCCCGCAATTGCGGTAGCATGACTTTGACGCGTTCGACGGTATCGATGATATTGGCGCCGGGCTGCTTGTTGACGATAAGCAATACCGCCGGTTGGCCGTTTTTCAGACCGGTGCTGCGCAAATCTTCCACCGAATCGACCGCCGTACCCAAGTCGGCGATGCGCACCGCTGCGCCGTTGCGGTAGGCCACGATCAGCGGTAGATAGTCGGCGGCGTGTTCGGCCTGATCGTTGGCGTGGATTTGCCAATGCCGCTCACCATTTTCCAGGGTGCCTTTCGGCCGGTTGGCATTGCTCGCATTGATAGCCTTGGCCACCTGATCCAGGCCAATCCCGTATTGCGCCAATGCGCCGGGATTCAGTTCTACTCGCACTGCCGGTAAGGAACTGCCGCCGACATTGACCTGACCGATGCCGGGCAGCTGGCTGATTTTTTGCGCCAAGATGGTCGAGGCGGCATCATACATCTGGCCGCGACTGAGGGTGGTGGAGGTTAATGCCAGAATCAGAATCGGCGAATCGGCCGGATTGACTTTGCGGTAGTTGGGCCGATTGGGCAGATTGCTGGGCAACAAACTGCTGGCGGCGTTGATCGCCGCTTGTACATCGCGGGCCGCGCCGTCGATGTCACGATTCAAATCAAACTGCAAGGTGATCCGGGTCGATCCCAAGGCACTGGCCGAAGTCATTTCGGTGATGCCGGCGATGCGGCCCAGCGCCCGTTCCAACGGGGTGGCGACCGTGGCGGCCATGGTCTCCGGGCTGGCGCCGGGCAGATTGGCGGATACTGAAATAGTCGGGAAGTCCACTTGCGGCAGGGGCGCGACCGGCAGTTGCAGGAAGGCGATGATACCGGCCAGCGCCAAACCCAGGGTCAGCAGAGTGGTGGCAACTGGGCGGTAGATGAACAGCGCCGAGAGGTTCATTGATCCGCTAAAGTCGCTTCTGACTCGCCGCGCAGCTTGCGGGCCAGCCGATCCAGGCTTAAGTAGATCACCGGCGTGGTGTACAGCGTCAGCAATTGACTGAGCAACAGGCCGCCGACCATGCTAATCCCCAAGGGATGGCGCAATTCCGAGCCGACGCCGCTGCCCAGCATCAAGGGCAGGGCGCCCAGCAAGGCCGCCAGCGTGGTCATCAGGATGGGCCGAAAGCGCAGCAGGCAGGCC
>NZ_JANIBL010000027.1 GCF_024505055.1 Methylomonas rosea
ACCCCAGCCGAACCACAAGGCCTCGGGATGATGCTTCACCATCGCTACAAGCTTCTCTGCATCCAGGTATTGGAAGCGAAACTGGCGCAATCGGCGTTTGCGGTACCAAAGACTCAATGCCGGTGACAACCGCCAACACGCCATCACTCCGCACGCCGTCATCAACCAATCGAAGGGTTCGTGCGGCAAGCCCGACCAACGACTGGTCCAATACGCCAATTCGGCACCACCCAACCAACCCGAGATGGCATACACCTCGAAAATTGGCCGCCAGGGAAACTGGTAGTCGTAATCGGATTTCATCGGGTATGCCGCATTTGCAAAACGGCACCGATACTTCGAAAATCGGCATGGCTACCCAGCGCACGCATCAACTGTGTGCGGGTCAAGCCGGGCGTGTTTCGCAGCAAGGTCTCAATCGACTGATCCTCCACATCAAGCCATGCCGCGTCGGTTCCGTCTGATGGCAGATGCGGCGCGGCTTGCAATAACTCGTCCATCCAGTGTTCGATGACTTGTCGGAGGTTTTGTGTTTTGGTCGCGCTGGATTCAGATCGTGGCGCGGATGATTCGGGTTGAATATTTTGCCGCTTGCTGGGGGGCGAAACGGTGGCGTTGGTGTTGTATTATCCGGCGCTGGTACGACAATCGGTGATGGTTTAGTGGCAGGCTCATTCTCTACCAATGCCTGACTCAGCGGCGGTGATGATTGCTCGGTCTGCTTTACCGTTGTCGCCGGTGGACGTTTTGCTTTGGGGACACTGTTCCGGCCGACGGCTACCGATGGAACGGCTGGCTTTGACTCTAAGCTTGCGATGGGCTCGGACGTGCTTGCTAACAGCCGTTTGAACATGGCGCTCGGTTCGCCGGCGAGTAGCAGGCCGCGGATTTTTTCGATCTCTCGGACTTTGCGCATGGGCGAGAGTACGTCAGTCACTATCCAGCCTTTTTCGTCCAGGATTTTGATGAAGTGATTGGCTTCGAGTTGCAGGGCATCCGCTGTTCGAGGAAAACCGAGCAAGCATTGGTCTTTATGATCCAACAGATCAGTCCCCCATTGCCATTGTTCAGACAAAACAATACCAGCCAGTTGAATCAGCCATTGGCCGGCCAGGCCTTGGGCTTCCAGCCATTGTCGAGCGAGATCGGTATGCGCTGGCTCGGCCTGGGGGCGCGCCATGGATGGGGTTACCGCTTCAATCGTGCTCACCAAACCTGAGATTGGCGAATTTGGCGGTTTGTCTTCCAAGCCTTTGTTGTCCACATCTTCAGTCGCATGTCCGGAAAGATCGCACAGACTGCTGTCAATTTGAGAATCCATGGCCAACATAGCAGCTAAATCCGCCGGTATGAAGGGCTCAGCGACTTGCGCAACAGTAGGCTCAGCGATAGCGGTCTTGACCGTGCTGTCAGATTCCTTGGCTTTTCGCCGCTTGCCTCCACCTGCGTCGGCAGCCGGTTTTCTAACGGATTGGGAATGGGCGCTGGCTAGGTTAGCAGGCGCAGACTCCGGCTGATCACCAACTTCCATGCCGTCCACCGCCACGGGCGGCTCTCCGCTATACACCAGCTCGATCGATGCCAGGCGCAACATGAACAAACTGCCATTCAGGGTTTCAGTTTGCATATGCCAATATCGAAACCGTCCGCCGTTCGGCAAGGTTTTAGGAATAGCGAGCCCGCGCTCGATCAAAATATCGGCCAGGGTATCTTCATCACGGGGAATGCCGGGGATGTGATCCTTGTCCAGCAGGTTCAGAATTTCTTTGACGGCTGTGCGCCAAACGATATACAGACCGTCCTGGAAACGCCAGATCCGGGCGCCTTTTTCGTTGGCTAGCCAATGGCCGGATTTGACCAATCGGCGCATGGCGTCACACAGATAGCGTTCAACCGGCATGCCCATGGCCGATTCCATACCATGATAGTGGGCTTTTAAATCCCGTTCCACACTCAGGCAATCAGCCGCCATGACCAGCGAATAGCATTTCGAGCCGAGATCCAGACCGTGGATGGTTTCCAGCATGGCCTGCATGATGTCAGGACCGGGTGCCAGAATGTAGGCGCGTGCTTCCCGCGTCAATACCCGCTCGATGACCAGGGCCGAGAACTGCTCATGGCGCTTATGCCGATGCTCTCGCCAGCGTAAGAAATAACGATCGATGTGATGTAGCGCAGCCCAATCGGTCAAGTTTTCATCGCAAGGATTCCAGGTATGTTCACCCAGTCTATCCGTGACGGCTATGTCCGATACCGGCTTGCCGATGTCATGCAACAAACCGGCAAAACAGACAGCCAACCGCCAACGCGGTTCTAAGGATTTACGCGCTTTCGGCGTGGCATCGGTGGCAAACAGACAGTCCTGGGATGTCAAAGCCGCCCAGTGAGCGACCTCCAACCCATGCCGAAACAAACCGCCGGCGCCTCGGTGATGATGGGATTCCGACGCCGGCAGCAGATGGCTGAATGCCGCATAACGCGCGATCACCGGCAGCACGATGCCCTGAAACAGCGATTCCGGACATGCCAAAGCCTGTTCAATAGCCTGGATCAACTCGGTTTGTGTACCGAGAATGCGGGCCACCGGCGCGGCCGGCAAGCCTTTCATGAACGGCGGGTAACGCGGGATCTCTTCCTCCTGGCTGACCGGGCTTAGCTCAGGCGCAGGTTTGCTGGCAACGAACAAACGTTGCAGCCAAGGAATCGAGAACGGTGAAAGCGTGATTTTCATGACCGGCTATCATGCCAGTCATTTTTTTGAGTCAATCTGCGAAAAACGCATAATTATCGAGCTTTCGCAAACGCTCCCCAAAAAATAGTGCTTACTGTGTCGAGTCTTCTTATTTCTTTGGAGACGACATGAACATCCGCATCGCCCCGATTGCTGCTATTTTCCCCGCCTTGATCAGCGTGGGTTGCAGCACCTTACAAACACCATCTGATCAAGTCAGCGAAACCGTTATTGACTCCCTGATGCCCATCACTGCATTCGAGTCGCGGTGGCGTCTGGATGTTACCCGGCAACCCAGTCGTTTGGGCGGCTCGGCATGGTGTACGTCGTCCATCGAACATGTGATCAGGCGCGAGGATCCGGTGTGGTCGACGGCAACCGATTCCGCCGTCGAGGGTTCCGGCCACGATGAAAACCCTGCTGCACCGGATCCCCTGGAGGTAGAACGCGCCTGGCGCAAATACTGCCATCACCAACTCGATCTGACGGAAGCAGAGCGCGAATGGGTCGAGAAAACCCCTCTGCCGCCGACCGATCCAACGCGGCAGTGCGATCCCCGCAGCTTGAAAAAGTGAGGTGGCTATGATGCAAAACACTGCAACCTCATTGACCAACCTCACCGAGCGCTTCCAGTCGTTGACCGATCGCAAGAAAGCCCAGCCTCGACGCATTGAGCCCTTAGACACCATTCCTAGCTGGCCTGCCGGCATGCGAGGGACGCCGAATGCCTGTTTGCGTAGCGCGCTGTTTGCAGGCGTTCAGGGTAATGAACGGATGGCCTACAAAAAGCGCACCTTACTGGCGGCTGTCGACGGTATCGAAGTCCGTTACTTGGGAGTACAGCTCAATCAGTCGGATTTGGACGTCTGGATGCAGATCGTGCATCTGTCCAGAATGCAAATACCGGGCTTTAGTGTCACCTTCAGCGCCCATGCGTTGCTGACGGCCCTGGGGCGATGTACCGGAAAAAGTCAGCACGAATGGCTGAAAGAATCCATGGCTCGTCTGGGTGGTGCCTTCGTCGAAATCACCTACCACGGCCGACACACCTTTGGCGAAAAAGGTTTCCTGCGCTATCACCGTGACGAGGCAACCCAGCGTTATGTGGTAGAACTCACCGAGTCGATGTTACGGTTGTTCGAGGACGGCTACACCCATATCGAATTCGAGCAGCGCCAGCAGCTGCGTAAGCACCCCCTGGCGTTATGGCTGCATGGCTTTTTGTCATCGCATGCGGCGCCATATCCGTTGAAATTGCAAACGCTCTACCAACTGAGTGGCAGTAGCACCCAAAATCCCAGGGATTTCAAGCTCAGGATGCGGAAAGCCTTGCAAGCCTTGGTCGGTATCGGGGCTTTGGAGGGGTTCGAGATCGATGAGGATGTCGTCAAGGTCAAAAAGCAACCGACACCAACGCAAAAACGGCATCTTGAACTCAGGCAATCCTGAGCAAAAAGGCACGGCATTCGACTGACGCCCTTTTGGCCCTGTCGATGCCACCCCGACACGGCATTCGGCTAACGGGCACACGGCATTCGACTGACAGAGGCACGGCATTCGGCTAACAGAGTAACGGCATTCGACTGACACCCCACGGCATTCGGCTAACGCAAAGCACGGCATTCGGCTGACAAAACACACGGCATTCGACTAACGCCTGACCCATTTTTCGAAATCGCTACAGGCCATATCAGACGAGGGCTGTAGCGAATTTCAACTGCACCCAAAATCGCTTGCTAATCTATCTATAATCTTTTTTTAATCTTTATAAGGGGCTTCGCCCCTGTGGATAACTTCGGGATTCATGTCCGGTCTTAGCCGACAAGGCACTTTAATCCATACCTTCACGCAATTCCCGCCGACAGCGATGAAAGGCATCTCGAAACTTGCCCAATAAATCCACTTGTTTGCGCAGGTCGGCAAACTCGGTTTCAAATTCCTCCACCAGTGAGGCCTCCCAGTCGGGTTCTTTTTTCAGAACGTGCTGCAAGGGATAGCTGTAGCCTTTGCCCTTTTTGAGGTATTGCGTGACCGTTTGGGTTTGGCCGTCGATCGACAACGACGCAATCAAAAACCACTCGATCGTGAAAGAATAAGCGCTCTCCCTGCGCCGGATTCGAACCCCCAGCCTGCCGCGTTGAGATGCCGGATATTTTTTGCGTTCCTGGCCCGCTCGTCGCCAATAATCATCGACCAGCATGCGTGCCTGGCCATGCAGACTTTCAACGTTAGCTGCCAGCCATTCAATCACCCGTTCATCGGCATACGCCATTTGATCATTCGGTTCGCTTATCGGATTCATGTCAAAAACCTATTCTTAACCACAGGTTTTTTCGTCTCAAAAACCTAGTGACTTTTTTTGAAAAAAATAACGTGTTCAGCGCAAGTCAAATTCGGAGTCAAAAGCCTAAGAAGTTTTTTTAACGAAAGGTCTCATCGAATCAACGGCTTGTCAGGCCTTGATGAACGTCTAATCGTCGGTCATTTCCCTGTATGAACATTGGGCGAAAAACCCTGTATAGGGCGGCCATAATCTCGCCGATTCCCCCCGACTGCGCCCGCCGGCCCAGACACTCCAAGGTGATCGTCACGCAAATGTCACTAGGCTTTTTCATCGTTATCTTGATCGAGCGCGCTGGATTTTAATGCGCCGCGTTTGACGGCCTTCCATGAAAAGTCGGTGTTTTCGCCGTTTTCATTGATTCAGGCGTTTAAAGCGCAATTTTTTTGACCCAACTTGCGAAAGATCAAAAATTAGCGAGTTTTCGCAAACAACCGGATCAGGGGCGTAGTGGACAATTGGGCTATGAACCCAAAAAACGGCTTGCTTCCATTCCTGCTCATGCTGTCGCTACAGACATCGGTTGTCTGCGGGGAAGAGGCTGTTCAGTCGCCTACCATGTCGTATTTCGAAGACAAGCAGCGCGGGTGGTTTTGGTATGAAGTGTTGCCGGAACCGGTCAAGAACATCCAACCTGAAAAACGACCTGATCCGGTTCCGGAATTGACCAAGACCGAGGCAAAGGCTTCGGAAAAACCGGCTTCAGAACCGAAATCCACGGCGGCGAACCAACCCCAACCGCTCTCCTCAGCCTGGTTGAAACAAAATCTGGAACATTACCTGAACCAGGCCATTGATGATCCCAGTCCCGAGAATGTCGCGGCGTTTTATTACCTGCAGCGGGTGATGATGGACAAAGCCGAGCGCTTTACCAATGCCGCTCGTTATGTGGTGATGTCCGATCCGCAACTCGATGAAACCGTGCGCCGTCCGGTGGCAACCTATGCGGCCAATGAAGCCAATCATCAGGCCAGCGTGGTGGCCGAACGCGCCTTGAAAGCGATTGCCGCCCAAGCCGGTATTTTGTTTTTCTTCCGATCCGATTGCCCCTATTGCCATGTGCAGGCGCCGATTCTGGCCATGCTGGAAAACGCCTACGGATTCAAGATTTATCCCGTGTCGCTGGATGGATTACCGATGCCGAACGGTTTTTTTAGTCAATTTAAACGGGATAACGGTCAGGCGGCGATGTTGGGTGTCGAACAAACCCCGGCTCTGTTCCTGATGAAGCCGCCCAAGCAAGTCGTACCGTTGGCGCAAGGTGCCTTGTCTCTGGAAGAAATCACCGGTCGGATTCTACTGGCGGCCAAGGAAGCCGGTTGGATCGATGCCTCGCAATACCAAACCACTCAGGGCATTCGTAACACGCCGATGCTATTGCCGGCAGCCGGTAGCATCAGCCCTGCGGTCACTCAAGAGCCACTATCACTGATCCAGGCATTGCAACGCAGTGCACATTTTGGGAGCACGCCATGACTTCGTTTTCGCTGCCAATACGCTATCGCCAGGTGCTGGTGTTGACTCTGTTGGTCGAGAGCTCCGTTCCGGCCTATGCCGACCTGCAACAGGAAATGGATAGCATGTTCGGCACCATGACCAATTTCACAGCACCAACCGCGCATTTGGGACAGCGCCGTGGCGTGATTACCGGCGGCAGTCTGGTGGCGCGGAACGGCATCACCAACACCAATCTGGTGTCGTTCGTACCGCCGTCGTTCAGCGCCGGTTGCGGTGGCATCGATTTATTTGCCGGCAGTTTCAGCTTCAATCGGCGCCAACAGAACAACACCCTATCCATTGTCCGGTTTGTCAAACCGAAACTGGGGGCATAACCCGACAACCTCGAATTTCGCGGACATTTTCACAAAATGCGCGCAAAACTTCGACGATATGTCTTGGCCGTTTCTAACGACCAAGGAGAGTCATAATGCACTTACTCGTTCAATCTATCAATGCTCGAACAACACTGGATG
Source organism: Methylomonas rosea (assembly GCF_024505055.1). GTDB lineage: Bacteria > Pseudomonadota > Gammaproteobacteria > Methylococcales > Methylomonadaceae > Methylomonas > Methylomonas rosea. The sequence continues at coordinate 7,046 of NZ_JANIBL010000027.1, forward strand.
CGGCGGAAGGGAAAAACTTAGCCCGACTGGCGCGAGAATGTTTTTTCAATCATCAACCCTTAACGCTCGACTTTGTGAATGTTGGGCAAGTGACGCAGCATTTTTGTCATGCATTATTGTGTCCATTAACGAACGAATTCGGCGCGGACTTTTTGAAGCAATGGTTGCAGCTAAAAAACCTGTCCGCCGACATCGGCGGAATCATGCAGTCTGCCTTGGGCGAATTGGATGACTATTTCGATTGTTTGGAGCGCGCACAGGATCAGATCACTGATCAGGAAATAGTGTCATTGAACAGTCTATGGCTTATCAAAGCCCGTGAGCTTTGCCGCGATAAGCCGTTGTTCGCCAGATACATGCTCGGCATTACTGATCAGGATTTGCGCGATGCCATCGGACGCTTGTCTCTTGAAGATATTGAGCATATTGCCCAGTCTGGCTGGCTATGCTTTGCGCCAAGAGTGTCAAATCATTTGTTTGCGCACCTCAATGCCAAGCAGCGTAGCAGTATTGATGTTTTGCTGACTTTAAGCGGTGACGAGTAATGGAGGCCACAAGGATGATCAAAAGGCTAAAACAGTATGAATTGGCTGTTGAATTGATTCAGCGCCAAGCCAGAATTGCAGTCATTCTCAGGGAAACCGCTATTCCTAAGGACTTGATAAAAGCAACGTACAAAGAATTGCTTGGGCGCCCTGGCAATCCCGGTCCGATCAAGGAGTCGATTCGTGGATTGACACACAACAGACGGCGTTACAAGGAAGCCACACTCTTCGCCAAGATATTTCGATCAATTGAAACCGAAAATCTGCAGGGTGGCATCGATAACGTCATCCAGGCATTCGACTTCTTTAAAATCTCCTTGCCCACTGGCGACCTAGATTTCACCACGGCGTGGTTGGTGGCGCGAGATTTGAGGAATAAGCAGTTGCTGATGTTTTCATGCCATCAGTGCAGTTCACCGGTGTTGATAATAGTAGGCAGTGAAAAATCATTAGAGCGGTGTTGTGTATGTAAAACCAGTTTGAAAACGAGCCTGTAGGAAATACCGTCTGTCCATCAAGTGTTATAGAAATTTAGCGCTTGGTGGGCAAAAGGCGAGAGGGTCGCCCATATCAAAAAGTAAACTATGGAAATATTAAGGCGAGTCAAATGACGATAAAAGACACGCTTCAAAAGATCCTAATTGCACTCGAAGGCAAAGCAAAAGGTGATAGGCTTTGGGATATAGAGGATATTGCCTACTTCTTTGGGGTTGGTAAGTCAAAAGCGCATGAGATTAAATCTCATCCAAGATTTCCAAGGCCGGTAAAACCTTATCCCGGAAGTCACCCTAAATATTTACCTGAAGAGGTTAAAGATTTTGCTAGAAAGCAAAGAGGATAAGTACTTCGTTACATCAAAATTACATCATCAATATCGTAAGCAATTGATTTTACTGATATTAATGGTGCCGAGGAGAGGACTTGAACCTCCACAGGGTTACCCCTACTAGCACCTGAAGCTAGCGCGTCTACCAATTTCACCACCTCGGCATTACCTGCTTGAGCAAGCAATTTGGCCATTATAAGTAAATAGTCGGGTTGTGTCAACTTTAAGTTTTATCCAGAATTGCCTCAAATTAAAAGTAACTCAAGACCTCGGTAAAGGAGGGGCGTAGCCTCACTTTGAATGTAACCGCACGCTATTGGATTACACCAATGGGAAAACACGAACGCAGGGTCTACTTACAAGCCCTCCTAAGGCTGTCGAAAAGTGATCGAGCGGCGAAATAAACGATCCTGAACGAGTTTACGGGGTTGGCGGTTACGCCCGCAAGTACGCGATTCGTTTACTGAATCGAAAAATAAAGCCATCCACTTCACCCACAAAGCGCTGGCCCCTAATCGGAAATACCCAGCCAAGTTGCTGCTAGAGCCCTTGAAACGCATTTGGTTCACCAGCGATGCAAAACGTCAGAAAAAATAACGGGATGGCGCCAAGTTCATCAAAAAAATACCACTCGCTGCAAACCCCTTGTCAACGGGTGATCGATCATCCAGACATCCTGGATGCAACCAAACACACGCTTCGAGAATATCATGCCGAACTCTATCCATTTGCTATCAAGGTGGCGATTGTGTAACCATTGAAACTCATTTTTTCAGGCATTCAGTTTACTTCTAATCTGAGGAGACGACTTTAACCCTTCGGTTACTTTTTTCTATGGGGCAGTAAGTAAGGATGACAGGTTGATGATTTGTTCCGTGGTTCTAAAGCAAGGGCGTAAAGTGAAAGATCGATTCAACCCTTGAATACGATTTAGATCGGTGCACCGTTTTGTCTAATTCACAATAGACGTCTCTATTTCTCTTGCTACATAGTCGTTATCGCTGTAACTACCGAATTGACTCAAGGCGTTAATCCGAAAAACATTTACTGTTTTGTCAGCCTCGGAATATGTCTGGCTGCTACAGTTTATTTTCACCGAAAATCCGTCAAGGCCGGTAAAAACCATCGCGGTTTGGGTGTTTAGGTCAGTGCAACTGCCGCCGTTGGCAATCCGGGCAATCGACCATTCGATGCCGGCGCGCGCGGCCTGATAGGCTCTAGCGCCTTGCAGTGCGTTGATGGAGGTACTAATTTGGTGGGCGCTTAGCCTAACCATATATGCACCCAACAGACCCAGCACTACAAGTACAAAAGTTGCCATCACAATTGAGAATCCGCCTTGTCGGTTCACGGCGCGTTATCTACATGGATTTGTCTAATCAATCGGGTCGACTCTCCGGCGCTGTCCGTCAAGGTGATGGTCAGTGTAACTATTCCGGAGTGCGACGCTGTCGCCGAACTATAGGCAAAATCGCAGCTACTGACATTGTTGGCTTGTAGTTGTCCGCTTGCACCAGTCGGCGGATTAACTTGTGTGGCAGTGATGTTGTAGCCGCTGTAGCGCAATAAAGTGCCCGCAAGCAGATCGCAACGATAGCTCAGCGGGGTATCGACGATAAAAAACCGTTGTGCCGGCGATTGCAGCGGAAATTGCTTGGCAGTTCCTAGAATCAACTCGGTCGTTGTGGACGTGTTGTCTAAGGTGGCGCGATTACTGCCGGCATACGCATCGCTAGTGCCGCTGCCGAGGTTGTAAATAACCAGTTCTCCCGCCGGCGTATTTTCCAAACTGCCCATGACATCGAAGCGATTGTCGCTTGTCGTAAAGTCCAGAACGTCGCCGCTGCCGTCCGCTGCCAATTTTGCTCGATAACGGCCGCCTTCGCTGATATGCAAAAGCTCTAGTGTTGTACCGCCGCCGGCTATGCGGATGCTGTTGGGCAGGGCGCGGCGAATGTCGCGTTGCATCAGCCGAAGCGCCGATTCAGCGTTATCGACTAGTGTGGTGCGGCGCTCCAGATCGAGATAGCTTTTCACCGGCAGGGTAATAATGTCGGTCGTCATTGCCGCCAGAATGCCGATAATGACCAGCACTGTAATTAACTCGATTAGGGTAAAGCCTAGATTAGCGCGGCGCATATCAGTACTCGGTTCGATAACCCACCAAACGCAAATCGCTAACGCCTGGACCATCAACGGTAACGGTTATTTGTTTGGCATTTACGCCGTCGGTTAACGCAGTGGCGGCCGATACCGAGACTGTGACGTTATATTGCGATAAGCCGGCAACTGCATTGCCTTGTTGATCATGCACACCAACGTCGCCCAGGCCGTTATAGTCATCGACATCGTCGTAGTCGGCTCTGGCACTAGTGCTTCCACCGCTGTAGGCTTGGAGTAAAATTTCCTCCAGATAGGATTCCGCTATCGCGATGGCTTGATGCTGTAGCACCGGGTTCGCGCTGTGGCTAACGGTTAGATTAATCACCGATAACACGCCTAGCAGTCCGATACTGATTATCAGCATCGATAGAATCAACTCTATCAGCGTAACGCCGATTTGCCGTTGATAATGGATTTTCGCATATGGTTTAAGATGAGCTGTCATACACAAAGCCGGTGTCTTTAACCACGCTGATTTGTTTGCCGTTACTACCGACACTGATTTGCTGGTCGGCGGATGCGTCGCCTTTGGCCGTGAAATAAAAGGTCGTGTCGATCAAATTAATACCGGTCTGACTGCCCTGATAAGTCGATTCTCCTGAGCCAGGTCTAGCCACCGTTAGATCGAAATCGGTGGCGACGTTTGAGGCGCACTTGCTGCGATCCGTCGCAGATGGACGGCGCAATTCGAATTGATTGGCGCTGATTTGCACTTGAACATTGCAGCCGGTCGTCACCGCCAACTTTTGGGCGTAGCGAATGGCATTGATGGTATCGTCGAAGAAGGTTCGTTCCTGATAAACCGACAGATCGAAAAACTTGGGTAATGCCGTTGCCGACAAAATACCGAGAATGACGATGGTCATTGCCAGCTCAAGCAATGTAAAACCGGCCGAGCGGCGGTCCGAAATACTCAGCATCTCAGTCTAAGACAGGCTATGGTCAAAAGCTGGCACCGCACATGCTCAATAGCCCTTTATGATCGACATGGCGGACCAAGGTCTTCGTTTAGATGCGTGTTTAGGGCAGCTTTATTTCCATTACGAACAGTTACTATTAACGATGCTGGCTGTTGCGGGGACCGATGCGCTGGTAGCCGCTGTGTATGTGATCTCGCAAGTGGCGGCAGTCGTTACGCCTGATGAGAAACCGATCTTCGTGCCGGCAGTGGTGAACGAAAGATCGCCGGTCAAGCGGATGGCCGAGCCGATACCGGCAGCGGTTGCCGCCGGGTAGCCATACACCAAATCCACGGTATTGCCTTCCAGCGTTATGGTTTGGCCCGACGCGGCGGTTTTGCTTTCGAGCAGGGCTTGGGCGTGCGCAATGGTTATCGCGGAGTTAACCGCGCCAAACGCACCTTCCAGCGCCGCCGCCCGGGCATCGGCGGACATGTTGGAAAACTTAGGTAAAGCGGTGGCCGCTAAAATACCTAAAATCACGATGACCATGATTAGTTCTATTAATGTGAATCCTTGCTGTCGATATGATTTCATTGTTTTTTCCGAAAATTAAGGCGTAAACGAATATTCTGTTAAAAGTAAGGTATATGAATTGCTAGCTATTGTAGAGTATGACCTAGTCTATACTGGGGTTTAATTTTGGTTAACCATTGAGAAAATGCAACGCTTGAGTTTTCAGGGTATTTTTCACTTACTATTGATATGAGTATTCGGACATTCATCTTTTGCGACATCTGCAACCCCCAAGGCTTGCGTTCAATAGAGTTTCGGCGGGCGCCGCGCAGTGACGAGCGAGTCGGTAGGCGCCTCAGCGACGGTAGGGCCTGGTTCGAAGGTGAGTTATTCTTGGCCGTTAATTCAGGCTGGTTATGTACCGAGGACGGTCGGCATATTTGTCCTATATGTCAAGGCCATAGCTGATAATGAGTCGGGTGTTTGGCTGTTGGGCGCAACTCCTGGCGCTCGCGCTGTTAGCAGTTTTCAGCGTTCAATCCTCAGCTGAAACATTATATCTGAATGGTTCTGGAACTGGAGCGGGCGTGCCGGTGAGTAATTTTAAAATTAACGCTCCGACTCAGACCACTTTACCAAATTTCGATCCCGATAGAGATTCTTCCGCTGGTCGCTTTATCCAGAAAGGTGGTAGCGGGTTTACTGAAACAGACGCATCCCGATATCAGACTTGGCTTGTTGCTGCGGGTGGACGCATCATAATTGGTAATGTGACATTCATATTTTGGAGTGCTATGAAAGACTTCAGAAACAGTGAAAGAGATGGTGGCGTGTCCGCTTTTCTGGCACATTGCGACAGCACGGGTGCTAGCTGTATCCAAATAGCCTCGTCCGCAATTAATCGTAGTCCTTGGGCCACGACTGGTAGCTGGGTTCAGAAAACGGCTACTTTCACGATACCTTCAAGCTTTACAATACCTGCCGGGCGCTATTTAGCGCTTAAGCTTATCGTCAACAACACCAGTGACGACGATATGTGGTTTGCGTATGACACTACCAGCTACCCAAGTCGCCTTGAAGGACTGGTGCCTGTGGTTACCGGTATCGACAGGGTGTCTGCAAGCCCCACTACGGCTGGAAGCAATGTGTCTTGGAGCGTTACGTTCGACAAGGGTGTCACAGGTGTTGATACCACTGACTTTTCTCTGGTGCCGAGCGGAGGGGTGACTGGCGCCTCGATAAGTTCTGTGATCGGTAGCGGCACTAGCTGGACCGTGACAGCCAATACCGGTTTGGGCTCAGGGTCCTTAGGGTTGAATTTGGTCGATAACGATACGATTAAGGATTCCACCAATACTGTGTTGGGCGGTAGCGGTAGTGGCAATGGCAACTTCACTGGCCAGGTTTACACGGTGCCTTCGACGTTGCTACCCCAGTTGGATTTTTATATGGACGAAGCGTCCTGGAACGGTACTGCCAACGAAGTGATTGACAGTGGGAGCGGCTATCACGGTACGGCCGCAACGTTGGCGGGCAGCAAACCCAGCACTGCCAACACCCTACCAGCGCGCGCCGGTAGTCCGGGAACCTGCGGCTACGGGGTCTTCAACCGCACCAATAAAAACTATGTTGCGTTGTCATCCAGTTTCCCCAACTTGGGAGCGACGGGCGACGCTTTCACTATTGCCGCCTGGATCAAAACCACCAACAACACCTCGCCGAACCAGCGGATTTTTATCGACGACGAAAATAACAGTGGTGGTTACGGCTTTAGCCTCGCCGACGGCGGAACAGGTAAGGTGCGCTTCTTTACTAGGGGGACGCCTTCAGCGTTGAGTTTGGACACGGCAAACGTGATAGCTAATAACACCTGGTATTTCGTCGCGGCGGTGGCCGACGTGCCCAATAAAATTAAACGGATTTACGTATTCAATACCGCCGGAACTTTATTGGCCAATGTCAGCATGACGTGGACCGAAACCAGTTTCGGTTCGGATAGCGGCATTGCATCTATCGGTGGTGAAACCAATGCGGCCGGGGAGAATAACAATAACTTTGGTTTTGCCGGCAATATCGACGAGCTTAGGATTTTTCAAAATGCCTTATCTCAAACAGATATCCAAACTCTTATGTCGCGCACCCGCTCTTGCACTGTTGTTTCGCCGGTGTTGCTCAATCCCGTTGATTTCAATTGCGTCGAAGCCGGGCAATCGGAATTGACTGGGCATATCTACGGCAAACTGGCTGGTACCCCGTTTGCTTTAGACGTAGTTGCCCTTAAAGACGGGAATAGCGACGGTATCGCCGAAGGAGCGCTCACTACCTATGCTTCCGATGTGACGCGTAACGTGACAGTGGAACTTGTCGATGGCTCCGGGAGCACGGCCTGCCGTTATAGGAGCGCGCTAAGTCCGGCTATTAGCCAGACTCTGTCGTTTACCAAGGCATCGCAACCCAGTGAGCAAGGCCGAAAAAGCAGCGCGGGCTTTACGGTTGCCAAAGCTTACGCCAATTTACGTTGCCGGGTGACCGACGCTACCAATTCTCCGTCCGTAGTGGGTTGCTCGGCTGACAGCTTCTCGGTGAGGCCGGCCGCGTTTAACGTCTCCGCGAGCGCCGACGGCAGTTCGGCGATTAAAACCGGTACCAGTTTTACGATGACGGCCGCCAGCGGAGTAGTCGGATATGACGGCTCGCCAAAGCTGGATCCCAGTAAATTGAACGCGCACAGTGGGGCGGTTCGCAGTGGAACCTTGACCGGCACTTTCGACTACGCGGATCATGCGACGGGAACGGCAAGAGGTACTGATTTTATTTATTCCGAAGTGGGCTATTTCAATTTATCGGCGCAAGGCGTTTACGACGACAACTTCACCGAGGTCGATGCGGTAAACAATGATTGCGCCAACAGTTTTGCTAATACCGTGGTCGGCGGAAAATTCGGCTGCAAATTCGGTAATACGGCTACCACCAGTAATTTCGGTCGCTTTATCCCGGACCATTTTGACGTGACCCTAAACACGCCGCTATTCGCCCCAGCCTGCGGCAGCTTTAGTTACGTCGGCCAACCCATCAAGTATACGACTAACCCGGTAGCAACTATCAGCGCCAAGAATGCCGATGACGTAACTACCCAAAACTACACCGGCAGTTATTGGAAAATCAGCCCTAGTCACGCTACTTATGGCATAACGCCCAGCTACAGCGAAGCCGGCAACGCCTTGACGGTGTTAAACAGCAGTTCACCGGTCGCGACCGATACCGGCAACGGCAGCGGCACGTTGACATTTGCGGATACTAGCAGCAATATTCTTGGTGTTACTCGCGGCAATCCATTGGCACCGTTTAACGCTGAAATCGCGATGAGTTTTAGCTTGCAGGATACCGACGCGGTGCAGGTGGCTCACATCAACGGTGTGGCGGGCAATAATCCGGTGAAATTCGGGGCGGCGAGTGCCGGAAACGGCATTGCTTTCTCTGGCGGCAACAAAACCCAGCGCTGGGGACGTTTGACGCTAAGCAATGCCCACGGTTCGGAACTGACAGCCTTACCCATGCCCTTGTTCAGCGAGTATTTCAATGGTACTGCTTTCGTCACCAACACCGCTGACAATTGCACGAACCTGAGTCTAAGTAGCCAGATCAAGCTCAGCAATGCAGCTACCTCAAACGGCGCCTTAAAAGCCGGAAATACGGCTATGACCATACTGCCGTCGGGTACATCGTCTGCGACTTTGGCGAATACGCCACTGCTAGCCGGTATAGCGGGCCTGAGTTTCAGTGCGCCGGGCGCCGGCAATACCGGTTATATCGATGTCAGTGCAGACCTAAGCAGTCTGCCATGGCTGTTATTCGATTGGGATCACGACGGTGGACACGATGACGCGCCAACGGCCAAGGCAACATTTGGTATCTACAAAGGCAACAGCCGGCAGATTTATCTGCGGGAAGTATACTAGCGATGCATATTGGTCGATAAATCCCACATTGGTAGAAATATACCCAATGCCAGCACCAGTACCATGATGCCGATTACCACGATCAACACCGGCTCGATGACGCTGGAGAGCACTTTCAGATCCGCATCAATCTCGCCTTCGTAAAAGTCTGCTACTTCATGCAACATTTCCGCGATGTTGCCGGACTCTTCGCCGACCATAATCATTTGAATCACCAAGGGCGGAAACAGACCGATGCTTTTCGCCATCCGGCTGATACTGTCGCCTTTTTCGATGCCGATCCGCATCTTATGCAGCTTGGCGCCGATGTATTCGTTGCCGACGGCTTTTGAGACTATCGCAATACCCTGAATCAACGGTACGCCGGCGGTTAATATCATGGCAAAGGCGCGGGAAAATCGTTCCATCGTCGCCCGTTCGACGATGCTGCCGACCGCCGGAATTTTTAGCAACAGCCAATGCCATTGCTTCAAGCCTTCCGGATTTTTCAGATATTTGGCAAACAACAAAGCTGCCGCGACCAATGACCCCAACAGGTGCGGCCAGTAATTGACCGTAAATTCGGAAATCGACATCATCAGACGGGTTTGCCAAGGTAATTGCGCGCCCATTTTGTCGAACATGCCTTTAAAGGCCGGAATGACATAGATATTGACGATGACCAGGGCGATGCTGATGGCCGCGATTACCATGCCTGGGTAACGCAGCGCGGTTTTGATGCGGTTCTCGGTATCCTTTTCCCGCTCCAGATAATGACTGATTTGCAGAAAAGCTTGCTCCAGGCTGCCGGTGGTCTCGCCGACATTGACAATGCTGAGCAATAGCAACGGGAAAATCCGGTCGTATTGCGCCATGGCTTGCGACAGCGGTTGGCCGGATTCCAGTTTGCGCGTGATACCAACCAAAGCCTGCTTCAAGGCAATATTGCGGCTGGAATCGGCCAGGCTGCTAATGGCGCGGGACAGCGGCACGCCGGCTTTGGTCAGGCTGTACATTTGTCGGCTGAACAGAATCAGGTCGTTGATATTGAGAGCCCTTAAGGCGCGCCAGTGCGCAAATTGTTCCAGCAAGTCGGCGCCGCTAGCGATCGGTTCGATGGCGATGGGGATCAAACCTCTGCTATTTAGGGTTTGTGCGACGGTTTGCGCGGATTCAGCTTCCAGCTGGCCGTTGATCAGTTGGCCTTTGGGATTGCGGGCCTTATAGGCAAAATTCGCCATCTCAGCTTTCCGAGATGCGCATGATTTCGTGTAAGGTTGTAGTGCCTTGCTTGACCAGCTCCAACGCTTGTGCAGTAAACGGCTTAAAACCCGGCGTGGCGCGGGCGGCTGAGATAAAGCCGGCAGAATCGTTGCGACGCAAGGCGTCCAGGGTGTCGTGGTTCAACTCCAACAGTTCATAAACGCCGATGCGGCCGCGATAGCCTACGTGATTGCAGTATTGGCAGCCGGCGCCTTTTTTAAACGTAATGTCGCCAGCCCGAATATTTAAGGACTTTTCCAGCCAGATGCTTTGGCCTTCGTTGATCTCGGCGGTTTGCACGCAACGGTCGCAAATTTTTCTGACTAAACGCTGGGCGACGATAACTTTCAGCGCGCTGGCAAGGATATAGCCTTCAATGCCCATATCCAACAGCCGGGTGGCAGTTTCCACCGCGCCGTTGGTATGCAATGTTGAGAATACCAAATGACCGGTGATCGAGGCGCGCACCGCGATTTCGGCGGTTTCCCTATCGCGAATTTCGCCCACCAGAATTACGTCAGGATCCTGCCGTAGCGCCGAGCGCAGCACACTGGCAAAGGTCAGGCCGATCTTGTCGTTGACTTGCGCCTGATTGATACGGGGCAGGCTGTATTCCACGGGGTCCTCGGCGGTGATGATTTTGGTCTGCGGATAGTTAACCGACGAAAGCGCCGCGTATAGCGTGGTGGTCTTGCCGCTGCCGGTGGGGCCCGTGACCAAGATCAAACCATGCGGATTGCGGATATGGGTTTTAAAGCGACCCAACAATTCCGCAGGCATGCCGAGTAGCTCCAAATCCAGCAAACCCTTGGATTGATCCAGAATCCGCATCACCACCGATTCACCACTTTGAATTGGCAGCGTCGATAGCCGCACGTCCAGCGCCTTGTTTTTGACCCGAATACTGAAACGGCCGTCTTGCGGCAAGCGTTTTTCGGAAATATTCAAACCGCACATCAGCTTTAGACGCACCATCAGCGCCGGGGCGATGTTGATATTGTCCAATACTTGTTCGTTCAACACACCATCTACCCGTTGGCGGATGCGCAGCACATTTTCGTCCGGTTCAATGTGGATGTCCGAGGCGTTGGTCTGCACCGCGTCTTCGAAAATCGATTGCAGCAATTTAACCACCGGCGCGTCGCTGACTTCGCTGCTGGAGAGTAGGGCGTTCAGGTCGAATTGATTTTCCGCCAGTTCGTCGCTGAGCTGGTCGGCCAAGTTGCTGATTTCTTCGGTGCGGCGGTAGGCTTGGTCGATGGCGGTGAGCAAATCCGATTCGCGCACCACCGCCTGGCGTATGCGCTTTTTCAGCACCCGGCTCAGTTCGTCCAGCCCCATCAAATCGGTCGGATCGGCCATGGCCAGCAACACGTCATTAGCGTTGCTCTCTAAAAGCATGACCCGAAAGCGGCGGGCCAGATTCTCCGGCAGTTCCTTGCAAATTTCCGGTTTGCGCTTGTATTGGGAAATATCCAGGAAGGGTATTTGCAATTGCCGGGACAGGAAACTGAGTAAATCGGTTTCGGAAATAAAATTCAGATCGACCAAGGTGCGGCCCAGCTTGCGGCCGGTTTTTTTTTGTTCGGCCAACGCGGTCATCAATTGCTCGTGACTGATGATACGGTGTTGTACCAACAAGTCGCCGATGCGGATTTTCTTTTGCGGATATTCCATGGCGGGTGAATTAATTCAGGGCGCTGAGACGTTGTTTAATATAGTTCACAACGTCTGCGTTCAAGGTGTTTTTGTCCAGTGCTTGCTGGTAAGCCTGCGCGGCCTCTTGTGTCTGGTTTAACTTGTCCTGGCAAATTGCTAAACCCAACCAGTGCTCGGCCTTCTCTGGCTGTTGCTGAGTCAGACGTTGGTAAATATGTTCTGCTGGCAGGAAGCGCTGCTGTTGTTGATAGCTGGCGGCCAGCAATGACAGATAATTCGTATCGTCTACCGAGTCGGGGTTGATCTGTTCCAGTGTGTTTATTGCCGCGACAAAGTTTTTTTGCTGAACGTATAAATGTGCCTGGGTTTTTACGAACAATAGGTTGTCCGGGAATAATTGCAGACTTTCTTGCACGAAATCAGCGATCTCTTCCGGGTTGGCAGGCACTTTTAATAGGATTTGCAGAAATAGGGTGCGTGCACCCAAGTGGCTGGGGTTAAGCTGCAAGGCATTGAGCAAATCTGCCTGGATTGCCGATGGCGAGCGGCTGGCTTTGGCGCGCCGGTACAGGGCGTCGGCCTGTTCAGCGGGCGTTTGTGTTTTAACGGGCTTGACTGCTGGCGAGATGGTTGGCGGAAGCGGTGCGGCGTTGGCGGGTGATGGCGGCACTTCCGGCTCTACTGCTTTGCTTGGTTGGATGATTTGTTCGGTTTTGATTGCGGCCGGTTGGGCGCCCCTGGCATTTGCTGATGGCGTCTCAGGTTGTGCGACTTTTGGCGGTTCCGTCGGTGTCGGTGCAGATATTTGCACGGGTGCGGCCGGTAGTGCCATGGCGGGGGCGGCAACCGCCGGCTGTTCCGTCTGGGTCGAGTGGGTTTGCCGCCACACGTAATGCAGGGGCAGTGTCAATGCGAATGCAATTAACCAGTACCAACGGCGTTGATGCTGGGTATGTGGGGCAGGCCTCAGTTCCAGTTTTGGGGCAGGCGTTTTATTTGGGGTGTTGCGTTGTTCCAAATCGCGCAACATTTGATTGATCAGGCTCATAGGCTTAAGTATGACGAAAAATAAGCAAACAGCGAACAGCTAAGTAGCAGCAGCCACAGGAAAATGCTTCTAAAGCCCCAAGGCAGCGTTCTACCCCGGGTGTCGTCGGTATCCAGAGCAGCCAGTTGCAAGTGTCGCCAGCCTATTTTGCTTTGGCCTTTACCGTATGCGGCCAACAAGGCTTTATGCGTCAGAATATTGATCAGGCGCGGAATGCCTTGCGTATAAAAATGCAGCGCGTGGACGCTTAGCGGTGCCAACAAATCGGTATGCGTGTTGCCGGCGATTCTTAGCCGATGCAACACATATTCGCGAATTTGCCGCTTATTCAGCGGCTGCAAGGTATAGCTAAAGCTGATGCGCTGGCGTAACTGGCGGATCGATTTGTTTAGCAGCAGCTCATCCAGCTCGGGTTGGCCGAACAACACGATTTGCAGCAGTTTTTGTTTCTCGGTTTCCAGATTGGTGAGCAGCCGCAAGCTTTCCAGGGTTTCCAGAGGCATGGCCTGGGCTTCGTCGATAATCAATACCACTTTATTGCCGAGCTTGGCGGCCATCAGCAGATAATCGTTGATTTGCGTCAAGGTGCGGCTTTGCCAGGCATTGCTGGAATAGCGGATGCCCAATTCCTCCGCGACCGCCAGATGCAAGCCGGCTGCGGATAAATGCGGATTGGGCAGATAGGCGGTGATAAACGGCGCCGGCAATTCGTTCAGCAGCATCCGGCACAGCAAGGTCTTGCCGGTACCGACCGGGCCGGTGATCTTGATAAAACCCTCGCCGCTTTGCAAGGCAATCATCAGCACATTCAAGGCTTCGCGATGCGTAGGCAAATCGCAGAAAAACTCGGTGTCCGGCGTCAGGTTGAAGGGCAGCTGATTTAGGCCGAAATGTTGTAGGTACATGTTTAGAACGGTCGAATGAATTCGAGCCTACAAACGGGCGAAATTGATTGCGTTGAAAGATCGGGGCATGTAGGTGCGAATTCATTCGCACTGAATGCTAGCGACCAAACTCCTATAGCCATGCGGCATCCCATAATGGATAGTCCCCGATATTTTTTACTAATCCAGCCCGCAAAGGATTAGCAATCATATAACGCGCAATGCCCTTTATATCTTCTTCCTTGCGTAAAGCATGATCGTAATACGCGCGTTGCCACACCGCGCCGGATCTATTCAAAAATCGATTTACTCCCAGCGCAGACCGGGCTTTAAATGCCTTCATTGTGTCTGATAGCCGCATATTGTCTTGCAAAACAAACAACCAATGCAGATGGTCGGGCATTAGCACCCAGGCAAGTGACGTTAAACGGTTTTCTGATTCGACTCGGCGCATTTCTAGAACAACCAAACGAGCGGTTTGGTAACAATGGAAAAAAGTTTGGCGATTATCTGTAACAGTAGTGATGAAATAAACCTGTCCTGTAATACTTAATCTGCCTTTGCGGAGGTCATCGTATGGCATAGGTATTTGTCTTAAATAGGTCGAATGAATTCGATCCTACAAGGGCTCATTTCCACAATTGCTTGCGTTCCAATTGTTGCATACGTTCGCGGCTGTCTTCTATCGGTGCGTTCCAGTCCTGGCTGTTGCCGATAATGGTAGGTTTTAACAGGATCACCAGTTCCGATTTTAGACCAGTGCCTTGGTTTTCCCGGAAGGCATTGCCCAGATAAGGGATGCGCGAAAGTAGCGAAACCCCTTGCTTGTTTTCCTCGCGGTTTTCCTGCATCAAACCGCCGATCACGATGATTTGGCCGTTTTCGGCATGGACGATGCTGTCCGATTCCCGCACGGTATTTCTGGCCATGGGTAAGCTGTTGTCGTCGCCGTTAATGGAAAACTTTTTGTCGTCCTGTCTGACGCGGGTAATCGAAGGGTGAATATGCAGGGTGATGTTATTGCTATCGCTGATCTGCGGCGTTACATCCAGCGCAATCCCGGAAAAAAACGGTGTCCAGGTAATGTCTTGCGTAACGGTATTGGTGGCGGCCGACAGGCTGTTGTTCGAGGCTATGTCGGTAATGAAGTATTCGTCCTCGCCGACCTTGATCACGGCTTTTTGATTATTCAGCGTGGAGATGCGCGGGCTGGACAGGATATTGGTTTTACCCTGGCCTTCCATCAGTTCGATAAAGGCGTAGAAATCACCGGAGCGTATACCTAAGGTAAACACTTCGGTGGTGCCGGCCACTATCGAAGGTAGCGGATTGCTGGCAGTCAGAAAAGCTTTACTGCCTTCCCGAACAATATTGGCCCAGTTCACGCCATCCTGATGTTTGTCGTCGAGGATGATTTCCAGAATTTTGGCTTCTATCACCACCTGCCGGGCTATCTGGCCTTGAGTGCTCTCCACCAGCTTTTCCACCTCGCGCATTTGCGTGGGATTGGCGCGTACCACCACGATGCCGGTCTGCTTGTTGATCACCACCTTGGAGCCCGTTTTCGGGTTGCTCAGCTCATTGCTCTCGGCATTGCCGTTGCTCGCTGCGTCGATGTCCACTATTGCTGAAAGCGACAATTGCAGCTCTTCCCAAAAGTCGGTTTTTGACGAGGTGGTGATCCAACTGCCTGAAGTGGAGTTACTGTTGCCGTTGGGATTATTGCCGGGGCTGTTATTGTCGTTATTTTGGTTGTAAGTATTATTGCGTCTGGAATTATTATTAATTTGGCCGGACGAGACGCGGGTATTGGAACTGCCTTCGCGCAGTAAATCGATGCGGTCGATTTTGAATATCTTGGTTTGTAAAGTAGCCGGATAGATGATGTAGCCGATGTCGGTTTTGCTGTAGTCGTAACCGTAGACCTTTTGCACCGCGCTAAGTACCTGGGCAATGCTGACGTTTTTCAATTCCAAGGAAATGCGTCCGCTGACATCCGGGTGTACCACCATGTTTTCCTGGCTATCCACCACCAGGCTCATGAAAAACTCCCGAGCGTCGACCTCGTGCACCGACACGTTAAAGGTCGCCGGTCGGCTGGCCAGAGGATCGCCGAGCAGGGTTTGATTAAAATCGGGAATCAATGCGTCCGTCACCGCCGTGGGCGGGGTAGGTGAGGGCGTATTGCTGGGGGCAATGGCGGCTGGAAAGGTTTTGTCCACGTTGGCAGTCTTGACCGCGGCGGTTTCGCTACAGGCCGAGAGCAATAAAGTCAGGCTGGCAGTAACAATTACAAAAGTATTGAGCATTGGGTTCATTTCACCGGTTTTTTAACGGAGGGGACCAAATAAAGTTTTTTGTTGACGCCGTTTTGTCTTATCAACACATAGCCAGGCTTGATCTGTACCAATCGGCTGCCATCCGCCAAGGTTTGGCCGTTGCCGATAGTCACGCCATTGATCGTCGCGCGTCTGCGGGCGGCGGAAATCCAGATAGCGGTCAGGCTGGGAAGCGTTTCGGCGTTGGGCGCGTCCATTGCCTGCGCAGCTGGCAAATTGCCGGGCAAAGTCGGGTCGTGTAATTCCGCTTGCGTGATGCTGGGCATGATTAGGGCCAAAAGGACGAGTGCAAAATAGTTAAACACCGAGTAAATCCTGTTCAAAACTCAAGGTGTATACCTGAATCCGGGTTTCGGCAAGCGGATAGTCTTTTACCTGATAGGCGATGCTGTCCCAATGGATGCGCCAGGGCAGGGCTTCCAGGGCTTTCAAGTAATTCAAGGTGCTGAAGTAATCGCCTTGTAAGGTAATCACCATCGTATGCCTATACACCCAAATCGGTTCTTGTTCATTATTGCCGAAACCGCTGGCCGGCAGGGTTTCCAGTTTGAGCAGTTTCAGGTTGCCGTGTTGTTTGAGCATATCGCGCAGAGCGGTTGCCATGGATTGGGCCGGGACGAATCTCTTGCCGCCTTCACTGAGTTGCTGTTTTAGGCTGTTCACCGCTTGCTGAAGTTGCTTCAGCTGTTGGCGCGCATCGCTATTCACATCTTGCCGGCCCGCTTCTTCAAGTTGCTTGGCGATTTGCTGTTGCGCTGCCAGTTGTTTTTGCAAAGCGCCGATTTCAGCCATAACCAACTGCTGTTGTTTGTTAAGCGGCTGATAGAACAGCGTATCCCAAACGCCCCACAGGGACAGGATAAGGGTACCCGCCACCATCCACTTTTCGCGGCGGCTAAGCCTGGCAAATCGCAGCTGAAACTGTTCAATGTTTGCCGGCATTTTTGGCCTCCTTGTCGTCCTTAAAATTTGCACTCACGCTAAAGTCGCTCAGTTCGGCGGCGTCGGCCGATTGCTGAATGATCAGCTTTGCAAAACGCCGGCTGGTGAACGGTGCGGTGTTTTGCAGGCGTTGTAACAGCAAGGCAATCTGTTCCGGTTTATAGGCGCGGCCTTGCAGACGAATACTGTCGCCGGTGCTTTCGATGTTGATGCCGGTTAGCCAGGCGTTGCTGTCGGCTTGGGCCGCCAATGCCGCCAGATACCCGGAAAATCCTTGGGTTTGGTCGGAGCTATCGTCCGCCAACAGTTCTAACACGTGCGATAAACTTTGGTAGGCAGTTTGGGATTGCTGAATTTCCCGATTCAGCAAGGCATCGACTTGTTGGTTGGGATATTGGTTTTGCAAACTTTGTAAGTGAGTTTGTGCTTGCTGCAGCTGGGATTGCAATTGTTCCCGTTCCGCTTGTCTATCATGCAGGCTACGATTGGCGACGATGCCGACGATCAGCAGATAAACCCCCACGCCGATTACCGCCAGCAGGTAAGGGTTGCGAAGCATGGCGTTGTGCTGTTTGCCGCCGTTTTGGTACAGATTGATTTGCTGGATCATTGGCCGGGTTCCAGCGCTCTGCGTAGGCTGGCACCTATCACCGGTGCGCAAAGGTTTTGGGTGGCGTCGCTCAACAAAATATCGCTATCGACTATCGCCGATAAGTCCATGGCCCGAGCCGTAATCCCGTGGCTCATGGTCAGGAAATTGATGATTTTTTGCGTATCAATCGGCGTTAGTACCACCGCCAGACTGGTGATGGGCGGAATATCGAAAAAATTTTCGACATAATCGAAAGATCGCTGGATTTCCAGGGCCAGGCTGTCCTGCTCGATTGAGTGGGACTCCAGGCCACTATATATGTTGCTGTCGGCAAGTTGTTGATAGCCGCTGCCTATTTTACGGGATAGGTACAGGGCACCGTTTTTTTGAATGATGACGCGGCCATTGTCTTTTTCCAAGTGTAACAAGGCGATGCCTTGCTGGTTTTCCGGCAATAAGGTTGCCAGATTGCGTAAAACGGTTTCCTGAATGTCGATCACTTTGACATGTAAACCGGCTTGTCGGCAATGTTTGCTGAGCGTCGATACCAGGTCTTTGGTACACGCCACTGCTTCCAGCATTTGCGGCGTGTTGGGCCGGTTGGATTTCGGTAAATAGTAATAATCGATTGTGGCTTGATCGACCGGATAATCGAGTAAGTCGGCAATCCGCCAGCCGACTGCTTGTTTAATTTCTTCTGAGTTAACCGCCGGCGCTTCAATGCTGATTGAGCGATAGTGTTCCGGCGCCAGCAGGATATGGCAGTCGTATTCTTCCAGATGGTGGTTTTTAACCAGCGCTTCCAATTGCGGCACTAACTGCAGTTCGCTGCTTGGCACGAATTCGGCATGCAATAAGCGTGGTCGTTCATGTTCCGCATAACGGGTGATGGCTATGGTAAAACCGTTTGCCACGAAGTTGACAGCTACGATGCCGGGCGAGATGCTGGGTTTTCGCAGTAATTTTTGCAGTAAGCGCACTGTGAGCGGTTTCCGGTAGAAAAGGCTATTTGGAATTGCAATTAAAAAAGCGAGGACGTATCGATTCGCTGTTTACGTTTTTTTTGAAAGGCTTACAGCCTAACTTGCAACTAGTACGCGAAGTCTATACCAAAAGACCGGATTTATAGAAATTTGCGCGAATTCTAAGTTCGTGAATTAAATTACTACGAAAAGACTGAGGCGGGACCTTATTAACCCGGCACTTAATATCGTCACTCCCGCGAAAGCGGGAGCCCAGAGTAGGGCCTTGTACCAGCAAGCGTTCGCCAAATTGTTTTTGGCGAACGCATATTTTTGAGCTTAGTTGGCGGTGATAAGCTGTAAATCAGCTGATCCAAACAGAACGGGCTTTAAATGCTTTTTGTAATCGGCTGGCAACTACCTGCCATTGAATATTACGAAAGAACGCATCGACATAATTACCGGCCGCCGCGCCGTAATCCATTTGATAAGAGTGTTCGTACATATCCAGCACCAGGATAGGCAGAGTCGCACTGGGCGCATTGGCATGATCCCACTGCCAATAATTTTCCAGCAGGCCGGTATGCAGGTTTAAACCCAAAACCACCCAGCCGGAACCGCCGCCCAGACCGGCGCCGATGCGCTTAAATTCCTTTTCCCAAGTTTCCACGGAACCGAAAGATTCGCTCAAAGCCTTACCAACCGTTGCATCCGGCTTAGTGCTGCCACCCAGATTGGCAAAATACAGTTCGTGTAGTACCACAGAGCCGGTACGTATTAAATGTTCGCGCTTTAGATCGTTATAGATATAAGGCGGTAGCGTGGAATCTTCCAGGAAACCGGCCAATTTTAGTTTGACCGCATTCAGCGCTTTGACCGAGCCGGCATAATTGTTTTCCCAGTGCGAGCGAATCAGTTTCTCGGATATACCGTCCAACTTCGCGGGATCGAAAGGCAGCGGTTTTATCTCCTGAACCGTATTAAATGCCGACGACAAAACGGTATTGAGGTCCGATTCGGTTTCGGCAAGACTGTTATTGCTCAGGGAAGCCAAGGCGGCACCGGCCGTGGCGGTGGCTAAGAAATCTCTCCGGGTATAGTCGTTCGTCATAAGTTCACTCCATGTTGGCTTAGCCAGGGTTTCAGAAAGGTTAATAACAGCCCGGCTGCACCGCTGCAGGCGATAACCGGTATAACGCCGGCTTTGTAGCGAAACAAAGCCAGAATGGCAGCCAGGCCGATTAGTAGCGCGAAGCTGTCCAACTCGTCGCTAAACCCTCTGGGCCAGAACACGTGATAGGCAAAAAATGCGGCCAGATTCAGAATCACGCCCACCACGGCGGCGGTGATGCCGGTCAGCGGCGCGGTGAATTTCAAATTGTTGTGAGTCGATTCCACCAGCGGTCCACCGGCCAAGATGAACAGAAAACTGGGCAGGAAGGTGAAATAAGTCACCACAGTTGCCGCTACCGCACCCGCCAGAAACAGATGCTCGCTACCGAACAGTGCCTGGCTCCAGCCGGCGACGAAGCCGACGAAAGTGACAACCATGATCAGCGGACCGGGTGTGGTTTCGCCTAAGGCCAAGCCGTCGATCATTTGCGTCGGAGTCAACCAATGGTAATGTTCGACCGCACCTTGATACACATAAGGCAATACCGCATAGGCGCCGCCGAACGTGAGTAGGGCGGCTTTGGTGAAGAACCAGCTCATCTGTGTCAGTGCGCCGTCCCAGCCGTATTTGGCGCAAAGCCAGCCGATAACGCCACCCCATAAGCCTAGGCCAATTAGTGCCAGATTCACCAGTTTTTTGGCATTGAAGCGGGCGTGCTCCGGTGTCGGGGTATTGTCGTCTATCAACGCCGGGCCGAAATGCTGGTTGGATTTACCGTGACCGCCGCCCAAATTGAAGTATTTGGGTGCCAGTTTGCCGCCAATGGCGCCGAGCACGCCCGCCACCAGCACGATGAGCGGAAATGGGGCATGTAATACAAAAATAGCCAGAAATGCTAGCGCTGCCATCGCCCATAGCCAAGCATTCTTCAAAGCCCTCGAGCCGATCCGATAAGCGGCAAACAGCACAATCGCGGTCACGGCGGGTTTGATGCCATATAGTACGCCGGCCACCGCTGGTAAATGCCCGTAAGCCATATAAATCCAGCTTAAGCCGATCAAAATCAACAAGGAGGGCAATACAAACAAACCTCCGGCCATGATACCGCCCCAACTGCGATGCATCAGCCAACCGATGTAGGTGGCCAGTTGTTGCGCTTCCGGGCCGGGCAGCAGCATGCAGTAATTTAAGGCATGCAGGTAACGGCGTTCGGAGATCCAGCGTTTATTTTCCACCAGGTCCTGATGCATGATGGCAATCTGCCCGGCGGGACCGCCGAAGCTGATGAAACCCAATTTCAGCCAATACCAAAAAGCCTGTTTCAAACTCACGGACGGCGGTGGGGTGCTGAGGGCTTGATTGTCGTTCATAAGTCTGTTCCTGAAAAAGCTTGGTAAAAAGCGTCGAAAATCTTTTCGGCTTCGGACAGCAAATCATCGTCGTCGCTCCAGGTTTGCCTCATGCCGGCGATTAAAGCCTCCAGCCCGGCTGCTTCCGGAACGGCGATGCCGCCAACATCCAGATAGTGGACGATGGCGCCGATTCTATTCAATCCAGCGTTTTGGGCCAGGCCGAAACTGGCTTGCAATACTTCGTAGGTGACTTTGGCGTCGATATGGGTAAATGCGGCTCCGTCGAAATCAAAACCCAGTGTATTGGCTGGGCAATCGGCGATGTTGGCTAGCCATATAAAACGTGCCTCGTTGTCGATAAAGCGGCGGATCAACCAGGCACTAGCCAAGCGGTCTATTTTAGGTCGATGCCGGCTGGCCCAGGTCCGGCCTTGGTAGTCGTCACGATTCAGCAATTTGATAGACCGTTTTGCGGCGCGCGGTTCATCGGGACAAAGCGTATCGTGCAGTATGTATTCCAACTGCTCTAATGCTGATGCGGCCTGGTCACGTGCCGCACCCGGAAAAAAATCCAAACTTACCAACGCTTCGAAATCCTTGCGTAATCGGTTTAATTGCTTTTGTAGTTTGCCGATATCTTGGTGGTCGTGGTCGAATTGCTCTATGTTCGATAACAGGTTTGCGTAGTCGGCTGACCGGTCGAACAGGGATTCGAAGGTCTTTTGTTGTATTTCATCCGTGCCATCAATCTGCAATATATGCGCAGTACCGCCCCCAGCCGCAACCTCGTCGCTGTAATACCGCAATGACAGAAGAAAGTCCGGTCGATTCGGTAACAAATACACCCCGTCGCGCAAGACCGCGCAACCCAAGGCCTTTAATCCGCGCCAGATACGCATCCTGCCGCTGGCGTTTTGGGTGGGGAGGCTGGCAATCAAGATTACCCAGGGCTTTGAATTCATATGTTCGTATATTGTAAATATGTAGAATACTCTACATAAATTGTCATTTTGAAGTCAAATTAAATCCATTTTTCAAAGAAATTTTTTTGCTTGACGCCAACTTGCGCAAGTTGGCGCTTTTTATGCTAGAAATCCAGTGAGGTTTATTAGTCAACTAATTGACATTAATAAGAAAAATTTTGCAACTAAGCGTTTTAAAACTCGCCACGAAACAGGTATCGGACTATTATTAAGGACGTTTCCGGGATTGCATTTGCGGCCTGGTTCGCAGTAAGGAATTAAAAATCTGTTAAGCGATGAATGCTTGAATAGAAAACCGATTTGCTATAGCCGATTGTAAATCTTGACGGTAATTTTGGCCGCTGCCGGCAGATAGCTTAGACCGAGCGGGTTGGACAAGCTTCTAAGGCTTTGTTCGCCGAGCTCATATTGCCAACTTTGGAACAGGAGGAAATCATGAAAGCCCATGATTTTTCGTTTCTAAAGCAGTTCAAACCAATCTCCGCCTTTATCGGCGGCTTGCTAGCTATTTGTACGCTAAATGTGCTTGCGGACCCACCGCCACCGGAAAGCTTAGATGCGCCTTCCACGTTGATTCTGACCCCTTCGGATCAAGCGCTGACAGCCGATGCCACTGATAGCTCGAACCTTTTGTTAAGTAATACCGGGCGCGGCACGGCAAACCTTAAACCGACTGAAAAACGCAAAAGCCGGCCGGTGAACTTGGGTTGCGGTGTCGATGTGAATCAATTCGCCAGTGAAGACAACTCGCTGTCTAGTCGATTTGTCGGGGCGTGTGATTTGAAGCTGCGCTACTGAAATTGTGTATTTGTCGGTCGGGCGAGGCCAGGTCTGTAGTTTAATTTTTACGCCTGGAGATGCGCTTAGCCGACCAAATGTTGGATTTGCTGACTGGTTATCGCGACGGTATTTAACTTGCGGATTTGCGGTTCGATGCCGTCGAAATTGCCGCGAAACTCCATCAGGCGCAGCTCGGCTTCAACATCGGCTACTTCCAATAGGTTTTTCAGCAGCTTATCCTGCATTTCTCGCAAGCCGCGCTGCCGGCCGAAATAACCTTCCAGGCATTCGCCCACCAGCATGAATGCCGCCGCAAACACCGTCAATACTGCAAACGCCAGTACCAACTTTGGGATGCCCTGGGTCAAGGCCGCTATCAATGCTCCGGCCGACAAGGTGGCGATGGTGCTGCCGATCAGACGCAAGCGCACCGAACCTCGCAAACGCGCGCTCAGCAAATTATAAATACTCAAACACTCCTGCTTGACCAGACCCTTGGTGCTCATGGCTAAATCGACCAGCAACTGCGATTGCGACGCGCTGTCTTGCCCCAATAATTTTCCGGGCTTGAGGGTTTCGGTGTAACCGGGATGTTTCGCGCAAATTTGATCCAGCAGTTCCGGTCTTAACCTGCTCAGCAGATTGACCAGAGCCTGGATATCAAGAGCGATTGAGTCAAGCATGCATATCTCCGCCGGGGCGTGTAAATGGACAATGGGCTCAATAATAACCGGGCTTGGCTATTGCGGGCACTGTTTTTTCGGCATTCCGCAAGTTTAGGAGAATTGGCGCAAAAACCAAGGAGATAAGCTTTGTTAAAGCAAGTGACCTTGATGTTGGGTGAATTTAGAGCGATGAAATGTCTTAATTGATCGGCGTTTCGTTGGATCGAAAACGAGATCACTCCGGCTACGCCAGGCATTGTGCTGCCTGGCGTGTTGGTTTGAAAAGGCTTTTGTGTGCCTAGCGGCAATCGAATTGCTTGGGCCAATCCCGGTAATTAAACACCTGACCTTCCTGACGGACGGTAGCCACGGCCGCCAAATCCAGGTCGGCGTAAACCCATTGCGCTTGGTTATACTCACCTATCGCCAGAATACCGTTGTTCGGAAAGCCCCTGTCCACCGGCGTGTAAATCGCCGCGGCTCCGCAATTGACGTCCACCGCTTCCGACCAATCGGCGTTGCCAACTAACGATGCTTGTACGACATAGCATTGATTTTCCAAAGCACGGGCTTGGCAACCGATACGCACCCGGTAATAACCGGCTTCGGTATCGGTGCAACTCGGCACTAAAATCAAGGTCGCGCCGCGTTCGGTTTGTTGGCGGGCGTAATGCGGAAACTCGCTGTCGTAACATATGTTGATCGCCACTTTACCGAATACCGTGTCGAACAACTTAATATCCAAGCCCCGCGAGATATGCCATTGCTCGTTCTCGAAACGAGTCATGGTCAGTTTTTCCTGATAATCCATATCGCCTTGAGGCGTAAAGAAATATGCATGATTTCGGAATTCGCCGTTGTCGTGTTTGACAGGGTAAGTGCCGGCCTGGATGTAAACCCGGTATTCCGCAGCCAGGGTTTTGAATAGACCCAAATAACTAGGCAGCAAGGTTTGCAAGGCATCCAACTGGCCGTTCAACGATGAATAAACTTCCTTCGGAAACAACGACGCCAACTCCATGCAGGCGTATTCCGGGAACAGCAGGATGTCGGCTTTGTTGTCGGCAGCTTCTTTCACCCAGCGGCGGGCCTTGGCTGCAAAGTTTTCCCAGGTTTCCAGGAAGCTGATGTCGTATTGGGCGCTGGCGATTTTAGGCACGGTCTTCTCTCAACCAAAAAGTCATGGGTTTGGCGGTTTCTTCGACGTCGTCGAGATCCTTCCAGGTGTAAGTGGTTTTCAGCTCGGGATGTTTGAAGTAGCCCCGCTTGTTCCAAAACGCATCCAGCGGCACGTAATCGGCCGGGCGGCGCGGATGATCGACTGGGCGCTCGACACAGCAGAAAGTAATGTGTTTGAAACCGCCTAAGTCGTCGGCATGGGCTTCGCGTTGTTCGAAAAAACGCACGCCAATGCCCAGGCCGCGATAAGCCTTGTTCAACACCGATTCGCCGCAATAAAACACCTCATCCGGGTTGTAGCCGTTTTCGACAAACGGTTTTTTAACTTCGTCGGTTTCGTATTTCAACGGAATCGCGGTAGATGCGCCGATAATCGCATCGCCGTCGAAAGCCAACACGATGACGCTTTCCGGACAGTTGATATAGGTTTGCAGGTATTTTTTCTCGTACTCGTAATCGCCGTCGTACAAGTACGGAAAATCACGGAACACTTCGATGCGCAGGCGCGCCAGTTCCGGAATGTATTGAATCAAGGCTTCGCCGCTGAGGCGCTGGATGCGGATGTCTTTGCTCATGCTGGTTTGCGGTTGAATTAAAACAAATTGTCAGTCGCCAACGTCAAGGCGATAGCGGCATATTGTATTGCACGCGGTGGCGGATTGCCTATGGCAAAGGTTTACGAATCTGTTCGCGAGTTTCAATCGTAGGCTGGGTAGAGTGAAGCGAAACCCAGCGTGAATTTGGCTTCTCTCCAATGGAGCACTAACTATTTCTTACTTGTTTTAGGCGATACCAAGCAGACGCTTGAGTTTCGAAATTTTGGAAGGCAACATTTGGTCCTGGTCGCAATTTCTCAAAGTTTATAATTGCTCTGCTGATCAAATTGATAGCAGCCTCTTCCAAATCGAACTCTATCGCTTCTCCGGACATCAGGTGTTTCAATTCATTCCGTGGTGCATTCATTAAATCTGCGAATTCTTTGGAATTCCCACGATCACCAAAGACTGTCTCAGATAGCTCGCAACTATCGTTTATATCTTCTTCAAGCGCGTTGGTTCCTCCCAATTTTTTGACCAACTTGCCTAATATTTCCTCAGCAGCCCCAGCAAGGGTGAGTGCGGGAATTGGATTACGGGCAATGAACATTTCTATAGCAACGAGAAGTTGACGCTCTGCAATTTCAAACTTAGTTATTCGCTGTTCGATCATTGGGCCGATGTAGACAACAATATTTACGAAATCATTTTTATTCGTTCCCGTCGCGCATCCATCGGATTCTGGCTTAAAGGCCGGTAAATCTCGACACGATCATCAGCACTAAGGATCTTATCCAAACCGCAAACCACCCCAAAAATCCCGACCTTCTGCTGACTCAAATCTATTTCTGGAAACTCCCGCAAAATACCGGAAGCAGCTATCGCCTGCTCGACGGTGGAATTCGCCATTAAGCTAACAGGAATATACAGTTGCCGCTCCGGCGTGGCGTAAGCCACTTCCACCGCGATCAACTCATCCGCCATACAAAGCTTTGGCGCGTTGAGTAAACGAGCTGACCATGGTGTTACAGATTTGATTGAACACCGGCCCGAAGGCCAAATTGGCCAGCATGCCGGAGATTTCGAACTCAAGGTCCAGCGAGATTTTGCTGGCGTCCTCGCGCAAAGGCATGAAGCTCCAGAAGCCTTCCAGGGAAGAAAACGGCCCGTCCAGCAGGCTGATCTGGATTCTGCCGCCTTGATCGACTTTATTGCGGGTGGTGAAGGATTTATGAAAGCCGGCCTTGGCTATGTCGATTTGGCCCTCGACGATGTTGCCTTCACGTTTCAATATTTTGCTGCCCGAACACCAGGGTAAAAATTTGGGATACGACTCGATGTCGTCCACCAGATCAAACATCTGCTTAGCCGAGAATTTAACCAAGGCGCTTTTTTGGACAACCGTGATCATTACAGCACCCCGAGCACATGCAGGAACACAAGGAATACCGCTGCCGGCGCCACGTATTTGATCAGAAATTGCCAAGCTTGAAAGCCTTGTGCGGGCAGTTCCAATTCCTGCTCGGCATGGGCTTGTTTCATCATCCAACCGGCAAACACGGCAATGCACAAACCGCCCAAGGGCAGCATCAGGTTGGCGGTCAGGTAATCCAGCAGTTCGAACAGATTTTTATCGAAGATTTTGAAACCGGACCAGACATTAAAGGAAAACACCACGGCTACACCCAAGCCCCAGCATGCTGTGCCGGACCAAACGCAGGCTTTTTGCCTATCGATATTTTTGTTTTCCACCAGCCAGGCTACGGCCGGCTCAATCAAGGAAATTGACGAGGTGAGCGCGGCGAAAAACAACAACACAAAAAACAGCACGCCGAATAACCAGCCACCGCTCATGTGCCCAAAGGCCAACGGCAGGGTTTGAAAAATCAGACCAGGACCGACAGCCACTTCCAGATTGTTCGCAAATACCAAGGGGAAAATAGCTATACCGGCCAACAGGGCGACAGCCGTGTCGGCGCCGGCAATAAAAAACGTGGTTTTGGCGATGGAGACATGGCCGGGCAGGTAAGAGCCGTAAACCATGATCGCGCCCATGCCCAAGCTTAAAGTAAAGAAGGCGTGACCCATGGCGGTGAGCACCGCATCGGCGGTGATTTTGCTGAAATCGGGGCTGAATAAAAAGTGGATGCCTTGCGCGTAAGAGCCGGATGCCATCGCGTAAGCCACTAAAATGATCAGTATTACAAACAAGGCTGGCATCAAAAAGCGTACAGCTTTTTCAAGGCCGCCTTTGATGCCGCGCATGACCACTTGCATAGTAATGGCCATGAACACTGTGTGCCAGAAAATTTGTTGGATCGGGCTGGCCATTAAATTATCGAACATTTGCTTCACTTCGGCGCCGTCGGTGCCGAAGAAGCTGCCGAAAAAGGCTTTAAAGATATAAGCCATCGACCAGCCGGCAATCACGCTATAGTAGGCCAGGATTAAAAAACCGGCGATCATGCCCATCCAGCCCAAATAGCCCCAGCGCGGGTCGACTTGGGCTTCCGCCGCCAGGGTTTGCATGGTGTTTATCGGGCTTTGCCGACCGCGCCGGCCCAGCATAATTTCCGCAATCATGATGGGTATGCCGATAGCGGCCACGCAGAGTAAATACACCATCACAAAGGCACCACCACCATTTTGGCCGGTGATGTAAGGAAATTTCCAGATATTACCCAAACCGACCGCCGAACCGGTGGCGGCCAGAATAAAGGCGAAGCGGGAGGACCATTCGCCGTGGATGGATGGGGTTTTATCTGTCATGTTGGGGAGCCCTGTGTGTTTTTATATCGTTATTTAACGGGTGTGTGAGTAAAATATCAAAATTCACGTTTTCAGTCAGTTTAAAAAATCTTCGCTACAGAATGGCAGCCAAAAAATCCAAGAAGGACAACAAAGCCACCGATAACACCATTGCGGTTAATCGTCAGGCCTCCCACGAGTACACCATAGACGAGACTTTCGAAGCCGGTTTGGTATTGGAGGGCTGGGAAGTAAAAAGCTTGCGCGACGGCCGGATTCAGCTAAAGGAAAGCTATGTCGAGATCAGGCGCGGCGAGGCCTGGCTAAGTGGGGCGCACGTGTCGGCTTTGTTGTCGGCGTCTACCCACGTCAATCCCGACGCGGTGCGCAAGAAAAAATTGTTGCTGCATAGACGTGAATTGAACAAGCTGATCGGCTCGGTGGAACGCAAGGGCTATACCTTGATTCCGTTATCGATGTACTGGATCAAGGGCCGCGCCAAGTTGAAAATCGGTCTGGCGAAAGGTAAAAAACTGCACGACAAACGCGCCGCGTCCAAAGACAAAGATTGGCAGCGCGACAGAGCGCGCATCATGAAGCACGGTTAATCTTCATGTCTCCGCATCCCAATTTATTGGACGCCGACAACAGCGTCTTGCTGGTGGTGGATATTCAAGGGCGTTTGTCTTCGGCGATGCCGGCTACAGACTTGCAGCAAATGCTCACGTACGGTCAGCGCTTGTTGCAAGCCGCCGGGTTGTTGGATGTGCCGGTGCTGTTGACCGAACAGTATCCGCAAGGGCTTGGGCCTACTCAACCGGAGATTAGCGAGTGTTTGCCTGGTAATGCCCTGGTCTTCAGTAAAACCGGTTTTTCGTGTTGTGCCGCGGACGGCTTCAACAAGGCCCTGGCTGATACTGGGCGGAAGCAAGTGGTGGTGATAGGCCAGGAAGCGCATGTCTGCGTGCTGCAAACCGCGCTCGAGTTGTTAAGTGAAAATTATCAAGTTCATGTGTTGGCTGACGCGGTTTGCTCGCGTCGAGTCGAACATAAAAATATTGCCTTGCAGCGCATGCAGCAGCAAGGCGTCACGTTGAGCTGTCACGAATCGGTGTTGTTCGAATGGTTGCGGGATGCTCGGCATGGCCATTTCAAAACTATTTCAGCGCTTTTGCGTTAATGTCACGGGGGTTTAATGCTACGGAAGGGATGGAACGCGGTAATGCTTGGATTACTGCTGATGCAAGGATGTGCCGAGCCGCTGCCGCAGTTGCATACTTTTAGCGGTTTTGCACAAGGGACTACGTACCATATTAGCTATTGGGCCCCGCAAGCAGTGGATGAGGCGCAGATCACCGCTGAAGTTGAAAAGGTTTTAGTGGATTTGGATAAAGCTTTGTCCAATTACCGACCCGACTCGATAATCGAACAGTTCAATGCCAGTACCTCGACGGATGGTCAGCGAGTCGGTGAGGAAATCGTGGCTTTGGTTAAAATTGCTCAGAACGTTAGTGCCTTGAGTCAGGGGTGCTACGATTTGACCATAAGACCCTTATTCGAGCTGTGGGGCTTTATGGGTGACGACTTGACTGTTCCCGACGATGCAACTCTACAGGCGGCTTTGGCGAATGTCGGTATGGACAAGTTGCAACTGGTGGACGATAGCCACATGTTGAAAAAACTGCCGAATTTGCGTGTCGATGTGTCGTCGATAGCTCAGGGTTACAGTGTAGAGAAAATCAGTAATACGCTACAGGCTATGGGTATCCAAAACTATTTGGTGGAAATTGGCGGCGAGCTGAAAGCGCTGGGTAGTAAACCGGACGGCAAGGCTTGGCGAATTGCAGTCGAAAAACCGCTGCCCGGCGAGCAAAAAATGCATAAGGTCGTGACGTTGCCGAAAGACAGCCCTATGTCGGTCATGACTTCCGGCACGTATCGGCATTATTTCGACGTCAAGGGCAAACGTTACAGCCACATTCTCGATGCCCGCAACGGCAAACCGGTGACGCACGATTTGGTCGCGGTCAGCGTGTTTAACGAGAGCCCGACTATCGCCGACGCCTGGTCTACCGCTTTATTATGCCTGGGGCAGGAAGAGGGGATGAAACTCGCCGATGCCGAGAAATTGCAGGTGATGTTTATCCAGCAGCAAGGCACCGAGTTTTTGGAAAGCAAGACTAGAGCCTTGACCATGTCCACCCTGGTGACGATTAACTAAGCTTAGTTCTATCGTGGTAGTATCCGCGCAAAACAGAATCGGGGGAGATTTTATGTGGGGTCTAAACGATCACTTAACGTTCGCCGTGCATGGCGGCGGCGATAACGGTGGGGGAGTTGCCGGCGGCGTGGAGAGCTTGTTGTCCTTCCTGGAAGTGTTGGTGCGGCAATCTCCGTCGGAAAGTCTGGATAGTTTGTTGCCGGGCATCGCCGCGTTACAAAATGTCCATCCTTTGCTGGTACATTTTCCGATTGCGTTGTTGACTTTGTTCTTCACCCTGGACTTGATCGGCAGCTTGGCGAACCGCTCGGAGTGGCGGCAGATAGCCGGCGCGTTTTTGTATCTGGGTACCGTATTTGCCGCGTTGACCGTGGCGGCCGGCTTGGCGGCGGCTGGGAGTGTGGCGCATGGTGGTGACGTCCACGAGATCATGGAACATCATGAGCATCTGGGTATTTCTGTATTGAGTCTGGCTGCGCTGCTCTCAGCGTGGCGCTTGTTGAATAAAGGGCTGATAGCCGGACCGGCTAACACGCTGTACTTGTTGCTGGCGGCGATTATATCCGGGTTACTGGCGTTTACTGCCGATCTGGGCGGCCTGATGGTCTATAAACATGGCGTGTCGGTACACGCTGCGGAGCAGTTTAATCAAGCGGCGGCGCGCGCCCATGAACACGAAGGTGCTGTTCAGGATAGTTTGCCGGCAACGCATGAAGACGCAGAAGTCGACGATTTGAAACCGGAAGATAGTCATCACGATGATGCAGCGCATGGCGTTGCCGGTCATCATCACGACCATCATCATGCGCATTGACGCCCGCCTGAAGAGCCGCCGGACAAAGGCTGACCAGGGTCAGCCTTTTTTTATTGGTCCGGACATGACATATCGGATAGCTGTGTTATCCTACGCCGCCATTTTTTGTGAGGCTTTAGATGCGTACCCGCGTTAAAATTTGCGGCTTTACCCACGTGGAAGATGCGCTTTGTGCAGCTAATTTGGGTGTCGATGCGATTGGTTTGGTGTTTTATCCGCCTAGTCCAAGAAACGTAAGCATCGAACAGGCCGCAAGCATCAGTAGAGCATTGCCAGCCTTTGTTAACGTGGTAGCCTTGTTCGTCGATGCCGCGCCGGCGTTGATCCGGGAAGTATTGAATAAAGTAAGGGTGGATTGCCTGCAATTTCATGGCGATGAACCCGCCGAGGATTGCCGGATTTACGATAAATCGTACATCAAAGCCATTCGCATGCAAGCGGATACGGACGTAGTTGCGCTGCAACAGCAATACCACGATGCGGCCGGCTTACTGTTGGACGCTTATCATCCGGGCGTGCAAGGCGGCAGCGGTAGCGGTTTTGACTGGGATTTAATTCCGACGACCCGCAGTTTACCGATAATTCTCGCGGGCGGATTGACGCCGGAAAATGCCGGGGAAGCGATTAAAGCTGTAAAACCGTATGCACTGGATGTGAGCAGCGGTGTTGAGGCCGGGAAAGGCATCAAGGATGCGGCGAAAATGGCTGCGTTTATAAGAAAAACTAATCAAGCGACTTGAGAACTATGACAGAAAGATACGATATGCCGGATGCCCGGGGCCATTTCGGGCCTTACGGCGGTATTTTTGTGGCGGAAACGCTGATGCCGGCCATTACCGAATTGAACGAAGCCTACCAGCGCTACATGCAGGATCCTGAGTTTATTGCCGAACTGGATGCCGATCTTCGAGACTATGTCGGCCGGCCATCGCCGCTATATCATGCGGAGCGCTGGAGCCGCGATTTGGGCGGTGCGCAGATTTATCTGAAGCGCGAAGATCTTAATCATACCGGCGCGCATAAAGTTAACAACACTGTCGGTCAAGCCCTGCTGGCCAAGCGCATGGGCAAGACCCGCATCATCGCCGAAACCGGCGCCGGTCAGCACGGTGTAGCCACTGCGACAGTCGCCGCGCGCTTGGGTTTGGAGTGTGTCGTGTACATGGGCGCTGTGGACGTGGCCCGCCAATCCTTGAATGTCTATCGAATGAAGTTGTTGGGTGCCACCGTGGTGCCTGTGCAATCAGGGTCTAAAACCCTGAAAGACGCATTGAACGAAGCTCTGCGGGATTGGGTGACCAATATCGATAACACTTTTTATATTATCGGCACCGTGGCTGGTCCGCATCCTTACCCCGCCATGGTTCGGGATTTTCAGGCAGTGATTGGCCGCGAAGCCCGTCAACAATGCCTAGATCAAACCGGCCGCTTGCCCGACGTGCTGCTGGCCTGCGTGGGTGGCGGTTCCAATGCCATCGGCTTGTTTTATCCGTTTATCGACGACAAGTCTGTGAAAATGATCGGCGTCGAAGCGGCCGGTGACGGCGTAGAAACCGGCCGCCATTCCGCACCGCTATGCGCCGGCCGTCCTGGCGTATTGCACGGTAATCGCACGTACTTGATGGCTGACGACGACGGCGAAATCATCGAAACTCACTCCATCTCCGCCGGCCTGGATTATCCCGGCGTTGGCCCTGAGCACGCGTGGCTGAAAGACACCGGGCGCGCTCAGTATGTGAACATTACCGACGACGAAGCGATGGCGGGTTTTCATGCCTTAACCCGCATGGAAGGTATTATCCCGGCGCTGGAATCCAGCCATGCGATGGCTTACGCGATGAAACTGGCGCCCACCATGCGCCAGGATCAAATCATAGTTATTAATCTGTCCGGACGCGGCGATAAAGACATGCAGACCATTATGCAACGCGAGGGCATCAGTTTATGAGCCGTTTAGCCAACAAATTTGCCGAATTAAAAGCCTCGGGCCGTAAAGCCTTGATACCGTTTATTACCGCCGGCGATCCGTATCCGGAATTTACCGTACCTTTGTTGCACGAAATGGTGGCGGCAGGTGCCGACGTGATCGAACTGGGTGTGCCTTTTTCCGATCCGATGGCCGACGGTCCCGTGATACAACGCGCCAGCGAGCGGGCTTTATCGCACCATGTCGGCTTGCGAAAAGTATTGAGCATGGCCATGGAGTTTCGGAAAACCGATCAGGACACCCCGTTGGTGTTGATGGGTTATTTAAATCCCATAGA
Source organism: Methylomonas rosea (assembly GCF_024505055.1). Taxonomy (GTDB): domain Bacteria; phylum Pseudomonadota; class Gammaproteobacteria; order Methylococcales; family Methylomonadaceae; genus Methylomonas; species Methylomonas rosea. The sequence continues at coordinate 40,278 of NZ_JANIBL010000027.1, forward strand.
AATCATGGGTTACGAAGACTTTGCCAATGCCGCGCAACGCGCCGATGTGGATGGTGTGTTGACCGTGGATTTGCCGCCGGAAGAATCCGAGGCTTGTGTGCGCATGCTGCGTGAGCGCGGAATCGACCAGATCTTTTTACTGGCCCCTAATACCACTGCCGAACGGATTCAGAAAATGGATGCGGTGGGCAGTGGATACTTGTACTACGTGTCCTTGAAAGGCGTCACCGGTGCCGGGCATTTGGATACCGCCGATGTTGAACAAAAATTGCAATTGATTCGCGAAAATACCGCTTTGCCGGTTGGTGTTGGTTTTGGCGTGAAAGACGCCGACACCGCGAAAACTATCGCCGCTATTGCAGACGGTGTCGTGGTGGGTAGCGCGCTGATCAGTAAAATAGAAGCAAATCTCGATGATCCTCAGCAAGCCAAGCATGAGATCATCACCCTATTGAAATCCATGCGCGCAGCCATGGATGTTTAAGCTTTCCAGCGGAGACTACACCGAATGAGTTGGTTTGAAAAACTGGTTCCCTCTGCCATTAGAACCGAATCCTCGCAGAAAAAAACCACCGTGCCGGAAGGCTTGTGGAATAAATGTCCGCGCTGCGATGCGATTTTGTTTAATGCCGAGTTAGAGAAAAACTTAAGCGTTTGTCCGAAATGCGATCACCATTTGCGCATTTCGGCGCGCAAACGCCTGAATATGTTTTTGGATGAGGATGGCCGTCAAGAAATCGGCGCCGGATTAAAACCCAGCGATCCTCTGAAATTCAAGGACAGCAAACGTTATAAAGACCGGATCAGTCAGGCGCAAAAACAAAGCAACGAGAACGATGCATTGGTGGTGATGAAAGGTACGCTGAAAGGCGCCGGTATTGTCGCTGCGGCGTTTGATTTTGGTTTCATGGGCGGCTCGATGGGTTCGGTGGTTGGCGAGCGTTTCGTGCGCGGCGTAAACGAAAGTTTGCGTTTGGGTGTGCCGTTCATCGTCTTTACTGCCAGCGGCGGCGCCAGAATGCAGGAGTCTTTGTTCTCGCTGTTTCAAATGACCAAAACCAGCGCAGCCTTAACCAAACTGGCCGAAGCTGGAATTCCGTATATTTCCTTCATGACTGACCCGACCATGGGCGGTGTTTCCGCTAGTCTGGCGATGTTGGGCGATATTAACGTGGCCGAACCCGATGCCTTGATCGGTTTTGCCGGCCCGCGAGTCATCGAGCAAACCGTGCGGGAAAAGTTGCCGGAAGGTTTTCAGCGCAGCGAATTTCTGCAGGAACACGGGGCCATAGACATGATCGTTGATCGCCGTGAGATGCGCGATAAAATTGCCAGCATTCTGGCTATTATGTGTGCCGGGCGCAGCAGCAATAATGCCGACGTGGTGGAAGTCATTCCTAACAGTGAGTCTTTAATCAATCAGGGTGAAAGCGATAATCCGCAGCATCAGGAATAAACACGGTCGAAATGACACGTTTTGATTCGCTGCAAGCCTGGTTGGACTGGCAGGAGAAACTACATCCTCGGCCTATTGATTTAGGATTGGGACGGGTTGCCGGCGTATATCGGCAGCTTAATCCCGAGCAAAAAAAGCCGCTGACCATCACAGTTGCCGGCACCAACGGCAAGGGTTCCTGCGTAGCTTTTTTGGAAGCGATCTACCGTGCCGCGGGCTACCGGATTGGCGCTTACACTTCGCCGCATATTTTGCGTTATAACGAACGCATCCGTATCGACGGCGAACCCGTTGCCGACGCGTTGATTTGCGAAGCGTTTAGCCGTATCGAAGATGCGCGCGGCGAGACTAGTTTGAGTTATTTCGAGTTTGGCACGCTAGCGGCATTGAGTATTTTTGCCGACGCGGATCTGGATATACAACTTCTGGAAGTCGGTCTCGGAGGCAGGCTTGATGCGGTGAATATTGTCGATCCCGATGCAGCCATCGTAACAACGATAGCGCTTGATCATGTGGATTGGCTCGGTCACACCGAAGAAGCCATCGGCCGGGAAAAAGCCGGCATCTTTAGGCCGGGCGTGGCGGCGATAATCGGTGATCAGCACGGGCCTCGCTCGGTACTCGATGTGGCTGAGCAAGTGGGGGCCATCGCGCTGCAAATGGGTAGCGCATTCACGTATCAAAAACGGTTGGACGACTGGGAATGGCGGTCTGCGGATACGCAAATCAGTGGCTTGCCGCCGCCGGCGTTCAAGGGCGAGCACCAATATCGAAACGCTTCGGCGGTGATAATGGCTATAAAAGCTCTACAGTCTCTATTAGCGGTCGGTGACGATGCGATTCGGCAAGGCTTGCAAAGCGCCCAGTTATCCGGGCGTTTTCAGTTGATTGCCGGCTCGCCGCGAATTTTGCTTGACGTGGGGCATAACCCGCAAGCTGTACAAACATTAATCGACTATTTGCACGAATACTTCCCCGAAGTCAGAATACACGCAGTTTTTGCAATGATGCGGGATAAAGATATTGCCGGCGTATTGAATATGATGCGCGACAAAGTGACAACGTGGTATTTAGCGCCGCTGGTTAATCCTCGCGCTGCTAGTGCGGATATGTTAGAAACCATCTTTCAGCAACAAGGCCTGGACAATGTCCGTAGCGGTTTTGCCGATTTTACCGAGGCATTTCACGCTGCTCGGCAAACTGCCCGGCAAGACGAATTGCTTTTGATTTTTGGTTCTTTTTTTCTAGTATCCGAATATTTATCGAAATTTTCTTAGAGGTGATCAGAATGGATCAAGAGTTAAAGCAGCGATTGATTGGTGCGGCGGTCATTACCGCGTTGGCGGCGATTTTCGTGCCGATGTTATTTGACGACCCGATCGACGAAACCGGCAAAAGCATCAACGAATTGAAAATTCCCGAGCTGCCTGCCAAGGCTCAGGATGTGGAAATCATGCCTCTACCGGAAAAAGTTGAAGAGGTAGCGGAAATTCTGCCGGCGGCGAATGCGCCCAAACAACCTGTGAAAGTGCTGGAAGAGGGTGAATCGGAAGCCGAGTTGGAAGCGCCCAAGCCGCAAGTTAAATTGTCCGCCAAGGACACCGCGCCGGTGCAACGTAATCTGCCGGCCGCCAAATCCGCTGCGCCGGCGGCGGCTGTCGCGCAACTCGACGAGGAACCTGCCGAAGCGGAAGATGTGCCGCCGGTAGTGCTCGGCAAACCCAGCAAATCGCCAGCGCCCGCCGTACAGCCTTTACAAGCGGTGAGTCCAAGCCCGAAAGTGCTCAAACCGGTTAATAAATTACCTGAACCCAAAGCAGAGGTAGCCGCAACTCCCGCTCCGGCACCGGCCGTAACGCCGGCCAGCAAAGCGCCGCTGGCAGCTGCCGAGGACAGCAATCGTTGGTATTTGCAAGTGGGTACGTTCAGTCAAAAACCCAACGCAGTCAGTTTGCAGGATAATCTGAAGCAACAAGGGTTCGCAGCATCGGTCAGAGAGGTTGCCAGTGATAAAGGTACTGTGTTTAAAGTACGCATAGGCCCTATCGTCGATAAAGCCAAGGCCCAGGCCGTGAAGGCAAAGTTGGCGCAAATTAACGTCAACAGCTTTGTTTCGGCGGACGAATAACCATTTGCCAACGTCGTATTGTTTGATTTAGCCGGCTAGACCATGTTGGATTTTGTACCCTGGGCCAAGTTGCTGTGGGTGGATTACGTCGTCATTTCCATTATCGCGATTTCGGCGATAATGGGCCTGATGCGCGGATTTATTAAAGAAGCGTTTGCGCTAGCGCTTTGGGTGGCGGCGGTTTGGGTCGCGACGCAGTACTGCCGCGATGTTTCGGTTTTGTTGCAATCGACCATCAGCTATCCTTCCGCTAGAATCGCTGCCGCGTTCGCCTTATTGTTTTTCGCCACCTTGATTTTGGGTAGCTTAATCAGCTTTTTGCTGAGCCAGCTGATAGAAAAGACCGGCTTGACCGGTAGTGATCGTTTGCTGGGTATGTTATTCGGTATTGCCCGCGGGGCGGTGCTGGTTTCTATTTTGGTGATGCTGGCCGGCTTAACGCCGTTACCGGAAGATCCCTGGTGGAAACAATCCCTTCTCATTCCTCCGTTCCAAGCCTTGGCAGTGTGGTTGAAAGCCCACATGCCGACCGGTTTGGCGGATTACATCCATTATCGATAACTCGGATCTGCTATGTGTGGTATTGCCGCTATTGTTTCCAATCAAAGTGTTAATCAGGATTTGTACGACGCCCTGACGGTACTTCAGCATCGCGGCCAGGACGCCGCCGGTATCGTTACGTGCGACGGTAGCCGTTTGCATTTGCGCAAGGATAACGGTTTGGCGCGGGATGTATTTTCCAGCAAGCAAATGATGAAGCTGAAAGGCAATATGGGCATTGCCCATGTGCGCTATCCGACCGCTGGTTGCACCAGTTCGGCTGAAGCGCAGCCTTTTTACGTCAACTCGCCGTTTGGCTTGACGCTGGCGCACAACGGTAATTTGACCAACACCGAAGAATTGAAATACCAGGTGTTCATGGACGATCAGCGCCACATTAATACCGATTCGGATTCGGAAGTATTGCTGAATGTATTCGCGCATGAATTGGCGCAATTCGGCAAACTCAAATTGACCGTGGATGATGTGTTTCAGGCGGTTAGATCCGTGCATAAACGTTGCCGTGGCGCCTACGCGGTCGTAGTGATGATCGCCGGTTTTGGCGTATTGGGCTTCCGCGATCCGCACGGTATTCGGCCCATCGTCTTCGGACAACGCAAAACCGAGGATGGCACCGACTACATGATCGCTTCGGAAAGCGTGGCGCTGGATGTGTTGGATTTTCAATTGATTCGCGACATCGAGCCGGGTGAAGCAGTATTTATCGAAGCGGACGGTCAGTTACACATCCAGCAATGTACGGAAGTAGTCGATCACTGTCCGTGTATTTTTGAATACGTCTACTTTGCTCGGCCGGATTCGATAATCGACAATATTTCGGTGTACAAAGCCAGAATGCGGATGGGTAGAAAGCTGGCCGAAAAAATTCAAAGGGAGTGGCCGGATCACGACATAGACGTGGTCATTCCGATTCCGGACACCAGTCGTACCGCGGCCTCGCAGATTGCCCACGACCTGGGTGTGAAGTTTCGCGAAGGCTTTATGAAAAACCGCTATATCGGCCGGACTTTCATCATGCCCGGCCAAAAAATGCGTAAAAAATCGGTCAAGCAAAAGCTGAATGCGATTTCATTGGAATTCGACGGCAAGAACGTATTACTCGTGGATGATTCCATTGTCCGCGGCACGACCTCCGAACAGATTATCCAGATGGCCCGCGATGCCGGCGCCAATAAAGTGTATTTTGCCTCTGCGGCGCCGCCGGTACGTTATCCCAATGTCTACGGTATCGATATGCCGGCAGCGCATGAATTAATCGCACATGATCGTTCCGAGGATGAGATTTGCCAAGCCCTGGGCGCCGACAAGCTGATTTATCAAGATTTGGACGATTTGATTGAAGCGGTCGGTAGAGGTAACCCGGATATTAAACATTTCGATACCTCATGTTTCAGTCATGATTACATCACAGGCGATATCGACGATGCTTATCTGGCGCGCATCGAAGCTTTGCGCAATGACAATGCGCAGGAATTGCGCAACAGCAGCAGCTTTATTATAGAGATGCAGGTTGCAAAGTAATAGGACACGAGATGAGTGAATTTGATTGGCAAGATTATGCCCCGGAAACCCTGGCCATCCGTACCGGGCATAAACGCACTCACGAAGACGAACATAGTATTCCGATTTTCGCCACCTCCAGCTATGTGTTCAAGTCGGCTGAGGAAGCGGCATTGCGCTTTACCGGTAAACAGCCTGGTAATATCTACTCGCGGTTTACCAATCCGACCGTCAGCGCGTTCCAGGAACGTTTAGCGTATTTGGAAAATGGCGAGCGTTGTCTGGCGTTTTCGTCGGGCATGGCGGCGATTATGGCCGTGGGCATGGCTTTGCTGAAAGCCGGTGACCATGTGGTTTGTTCGCGTAGTGTGTTCGGTAACACAGTGCTGACCTTCCAGAATTATTTCGGCAAGTTTGGCGTCGAGACCGATTTTGTCAGCTTGACCGAGCCGGCGGCCTGGGAAGCAGCGATTAAGCCCAATACTCGGTTTCTGTTTTTGGAAACCCCATCTAACCCCTTAATCGAAATTGCCGATATACACGCGTTGGCGGATATTGCCCATCGGCATGGGGTGTTGTTGGTGGTTGATAACGTGTTTTGCACACCTATCTTGCAGCAGCCATTGACCTTGGGCGCGGATTTGGTGGTGCATTCCACGACCAAATACATCGACGGCCAAGGGCGTTGCGTCGGCGGCGCGGTGGTGGCTAACGAAGAGTTGATCGAAAAATACGTATATCCCTATCTGCGCACCGGCGGCGCGACGATGAGCCCGTTCAATGCCTGGGTTTTTTTGGGCGGACTGGAAACGTTGGCGTTACGGATGAAAGCGCATTGTGACAATGCGTTCGAACTGGCCAAATGGCTGGAGCAACAACCGGCGGTTGCCAAAGTCCATTATCCGGGCCTGGAATCGCATGCCCAGCATGAGTTGGCTAAACGTCAACAAAGTCATTTCGGCGCGGTGGTCAGTTTCGAATTGCAAGGCGGCAAGGATCATGCCTGGCAGTTGATCGATTCCACGCGCATGTTGTCGATTACCGCGAATCTGGGCGATGTAAAAACCACCATCACTCATCCGGCGACTACTACGCATGGCCGCTTGACACCGGAAGCGCGGGCCGAAGCCGGCATCAAAGACAGCCTGGTCAGAATTTCGGTGGGATTGGAAAATATCGACGATATCAAGGCCGATTTGCTTAACGGATTGACGATTTGCTGATGGCGTGGTTAGGCAAAGCCTGCCGGGCGCGCAACGCAAATCAAAATTTAAGCTATCTTTGACCGACGTTATAGAGAGATTGCGATCATGTTTCAGGATAGAAAAGAGTACCGAAAAAACTTTAACGCGGAAGGCCAACTATTTGTGGGTGGCGAGACCTTACAACTGAATTGCTATGATGTGTCGCTGAAAGGCGCGATGGTTGAAGTCAGTCCTGGCGATTTGCTCACCACTATCCAGGATTTTGAAGCGTTGCTGAACGAAGATCGGCAGGCGGAAATATTCGTTGCGGAATTGATGTTGGCCGGTGAGGTCGATATTGTTTGGGTGAAACGCGAACGCAACCGCATCATGATGGGTTTGGAGTTTCGCGATGTCGTGCACAATGCCCACAAACTCTGGCGCAAGCGGCGCGGCTATCGCAAACTGGAAGGGTTTAAAGCCGAATTGTTTATCGATAAGGAGCGCTTCAGCGTGGAAGGTGTGAATCGTTCGGTAGAGGGCATGTGCCTGAAGCTAACGGGTAATCATCCCTGTATTAAGATCAACGCTCCGGTTAAGCTGCTGGCTGCCGGGCTCGGGTTGAGCGCTTTAGGCAAAGTGGTCTGGGTAGAGAGTAACGAACTGGTCACCCGCCTTGGTCTGCAATTGGTGATCGTCAAATAAGGCCAGGATGGGCTGCTTGCGCCGTTGATTCATGCATTCTGGGTATTTTTAGGCCAGTCAACCCTATACAAATAATACAAGCAGCCTTATCGCGATTGGGGGCATTCAGACGGAAATGATGTCCTGAAATGCAGTGTCTATCGACTTAAGCGTTTAGTAGCGGATCTAACTCGTGGTTCATATCCAGAGCATGTAAATCGTCAAAACCACCGATATGCCGCTCGCCGATATAGATTTGCGGTACTGTGCGCCGTTTGGTTTTTTCCATCATTTGCTGACGTAGTCCAGGCTCGGCATCCACATTGATTTCGGTATAGCCGACACCTTTTCGATCAAAAAGTTTTTTCGCCATGGTGCAGTATGGGCAGAGCTTTGCGGTGTAAATGATAATGTCCGGCATGAGAAAAATTAATAAATGCTAATGAATGGGGATATTCTAAGGCTAGAGTCGCTTTTGCTCAATAGCGATAGCTTTGGCGAGTTGCTCGATTAACAAGCAGGATGCGGGGATTAATGTTGTGCCAAATGCCACAATGCCATCTTCGTGGCCGAGCATGCTGAACAATCCGGTTTGTTGCAATCTACCCGAAGCAAATAGCTCCGCAACGGCGTTTGCCATTTCCGGTGTGCCGTAGGGCACATCTGCAGCAGTACAAGCCAGACCAAGCCTGTTGGTCTGCACCCACAACTCCGGACAGTGAACGTGTATCACCGCAGTAATCGATGGGTGTTGTCGATAAACGCTGGCGTGGGTGAGCGCTTCCGAGGACGGTTGCGATAAGCCGCGCGACTTGATGGCATTTCGTTCTAGTGATGCGCTTTCGATCAGCGCATAGTGTTGTTTGTTAAGCACAGGCAAATGTCCGGTTTGAGTGCCGGAGATCAAAAATTCTTGGCCGCCGGGAACCAGACGCCGACTGATGTTGCCGAAGCCCAGCCCAGCGTATTTTTCGGTTATTTGCCCAATCAGCCGCAAGCGATAAAACAAGCTACGCCAGGCATTGAGTTCGCTGATATCGATATCCGCCGCTAATTCGCCATGCTGATGATCAAGGCGATATTTAATAACACCTTCCAGTTCGCTCAACCCGTTTTCCATTCTTATAATGTGCTTTTTAGATTTATTTTGTTATCCAGCCAACGCATGAAACCAAATTTTTTAAGATCCGGCTTTGCCTTTTGTTTGCTGTTTTTGCTGATCAGTTTAAACCTTGCTCACGCCGCAAATCAAAAGCCGGCGATTAAAGCGCTATCGCTTACCGACATACAACAACGTATTCAGACCGTCAAAGACAAGCAAAATCTGCCTGAAGAGCAAAAAAACCGGATTCTGGCGGCTTATCATGAGAGCGAAGATAACCTCAATGAACTGGAGGCCCAGGATAGGCTGGCGGAATCGTTCAAGCAGGCATTAAACGGCTTACCGATAGAAGTTAAGCAATTGGCAAGACAAATAGCCGAGGCCGAAAGCAATTTGAAAAATCGCAAGTCCGAGAAACTGGCGATCTTTCCTACGGATGAGTTGGAGCAGCGTCTGCTGATCGAAAAAACCCGGCTTAGCGATTTGGATGCTGAGATTAGCCGTATTGAAGCCATGTTGGGCGAACTGAGCGGCCGCCCGCAACTGATCAGGGAAAAAGTCTCCGAAATCAAGAGCAAGCAGGCGTCCAGTCAACATGAACAACAAGCTTTGGCATCTGCGGCTGGCGATAATCTTTATCAAAAAGAAGCCAGACAGATACAACTGGATAGCCGGATTCGCCTGTTAAACAGCACGCTGAAAACGCTGGAGTTGGAAAATCTTAGTAATCCTCTGCAATTGCAGGCCAATAAAGACCGTGTACATCTGTTGACCTTGCAACGCGAACAGCAGAGTTTAGTGATTGCCGACCTCGACAATTTCCTGCTGGAGCGGCGTCAGCAGGAAACCGACAAAGAACAGGCCGCATTATTGCAGGCTGAAAAAGATGCGGAGGGCAAACATCCGTTGATTCGAGTCGCGACGAAAGAGAATATGCAGTTCAACCGCAGTTTGCAGGAAATCAATAAAAATATGGAGCTGTACTCGCTCCAGAAAAATGAAATCGACGTCCGCTACAAACAACTGGAAAAGGACTTTCAAAGCGCCGAGCAAAAAATCAGTCTGGCGGGTTTAAGTCCGGCCTTAGGTAATTTACTGCGCGAACAGCGCCGCAATTTGCCGCAACGCAAACAGTACAGCACCTTGGGCGATGAGATTCAAAATCAGATTGCGCTGGCGAGTTTGGAAATGTTCAAGCTGGATGAAACCAAAAAAGGCCTGGTCGATATTAATCAACTGTTGTTGACGCGTATCGCCCAGTTGCCGGAGAACACACCCGATTCGGAAAAGCTGAGGGTGCGCACCGAACTGCGAATGTTGCTGAACGATCAGAAAGATCTGGTAGCAAGACTGGCTAACGGTTACAACGAATACGGCCGCGTGCTGGGCGATGTCGATTTTAGTTTGCAGCAAATGCTGGGTATAGCCGACAAATTTAGCGCGTATTTGGATCAACGCTTGCTCTGGGTGCCCAGTGCCCCGGTTATCGATAAATATTTCCTGCAAGATATTTTCTCCTCCTTGTTGTGGTTCATGAGTCCTGGGAACTGGTTGGGGGTGATGAGCGGTTTTTGGGACGGCATCAGTCATTTTCCGTTGCTGGTACTCGGCGGTTTAAGTGTCGTGGTATTCCACTGGCGCTTTCGCGCCGGCGTCAAACAGCGCTTGACGGAGCTGCTGGGGAAAAAAGCCGTCAATCAAGAGTTTGCGGAAATTTTATCCAGCCTGCTGTATCTGTTACTACTCTCCTTGTCGGGCCCATTGCTTATGGCCTGGATGGCTGGTGTGTTGATATTGAACGTTCGGGCCGATCTGTTTAGTCACGCTTTTGCCGAAGGCCTGACTGCCACCGCAGTGTCATTATGCATAGTGCAATTTGTGTTTCGGTTGTTCAAACCGGGTGGCGTTGCTGACACCTTGTTGCAATGGCCGCAACACGCGGTCCGTTTACTATACGGCCAAATGAAATGGGCGCGCTTCGTACTGGTACCTTGCGTGTTTATCACCGCAATGACCGGCAGCGATTTGTTCTCGGAACACAGTCACGCGCTGGGTAGAACGGCAATGATCGTGATGATGTTGATGATGAGCTATGTGTTACATCGCCTCACGCAACCCATGACCGGCTTAGGGAAAAATTTCTACCAACAATCCGATGGTTGGCTCAGCAGTTTGCGTTATCTCTGGTACGGTATCGCCGTATTGACGCCGCTGGTCATTATCGGTTTTGCGGTGGCGGGCTATTACCAAAGCGCATTGGAATTGCAGGAAAAGCTTCTGTTGACCCTACGGTTGATTTTTATCACCGTATTGTTCCAGGGCTTGGTATTGCGTTGGTTGCGCAACACCGAACGGCAATTGGCCTTAAAAAACGCGCGGCAGAAACGTAAACAGGTCGAGCAAGCCGCCGTGAGTAGCGCCAACTTGGAAGGAGGCTATCCGGTTGAGGAGCAATTGCTGGATATTTCCAAAATCAATCAGCAAAGCCATAAATTGTTGACCACGGTGGTGATGGTGATCATGTTGATGGGTTTCTGGATGATCTGGAGCGATATTTTGCCGGCTTTGACGGTGTTCGATCAGGTAGTGCTGTGGCAGCATAGCGAGATGGTGGAGGGCAAGGAAACCCTGGAGCCCATCACCTTGATCAACCTGCTGATATGCCTGGTCTATAGCGCCTTGGCCTTTGTCTTTGCCAGTAACTTTCCGGCTTTGGTGGATTTGGTAACCGCCGGCAAGTTTGCTATGACCGCCGGCAGTCGTTATGCGTTGATCCAGTTAGTGCGTTATTCCTTGATAGCTATCGCTTTTCTGGCGGTTGCCAAAGAGCTGGGCGGCAGTTGGTCGCAAGTGCAATGGCTGGTGGCCGCGCTGTCGGTGGGTTTAGGCTTTGGTTTGCAGGAGATTTTCGCGAATATGGTGTCGGGCATTATCTTGTTGTTCGAGCGGCCGATTCGAGTGGGCGATACGGTCACCGTCGGCGATGTTACCGGCCGGGTCAGCCGCATTCAAATGCGGGCGACGCATATCGTCGATTGGGATAGAAAAGAGTTGGTAGTGCCGAATAAAACCTTTATTACCGACCGCTTGATCAACTGGACCTTGTCGGATACTGTCACCAGGGTGGTCGTGCCGGTCAGCGTGGCCTACGGTACCAGTGTGGCAATGGTGGAGGAAATTCTGGCCGATGCGGTAAAAAGCGTAGAACAAGTGCTTAGTGACCCTGAGCCGCTGGTGATCTTTGTTGGCTTTGGCGATAGTGCCCTACAGTTCAAAATAAACGTATTCGTCCGTGAGCTTAGCGACAGGACGGTAGTTACCCATCGCCTGCACACAAAAATATACGAAGCCTTGCTGGCCCACCATATCGAGATACCTTATCCGCAACGCGACGTGCACATCCGTTCGGTAGCGAAGGGGATAATGAACGAATGACGCACGGTTTATTAGCCGATTTCAATATAAAGCCATTCTGTAATAAAATGGCGGCCCTTTGAACATCGACTTGGCTCTTTAACTATGCGTTGTCCGTTTTGCTCAGCACAAGATACCCGGGTAATCGATACCCGCTTGGCCGACGACGGCGATCAAGTCAAACGCCGCCGCGAATGCGTAGCCTGTAAAGAGCGGTTTACCACCTTCGAAGTGGTTGAATTGACCTTGCCGCGCATTATCAAGCGTAACGGTGCCCGGCAAAGTTTCGATGAAGCCAAGTTGCGGGCTGGGATGCAGCGGGCCCTGGAGAAACGTCCCGTGCAGGTCGACGCCGTCGAAGCGGCGCTTAGCCGCATCAAAAAAGCCCTGACGGCAAAGGGCGAGCGCGAAATTCCGGCTCGCGAACTAGGCGAACTGGTGATGCAAGAATTGCAAACACTCGATCATGTCGCTTTCGTGCGCTTCGCCTCGGTGTATCGCAGCTTCCAGGATGTCTCCGAATTCACTGCGATGATCGAAAATCTGCAGAAGCATGACGCCTAGTCAAGATGCGGCCTATATGGCGCGCGCCGTCAAATTGGCGGAAAACGGCAGATACACGACCGACCCCAACCCGCATGTAGGCTGTGTGTTGGTCAAGGACGACAAGGTTATTGCCGAGGGTTGGACGCAACGCGCCGGGTTTGCCCATGCCGAAGTCGATGCGCTGGCTAAGACCGATAACGCGCGAGGCGCGACAGCTTATGTGACGCTGGAGCCTTGCAGTCATCATGGTAAAACCGGCCCTTGCAGCGACGCATTAATCGCTGCCGGTATCAGCCGAGTCGTGGTGGCGATGCAGGATCCCAATCCCCTGGTGGCCGGGCGCGGTTTGCAAAAACTCCGCGCAGCCGGCGTTGAGGTGCAAGTCGGCGTATTACAGCAAGAAGCCGAAAAACTGAATCAAGGCTTTTTCAAACGCATGAGGCAAGGTTTGCCCTGGATCCGCAGCAAGCTGGCTATGAGTTTGGATGGCCGCACCGCGCTGGCCTCCGGCGAGAGTCAATGGATTACTTCCGCCAGCGCCAGGCAAGACGTGCAGCTCTGGCGGGCGGCCAGCAGCGCGATTGTCACCGGCATCGACACGGTGTTATACGACGATCCGCAATTGAATGCGCGCGTCGATTTCGATGCGGTGCAGCCCGTTAAAGTCGTGCTGGATTCGCAATTACGCATGCCCTTATCCGCAAGACTGTTGGAAAATGCGGTAGACGTCTGGATTATTACCTGTAGCGACGACGCGCTAAAACAGCAGAAATTACGCGACGTAGGCTGTAAAGTGTTTCAGGTCGGCGCGCAGAACGGGCGCGCTGACTTAGCGCAGGTTTTTAAGTTGCTGGCCGAGTTACAAATCAACACAGTATTGATCGAGGCCGGAGCCACGCTGAACGGCGCGCTGCTGGATAGCGGGCTGATCGATGAATGGTTGATTTACATGGCACCGTGCGTGTTGGGCGATCAGGCGCGCGGCCTGTTTAGTCTGTCGGGTATGCTGACTATGCAGGATAAAAAAAATCTGCGTTTGATAGATGCCCGGCAAATTGGACCGGATTTGAGATTACGCTATCAAGCAAAAACCGATTGAAACGATGAAAAGCATTATTGTAATTACAGTGGTAATGGGCTTGTTGCCCGCTTGGGCGACGGCGGATGAGGACGACACCCCGGAAACCAGTACCTTGCAGATTCAAGGCGGTAAATTGATCGGCGAAAAGCATGAAATCGAAATCTACGATTATCATAGCGGTACCTACCAAACGGTGGATGTTTATCGTAAGCCGGTCAAGCCGGTAAAGAAAGACCCGGACACCCCAACTCCAAAGCAATCCTCCGAGCCAGCCCCGCGCTAATGGTTACGGATATTTTTCCCTTTAAGGAGCGATAACCATGTTTACCGGGATTATTTTAGCTATCGGCAAAATCAAGGCCATCCAGCCTAAAGGTGGCGATTGCCGGTTAATCATCGATACCGGCAAGCTGTCGTTGCGCGAATGCGCATTGGGTGACAGCATCGCGGTGAACGGCGTTTGCCTGACCGCCGTGGAACTGGGCGAACATTATTTTTGCGCCGACGTCTCAAACGAGACTTTATCGCGTACTACCTTAAAGACGGCAACTACCGGTACGCCCGTTAATCTGGAGCTGGCGATGACGCCGTCCAGTCGGCTGGGCGGACATATCGTCAGCGGTCATGTCGACGGGATCGGCAAAGTGGTCGAAAAACAGGCGGACGGCCGCTCGATCCGTTTCAAATTCAAGGCGCCGGACGTGCTGGCTAAATATATCGCCGAAAAAGGCTCGATTTGCATCAACGGTATCAGCCTAACCGTCAACTCAGTCGATGGCGCTTATTTTTCCGTGAATATCGTACCGCATACCTTACAAGAGACCACCCTGGGTAGCACCGAGACGAGCAGCGAGGTGAATCTGGAAGTCGATTTGCTGGCCCGCTACTTGGAACGCCTGATGAAAGGCGAAACCGCGGCTTACAGTCAAGGCGGCGTTACCGAGGCCTTATTACAAAACGCAGGCTTTATAAATGAATAGCATAGAAGAAATCATAGCCGACCTTCGCCAAGGCAAGATGGTCATCATCATGGACGATGAAGACCGCGAAAACGAAGGCGATTTGTTGATGGCGGCGGCGTTTGCTCGGCCTGAAGACATTAATTTCATGGCCAAATACGGCCGTGGCCTGATTTGTCTGACCTTGACCCGCGAGCGTTGCCAGCAGTTGCGTTTGCCCTTGATGGTGACTGACAACAACACACCGTACACCACCAATTTCACCGTATCGATTGAAGCAGCTACCGGTGTGACCACCGGTATTTCCGCTGCCGACCGGGCCTTGACCGTGCAGGCGGCGGTGGCAAAAAATGCGCAACCGAGCGACTTGGTGCAACCGGGACATATTTTTCCATTGATGGCGCAAGCCGGCGGCGTGTTAAATCGGGCTGGTCACACTGAAGCCGGTTGCGATCTGGCTAGGCTGGCAGGCGTTGAGCCGGCGGCGGTGATTGTGGAAATCCTGAACGACGACGGTTCGATGGCGCGCCGGCCCGATCTGGAAGTGTTTGCCGAACAGCACAATCTAAAAATCGGCACCATCGCCGATTTGATTCATTACCGCATCAAACACGAAAATACGCTGGAGCGGATCAGCGAATGCGTCTATCCGACCGAATTCGGTGATTTCAGACTTTACGCCTACCAAGATTGCAACGACGATAACGTGCATTTGGCCTTGGTGATGGGCAACGTGGCCGGCGATGAACCGGTGCTGGTGAGAGTCCACGCCCGCAACTTGATCGACGATTTATTGTTTTCCAAGCGCAGCGATTGCAGCCTGCCGGTGCGGGAAGCCTTGAAAAATATCGCCGAAGCCGGTCGCGGCGTTTTGGTGATAATCCGCCAAAAAGAAAACAATAAGGATTTGGTGGAACTGATTCATGCCTACCAAATGCTGGACCACGGTGTTAAGCACGGCCAGGATTTGAGCGCCGATTCGGATTGGCGTACTACCGGTGCCGGCTCCCGCATTTTGTCGGATTTGGGAGTGCGGCGCCTGAAGGTGATGGGGGCTCAGAAAAAATATATAGGCTTGTCCGGCTTCGATTTGGAAGTAGTCGAACATATCGATTCAACGCACTAAAAGTAGGGTCGAATGCATTCGACCCATTTTGCACGATTTCAATCATTCAACAACAGGTAAACACATGGCAGCAGTCACTACTCTGGAAGGCATATTTTCCGCGCAAGGCGGCAAGTTTTGCATCGTTTCTTCACGGTTCAACAGCTTTATTGTCGAACAACTGGAAGGCGGTGCGATCGATGCACTGGTGCGTCATGGCGCGGATAAAAACGACATTACTTTGGTAAAAGCGCCCGGCGCCTTCGAATTGCCGATGGTGGTGCAACGGATCGCGGCCAGCAAAAAATACGACGCGATTATTGCTTTGGGTGCGGTGATTCGCGGTGGCACACCCCATTTTGAATATGTGGCTGGCGAATGCGTAAAAGGTATTGCCCAAGTTGCATTGCAATATGACGTGCCGGTGGCTTTTGGTGTGCTGACGGTGGACAGCATCGAACAGGCTATCGAACGTGCCGGCACCAAAGCCGGTAACAAAGGCGCGGAAGCAGCTCTGTCGGCGATCGAAATGGTCAGTCTCTTTAATAACCTGGGTCTTTAATGAGTCAAGCAAAAACCAACGCCAGGAAGTGCGCGGTACAGGCGCTGTATCAATGGCAAATGTCCGGCGAGAGCCTGATCCGTATCGAAACCTATTTTCTGGAAGAAGAGCATCTGAAAGGCGCACAAAAAACCTATTTCAGCGAGCTGTTTCATGGCGTACCGAAACAATTGGATGTGATCGACGCGGCATTGGCCGAGTTCGTCGATAGGCCGGTGGAAAAAATCGACCCGGTGGAACGCGCCATCCTGCGCATTGGTGCATATGAGCTGATCAACCGCTTGGAAACGCCCTATAAGGTCATCATCAACGAAGGCGTCAATCTGGCCAAGGATTTCGGCGCGGACGGCAGCCATAAATACGTGAATGGTATTCTCGATAAAGTCGCGCAAAAACAGCGCGCCGTCGAGATTGCCGCCAAGCAGGCGAAAATCCAAAACTGATGGCGGTCGCCGAATTCGATCTGATCCGCCGCTATTTTGCGGTGCATGCCCCTCGGCATCCGTTTAATCAATTGGGCATAGGCGACGACTGCGCGCTACTGAACATCCCGGCCGGCTACCAATTGGCGGTCACCGCCGATACCATGGTCGAGAATGTGCATTTCTTTGCTGACGCGGACCCCGAGTTGCTTGGGCATAAGTTGTTGGCGGTTAATCTAAGTGACTTGGCGGCAATGGGTGCCGAGCCGTTCGCGGTGACCTTGGCTTTGACCTTGCCTAAAGTCGACGAAACTTGGTTACAAGCTTTTTCTCGAGGTTTTATCAATCTGGCTCGTCAGCATAATGTTGATCTGATTGGTGGCGATACTACTGCCGGACCGTTGACTTTGACGGTGCAAGCAATGGGCGCGGTGCCGCAGGGTAGGGCGCTATTGCGTTCCGGGGCTCAGGTAGGTGATCGGATTTATGTCACCGGTCAACTGGGCAATGCCGGTTTGGGTTTGAAAATTAAACAAGGTTATGCCTGCGCCGATCCGGAGTTGGCTTTGCGTTGTTTTAATCAACCACAGCCAAGGGTGCCGGAAGGCTTGGTGCTGCGCGGTATCGCCAATGCCTGTATCGATATTTCTGACGGACTATCGGCCGATTTGGGGCACATTTTGGAACAAAGCGGCGTTGGTGCGTGTTTGCAATGGGACAGCTTGCCGCTATCCGCTTCAGTGAAAGAGTTCATCGATCACAGCGGTGATTGGCGCATGCCGTTGACTGCCGGCGACGATTACGAATTGTGTTTTACTGCGCCGGTGGATTGTTCTCAGCCAATACCGGTAGCTACTTGCGTGGGGATTATCGAAGCAGAGCCTGGTTTGCGAATCAGTAGGGCGGGGCGCGTGGACACATTCGAGGGGAAAGGTTTTGAGCATTTTTCTTAGAGAGTATTACGGCAACAATCGTTTAACTGCGCTGCAAATCATCAAAGACCCCACACTGTTTCTGGCGTTTGGGTTTGGTTCCGGGCTATCCAAGGCAATGCCCGGCACGATGGGGACTATTGTGGCGATTCCGCTGTATCTGGCCTTACTGCAAACCAGCGATTGGGTTTACGCGATAAGCACGTTGGTGATTATCGTTGCAGGTATATTTATCTGCGACTTGGCCGCGAAGAAATTGGACGTGCATGACTTCGGCGGCATTGTCTGGGACGAGATCGCCGGATTTTTGATTACGATGGTGGGGATAGCGTATTCCTGGCAGAGTTTGTTGGCCGGTTTTGTGTTGTTTCGTTTGTTCGACATCGTCAAACCCTGGCCGATAAAATGGTTGGATAAGCATGTGCACGGAGGTTTCGGCATCATGCTGGACGACGTGGTGGCTGGGATTTTTGCAGCCTTGATTATGCGTTTCTGGTTTGATTTTCCGGTATGAACTGAGTTAGCGATAGTTTTCGTTCCTCTAGCGAGTGGTTTTTAGGGATCGTTCTCAGTTGACCCATGATAATTCATGCGACTAAAATCCATGCCGGTTTGGGCGACTGGCTGCGCGCATCGAATGCCGCAAATATTAAGCTTCAAACCTAATAACTATACAAACAATTAGGAGGGCTTTTTATGAATACAAGATGGTTATTCGCTGCTTCACTTTTGATGCTGGCTAACACTGGCGCGGCAATCGCCGATAGAGATAATGATAGAGGTTTGGGACAGGCGTGTCGTGGATTACCCAATCACGCCACATTAAAAGCCGCGCTTGACGATGCGGTTAGTGTGGAGGACAGCGGGCTTAACTTGCATATGTGGGCAACTGTAGTAAACCGAGACGGCGTGGTTTGTGCCGTAGTGTTTTCCGGCACCAATCGGGGTGCACAGTGGCCGGCCAGCAGAGTTATCTCAGCGCAAAAAGCTAACACCGCCAATTCGCTAAGTCTTGATTCTTCGTCGGATTCCGCTGGTTCTGGCAAATCCAATGGCTTGGCTTTATCGACAGCCAATTTATATTCAGCGGTACAGCCTGGTGGTAGTTTGTTCGGACTTCAAGAGAGTAATCCAGTTGAAACGGGCGTTGCTTATGGCGGAAACTCAAGCTTAAACGGTACTCCGAAAGATCCAATGGTAGGGGCAAAAATTGGTGGTATCAATGTATTCGGTGGCGGCCTAGGCTTGTATTCAGTCGGTAAAACGCTAGTCGGTGGCGTCGGTTTAAGCGGCGATACATCGTGTGCCGATCATAATATCGCTTGGAGAGTCAGGCATAACCTGGGGCTTGACCATATTGTCGGCGTCGGTGGCGTGAGTGGCGACCTGCAACGTCCTGACAATATCGTTTACGACATTACCCCCAATCCGAATGGAGGTGCCGGAATCAGTGCAGGTGGCTTCGGTCATCCAACCTGTTTAAATACCGATCTGAGCACAGCGGATTTACCTGCCGGTCAACCCTGATTCCCGGCTTAAAAAGCACTATCATCCGCCGTAACGAACTTATCTGTTGGCATTATTTAACAAATAGCATGTTTATTGCTTGCTAAATAATTTTTGGTCTGTATAATAAGTCAAATCAATCGCGGGGTGGAGCAGCTTGGTAGCTCGTCGGGCTCATAACCCGAAGGTCGTAGGTTCAAATCCTGCCCCCGCTACCAGATACATTTCTAGCAATAGAGAGACTAACCCTAAGTTCTTTAATAACAAGGACTTGGGGTTTTTTATGTGCAAAGCCTTTAGTTATTAAGCTGTTGTCGCTACGTCTTCTTACAGTAGCTTCTACAGTAACAAGGCTTTTTTACAGTAACGTCAATAGGAGTTACTGTAATGGCTAAGGAACTTCTTTCAGATCAAACAATTCGAGCCACAAAGCCAAAAGCAAAAGATGTTCGTCTTTTTGATGGTAATGGCTTGTATCTTCTTATCAAACCAAATGATTCTAGT
>NZ_JANIBL010000028.1 GCF_024505055.1 Methylomonas rosea
TCGGCGGCTTGAGCGTCACCGTGGCGGCGCGTAGCGTGATGTGCGCCAGTCGCGCCGCGCGGTTCGGCCTGGGTTTGACGTGAACATCGGCATGACCCAAGACAGGGGCTTGTTCCAGCGCGGCCCACAGCCATTTCGCCGCAGTATCGGGCTCGACCAAAAGGTCTCGGTTCTGCGTCGCACGAATGATCCATTGGGCGCGAACCGTCGACGCGTAGTCCAGGTATTCGGCAAACCATTCATAGAGGTCGCCTTCGCGGTCGGCGATATTGACCAACAAGCTGTCCGGCATTTGCGTCTGTAACGCGCAACTGTCCTGATAACTTTCCAGCCAATGCCGACTTTCCTTTTCGTCCACGCCTTTGCACCGCCGCGCTTGGCGAGGGCTGGCGGTGTCGCGCGCCCAATACGCCGCCTTGACGATGCCCAAACAAATGCGCGACGGCGTAAAGGCAACGGTCGGATGGAGCCGGCGCGAGCGTTTCGTCACGTCTTTCAAGGTGCCAAGGCCTTTGGGCCCCAAGTTAATGTTTTCGTCGTAGGCCGTCGTGTCCTGCGCCAGCAGCACGACCGGGCAACTCTTCATTCGCTCGACCGTCGAGTCTCGATGCGGCGCCAAGATCTTCTCGAAGGTCGCCTTGTCATTGTCGAAAAACCGGTAAGCCACCAGTGTCTCCTTCCAACCGCCACAGGCCACCGGAATACTGAGTTGGGGATGCTCGCCTAATCGCTCCAATAACAATGCCAAACGCTTGTTCAGGCGCTGATCGTCCAGATCAGCGGTTTGGACTTCGTCTTCGGCCCAGTTGCTCATCGCCATTCTCCATCGTCTATGTGTTTCCTTGTAGTTTAGTCTTTGGGTGACTTGTGTATAACGATGAGCGCGGAGCGTGGGAACGATGAAAATTAGCAATCTTGCAAATGACTATCCATGTTGGGGTTCGTTACCTAATCAACCTACGCTCCTCACTCCCATATTTATCGGCAAGCTTCTTGCCAAATTTCTGAAGCTGCATGTTCAATGTCCAAATACGACTTCGGCAATAAAGGAGTACGGATTACCGCTGTTTCTTTCTTCCAATCCAAGGTTTTTCCGTCTTTCGCTTTTCTGCGCAACTTCGAACCTGAACCCAAATTCATGGAGAATAGATCTAAGAATCGTCTGGGGCCAACGCCAATGAACGGTTCGAAAATGACAAGCCCACTATTTGATTTGTCTTCTAGCTTTAATTTTGGCTGTATAGATTCTGAATGAAATTCTAAAGCGCGACTTTTTGGATAAGGCTCGACGTAGACGACACGCTTAATACCGCCTGCGATAATATGTTTTGCACAGTTATGACAGGGAAAGGTCGTGCAATAAAGCGTTGCTTCTGTGGTGGAAATTCCCGCTCTTCCGCAAGATAGAAGTGCCTCCATCTCCGCATGAACCACCCGCCCAAACTCAGTTAAATCAGAAATTTTGCTTTCTTTAAGAATTTCCTCTAGTTCCGGCATCTTGTCGGCATTAATCAGGTCGTGCGCATTAATTGAATTAGCGATTTCAGCGATAATTTCCGCTTGCGCTCGCTTATTTGAATCCTCTTCGCGCATATAGTCTTTGCCATCCGGTTTGTCTTTCACTTCTCCCGTATCCGTATCGACTTCCGCCCAATACAAACCACCACCTGACTGAGGGCAATCATTTGCACCTGTTGCAATAATTTGTTGGTTACGAGTGATTACGGCACCGACTTGCCGTGATAGGTCACCTGATCTTACAGAGCTGTTGAATGCCATGAACATGGCAAATTCATCAAATGTTGGATTCTTGTATGGATGAGAAAAGATCAGCTGAAGGAAACGCTGCAAGGTATGCTTTACCTGATCGTCATTTTTTCCTAAATTCAAGAAAAAATCTGATAAATGATAAGTATCCCTGGTCTTTTGACCATGGCTAAAGCTCTCATCTTCATCAATTTTGATCAACTCATCTGCCTGATCTTGGGTGCAGTCTTTATCTTGAGTCAAAAAGTTATGCCGTCTTTTTACATCTGCATGAATTCCGAATAGATAAAATCCTTCACCATAGACTTTTCGCAAAAATTCGACTTCATTCGGGTGTTTTAGCGAATTAATGATGTATGCCCGTTTTTCAGCAGAACTATCTTTACGACTTTCTGCAACCTTTTTACTAACACCAGCGGCAAGTATCGCGTTGTTTTTGCTTTGTTGGCGAATTGAATCACCTGCCTTCATATAATGTTTTATACGTTCATATTCTTTAGGCTCTCCCGCATAAGATGGCAGAATACTGGATACTCGAATTTCTTCTACCGTATAGCCAAAACCTTTTAATCGATCTTTTAATGGGTCGATAACACGTTTCGACTCAGTTCCAACTGCACTGACAATGCCAATAACGATCTCACTATCGTTGACACCTGACTCTAAATACTTCCGTTCTATCGAGCACTGTACAGGTGTTAAAGATTCGGTGTGACCAGGTTTCTCAGGTGAGTCTTGAACTGTCTCAGCTAAAGTTGGTTCAGGGAATTGTTTCGGGTAAAGTAGATTCGGAACTTTTTGCTCCAGAAAATCTTTATCTGCTCCCTTACCTTGGAATTGTATTGTGCCTGTCGATTCGAACCAATTGAGTACCCCATCTCCTCGCCGTAAAACTTGTTTATTCGGCTGAGAGCTATCCCATTGTCCATTGAGCGACGAGAGTTTTGCTTGTAATTCGGTAAAATTCCCTGTGAATTTTAAGCTCATTTAAATACCTCTAAACTAAATAATCAATTCAAAAAATGGTTAAGTGATTATGCATTTTTACTTGGCAAATCACTCTGCATTTATTTACCAGTCAATAACTGCTGCATTAAAGCCTTTTTCTCTTGTTTCAGGCAGTCCAGTTTTTTGTAAAGCAGCAATTTCCTTAAACGCCTAGCAAAAAGTTAACGTGTATTGCGAACCAAACGCGAGGCCAATGTCGTCAATGGCTTTTTCAAGTTCATCCGGCATAAATGTTTTGAGCTGTTGAATTGAAATCAATAAGCCTGCACCCCAAACTTCAACAACAATCTCGGCAAAATATCATCCAGATTCAACACGTCCTTATCGGTCAATTCAATCAAATTGAAATTGTACTTATTGTAAATGGCGAGTTTTTCCTGTTTTCGGGCTTGGTATTTAACGTCGTTTTCGTAGCCCCAGAACTCGATATAGACCTTGCCGGTAGGAATGTAAAAGTCGCAGTAAATTTCTTCTTCGATCGGCAGTTTGCGTTCGTAGGCGTGGACGATTTCTGCCATGTACAGCCAGTTGTCGATCAGCATTTCCGCTTTGGAACGGACGAAGTGGCCGTCGGTGGTGCGGTGGGTGGCTTCAAACTTGTGGCGGAAGCTGTCCATCTTGTCGGTATCGGTTTTGGGCTTATCGACGCCCTTGATGTTATCGACGTTGTCTTTCAATGCCCGATTGCGGGTGATTTTTTCCGGCCAGCGCACATAAGGAATGCCGGAACGGCTGTCTTCGCCTTGTTCGGCACCCATCGCCAAGCCTTGCTCGGTGACCAGCCAGCCTTTCAAACCTTTTTTGATCCAGCCGAGCTCCGAAAGGATGTAATTCATTTTGTTGGCGGACAGTTCAAAGTGTTGCCCCAACACGGTGGCAGTTAGTAGCTTAGCCGCTTCCGGTTTGGCAACGGCGGTTGGCAATTGGAAATCCTCAGGCCAGGCGACGTATTGGCCATATTTACCGGTCAGGTAGACACCGCCGGCGGCAGTGCCTGCATCGGTTAACTGCCATTTGTCCTCTTGTTTCTCGATTAGGCCCAGTGCAGTCAACTGCCCGAACATTTGCTCTTGGGACACGCCGCGCAATTTGGCCAGTTGGGTGGTGGGTAGGCGTTTCTCGTCACTCATCTCTGTAGTTCACTAGTTAGATCGGACCAAGTTTAGATCATGCCAAGCGTTGCTCTTAGTCGGCGTTGACTGTTGATTTAACCTTGGCGGCTTTTAGATCGATAAATTGTTCGGTGTGGGAACAGGAAAACGCCGTGTTTTTTCGGTAATGCGAACAGCCCCAGAATTGGCCATGCGGTCCTTTGCGCAGCACCATGCCACCTTGGCAACGGGGGCAGATCGGTTCGACAAAGTCGCAACGACGATTTTCACAAATACGAAAGCGGCCATGGGTTTTCAAACCGCCGCCGCACCACTGACAAGCCCGCTGCGTGTGATTGCAGAGTGAATATTGGTTACAGCCAAAAAAGCTGCCGTACTGACTATCTCGGGGCACCATCCAGCCGGTTTTGCAAACTGGACAGGGAATATTGGAAATCCGGTCTTGAAAGCCGGGCCCGGTAAATTCGTCGATGCTGACGGCATAGTCGCCGTCGACTAACTCTCTGATGAATGGTGACGGGTTAAGACCATTGGTGACCAAATACACGTGATGCCGCGCCCTCGTCAGAGCCACGTAAAACAGGCGGCGTTCTTCGGCATGCGCAAAGGCCTCGGCCTGTGGCAGCAATAATTCCAGCAAGGGATGGGTGGCTTTTTCTGACGGAAAGCCGTGCTCGCCCTTATCCAAACCAAACACGATCACGTAATCGGCTTCTTTGCCTTTGGAGGCATGTACCGTCATGAATTGCAGCGACAGCTGGGGATAGCGGCGCTTTAAGGCGGCGACATCGGGCCGTTTGAAGTTAAAGCGCGCAAGCATTAACACACTGGCGGATGGCTTGGCCTTGCCGGCGATGGCATCGAGTGCCGCTTGCATGCCGGTCAAATCCTGATCGGTTTTGATGAGGGATACGGCGGGCTGTTCGACCAGCCGTAAGCTACGAATCTGTTTGTCGATTTGGCTGGGGTTTTGGCTGACGAAACGTGACGCCACTTCACCGATTTTGTTATTGAAGCGAAAGGTTTGATCCAGCACGCTGGTTGCCGTGTCGCCAAAGTGGGCTTGAAAGTCTTTGGTCAGTGCGACATCGCTACCGGTAAAGCGGTAGATGGATTGCCAGTCGTCGCCAACGCCAAATAAGCTGGCTTCGGCTTGCTGTGCCATCAGGGCTTTTAGCAAGCGCGCCCGGCTGGCGGAAATATCTTGAAATTCGTCCACCAACAAATATCGGTATGGCGATGGAAAACGGCCGGATTCGACGTAGTCTATGGCGCGGCCAATCATGTCGTCAAAATCGATGGTGGCGTTGTCGCGCAACCGTTGCTGATAAGCTTGATAGATGGGTTCGAATAAATACGCGGCGGCGCGCATACGTTCCAGGTCTTCATGCTTCTCGGCTTTTTCGACCAGTTGTTTGATGCTGAGGTAAGCGGCTTTGAACAGGCTGAGGATTTGCGCCATCAGTTTGCTGAATTCGGATACCCGGCCCAGCTGATTCAGTTGGTCGAGTAGCTCGTTCTGCGGCAAGGGTTTGAACTGAACGCCGGCAGTCAGTAATTTTTCGCTGAGTACTGCGGTCAATCGCCCTTGTTGCTTCAAGTAGCTGTAGGTTTCGATCAACGGGGTTTGATATTTTGCGTGTAGCGCCCGTTTCCAGGTCATGCCGGCCAAATAGTCTTCTTTATTGATAAAAGGCGGCGTTTGGTTGTGTTCGTTTACAGCAAAATGTTCGATGTAAATGCCGTAAGCCGGTAGGAAAAAATCCGGTTGGTAGATGCGGTAGTCTGGGCCGGAGGTGTTAACCTGGTAATTGGCCTCGTATTGATAAGCAATCCCTTGTCGATACAAGAAATTGGCGATCTCGCATTCTTCGTAGCTTTTGACGATCTCGCCTTGCAGTGTACGAATATCGTTTTCGAGGATGTAGGCATTGTAGGCACCCAGGCTCTTGAAATTGAATTGGCTTTTGTAGGGATAGGCAAAGCGTAGGAAATAGGTCAACAGCCGCGAGCGATAGCGTTCATCTTCCAGCAGGCTTTGAATTTGACTATCGACAAACGCAGCACGCAGCGTGTCGTCTTCCGCCATTTTGTCGATGGACGGCACCACACCTTCAACCTGGCTAATGATGCGTAAACCCAGGCTATGAAAGGTTTTTACCGTCAGATTTTCAATCCCCAACTTCGACTGGATGCGCTCGTCCATTTCTTCTGCTGCCTTGCGCGCGTAGGCCAGCATCAAGATCTGTTCGGGGTTTGCCAGACCGGCTTTGATCAAATAACCGGCGCGGCCGATCATGGTGCTGGTCTTGCCGGTACCCGCGCCGGCCAGCACCAGATTGTGCTGTTCGTCGATGATACAAGCCTTACGTTGCGCTTCGGTCAGCGGATTGGTTTCGACTTGATCAAAAAAGTCTTTGTACAGCTGGTTTTGTTGATCGATAAATGCTTGATTAAGCCTCGCAACCTGCTGGTGCGTGTCGTCCATTAGCGGACAAACAGCCAGATAATCCTGATGAAGCTCGGCTGGCAAATGCTGCAGACAATCCTTCAGCTTGATTCCCGTCGCCAGCCACAAATGATTACCGAGCCACCGTTCTGCCACGGCGCGGCGGATATAACGTTGGCCGCAAAAGATCAGTCTGGCTTCTTGGGCCGCTTGCGCTAGGGCAGGCGCAAACTGTTGGTAGAACCGTTGAATATGTTGATTAATGTGGCGTTTCAGAGACAACTGCAACATCGCCGATTGCGCTTTTTCGACGCCGCCGAAGCGTAAGGTTATGCCGTCTTTTTGGGTAAAAAGTAAGGTGTCCCAAAACCAGCCGGACTCGATGCCAATGCCTGGCTGAATACTCAGTAGGTGGAGGTTATGTTTCCGTTGGCGCTCATCGACTAACACCAATGTTTCTTGCTCGATGGCAAACGCGTGAAAGCGGTGATCTTTAGCGAGCCACTTGGCCCAAGGGCTAAGTTGGTAGTGCGGTAAGTGCTTAGGAGTGGGATTGGGCATATGTCCTTATTAATTTCCATGTCCGCTAGCCGACACTTGGTCTACCAAGTACCTTTAGTGGCAATCAGCCGGCCAAAGTAAATCTCGCCCGGCTTTTCCGAAGGATATTTGCTGACGAGGAATTAGCTCGACATATAAATCCGGACCGGCCTGATTGCTGTTACTTATTGAAATGCTTGGGGTGATCCAATTGATATTTGGAAAAATAGGATAGCTCGCTTTCCTCTGTTGATGCAGAGGGAAGATGAGAATAGAGCTTGTCGACCACGTTTTTGAACCATCGTGGTCTGTAGATTAAGACAAATATCAGGATTGAGTCGGTGACCGGGACCGGGAGTATTTCCAAGCAGCCGATGGTGATTAAAACCATAAACCACTTGAGACGCCATAGCAGCGGCGGATTTCTGCGTTTAAAGTGAAATATTTTCTTCATGTTCAACCAGTTTTACCAAGGCGTTATTCAAAGGGAACGTGGCAATCATTAGGCATAAAAAAAGGACCCGGTGTAAACCAAAGTCCTTAATTTTTATGGTGCCTCAGACCGGAATCGAACCGGTACGACCTTTCGGTCGCGAGATTTTAAGTCTCGTGCGTCTACCTATTTCGCCACCGAGGCCTTCTTACTGATGAAGTGCGAAGGCCGCGAATTCTATAGCATTGATTAAATTTGTCAATTGAAAAATGGCAAATCAATCTCGGTTTATCCGTTGGCGATGGCAAACCCTAATAGGCCTTAAACCGCTTGTTTGATTCTGAGCAAGGCATTTTCCAGATTGGTCATGCTGGTGGCAATGGAGATTCTGATGTGGCCCGGGCAACCGAAAGCGGAGCCTGGCACCAGGGCCACGCCGGCTTTTTCGATTAAGAATTCGGCAAATTCCAGATCGTCGTTGATACCGTCCAGTCTGCTCAGCAGTTTTTCCACGTTGGGAAACACGTAAAAGGTGCCGTCGGTGGGCAAACATTCAATGCCATCAATGCTGTTTAGTTCGGCGACCACATAATCGTGACGCTTTTTAAATTCCACCATCATCGTATCTATGCAACTTTGGTCGCCGTTCAGGGCTTCTTCGGCAGCCACTTGCGAAATCGATGTTGGGTTGGAGGTGCTTTGCGATTGAATGATGCACATCGCTTCGATCAAGGGCGCTGGTCCTGCCGCATAGCCGATCCGCCAACCGGTCATGGAATAAGCTTTGGATACACCGTTTAAGACGATGGTGCGATCATAAAAGCCGGGGTGGGCGTTGAGAATGTTGACGAATTCGCCTTTGTTCCACAGGATTAATTCGTACATGTCGTCGGTAGCGATCAATACCTCGGGAAAATCCAATAACACGTCGCCCAGCGCTTTTAATTCTTCCAGGCTATAAGCGGCTCCGGTCGGGTTGGACGGACTGTTAATGACCAATAAGCGAGTTTTGGGGGTGATGGCCGCGCGTAATTGTGCCGGGGTGACTTTGAAATTTTGCGCTTGACCGGCTTCTATAATCACCGGTACGCCATCCGCCAGCAGTACCATATCCGGATAGGATACCCAGTAAGGCGCAGGGATGATCACTTCGTCGCCGGGATTTAGTAATGCCTGGGCCAGATTGAAAAAACTTTGTTTGCCGCCGCAGGACACCAGGATTTGGTTAGCTTGGTAATCCAGGCCATTGTCGCGTTTGAACTTGGCGATAACGGCTTTTTTTAAGCCGGCGGTACCGTCTACTGCGGTGTATTTGGTAAAGCCTGAGTTAATAGCTTTAATAGCGGCGGCTTTAATATGATCCGGCGTATCAAAATCCGGCTCGCCGGCTCCCAGACCGATAATGTCTTTGCCGGCAGCGCGCATCGCGGCGGCACGGGCGGTAATAGCCAGGGTAGGAGAGGGTTTGACCGCTTTTACGCGGTTAGACAGGGTAATGCTCATGATGCCTCGGTCGAAATTTACTCAAATGGTTTGCATTATACGGCATAACGCTAAAAGCGCCTTATTCCTGAAACGAACTAATGGCTTTCAAATCGTCAATTTGAAAATTTTAAGCGTCGATTTTCCGCATAAACCGCTAGCTCGTGCAGTATCCCTTGATTTGCATTGGGTTCCTCCCGCATTAGCGTAATTTTGGCAGTGAACTGTTGCAGCGTCAGCCAGCCATTCGTCAGTGCACCGCTTAGCTTGTCGCGACAATATTGCTGCCAGAGCTGGGCGTCTTCGATGGATAGGGTATGCGGATAATTCCGGGCACGATAGCGAAACAGCATTTCCGGCAAACGGATGTCAACGAAATCGGTGGCAAACTCCTTTAGCTTTTCGGGTTTTGCTTGTCTGATTCGTGTCATCATGGCTTTATCACTGTTATTGAAAAATCCACCGCTGTAAATCATCAAATCAGGATCTTCAGGTGAATCTTGATACTCGCGGGTAAACACTTCCGACAGTTTTCCAGCTAAAGGTGGAGCGGCTTGAATCCGCTGCAAATTTGCTCGGCATAAGCCTAAATCCAGCTGCAAGCGTTCGGCATCGGCCGGCCGTATCACCGACAAAGGCGCCAACACCGGGGCTTTGTTGATATGTACGGTTTTTAACGGGATTCTGGCAATACCTTCCGGCAGCGCGTCACTGGCAACAAACAGCCGTTGTTGAATTTCTTCCGCACTTAACTCAAGCAAGGGTGCCGGATCGACCGAAAGGTCGTAAACGATTATTTCGTTGCTATTGCTTGGATGCTGAGCTAAGGGCAGGATCACGGCCAAGCTGTTATTCCGGGCCGGAAAACGACCGGAGACATGAATTAAGGGGTTAAAGCTGCCGAGTTGTAACTGGTTTAACGCGGTGTTTTTATATCGATTGTTCAGTAAGTAGTTGAACAATTTCGGTTGCCGCTGTTTGATTAATTTGGCCATTGCGATGGTTGCATAGACGTCCGATAACGCATCGTGCGCCGCTTCATGGGCGATGCCGTTAGCTTTGGTGAGTTCTTCCAATTTAAAACTGGCGACGCCGTCGGCATTGACCGGCCATTCGATACCTTCCGGCCTTAAAGCCTTGGCGGCTCGGACCACGTCGATAATGTCCCAGCGGGAGTTACCGTTTTGCCATTCGCGCGCATAGGGATCGTAAAAATTACGGTAGAGCAGGTTGCGGGTGACTTCGTCGTCGAAGCGGATGCTGTTGTAACCCACGCCGCAGGTGCCGGGTTCTGCGAGCTGCTGGTTAATCAAGGCGGCAAATTCCGCTTCGCAAACGCCTCTTGCAGCGGCCAATTGCGGGGTGATACCGGTAATCAGGCAAGCCTCGGGGTGTGGCAAGTAATCGTCGGCAGGCTGGCAGTAGGCCATGATGGGCTGGCCGACGATATTGAAGTCACCATCGGTGCGGATGCCGGCAAATTGACAAGGCCGGTCGCGTTGCGGATCGATGCCGAAGGTTTCGTAATCGTGCCAGAAAAAAGTCGCTGTAGTCATTATACACTCGAAGGCGGACTGGGAGAGTCGGGAAAATTTCCGCAAACATGCTTTTGCGAATACTTGCGGACAGATTTTATTTTATAATCGCCCGCTCCATTTTATGTGTCCATCATAGGAAAGTGTTATGAAAAAAACCTCGCTACTCGTTTCAACCGTTTTATTTTTGTTCACCGGTTTAGCCAATGCCCATGGTCCGGTCAGAGCAAAAATGACTGCCACCATTACTGTCGATGCGCCAGCGGCAAAAGTGTGGGATTTGATCAAGAACTACGACGATATGTCTTGGCACCCAGGCATTAAAAGCGTGAAAGGCGACGGTACCAATAATAAAGGCGCTATCCGCGTTTTGACTTTGGCGAACGGCACTATCACCGAAGAATTAAAAGCCTATGACGCCGCGAAATTTTCATACAAATATAAAATCACCGACATGAGTTCCACCGGCACCATCAAACACGCCGGCCAAGATGAACCACTGCCTGTATTACCAGTCGGCAACTACGCAGCGGAGCTGTCCGTTAACGATAAAGGCGGGAAAGCCGAAATCGAATGGGTAGCCACATACTACCGTGCTTATGTAAACAACAATCCACCAGCGGAATTGAACGAAGAAGCTGCGGACAAAGCAGTTACCAACGTTTTGAAATCCGGCCTGGAAGCAATCGCCAAGAAAGTGGGCTCAGGTTCTGCCGCGGTTGAGATCGACATAAAACGCTAGGCTGTTCTTATCCGGTTCTCGGCAGCTCGCGCCGAGAACCCTCGCTCCCCATTCCTGTCATTCTCATCATGCGCATCAGATATTGGTTTTTGGTTTTTTCACTGCTGGGTGTATTCGCATCTGGCGTTAGCGCCGATTCGCGGGCCTTTATTACTAATCAGCTGGATAATTCGGTGTCGGTAATTGATACAAAAAGCCAGCAAGTAATTGAAACGATCAAAGTCGAGGGTAAACCCGCCGGCGTTGCGCTGAATCCAGCGAAGAAACAGGTCTACATCAGCACCCCGGAAGGTGGCGGTTTTGCGGTTTTGGATGGCGAGAAACTAACGAAATTAACCAAAGTTAAGGTCGGTGGAGCCTCGTTGGGTATCACTGCGGACAGAAAGGGCGAGCAGGTATTTGTCGCCGATTGGTATGAAAACTCGGTGACGGTTTTCGATACCAAAACCTTTGCGAAGATAAAAACCATTACCGTCGGCAAATCTCCGTCTGGCATGACGGTCAGTCCGGACAATCGTTGGCTTTATGTCGCCAATCGCATCGACGATTCCATTTCGCAAATTGATCTGAGTAAACTGAGCATCCGCAATACCACCAAGGTCGGCGCGCACCCGTTTGGGATAGCCGTGGACAGTCAGGGTAAGCGTCTGTATTCCGCTAACGTCGAAAGCGACAATGTCACTGTTTTGGATGCCCGTAGCCTAAAGCGCTTGGCAACCATCAAGGTTGGCGCCAGACCCTATGCGGTGTCGCTGGCATTGAACGACAGTCTTTTGTTCGTTACCAACCAGGACGACAGCACGGTATCGGTAGTTGATACCGCCACATTGAAACAGATTGAAGTCATCGCCGTGGGCGATAAGCCGGAAGGTATCAGCACACATCCGGACGATCAAAACGTCTATGTTGCTAACTGGTTTGACAACAATGTGTCCGTCATCGACGCCAAAACCCTGAAAGTGGTGAACACTATTAAAACGGGGGAGGGCAGTCGCGCCTTTGGCGAGTTCATCGCGCGTTAGACGATTCGGCATTTTGATGGCTGCGCTTGTATGGTAGACTGCGCGCCGTTGCTAACCTCATTGAGAAATATATGGCTGAAACCGTTGAAGATTTAACCATTAGTTACGAAGACGGCGGCGTTGAAACTGTCAAGGAACTGGACAAAAAAGTCCTGAGTAAGGGCGCTTGGGCCACGGTGATTTACCGTTATCAGGATTGGGAGCCGGCTAAGAATCAATATAGCCAGGATAGATTTAGTATTCGCCGCTATCAAAAGCGCAACGGCGAATATCAGCAAAAATCCAAATTTAATATTTCCAGCGAAAAACAAGCGCAAGAGTTAATCGATGCGCTACAAGGTTGGTTGGCTGAAGGCCAATAAACAACCTTAGTTTAGCGAAGCGTTACGGCTTCGCTAAACTAATCTACCCATTCGTAGATCTCAGTCAGGGTCGGATCGCATTTACAGCAGCTGGTACCACAGGAGGCACCGACAGGGCTTAGTCTCACCTTGCCTTTATTGATCCACTTGCCCAGCATGCCGCGCAAGGCATCAGCATCCATATGAAAATGCAAAACAAGATCGCTCAAGGTTACCCGGCGTTTTTCCTGCAAATAACTACGTAAGTCGGACAATATCATTGCGGGACTCCACTAGTTTGGCGCACGCCGTAAAATCTCAGCAGGAATAGTACCCCGGCAAAGATAAGCGTTAGCGCCAGTATCCAGCCGATAGCCGAATTTGGATGCTGGGCATAGGTCATGCCTTGGTAGAAGAGGGTGGCGGTCAAGTAAGCCACGAAGGTGGTCCAGCACACTACAAATAAAGCCCAACTGCCGTTGGTTTCTTTGTATATAGCCGCCGTGGCGGCTACGCAGGGCGCATACAATAAAATGAACAGCAAGTAGGCAAATGCGCCGACTTGGCCATCGAAATGCGCTTGCATGACGCCGAAAGTATCGAGTTTGACTTGCTGCTGTTCCGCTGCCGCAGCCTGATCGGAGATATTGGCTATGCCCAATCCCAATGGATCCAGCAGCTTGTCGGCAATTGCCGTCAGGTTGTCCGGTACCGTTTGACAAGCCTCTAGCAAGGCTTGCTGTAAATCAAAGCTTTTCTCGTCTTCTGAATGATCGGATACGGCCATTTGACTGTACAACGCGTCCAGTGTACCCACTACCGCTTCCTTGGCCAGTACACCGGTAAAGATACCGACGGTCGCCGGCCAGTTATCGTGAGCAATACCCATGGGCTGAAATACCGGCGTCAAAGCGCGGCCGATTTCGCTTAGTACTGATTTATCGCTATTTTCCTGACCGAAACTGCCGTCCGTACCCAAAGAATTCAATACATTCAACACCAGTACCATAGGCACAATGACTTTGCCGGCGTTGAAGATAAAGGTTTTTAAGCGCTCCCAGGTTTTGGTGTAAACGCCTTGCAATGTGGGCAAATGATAAGCGGGCAGTTCCATCAAAAAAGGGGTAGGGTTCCCGCGCAACAAGGTGTGGCGCATGATTAAACCAGTCAACACCGCCACTACAATGCCGAATAAGTACAAACCAAACACCAGATTTTGGCCACCGACAGGGAAGAAGGCTGCGGCAAACAAGGCATAAACGGGCAGGCGGGCGCCGCAAGACATGAAGGGATTCATCAGATTGGTCAATACCCGGTCACGCTGGTTATCCAAGGTGCGGGTAGCGATAATAGCCGGTACATTGCAGCCGAAACCGACGATCATCGGCACAAACGACTTGCCGGGCAGGCCGATGATGCACATGAACCGGTCCATCACAAATGCGGCTCTGGACATGTAACCGGAATCTTCCAACATCGATAAAAATATGAACAAAAAGCCGACGATGGGAATAAAGGTAGACACCACTTGAATGCCGCCACCGATGCCGCTGCTGATCAACACCACCAGCCAAGCAGGCCAATTCATGCTGGTTAAAATTTCGCTTAAACCGTCCACCAGTAATGCGCCGACGGCTTTGTCGAAAAAGTCGACGAAAGCGCTGCCTATGTTGATGGTAAACATGAACATCGCATACATAACCAACAAAAAGATGGGGATACCAAGGAAGCGGTTTAGCACAACGCTATCAATCTTGTCGGTGGTACTGCGGGAAACCTCGTTGAGTTTGCAGACGCAGGCTTGCACCAGTTTGTTTACCAAACCGTAACGGGCGTCGGCGGCGAGTATATCGATTTCGTCTTGGGTTTGGGCTTCAATGTCCGCACGCATTTGTTCGGCAACTTTTAGCAATTCAGGACCGGCAAGCTGCTTTGCCAAGGTGTCGTTTTCTAGCAAACGCAGCGCAAGCCAACGGCTATCGCAAACCAAATCGATAGATTGCTGGGTCAATTGAGCCTGTAATTGGCTGACCGCAGTTTCTATAGCCGGATCGTAATCGACTTGTAATGCGGGAATGGGCTTGCTGAGGCAGGCTTTGTTGATAATGTCGCGTAATTCCTTAATACCGAAACCCGTAGCGGCGGTAACCGGGACTACCGGGCAAGCCATTTGTTTGGCGAGCAGTTCGATGTCTATCTTGATGCCGCGTTTTTTTACCGCATCCATCATGTTCAGGACCAATATCATCGGTACCCGCATTTCTATCAACTGCGAGGTCAGATAAAGATTTCGCTCTATATTGGAGGCATCGACAATGTTGATGATTAAATCGGCTTGGCGGGAAGCGACGTAATCGCGGGCGACTTTTTCGTCCAGGGAGATACTGTCGTCATCGGCTTCTAAAGAATAGGTGCCGGGTAGATCTACCAGACTTATATGCTTGCCTTGGTGCGTGTATTCGCCGGTTTTTTGTTCAACAGTCACGCCAGGCCAATTGCCGACGTGTTGCTTGGAGCCGGTCAATGCATTGAACAGCGTGGTTTTTCCGCAATTTGGGTTACCAACCACGCCAACAGTAAAATCCATACTCATACTTTTTCTATAAGTAAGACCGACGCCTCGTTTTTACGTAGCGACAATGAAAAACCGCGAATTTTGATTTCAACCGGATCGCCCATCGGTGCAAACCGAGTAATGGTGAATTCGGTGCCGGGTGTTAAACCCATAGCCAGCAACTTCTTGCGATAGACGCCACCTGATTGATCAAACCCAACTATACGGCCTGTATCGCCAGTCGCCAGCGTTTTAAGATATGTCGGCATGCAAGCTAATTAATAATTGTTCTCATTAAGCTGCAATATAGCACATCAACGTAAAGGTATGACAGCATTAGTTTTAGGCTGACTAACGGGTAGATAAATGATACGCATAATGTATATTATGTTAAATAATAACGGACATCCTAATTGCCTTATTCCGACTCCCTAAAACGTGGAGTCAAAACAATGGCAGAACCCAAAAAACGAGGACGGAAAGCAAAAGCAGCTTTTGCTATACCAGATGGTATAAGGTTGGGATCAATCCGGATCGAGCCGCCGACGTGCTTGGCCTCACTCAATCGGCGAATCGTGTATGACCGCAAAAAGAGCTCGTAACTCAATTTAGCCTTGGTTGGCTAACTAAAGTTAGCGGTTTTATGGTTTGTCCATGATTTCTCTTCAGCTATCGCAACCACCAAAAGGCAAACAAGCCGTCAAATCCTCACGAAAATATCACGAGCTTATGATATTTTCGTGATTGGCGAAGACTTTACGATTGGCCCATAATCGGCCTTTTTAATTCGCCGAATCGCTGATGCCTGCCGCAAAACACCTCCTTCTGGTCGAAGACGACCCCGACATCGCCAAGATTCTGGCCGACAATCTACGCGAAGAAGGTTACCGAGTCGAAGTAATAGCCGACGGCGACGCTGCATTGGCGGCGATCGCGGCTAACCATTACGACATGCTGTTATTGGACGTCATGTTGCCCGGTGTGGACGGGCTTGAGATTTGCCGGCAAGTGCGGGCCAGGCAGGTTTATACGCCTATCATCATCGTCAGCTCCAAATCCAGCGATGTGCAACGCGTGGTCGGCCTGGAAATTGGCGCAGACGATTACATTACCAAACCCTTCTCATTGGCCGAACTGGTCGCCAGAGTGCGTGCGCTGTTACGCCGCGCAACAGCTTTGAATCGGCCTAATGCAGAGCAAAGCACTACGGTCATTGTCACTCAAGGCCTGCGGATCGACGCGCAAAACCGAACGGTGGTTTTAGATAGCCAGTCGGTGGCGTTAACCGCACGCGAGTTTGATTTGCTCAATTTTTTCGCCCGCCATCCGGGGCGGATGCTGAGCAGGCTGGAACTGTTGAATCAGGTCTGGGGATACAGTCACGACGGCTACGAACATACCGTCAACTCCCACATCAACCGCTTGCGCGCCAAAATCGAAGCCGATCCTGCAAATCCAACGCGAATTTTGACTGTCTGGGGGCTCGGCTATAAATTCGCCGGACCAGAAGATTCGGTTGAATGAAATTGAGTTTCCAAAGCCGGATTGCGTGCTTATTTGCGGCACTGTTTGTCACAGTGCAGGCGCTGACGGTGGTGTGTATTTATCTCGCGGTTCGCGACAATCTGTTGCGCCAACTTGATCAGGATTTACGCTACGCTGAACAGGCTTTTCGCCAACTACTGGTGGAAAGTGCCGCCCGGGTTGCCGGAGAAACCGGCTTACTGGTCGCCGATTTCGGTTTTCGCAGCACTATCACTAGCGGTGATCCAGCCACGATCGCCTCAGCTTTGGAAAATCTGTTACTGCGCATCAACGGCCAACGTGCGGTTTTTATCGACCTGCAGTTTCGGGTGATTGCCGATACTGGCGGCCAGTGGCAAGGCAGGCCGTTTAAAGTTGCCCAAGCCTTGGCGAATGCCGATAGCGTTCGACCGCAGGTGTGGTTTGGTCTACTGGATGAGCGCTTACAGGAATGGGCATTAGTTCCGGTGCTGGCGCCAGTGCCGGTCGGCTGGGTTGTGGTGGCGCAAGCAGTTGAGGAACAGCGCAT
Source organism: Methylomonas rosea (assembly GCF_024505055.1). Classification (GTDB taxonomy): domain Bacteria; phylum Pseudomonadota; class Gammaproteobacteria; order Methylococcales; family Methylomonadaceae; genus Methylomonas; species Methylomonas rosea. The sequence continues at coordinate 17,039 of NZ_JANIBL010000028.1, forward strand.
TGATCAGTTTCGGCAAAATTCCCTTTTGCCGCTGCAAATCGGTTTGGCAGTTCTCGACTCAGACGGAAGCCGATTGTTAGCCGCGTCCAAATCTGAAGCGGCCTCGGCGCTACTAAACAGTCACTTCGATCCTATGTTAACAACGACAATCGAGACCGCTGAAGGTCGTTATCTCGGTCGAGTCCTGTCATTACCTGCAGCCGGCCAAGAGCAGCATATCGCTGCGCTGTTGCAAATCAAATTCACCGACGCCTTCGCCGGATACCGCCACATGCTCCTGCTGGCAGCCGGTTTACTGCTGCTCGGTTTGTTAGCTACGTTGGCCGGCAGTGTCGTAATCGCCCGCAATCTGTCGCGACCTTTGCGGACCTTGGCGGGAGCCGGCGAACGCGTGGTCAGTGGCCACTTTTCATCCACACCACTCACGGACCGCAGCGACGAACTGGGACGCTTGGCCGATACCTTCGTCCGCGCCGCACAATTGGCAGGCCAATTGGTTACGTTGCAGCAAAAGGACCAGGAACGGCGAGAGTTTGTAGCATCCGTTTCACACGATTTACGTACACCGCTGGCCGCGTTGCACGCCTTTCTTGAAACGATGCAGCGCAAGGCCGACAACCTGCCCGCCAAGGAACAAGAGCACTTCTTGAACACCGCATTACGCCAGAGTGAAAAAGTGAGCCGGCTGGCGCAGGAGTTGTTCGAATTGGCCAAGCTGGAATGCGACGACGCCAGTTTGAATAAGGAAGCCTTCAACATGGCTGAATTGCTGCAGGATGTCTCACAAAAATACCGGCTGCAAGCTGATCAACGCGGTATAGCCCTAAAAGCCGAATTGCGCCCTGCTTTGCCAGCGGTCTTGGCCGACATTGGCCTGATCGAACGGCTGCTTACTAATCTAATAGACAATGCCCTCCGCCACACACCTGCGGGGGGCACGGTGCAGCTGGATGCATGTCTGGCAGGAGAGCGGGTAGCTGTCACTGTTTGCGATACCGGTATCGGCATCGCCCCGGAATATTTGCCGACCTTGTGCGATTGGGATTCGCCATTAGCTCGACGCGCCCGAGCCAATGGCGGCGGTTTTGGCTTGATTTTAGTCGGAAAAATCGCCCGATTGCACGGCAGCCGCCTACACGTTGCAAGTACCCTGGGAATCGGCAGCGTATTCCGTTTCGATTTGCCGCTAGCCGAAGCGGTGAGTGTTGCCGACAACAGCCCTTGAGCGCCCTCGTGTTCGCATTTATCGTATCGACTTTGAGTTCAGCACAGGCAACAGCTCGTCGCCGACAACCCATCGGCACTTTTGGACATCGCCCCATTCCCGCGTGTCGCTATCTCTCAGCAGTTTTATTAATTGGTTCAGCATTGCTGATTCAAGCAAAGCCAAGTCTGAGTGACGAGGGACAATTTCCGGAATTCACTTGGCACGGCCTTTTAGATTTGCGCTATCAACATAGCGACGCCGCACCCGGCCAACTGGAGCAAGGCTTGGGCAAACTGCGCGAAGGCGGTGCACGTGACCGTTGGCAAATCAACGAAGCTGCCTCGACTTTACAAGTCCGCCTGGACTGGGACTGGATGGCTACCGCGACATTAAAATATGCGGATCTCCAATCAGCGCCAGTGGATTTAACCGAGGCTTTTCTAGCCTACCGGCCGGTCGGCAGCGCCGGCTGGCGTCTGGCTGGGCGCTTGGGCCTGTTCTTTCCGCCGATTTCTCTGGAGAACGTCGGCACAGCCTGGAGCAGCCCCTACACATTGAGTTCGTCAACCATCAACGCTTGGGTAGGCGAGGAGCTTCGGGCCTTCGGCGGCGAACTGCGTCTGGATTACCAAACCGAAGCCGGCGACCGAGTCGGCCTATTCGGCGCAGCCTTGGCCAATAACGATACCGCAGGTTTGATGTTGGCATGGCGCGGTTGGACCTTACATGACTTCGAATCGACACTGAACGGCCGCCTGCGCTTGCCGGAGGGCATCGGTATTCCTACGTTGTTTCCTGAACAGGCAAACGCCAGCCAGACCTTTGTCGAAGTGGACCGTCGACCAGGATTTTATGCTGGGATAGCTGCAGAGCGCCCTCAGCGCTATACGCTGCGGGCAATGTATTACGACAACAACGCCGATCCGTCAGGACTATCTGCAGGCCAGTACAGCTGGCATACTCGGTTCTGGAGCGTCGGCAGTAAAGCTGAATTGCCCTGGGAAACGACGTTGATCAGCCAAGCTATGATCGGTCGAACCAGTATGGGCGACCTGAACGGCGATTTACGCGCGGTCGATGTTGGCTTTTGGTCAGCGTCCTGGCTTATCAGTCGGCCACTGGGCGAAGGTCGCTTCAGCGTCCGTTACGAACGCTTCGGCAGCGACGAGCGCGATTACCTGCCGCAAGATCGCAACGGCGAACACGGCCAAGCGTGGACCGTCAATTACAACCTGACCTTCGCTCAGCGGCACCAGTTAAATTTTGAATTCAGTAGCATCTACAGTGTTCGTCCGGCGCGATTGGAGCGCGGCGAATCAGCCTATCAGGAGGAAATGCTGTGGCAAGTCGGTTATCGACTGTTTTTTTGACGGCCTGGACAGTGCTCGCGGATGCGGAGGAACTGCGAGGCTTGGCCGAAGCAGGCGGACGGCCATTGGCGAATTTGGTGGTCGCCCTAGAAGCCTTGGATCAGTCGGGTCGAGCCAAAGCGCCACCGCAGTCGGCGGCGATGTTGCTGGATCAGAAGAGTCGGGAGTTCGTGCCGCACGTGCTCGCGGTGCGCAGCGGCACGCCCGTGTTTTTTCCGAATAGCGATGCGATCAAACATCACGTGTATTCGTTTTCGACGGCCAAGCGTTTTGAAATCAAACTATACAGCGGCGTGCCGCCTGAGCCAGTGCTATTTGATAAGCCGGGAATTGTGGCGTTGGGCTGTAACATTCACGACTGGATGTTGGGCTACATCTATGTCAGCGATGCCGACTATCTTGGTGTTTCCGATAACGAGGGGCGCTGGTCCGTAGTCGTGCCAAGCGGTCGATATCGCTTGACCTTCTGGCACCCTTACGCGGCCGCGCAGCCCGCCGAACAAGTGGTGACAGTGCCGACTGGCGAACTGCGGGTCACGCTGGAACTTAAAGCACAATTTCAGACCGGTAAACCGCCGGCTAGCTTGCAAATTCAAGGCTATGGCGACGGCTTTTAACCTGGAGTGTAAATGCAGATTTGCACTCCAAAATTAAGCAATAGCAAAGCAGAGGAAAGGAGACAGGGAGAGTGTCGTCTTTCTACCGCAAATACTTGTAAACCACTTCGTTGCGCCGGTCACAGTTAGATAAGTTCTAAACGATTACGGACTGCTTGGACAATACCGAATAGCCGGTCAAGCTCAAGCCGACAGGTTCGATGTCGTCGAACGGCGCCGCATACAGCCGAACAACGGCAACGCACTACCGAACAACCAGGCGGCCCCTGGCACCGGCACTTGCGAGACCGCACTGATTTGTAGCAAAGGCGTATTCGCGCCGGGAAAATTGGTAAAGTTATAGCCAGCGGGCGTCGGCAGGCCTGGGTAGGCAGTGAAGTCGTAGTTTGCCTGAATCGTGCCGTTTTGTGCCGGGTTATCCAGCGCATTCGAACCGACTGCGAACGCTGCGCCTACAGCGCCATCCAGTTCGGTCCCGGCATCCCAAATGCTGCTGCCGTTCTCGACAAAAGTACCACCGGTGAAGTTGCCTTGGGCATCGAACAATTCGATTTCTGTCGGCGCATCGTTACCGATAAAGCGGTCGTTGGACGGCACCACCATCGAGAAATAGCTCAAATAGCGGTTTTTCATAGGGTCGAGATTCAAGGTTATGCTGCCGCTGGCACCGGGCAGAAAAACACCTGGACCGAAGCCGTTGACTGATGCGGTTACTGTTGTACTGATGCCGCCGGCTGCAGCCGCGCTGCTGGCCGCGAACATGGAGGCTAGGCCGCTGACGTCGCCCAATTCTGCGACTGATTTGATCGCCGATGAGGCGGCGGCGCCCGCGTTAAAAGCATCGAACGACCCGTTGTGCAGCGCCAAGAAGATTGGCGTCAGCGCCGCACCATTGGCGGCGGACAAATTGGAGAAACTCAGCGTGACCTGCGCGGCTTGTGCCGAACTCAGTGGAGCAGCGATGGCCGTCAAAAACAGTGCCGATAGCGAGAGCGATTGGTATTTTTTCATCGTAATTTTCCTAAAGGTGAAAGCCAAGTGGCGTTGCTATTGTGCAATTGGAAACATCACGAAATCCTCACCGATCCCTAAAATCAGTGTGATACCTAGCTACTCAAACACAATTTGACACAAGTGCGGACTTCAACACGGCAACGCAAGCAAGGCTTTAAAAGCCAATCACTAGATATCGTTCGTAATCTCAAAGCCGTTTGACATATGACGCTCAGCTGAAGATTCTTGCTAATCAGGATAAATTAAGTGCATGTCTGCATACCCGCCAAGTACATTGGTTGGGACTTTGACTCTAGCGATTCCCTCTGCTCAAGTCGGTACGCTAACGCACATGGGCGCTGCGCCGGACGTTTTTAGATTGAATAGCGCACGCTGGGCAGTGTCCGCATTGCAATTGTCCATGACTAAAAGCCGTGGTAACTGGGATTTGGATTCCACCGTGCAGGTGCCGGCAGAGAGGATTCGGGAGAAATATTAACTGGCGGTTCGGCGGCCGGCCAGCAAACTTTGTTGCAACTTATTGTTGTCCACCCATAAATCACCCGCCAACAGCTGACCAATCTGCCCTTTCAGATCGGGGTCCCGGTCGGCTTCAAAGAACAAGTTATGGACAATATTGGAATGGTAAAAGCGCTCTACAAATAGGCGCATCGTGTTGAAACCCAACAGATAATTCTGATCGTCTTCGGCATGCAGCTCGGGATCGGCTTCACGACCTTCCGCAAGCCCTTGATGCAAGCGGTCAGCGACGCGCGCAGCACTGGTAAAGGCCAGAAACACTCCGGAAGAAAACACCGGATCAAGAAAACCGGCGGCATCCCCGCAGCAGGCGTAGCGGGCGCCATAACGGCTCTGGTTGGTGTAGCTAAAATCCGCTTCAACTCTAGCGGGCGCCGACTGTTCGGCCCCTGCCAGCAAACGATTCAAGACTGGCGAACCGGCCATATACCGGCGTAACAGTTCCTCGGTATCACAGTCACGGGGTTTGTCCTTCTGCACCACCAAGCCCACGCTCAAGCGCCGCCCGGCCAAGGGAATAATCCAGATCCAGCCAATGTCCACGACCGGGACGTAAATATTCCCGGAACGGAACAGTTCATCGGCCTCCTCACCCGGCTGAATGTTCTCGAAGTGGGTATACACCGCAAACTTGCCCAAATTTTCGATCCGTTTGATGCCCTTGTCTTTTTTACCCATCAGCGCGCTGCGGCCGGTGGCGTCGATCAGATAGCGGCAGCGGTAGCGGCTGTGATCGGACATGATGCTGACTCCGTCAGACTGAAAGGAAACATCCAGGACTTTTTCCTCTTGATGCGTTTCGACACCGTGTTTCGCGGCGTTTTCAAACAGCATTTGGTCGAAGGGGGCGCGTTCTATCTGGTAGGTTTTGCGGTGTACGCTCAACGGGAAATACATGCGCTGTGCGGTGGCTTCGTCCATGAACACCGCCCCGCTTTTCGACAGATTGCCGGCACTCCAATCTATGCCTAAGCGCTGTATCACCGGTTCACTAAACGGCAGCATCGATTCGCCGATATGAAAGCGCGGATGTCTGCCACTTTCCAACAGCAAAACCTTATGACCATATTGCGCCAGCAACGTCGCGGCTGTCGAGCCGGCCGGGCCGCCACCGACCACCACCACATCATGGTCAAAACTGTTTTGCTTGTTGGCTATCATCTTCAAAGGTTACTGATTAGTCGTTCGGATAGCCGTCTTCGGCGGCGTTGTAAATAGCACGATACACGGTCCAATGCACGCCGCCGATGCCGGCCCCGGTGTAGGTGATGATTCCCACGCCTTTGTAAAACTCATCGGTGCGCATCACGTCCGGACCAAAGTAAAAAGGGATCCAGGCTTTGCCGGTTTGATAAGACTTGGTGTCGGTGGGTTGGCCCAAAATTTCGTGAACCTGGCCCTGGGTCATGCCCAGCTTAAGTTTGGCGAACGGGCTATTCGCGGGAAAGTTACCGTCAATGCGCGAGTCCGGCGCGGTACTTGACTGAGCCGCCGGAACGCCTGACTCAGCGGGTGCTTTATTGCTGGATGCGCAGCCTGTGCCCAGTGCTAAAGCGGCGAAGAATGCTAATGTTTTATAGTGTTTCACAGAGATACCTTCAGGTTGATTTTGGTAGCGGTGAATAGTAGTTCAGTTACCGCCATTTTTCACCATCGTCTATTTTTGGATAGTAGGACGCCATCACTCCCAACCACGGACATCAACTTGCCAACCCGGCGTATGCGGCGTTAGCGCTATGGTTTGTGCCCCTTTTCCAGCTGAAACCGCTTCAAGCAAAGGGATAGCGGCCAAAATGGGCATACTATTTACCGAATTAGTCCAGGCCGCCGGAAAAATGGCCTCGCCTGCTTGCGGTCTGCCTATTTGCATCAGACGTCCATCAACTGCTCCAGCCGCCAATACCAAGGCACAGGCGAAAGCCGGGTTGCCACGACCTGGATCGAGATATTCCGGCCAGGTTTCGTCATAACAAACCAGCAGCAGTTCCCCGCCCTGGCAAGCCAACTGGCACCAGGCTTCCAGTAAGGCCATCGGCAAGGTGTCAGATCCCGCCGCCAGCGCGCTGGCCGGCTGGGTACATTGTTGGGCGATACTCCAATAGCCGGCCGCCGTATTCTGAACGGAATTGTGAAATCCGGCAGGTGAAATCACGCCATCGTCTTTGACCAATTCTGTGCAAATCTGGTCGGTCGTCTTAATTTCCCCGGCCACACTGGCAAATATAGCCGGAAAGGCTGATGGCGGACGCTGCGCTTTCTCGCAAGCGGCGGTTGCCGCGCTGAAGGCCATTTGCATCGCCTGACTGCTGCGCCGACGCAATAGCGGCGGAATGGTGTCGCGATTAATATCAAAGGCTGGAAACGGCAGGCTGGCGCGAAACTCTGTGTCCGGCGCGCATGCGCCCACACCAAGCAGACTCATGCATTCCATTAAGCCGCCTCCAGCAAGACACTGGCGTTATTACCGCCAAAGCCAAACGCATTGCTCAATATCAGACGGGGGCTGACCTGCAAGTCAGGCGCGGCGACTACCGGAAACCGGCATTCCGGATCAGGCACTCGCAAGCCGCAGGTGCCGGGTAAAAACCCGCGCTCCAAGGCCAGCAGGCTAACCACGGTCTCAACCGCACCGGCCGCACCCAAGGTATGACCGAACAAGCCTTTTACCCCGCTGCACGGCGGCGGATTGGGAAATAAGCTGCCTACCGCTCTGGCCTCGGATAGATCGTTCAGGGTGCTGGCGGTTGCATGCAAATTGATGTAATCGACCTCACTCGCATCGCGTCCCGCCAGGCGCAAGGCCTCGGCCATCGCGGTAGCAGCACCGACGCCATCCGGGTGCGGCGCGCTCATGTGATGGGCATCGGAAGACTCGCCCACTGCCAATAAGCGGGGCCGATCTGCATTTTCCGCGCGGGGCTTTTCCAGCAACAATAAAGCAGCGCCCTCCCCTATGTTGATCCCTTGGCGCTCGGTATCCATCGGCCGACAGGCTTCCGCCGCAATGAGTTGCAAACTGTTGAAACCACGCAGCGTCAAGCGACACAAACTGTCCACGCCTGCGACCAACACCGCATCGCAACAGTCCGTGGCTAGCAGTCGTTGCGCTGCAGCCAAGGCTTTGGCGCTGGATGAACAAGCCGTTGAAATAGCATAGCAAGGCCCTTGTAATCCCAATTCCAGCCGCAAAAACTCGGCTGTCGCTTGCGCCGTCTGTACCTTGGTGAAATAAAAATCGTCTGGCATTAAGCCGTCTTGGTGCAAGCGGGCATAAGCATTCTCGGAGTCGTAGATGCCTGAGGTGCTGGTACCCAGTATCAAACCCACCCTAGCCGCGCCATGCTTTGCGACTGCTCGTTCGACATGGGCACGGAAACCGCCTTGGTCCAGGGCTTTTAAAGCCAGTCTGGCATTGCGACAGTCATAGGCTTGCAAGCTAGACCGAATCGCCGGTAACGGTGAAGTCACCTCGCCCACCAAAGTATCGAAAGGAATAGCAAATAGTGTCAGCGGTTTCAGGCAAGTTTGGTTAGCAATCAGACTGGCATACAAGGCTTCCACATCGTCACCGCCGGCGCTGACGCACTGGTAGGCCGTGACGGCGACAGGAGAAATGATCGGAGACAAGGTCATTTATTGGTTGGCTTTTGAATCAGTAACGGACAAAGCAGAAAACCTAAGCTAACGCCCAAGCTTACCGAGAGCGCCAGAATTGGCAAGGTGGGCGTCTTGCCCAAGCCCAGCGCGCCAAACGAAGCGATTGTTGTTAATGTCGATGAGGCGATCGCATGATAGGTAACATCGGCATCCTTGCCGCGATTGTCGATAAAAAAGATGCCGTAATCCACGCACAGCGAGACCGATAACAACAAACCGATGACGTGCAGGAAGCTGACTTCCTCACCCATCAGCGCCCAAGTAGCGAAAATGAATAAGACGGACGCAATAGAAGGCAACAAAGTCAGCAACACCTTGCGCATGTCGCGCTGTTGCAGCCAAATAAACAAGGCCATCACGCCGATACCGATGCCCAGCATCGCTAAAGATCGATCTCGATATTTGCTCGCCAAATGATCCAGTTTATCCTTTTGGCTGAAGTAACGCGTGCCTTCCAAGTCTGCCAAACCGGCTATCAATTTATCGGGATCGTGCTCACCTAACCACAGCGACAACATTACCCCGGTTTGGCCGGTCACTATTTGGCCGGACAGAATATGCTTTACCGGCGAATCCATAATTTTAGCGGGCTGCAATGGTTCGTTCACCGCAGGCAGCAATGATCCAAGTTTCTCAACGGAAAGGCCAGCCTTGGCTAATCCCGCTTGCCAGGCTAGTTGAAACGCTGGCGTTGTAACACCTTGATAGAATTTGGCGTTTTCAGCTTGCAACTGCGCAGATACCAACCACGGAAACAAACCGTGATACTCGCTAACCACCCCCGCTTGCTTTAAGGACTGCAATCGGCGCTCGGCGGCTTCGGAGCGCTGCAGCGCTGTTTCCCAGTCGTCCGCTTGTATCAACACAAACCGGCCTGGTTCGATACTGGAAAAATGCGAGCGTACCGCTGCATCCTGTTGCTTCAGCAAATCCATGTCTACCGCCAACTTCTGCATATCGTCCATCCAACGAATTTGCGGCAGGCACAACCCGGCTAAAACAACGCTAACAGCAAATAAACCCAGCAAGATTTTCCGGTGCTTACCGCAGAAATTCACCCAGGCCGCAATGCCGGGCAAATGTGCAGAGTGGAGCGAAGAATTGGTCAGTAAGGCCGGCAACACCCAGCGAGTCAATCCTAAAGACGCGGCGACGCTGGCTAATGCAAACACGGCGATTTGCTCGAAGCCGGGAAACCCGGTAAAGCCCAGCGCGCCGTAGCCGATCACGGTGGTCAAGCCGCCCATTAGCAGACTCGGCCACAACAAGCGGACCGCTGACAGAGGCGTATTGCTGTGTTTGGCGCAATGCACCATGACATGAATAGGGTAGTCAGAGGAAATGCCGATTAAACTGGCGCCCAAAGCCAAGGTCAAACTGTGCACCTGCGGAAATGCTAAGGCTGTCGCCAAGGTGCCAAGCACAAACGATGCGCCCTGCACCATCATCACCCAGTGCAAGGCCGAAAAGGAATGAAACAGGAATAGAAACACCAAAGCCACGGCCAGGCTGGACACCACCGACACCAGGGTCACATCCTGGCTGATCTCACTTTGCGCGGCCACACTGAATACCGGTACGCCGGCCATCGATAACTTAAACGCGCCGCCGGCTGCCGCATTCAAGCTGTCGAAACTGGCATGAATCGCCGCTTGCAAGCGGGTCTGCGCCTCGGAATCCAGCGCCGCCGGACGGCTTTGCAGGATTAACGCGCCGCCGCTACCCAGCTTTGCTTGCTGCTGAAATTGTCCCTGCAAAGCCTTGAAGCCGTTTAGCGACAGTAACAAGGGGTCCTGTTTGGCGATGGCTTTGACAAAATTACCTTTCGGTGAGAGCAAGGCTTGCTTTAATCCGTCGGCTTTAGTCGCCAACTGGGTAGGATCGAACAATGCCGGTGCATCTGTTTGCGGATTTAGACTGAACAGGCGAGCGTGGTAAGGCGCATAAGAAGCGACCGCATCTATCCAGTCGAGAGGCGGCTGGTCGGCCGGCCAGACTTGCTCTACATCATCGAGTTTGGCGAGTTGTGCAACCAGACGGGCGCTAAAAGCGGCGACGGAATTTAGGGTTTCGCCGGGATTACTGATGCCCGGCGCGGGCTCGGTCTTTTCCACGACGAGTAAGTAGCGCCGCGATAATTCGCCTGACTTTAATAAGCCGGCCAATAGTCGGGAATCTTCATCGTCGGTCGCGGTAAAAAACGCGTTCAGGTCAGTCTCGACCTTGATTTGCCAAAAAGTGATCGCCAGCAATAAGGGAAACAGCAGCACGAACCAGCGCTTTCTCCAGACAAAAGACACGCCCTATTCTCCGCTGGCTTCCCGCAGCAAGCGCTGGAGGGAATATTCCTGTTGCTGGGCTGTGGTGGCTTTTTGCATCCGGTACTCGGTGGATTCGCCATCGGCTTGTTTGATCAGAATGCGGCGTTGCTCGTCTTTGTCGTCACCGGATATTTCAATTGACGGCGAGTCTTCGGCAGTCAATTCCGGTTTCGGCGTCAATCGCAAAATCCATTGCTTGCCTTGCTTTTCGGCGGCAATGTCATAGCTCATTTGCAAATCTTCAGTACGTCCTTGCAGGATGGTCCGGAACACTTTGATCTGCGCGCCTGCCGGACCAGCGGAATCCAAACCCGCGCTGTGACGTTGATTTTGCTGTGGGTCCCAGTAGAGCATGCGCTGGTCGGTAATCGCCATGATCACCCGCGTGGGTTGCAGTTGCAATTTGACCAGGCTGCCATCCGCAGCGGATAGCATGACGCCTTGTCCGTGCCATGGTTCGGCTGCCAATTCCAGTATGCGGGTTTCTTCATAGCTAAATTGGGCCTGACCCGTTTGCCGGATGCGGGCCAGTAATTCAGCAAGCACGGCGTCATCCGCCAATCCAGCGATGGGCAACAAGGCCAAAAGCAAAAAAACTACGTGTTTAATTCTCATCCTTTGAACACCTTATGACCGTTCATAGCGATGACTTTAAACGTCTCCAATGCCGGCGGAATCTCCAAATCGGGAAAACGCCGGTGCCGGTAAAACCATTCACCCGTTCCCAGCAGGCCCATCAAAAGATACACCAAAATCCCGGTATACAGCGCCCAAGCGGTTTGCCCGGCGAACAGCGGCAGGACGGCGCAGATAACGATATTGACCGCAAAAAATAAGGTCCAGACCCAGGTCAGATTCCGGCAATAGTCGGCAATGCCGGGTACTAACTCGGGAAACTGCAAGCGAACCAAGCGTTCGATAAAAGAAGGCGGCGACCACAAGGTATGTCCGAATAAAAATGTCAGCCACAAATAAGCGAATGACGGTACCAGCCAGACAAAATAGGTCGTCGCAAAATAGGCGCCGGCCAACAATACCCCAGCGAGAGCAAAGCTCGCCAAACGTGCGACCAAGCCGGCCGCGGTAATGCCGCGCCATAGGGTCAGCGCGGCGAAGACGATTAGCTCTAAGCTGGCAAAACCGAGACCAGTCAGATAGGCACTTAGAAAAGGATAAGCGACAACAATACCGGCGATTAAGAGCGGTTTGATGACATGCCGCATGATTAGCGGGTGCGATTAGCGGCGACGAAGTCTGCGAGCGAGCGGAGGGAGAGAAAAATCTGATTATTGCGTTCGTCGCCGGAGGTGATCTTAATACCGTATTGCCGATCCAGCATCACGCCGATTTCCAGTGCATCAATAGAGTCCAAGCCCAGTCCACCACCAAACAACGCATCGTCCGGCGACAAGTCATCCGGAACGATGTCTTCCAGGAGCAAGCCCTCGATAAGCATGGTTTTCAATTGGCTGATCAAGTCTTCTGACATGGCTAGTTAAATTCCATTAATAAACGCCGGATTCTACACAAATTCCTGGAGTGGTTCAAAATCACTTGGATTGCGGCGCCGGCAATGCCAAAATTGCTGAACGCTTACCCACTCAACACCCGATGCCGACAGATAGATACATGCGTCCTTTCCTGGCTTTAAAGACCCTGTTATTCACGCTAATCGTCCCCGGCGCGGTGCTGATTTACGTACCTTGCTGGCTACTTTCCGATCCGTACAGCAACTTGCCGCACGCCAATCTGGCATGGGCTCTGCCCTCAGGTCTGTTTATCATCCTAGGTTTAGCTATTTATCTGCGTTGCGCTTGGGATTTTGCCGTTAAGGGACTGGGCACGCCCGCCCCAATAGATCCACCCATAAAACTGGTTATAACCGGACTGTATCGCCGCACCCGCAACCCGATGTTTCAAGGCGTTTTGCTGCTGTTATTGGCAGAATGTTTGCTGTATGCCGATCCGAGCTTATTAATCTATGCCGGCTCTATTGCCCTGTTTTTTCATATCACGGTGGTATTTCGCGAAGAACCCGACCTCGCTAGCCGATTTGGGCCTGATTATATTAGCTACTGTCAGCAAGTGCCGCGCTGGGGCTTTGCGTTAAAAGCATTTGTCACGGACGCTAACTGATGCCGGGCGGTAATATCAGTATAATTTACCCTCTTACTTACCAACCATAACGATGCCATGAAGGACGTACTAAAAAGCTTCATCTTTGCCGAATTGATTTATCACGAAGACCCGGCCACATTCGGCGACGAGGATAATCTGTTGGACGCCGGACTGGACAGCATGGGCATCATGCGTTTGATCATGTTTGCCGAGAAAGAATTTGGCGTTACTTTGCCGGACACCGAAATCGAACCGGATAACGTCGGCAGCCTGAAGTCTTTAGAAAGCTGGATCCGCCGCAGCGGTTACACCGGATGACGGATTCCAAAGAGCAGCTGTTCAATCCTGGCGATTATTTTACCTATGTACTCGACCAGGAGATTCGTAATGCCGGCATGCCCGGCGGTTATTGCGGATTTGCGCTGCAACTGGCGGAAACACCGGATTTGTCCGGTCTGCAGAAACGCTTGAATTTACTGGTAGAACGTTTCCCGCAAGCCTCAGCCAACATCGAGCCGCGAGGCAAGCGTTTCGCGTGGGTCGCCACCGGCAACCCAATACTGTTGGAATTGCATCAATGCCAGCCTGATGCGAATGAGGCCGATGAAACCCAACGCTTGCTGCTGGACATTTTCAATCGCCAGGAATCCCGGCCGCTGACGGTACACTGGATAGCTGGCGCTGACGGCGGCACTGTATTGCTGATTTGGTTGCATCCCCTGCTCGATGCGCGGGGCTGCAAGATATTGCTCGACTTCCTGTCTACAGAACGTCCGGAAAGCTTTAAAGATTCGCCGTCGCTGATCGAAGCCAAATTGGCGCAATGGAGCTTCTGGAAAAAACTGCAATTGTTCTTCAAAGCCAAGCGCCACAATACCGCAGCCAATAGCCTGGATAGTTGCTTGCCGACTCAGGTAGAACAAGGGCCGCAACACCTGCAATTGAAAGTACAGCGTTTCGATGCCGAACAGTCACAGCGCATCGCCAAGTTGGCGCAACAATACACCGGCCTGACCGGTCGCACGCTGTATTACCTCGGCTGCTTCATGCGCGCCATGGAACTGGTGGGTCCGCCGGCGGCAAAAGACGGTTATTGCATCCCCTATGCCTTCAATTTGCGGCGCCAGAATGCGCCGACGCCGGTGTTTGGCAATCATATCGGCTGCCTGTTCGCCCGCGCCACCCGCCAGCAAGTCCGCGATCGAACAGGCTTGTTCGCGCATCTGTTGAGCGAGCATAAGCAAGTCGTGCGAGATGAACTGGACTTGGCCTACCTGCCGCTGATGTGGCTGGGCCAATGGCTATCACCCGACAAATACGCCAAAGTCTTGCGCAAACAACACAGTGGCGGCGAATTAAGCTCGTTGTGGTTCTCCGACATTGGTGAACTATCCTGGGGCAAGACAGGCTTTCTCGGCGTCCCGGTGACCGATTTATCCCTGATGTGCTGGATGACCTTGCCGCCCGGTTTGGCGCTGTTAGCCTGCCAGCACAACGGCAAGTTGGTTTTATCTTATAGTTACTTATCGCCAGCAATAGACGAGGCTTGGTTGGAGGCGGTAATGGCGCGGATGAATGTCGAATTGCTGGAAACTGCCGAAAGCTGAGTTAAGTATTTTTGGGCGCCACGTTCAGACATCATCAGTATTAGGTTAAGCCGTCATTCCGGCAGGGATTGCCGGAATCCAGTTTACAGGGACGTAAAACGCCATTGCCTTCCATGGCATTCGGACCCCGGCAACCCCTGCCGGGGTGACGCCACTCTAAACTTACTAACTGAGATTCCCCCAGCGTGGGAATCATTCGGAATCCATTATTTTTAGCTCATGCTGCTGACACCTTTTCTACACCAATGCCAACAACAACCTGACTCCTTGGCCTTGCAAGAGCAAGATCGAAGAGTCAGTTATCGGCAACTTCTGCAACGGGCGCAAACCATTGCCGCCGCGTTACAAGCCAAAGGCATCCAACCCGGCCAGCCGGTCGCGATTCATATTGATCGTGGCATAGACGCCGCTAGCGCGCTGTTCGGCGTCCTGTTGGCGGGCGCATGCTATGTGCCACTAGATCTGAAAAACCCCATAGCCAGACTTAGCTTTATCATCGCCGACGCTCAGGTTTGTGTAGTGATTGGATCGGGTTCAGCACCTCATTGGCTGGATAGCGACCTATGGCTCGACATCGCCAGCTGTAACGAGGCAACGCCAGCAACTGTAGAAATTCCCGCCGAATCGCTAGCTGCAATTTTGTACACCTCCGGCTCCACCGGCCAACCCCGCGGCGTGGCTATTAGCCACCGAACGATTGCGGCATTTACCACCTGGGCTTCCGACTTGCTGGATTTAACGCCTGCCGACCGCATCGCCAGCAGCGCACCGTTGTTTTTCGACCTGTCCACCTTCGATCTCTATTCGGTGTTAGGCGCCGGGGCCAGCTTGCATTTCATCCCGGCCGGTTTGACCATGGCCCCGGCCCGCTTGAGCGCCTGGCTCAGCGAACAGGCCATCAGCGGTTGGTACACCGTGCCTTCGCTGCTAGCCTTCCTGACCTACAAAGGCAACCTGGCGCAAACACCGCTAGCTTCCTTACGCTTTTTAATCTTTGCCGGCGAAGTGTTTCCCACCCCTGCCCTCATCGATCTAGCGGCTAGCTTGCCGCAAACGGCCTTGTACAATTTCTTCGGCCCTACCGAAACCAATGTCTGCTGTTATTGGCCGGTGGAGCGCGACCGCTTAATCGCCGAGCAAACCATCCCCATCGGCCAGCCCGCCGCCGGCTGCGAACTGCAAATCGACGCGGAATCCGGCGAGCTCTGGGTACACGGCCCGACACTAGCCAGCGGCTACTGGCGCGACGGTCGCGTGCAGTCTTTTATGAACGCTGACGGTTGGTATGCTACCGGCGACCGCGCCAGCATAGAACAAAACGAATACCGCTTCCATGGCCGCCTGGGCCGCATGCTGAAATCCTCCGGCTACCGCGTCGAGCCGGCAGAAATTGAGGCTATCGTCAACGCCATCCCCGGTGTCAAAGCTTGCGCCGTGATCGGCATAGATGACCCCACAGCCGGCCAGCGTCCAGCGTTAGCGATGGTTTTGGAGCCGGAAATGACCATCGGCGAGATTCGCAAGGTGTTAAGCAGGCAACTGCCGGCCTATATGCAACCGAGTCGTTATTTAGTTCTGGATGAATTGCCGCGATTGGCAAATGAGAAGTTGGACTTTCAGCAGCTAAAAAATCTGTTCGAAACTCAACTATGATCTCCGAACATTCTATTTAGGCGACAAAGTATGTACGAGTTATTAATGATCGTGGTGGGCGGAGTATTAGCCGTTTACGTGACAGCGGAATGGGGGCTTCATTTCCTGGAATTGAGGCATTGGTTGGATCTGATTCTGACTGTATCAGCTCCTTGTTTCATAGCAGTCGGCCTAATGCTCAAATTACGTTGGGCTTCTTATTTGCTAGCCGCCATCGGCATCACCAGCGCTTTATTTGTCTCAGGGAATTTTAAACTTCTGTTACCAGCATGATCGACGCACAGTTGTCGTACTGATAGCAGGGGGAAACACCGGTAGTGACTGGCGATAACAGACAAGCCTTGAATAATTTAGTCCATTTTATGACCACCTTCTCTCTAATCGACGCATCCGAGCACGACCAGGATTTCATCTTTGAAATATTCAAACTCTCGATGCGTGATTACATCGAGTGGGCCTGGGGATGGGACGAGGAATTCCAACGTACCGGGTTCTGGGCAACCCTACCGGTGAAGAATTTTAAACTGATTTGTATTTCTGGGGAGCACGCCGGCGCAATCTATGTGGAAGAGAGCGAACAAAGCCATTGGATCCGCACTATATTCCTGCGTCCGGAATTTCAAAGACTTGGAGTGGGTTCCGCTTTGCTTACACAAGAAGCATTCCGAGCAAGACGTCTAAACAAGAAATTGATACTAAACGTCATTAAGATCAACCCAGCAAAACGTCTATATGATCGTATTGGTTTCAAAGTAGTGGATGAAGACAGTAAGACTTACCACATGCAATGGGAGTAAAAATCATATCATTCCCACGCTCCTGCGTCCTAAACCAACGACCATCCCATGGGCCGAAGCCGCTACACTATCACTGAACCCCAGCAAGCGCATTTCCTGACCTGCACGGTGGTGGAATGGCTGCCGGTTTTTACCCGCCCGGAACCCCTGGCTCGATTGCTGGGCGTTTCAACGGCAACAGGTCGGTTTGAAGCTCTACGGATATGTGATTCTAGAAAACCATCTGCACTTCATCGCGCGGAGTACCACGCTGGATAAATGCGTTGCCAGCTTTAAAGCCTTTACCGCGCGGCGGATTATCAACCACTTACAGTCAAGACAAGCCGAACAGCTAACCTGATTGTGAAGACCCTTCAGCGATCTCTAAATTCGTCATCTCGGCAGTGATTTCCGAGATCCAGAAGTCAAGGATGGCAAGCGTCGAAAACGTCCATGTGATCTGGATTCCGGCAATCCCTGCTGGAATGACGTAGTTGCTGAAGCGGCTATGTATTCACTACAGATTATGCTGGCGCGTCTGGGGCGGCATTCCCACGCTGGAGCGTGGGAACGATATAATCTGCCTACGCCGATTAATGCTTAAGTGAAAATACACAAACCTCAATCATGACTAAAACCCCTGATTTTTCCGGCATACCTGCTTACGCAGGCCCACCGAACGAAGCCCAAATCCGATCCCGCTTGCATGCTGTCGCCGAGCTGGGTGTGTTCCGTCATGCCATCCCCCAAGCCATCGGCGGTTTTGGCGACGACTTTGCCGCTCTGGTCGAAAGCCATCGCTGGCTCGGAGAAAGCTGCCGCGATCCCGGCTTGATGCTGGCGATCAACGCCCATCTGTGGGGCTCGGTTTTTCCGATCTTGCTTTACGGCAGCGAGACGCAAAAAGAAAAATTTCTGCCGGCCTTGCTAAACGGTCAATGGCTGGGCGGCCATGCCATCACCGAGCCGTCTTGCGGCTCGGACGTGCAGGCGATGACCGCTCGCGCGGAACTTAGTGGCAGTGGTTATGTGTTGAACGGCGAAAAACGCTATATCAGCAATGTGCCATTAGCTGATTGGTTGGTGATTTACGCCAAGCTGGACGGCAAGATTTCTGCGTTCCTGGTTTGCCGCGAGGATGACGGCTGTCAGTTCAGCGACGAGGGGGCTTTGAGCGCTTGCTTGGGCAGCGCTACCGGCAGCGTGAGCTTGAAAGATTGCCGGCTTGGCCCCGATCGCCTACTAGGAAAAATCGGCGCCGGCACGCAGATGATCCAAAAGGCGCTGGAATACGAGCGGGCCTTTGTATTTGCCGGCATTGCCGGGATCATGGACTGGCAACTGGCGGAAGTAGTGCGTTACAGCCGGGAACGGCGCTCCGGCGGCGTACATTTGGGCAAGCATCAGGCTATTAGCCACAGAATTGCGGATATGAAGTTGCGGCTGGACACTGTCGATTTATGGTTAGGCGAATGCGCGCGATTGTGCGACGCAGGGCAACGCCTGACAATGGCTTCAGCGCAAACCAAACTGTATGCGGCCGAGGCCTTCTTGCAATCCAGCCTGGATGCGGTGCAGATCATGGGCGCGGCGGGTCTGGAATCGGAAAGCATAATGGCGCAATTGGTGCAGGATGCCATGGCCGGCCGCTTGTTTTCCGGCAGTTCGGAAGTGCAGAAAAACCTGATCGCCGCGCTGCTCGGCACCGGCGACGCTTACCGGCTTAACCCGCAACCTCATTCATGATGAACTTTTCCGCTTACCGCAACTGGCAGCCGACACTGCTAATGAAGGCCTCATTCGCTATAACAATGGCTGCCCCAGTGACTATGGTCATTCAACCCGGCATCTGGCCTTGGGCCCTGGCCGTGTTAATTGCCGATCATTTGGTTTTAACCTTTGCCGGGCTTTGGCCGCGCTGTTCCTGGGTGGGGTCAAACTGGACTTCGTTACCGCCAGCTTCCGCCGCGCGGGGCGAAATTGCCATCACGATTGACGACGGCCCTGATCCCGACATCACACCCGCCGTCCTCGATATACTGGATCATTACCACGCCAAGGCCACATTTTTTTGCATTGCCGATAAAGCTCAGCGCTACCCGGACCTGTGCCGGGACATCGTGAAGCGCGGGCACGCCGTGGAAAATCACAGCATGCACCATCAATACCATTTGCCGTTTCTGTTGCTAAATGGCTGGATGGCCGAACTAAACGCGGCCCAGGATGCTCTGACTAAGGTGACCGGCATCCGCCCGCGATTTTTCAGGCCGCCGGTGGGATTGCGTAATCCTTTGCTGGACCCGGTACTCAATCGTTTAGGGTTGAAATTGGCGAGTTGGACCCGACGCGGCTTCGATACTATCGAGGGCAATTCGCAGGCGGTATTAGCGAAATTATTGAAAGACCTAAAGGCCGGAGACATCCTGCTGTTGCATGACAGTAACGTCGCTGTTACTGAAAGCGGCCAGCCGGTGATTTTGGAAGTTTTACCGCCTCTGCTAAAGGCTATTAGCGCTGCAAGGTTACGCACCGTCACGCTGAGCGAGAGTCTGGAAGGTTCCGACTAAGGTCACGAACAAGCCTGTTTATCCAACAAACCTGACTGCGGAGAAATCAGCCATGAAAAAATACTATTCCATCACCGCTTTGCTGTTCTTTCTGAGCGCTTGCTCGTATCAAGCGCCGGATTATTTGCAAGTTATTGCCGCGCCGGAATTAAACCAACTGATGCAAAAACAGGATATTTTTCTGGTGGACGTGCATACGCCGGAGCAGCGGCATATCAAAGGCACTGACGCCTTTATCCCTTACAACAACGTAGAAAAATATCTGGATAAACTACCCAAGGATAAATCAACCCCGATTTATTTGTACTGTGAGGGCGGGCCGATGGGAAACGCCGCAGCCAAAACGCTACACGAATTGGGTTACGAGCATTTAAGCAATCTGGAAGGCGGCACCAAAGCCTGGAAACAGGCGGGATTTGGGTTCGAATAAACTTGCGGAGTATGAGTTTTTAATTTCTGGAACCGTGACGAATGTCAGCGGTTCCAGCGACGGAAGATTACCGGTGTTTATTCGACAATATTATCAACCTTGCCGTTTTTAAATTTGACCACAAAGCGGTTGAACAGATTGGACCAGTAAGTCCAGTCGTCACTGTCCAGCGAGGGCGTCACATGCTGCGGCGGGTAGCCAATGGCCGCCAGCACGGCTTTTTTACTCATATCTTTCTTGACCTGCCCCGCCAGGATGCTTTCGCGTTCGGCGGCGGTAAATTGATTAAGATCAACTTTGCTGGTGCCGGCGATTTTACTGAAGGCAATCGGCATCTCGTCCTTGGTAAATTTCTGCACGTTTTCGATCGTAATCAATTGGCCGCTAGGCTCCACTCTAAGCACCGCGTCGTCGGAGTTCAGAGACAGCAATGCGACCGGCGTATTGATCGGAATCAACTGGCCCTTACGATAATTGGTGGTGCGGAACCGGTTTTGCTCTTGGAATAGACTGAACTGCGTGTAGTAAACCTGAGCGGGCTGCACAACCGCCGCCGCGCCTTCGCCGGGTTTAAGCTCTTTTTTACACCCAACCGCCAACACAGCCAGGCACAGCAGCATCAAAATGTAGTTTTTTCTAAACATAGTCAAAATCCCTCGAGCAAAAGGTTAAGAACATGCCGGCGCCAGGCAAAATGCAGCGCCGCGACGGTAAAAACAGATAGTACAGCCGGGAAAGCCTTAAAAACAAACAGAATAGACAGCATTAGGGCGAATCGATTTTAATCCCGAGTTTTTCCAGAAACACGGCCGGCGAGGCGAAACACATTTCGCGGCTCACCGCATCAACGGCGGCTTGGATGGTATGCCCCTTGGCCAATACTTCGCCGGTTTCGGCATCAGCGACCAGGTATTTAATCTTCATCCGGTATTCCCACTCCACCAACTCCGCCGATACGCGAATCCGCTGTTCAAACTGCGCCGGGCGCACATAACGCAGTTGTAAATCCACAATCGGCCAGACGTAGCCGGTCTCCTTCATGGCCATATAACCGTAGCCGATTTTGTCCAGCATCGCGCAACGGGCGATCTCGATGTATTTGCAATAGTGGCCGTGCCAGGCAATATTCAATAGATCGATGTCATGAAAAGGCACGGTCATTTCGACTTCGGCGCGTAGCATAGTCACTTGTCCTCGGCAGCAATCGGGGCTTTATCGTTTGCAGCCGGCCGGCCCCAATACGGGTAAAAATTAAACCATTGCAGTGGCGCAATCCGGCAATAGCCCTCCAGTCGCTCGGCATATTGTCTTGCCAGGGCAGCCAAGGCCTGACTACGTTGGGGATCGCCACGCGGGATGCGGATATTCGCGGCAAATGGCTCGAGATGAATTTTGAATCGTCCATCTACCGGAAAGCAGAACAGGGTGAAGACCGGACAACGCAACAACGAAGCTAACAGATACGGGCCTTGCGGAAATTCGGCATCCTCTCCTAGGAAACTAGCCGACATGGTGCGGCTGCCCTGCACCGGCACCCTGTCGCCCACCATCACCAAAAACTCGCCGCGCTCGATCTTTTCCTGCAAGCTAATCGCAATCGCCGGACTCAACTCAGTAACTTGAATCAACTGGATGGTGGCGCTGCCACGGCTGCCGAGCAGGCGGTTAAACTTCTCGGCGTGCTTGGTGTGCACCAAAATATTGAGATGGATGTGGCCGCGCATCGTGGCGATGGCCTGACAGATTTCCAGATTGCCGATGTGGCCGGACAGCAGCATGGCGCCGCGCTTTTGGTCGATCAAATCCAGCAGCAGCTGGCGATTGGGAAAATCCACTTGTTCCGGCGTGATATTGCCGGTCCAAACCACAATTTTATCCAGCAAGGTTTCACCGAAGCTCAAGAAATGCCTGTAACTCTGCCAGAGCCCGCTGCCTAAGCCCAACTCCGGGTAAAACCCGGCTAAGTGGCGCAAATACTCCCTCGAAGACTCGCGGGCAAGATGCCCGGCGACAAAGTAGTAACTCACCACCGGCCGTAAAAACAAACGAAATACCCAACGGCCGAATACCCGATACACCCACACCAACGCCCGTATGCCCCAAAGCAGGCTGTTTTCCTCCACGGCGGCCCAATGCCGGGCGGCGGCGTTTGCGGGTTTCATCGGAAATGCCTCAATAACAATTTTGGCCAACGTAACAACATGCCAAAAAACAAGCGGGCATGGGTCTGACTTAGCAGCAGATTATCCTCCCAAGCCCGGAAATGCGATAAGCCGTCAAGCGGATAGCGCACTTGGGTGGGAATGGAAATGATCGACACCCCTTGCCAATAAAGCCGGACCAAAATTTCCGTATCAAACCCCATGCGGTTTTCCATGGCAATGGTTTGGACTAACTTTGCGGTAGAGGCCAGCGGGTAAACCCGGTAGCCGCACATCGAATCGGGGATGGCCCAAGACAAGGTGTTGATATACACCCAAACATGGGTCAGGTAGCGGGCGTAGTAGCGCAGTTTGGGAATCGATGCATCGAATAGCGCCCGGCCGATGACTACCGCTTCCGGTGTTTGTTTAGCAGCGTTGAGGAATTTATCCAGATCGTTTAAATCGTGCTGGCCGTCGGCATCGATTTGCAGCGCGTGCGAATAACCTTGCGCCAGGGCAGCTAGGATGCCAGATTTTACCACCGCGCCCTTCCCCTGGTTTACCTCAAACCTGATAGTTTTTATCAAGGCATATTGCTCGGATAAACCACGAATAACCTCGGCGCAGGAAGCATCGCTACCGTCATCCAGCAACAGACAAGGTAATTGCCGAGCGGCCAAGCGCTCAACAATCCTGGGGAGCGGCTTTTCGTGGTTGTAGACCGGAATCAGGATGCAGGGATTAAACAAGGTCGTCATGGAAGTAGATTCTACCCGAGCTATATTCGCAGGCTGGCGAACGGTAACAAAATGTCAATTTGCCGGTTTGTTGCAGATAGTGCAATTCCAACTCCAACTTTTGGCCAGGCAACAACAGCTCCTTAAATTTTACCGATTCCATATGACTGAAGGCGCGGGTTAAATCCAGGTATTGCCGGGCATAATGCACCGCCCATTGGATTTGCACGACGCCCGGCACCACCGAAATTTCATCGAAATGACCGTTGAAATAGGTTAGATCCTTAGGAACACGTAGCGCCAACACCACGCCGTCGGCCTGAACTTGTTCGACTAGCATCTCCGGAAATAAAACGACCGGTTCGTTTCCTTGCATTACTGTATTCAAAAGCTGGCCTTCACTTTGCGGCGCACAGCCATTTCTGCTGCCATCAATAAACCCATCAGCACATAGGAGATGCAACCGTTGTAAAGGCTCCACAACCAACGGTCGCCATACCAAATAGTCAGCAAGGAAATTGCCGCGTTGCCAAGAAAAAAAACGCTCCACACCAGCGTCACTTTCCTTGTATACAGCACACCATGGGCGGGCAGATTGGGAAATTCCAGTCTGGCTAACCGTTCCACCACTGTCGGCGGATGAATCAAACTAAAGGAAAACACCGCAAAAAACAGCAGACTGACGAACACCGGATAAGCCAGCAGCCAGCCGGCATCGTTAACCCATGCGCCCAGCAACAAAAATAGTGCGCAAGCCAATATCAACCGAGACTCGGCTGCGCCGGCGGATTTACCGGACTTTTGCAGCCAATAACGTAGCAGGAATAAGCCGGCGAGCCCCAAGGCCATGGCGCGCGGCTGAAAATAATCAGCGGAAAACCAAATCAGAAAGGGATAGCAGACAGTCACTGCGCCGATAATCACATTGAGGATGATTTGCCGAGGCTTTGCTTTGGGGATTGGGCAAACACTGGTATCGGGATTTGCCTGGAGCCTGGCTGGGACCAGGTTGTTGAGAAAGTCTTTAAACATCCAGCCTATTCAGCGCTGATCCGATACACGGTATCGACCACATCCTGGATGGTACGGGCGTTTTTGAAATCTTCGGGATTGATGCGTTTGCCGGTAATCTCGCGCAGCCTGACCATTAAATCTACAGCGTCTATGCTGTCGATATCCAAATCCTGCCGCAAGTTTGCCTCTAAGGTGATGTCATCGGGTGTTAACTCGAACATTTCCGACATCAGTTGTCTTAAGGTGGCGAATACGTCTTCTTGGGTCTTCATACGGGTTTTGTTTCCTATTGCGATACTCTCGACTCGGCCGGGCATTCATTCAGCAGCAAATGCTCAACAGGCTCGATTAAGCGGGTATCGGTTTGATATTGTATTTTCTTTGGCACCACTCCAAGCGCCAAAGTATCTCTGCCAACCGCGCGATAAATTACTACGCCAAGCAAGGATTATACCCTGGGTTACGGCAGATCGCTTACGCTGCTAGCAATCGAAATCACGAAACATTGTCCAAACGCCAATACCAGATAGCCCTATCTAGCCGACAAGATCCGCTTTGCTGGCCGGTTACGACTGCTTGAACTAAATTCGGCAACCCATTTTCCGGCAATCCCGGGCCATTCGCCGGCTCGCGTGTCAGTCGCAACTGCCGCCCCGCTCCACCAGGCCTCGCTAGCGTCATCGCCAAAGCCCAGGTGGTTTGGCTGCCGGGCAGATAGGATCGGTAAACTTCCGGCAAAGGCTGTTCATACCAGACCACTAAAACCTGAGGCACATCCAACAGCATGCCGCCAGCTTCCAAAAAGACTGAATACGGCCCTTCCGAGCCCCCGGCCAAAGCCACATAAGGCAGATAACTTGAGCTATGGAAACTGGACAAGCCGGCTATGGCATTATGCACACATTGGCTGAAGCGGCTAGGCGAAACATGTTCGCCCGCTGCCAAATCTTCCAGCATCTCGAAATAATACTGGCTTTCGCCATGGTTCGAGAAAAATACCGAGGGCATGTCGCCGTTTTCGTTGCGGCAGCGCCAGGCGACAGCGCAGGCGGCTCTGGCTAAAGGCGACAATCTACGTCTTTGCATTGCCGGTAAAAATCCCACGTCGGCATTACCCTGGTTATACGGCAATATTTCTCCATCCGGCCAGTTATTGAGATTAGGATACGGCGCCGACTGCCAAAAACACCAGTGCTTCAGCGTGAAAACCAAGCTACGTTCCAAACCCGTCGCGTCCATGCTGTCGGTCAATTTAGCTATCCCAGCGCTGGAAAACCAAGGACGTGTTGATACCGCCGAATGCAAAATTATTGCTGACGATGTAGTCTGCATCGATGTTGCGGCCGTCGCCGGCCAGATAATCCAGCTCCGCGCAACGCGGATCGGGGTTATCCAGATTCAAGTTGGGATGAAACCAACCGTCGCGCATCATCTGAATCGCCACCATAGCCTCCAAGGCCCCGCATGCGCCCAAGGTATGACCGGTGAAACTTTTCAGACTGCTAATCGGCGTATTGCCGCCGAACACTGCGGCGGTAGCCTGACTTTCGGCAATGTCGCCCTGTTCGGTGGCGGTACCGTGCGCGCTGATGTAAGCAATTTGATCGGGTTCTAGCTGCGCATCCTGCAAAGCCAACCGCATCACAACTTGCATGGTGTCGGCGTTGGGTTGCGTAGCATGCACGCCGTCGGCATTGGTGGCAAACCCGGCAACCTCGGCGTAGATTCGCGCGCCGCGTTTTAAAGCACGATCCAGGTCCTCCAAGACCAAGGTGCAAGCACCCTCGCCTATCACCAAACCGTCGCGGTCGCGGTCGAAAGGCCGGGGAGTTAGCTCAGGCTCAGCGTTGCGGGTACTAGTGGCATACAGTGCATCGAACAACGCGGCTTCGGTGGGACAAAGCTCCTCCGCGCCGCCGGCCAGCATCACATCCTGTAAACCGTATTTGATAGCCTCATAGGCGTAACCTATGCCCTGGCTACCCGAGGTACAAGCGCTGACGGAAGGAATGACTCTGCCGCGCACCTGGAAAAACAAGGCGACGTTGGCGCAGGTGGTATGGCCCATCATCTTCAAATAAGTGGTGGCATTCAGATTGCCGATGTCGTGATTGATCAGCATTCTGCCGAAGTCGGCGATAGCCGGCGTCGATCCTACCGACGAGCCGTAGGCCACGCCGGTGCGGCCGCTACTGATCACCGGATCGCCCAGCAAACCGGCATCGATCATGGCAAGCTCGGTGGCACGAGTCGCCAATAAAGAAACCCGACCCATGCTGCGGGTGTTTTTGCGGGTGTAATGCGCCGGCAGCGTAAAGTTTTCCACAGGACCGGCCAGGCGGGTCAGTAAACCGTTATAAATTTCCCATTCCGGAATGTAACGGATGCCGGACTGCTTTGCCGAAAGTCTGCCGCGTATTTCTTGCCAATCGTTGCCGATGGGTGAAAAGCCGGCCATGCCGGTGACAACGACGCGCCGAGTCAACACAAACCTCCATTCACGGAAATCACTTGGCGAGTAATGTAGCCGGCATCTTCGGACATTAAAAACGCCACCAACGCGGCAACTTCTTCCGGCGTACCCAAGCGTTTTGCGGGTACAGCTGCAAGAGCTTCTTCAAGGGGTAAGCCTTCCAGCATCTCAGTCTCGATTAAGCCTGGGGCCACGCAGTTGACGGTGATTTTGCGTTTTGCCAATTCAACCGCCAGGGCTTTAGTCGCACCGATAATACCGGCCTTGGCCGCGCTGTAATTGACTTGACCACGGTTACCAACCAAACCGGAAACCGACGACAGGGTAACGATGCGCCCAGGCTTACGCCGTTGTATCATAGGCATGACTAGCGGATAGAGCACGTTGTAAAAACCATCCAGATTACAGCGCAGCACTTGATCCCAATCTTCGCCACTCAGCGCCGGAAAGGCATTGTCTCGTGATAACCCGGCATTACAGACCACACCGTAATAGGCGCCGTTGGCGAGGATGTCGGCTTCCAAACTGTCTTTAGCAGCGCTGCGGTCGGCTAAGTCAAAACTCAACACGCGAGCTTGGCGGCCCATCTCGATAATTTGGTCTTGTACTTGCCTTGCTTCATCCAGCCGGCTGCGGCAATGGACGACAATATCGTAGCCTTCGCGAGCAAGGCGCAAGGCAATCGCTTTGCCGATGCCTCGGCTGGATCCCGTCACCAGGATGGTTGGTTGGCTCATATTCCTTTTCCGGCGAGAAATTTTTGCGAATCTTGCGGCAGCAACACATTTAACTTCGAGCTGGCCTGGATATGTTTCCCTGCTATCGTGCAGTCGAACACCGACATATCGTTCGCCGCTTCGATGATCTTTTCCGCCCTCACGGTTAACGTTGCGCCGCAAGGGAAACTACCGACCGAACACTCAAAGTAACGAGTACCCAATAAAAACCCCAATCCTATCGCCTCGCCTCGGCACTTGCGGTGGTAACCGGAGTAGGCGGCAATGGCCTGAGCCATGTATTCCAACCCTACCCAGGCGGGTACATGTTGGTCGGCACTGGAAAACAGACCGTCGTCGCGGACTTTCAGTTCGGCCACAATATGGTCGTCACCCACTTCCAGCACCCGGTCCAGCAGCACCATACGCCCGGATTGAGGTACTAGCGTTTCGATGGGGTAAGGAAAAGCCGCAGGACTGTCAGGGATGTCCAATGAGCAAGGACACATTGTTTCCGCCGAATGAAAAAGAGTTGCTGAGGCAGTATTGTAGCGGCTTTAGCGATTGGTTTTCCAGCCCGACCAAATGCAGCCGCACCATGTCGGGATCAGGCTCGCCATCCCACAAATGGGGCGGCAAACGACTTTCTTGATGTAAATCAGACAGTAGCACCCAGCACAAACCTGCTTCGAGCGCGCCGGCCGCCCCCAAGCAATGGCCGGTAGACGGTTTACTGGAACTGCAAAATGTATCGCTACCGAACAACTGCCCGACCGCCCGATTTTCCATCGCATCGTTTTGCCAGGTTGCGGTACCGTGCAGGTTGATGTAATCAATTTGCTCAGGCTTTAGGCGCGCATCGTCCAGCGCCGCTTGCATCGCCAGATATGCACAGCTACCGTCTGGGCGCGGCGCGGAAATATGATAGGCATCGGCACTGGCGCCGACACCCAGCAAGGCGATTTCGCCAGGGTCGCGGGTCATCAGAAATAAAGCCGCACCTTCTCCTATCACGGTGCCGTCGCGATTTTTACTGAACGGATTGCAAGTGGTTTTGCTGAGGGCACCCAACGCAAAAAAGCCTTCCAGCGTGGTGCGGCATAAACTGTCAGCACCGCCTACCACCACCGCATCGCAGACACCCAAACGTATCAGGCGGCGCGCCGAGGCCAAGGCATTGGCGCTGGATGAACAGGTCGTGGACACGGTGTAGGCCGGACCACGAATATCCAGGTAAGCTGCCAAAAACTCCGCCGCACCACCCAGTTCCTGCTGCTTGTAGTGATAGTGGGTTGGCATACGCCCGATTGCCTGCAACGCCTGCACTGCGGCTTCACCTTCGGCAATCCCGGAAGTGCTGGTGCCGACTACTATGCCGACCCGTTCCGCACCGTAACGGGCCATGGCTTTACTGACCGAGGAGTGGATTTGATCCAGCACTGATAGCAGCAAACGGTTATTGCGGCAATCGTATTGTTTAAGGCTAGTCGGAATGGCCGGTAGCTGGGTTAGCACACCGAATGCGGGAATTGCCGAATCCAGCCAATCTGGCGGCACCGGCCGAGCAGCGTTGCCGGCAAGCCAGCCGGCTAAAATATTCGCCTTGCTGTCGCCCAGCGCGCAGACCATGCCTAGATCGTGTAAATACAAAAACTACACCGCTCAGGCAGTTTGATACGTTGCCAAGATGGCCTCGATTTTGTTGGCGGAGCGCTGCGTCATGGGGTTTTCTTCATCCCAGGCATAGCCGGCCAGGATGGAACAAATCATGGCTTTGACGCTGGCCAACTGATTTTCTTCGAAGATGATTTGTTGGAAACGGCCATCGTACCAGGCCTCCACATAGGCCCGAAATACCTCTATACCCTTGCGCAAAGCCTGCTCGTATTCCACAGACCAGTTCACCGACTCGCCGCGTAATTGCCGGTCAACCAAGGGTACAACCAGCGCAGCGGATTTCATAGCGATAGTCACACCCGACGAAAACACCGGATCCAGAAATTCGCCGGCGTTGCCGAGTAAGGCAAAGCCCTGGCCATACAGTTGCTTGACGTTGGCCGAATAGCCGCCGATGGTGTTAGCCGGCGTATCGAAGCAGGCGTCGGCCAACAGTTCAGCGAGCCGAGGTTCTTCGAACGCAATTTCCTTTAACACTTCCAACGGCTCACCCTCGCGTTCGTCCAGAAAACCGGCCGGCGTCACCACGCCCAGCGAACATCTGCCGTTGCTGAACGGAATTAGCCAATACCAAATCTCGTGAAATTTGGGATGTATCGCGATCAGAATTTTATTGCGGTCGTAATCGGATACGGTAATCCGATCTTCGATATGAGTGAACAGCGCCCGGCGCGGCGACAAGGAAGAAGGCGTTTCCAGATCCAATAAGCGCGGCAATACCCGGCCAAAACCACTGGCGTCCAACACCATCGCCGCTGACCATTCTTTGCGTACACCATTAGCATCGACGCTGGTCATGCGGGCTTGGCCTGGATTACTAAAATCCGCTGCCAGGATAGTTTGTTGATAATGGATAGGCACACCGGCAGCTTCGGCGCTGTCGGCCAAAACCTTATCAAAATGCGCTCGCGGCACTTGAAAAGTGGTGCCCCAGCCTGGGCTAAATTTCTGAGTAAAATCGAACTCGGTCAGCTTGCCGGCTCTGGAAAACGCCGCGCCGTTTTTGAACTGAAAACCTTCCGCCGTCACCGCCGGCAACATGTCGGCCGCTTCCATAAACGCCATGCACTGGGGCAGCAGGCTTTCGCCTATCGAAAAGCGCGGGAACTGTTCTTTTTCCAGAATCACCACATGGTGACCGCGTTGTTTCAGCATTTTCGCCGCCACGCTGCCCGAGGGGCCGGCCCCGATAATCAATACATCCGCATCCATTTACTTACCAACCCTCGTTATCCGGTTAAAATATGTCCAGCAAAATTCAGTAACAGCGGCAATGCCGTTAAGTTAAATTTGGAGTATTCCTTCTCCCTCGGTACCCAAGGGTATAAATGAGAAGGTTAGGATGCGGGAATCAAAATAAGGTAATCGCCTTGTTCAATTCTCCTCACCCCTACCCTCTCCAGCAGGAGAGGGAGCTTTTACGACTACCTCTAACTAGTTAGGGAGTTAACTTAGCGGTATTGCCCCAAAAAAATCCCATTCAATGCAGGAAACCCACAAATCTCGCGCCCCACAGACAGCAATCGATTCCAGCCACACAACCCCGTTTGCACTCCACAATGGCCAGATAGTCAGCAGGGGCAATCTATGGGCCGATGTGACAGCTCTTGCAGCACAATTGCCCGACCGGCCTTATCTGTTCAATTTATGCGAAAACCGCTATCTGTTTTGTATTTGCCTGTTGGCGGCGGCAGCGCGCGGTCAAATCTGCCTGTTGCCGCCGGCCGGCCAAATGGCTGTGATATTGGAAATTCTCCAAGACTATCCCGGCGCTTATATCGCCAGAGAACACGCTCCGCAGCAAACGGGTTTGGATTGGTTCGAAGTCATCGCGCCAAATTCTGAAATCACGGCATCGCCGCCCCATTTCGACTGGCGGTGCACCGCCGTGATCGCCTTCACCTCCGGCAGCACCGGCAAGCCAAAGCCCTGCCCTCATAGCCTAAATACCTTTAAAACATCCGCCGAGATGGCGGTAAGCAGTCTGGGATTAGCCGAACAGCAAGTATTGATGCTGTCCACCACCCCGCCGCAACACATGTACGGCCTGGAAACTTCGGTATTTTGGCCGCTGTTTTCCCAACTGGTGCTACACGACGGCCGGCCGTTCTTCGCCGAAGACATCCGCCAAACAATTAAATCCGCGCAGTGGCCCACGCTACTGGCTTCCACGCCCACCCATTTGCGTTCCTTGATCAAAGCCGAAGCCTCTTGGGACAACCTGACTGGCATCATTTCCGCCACCGACACTTTATCCGAAAAGCTGGCCGGCGAGACCGCGGCAATTTTAGGGCAATCGCCGCGCGAAATCTATGGCAGCACCGAAACCCTGTCGTTTGCCAGTCGCGAGACGTTGCGGGAAAACCTGTGGCGACCTTACTCAGGCTGCTGCTTGACTCAAGATAAAAAAGGACAGACCTGTCTGGAATCTGCGCATTTGCCGCATGCAGTACCGCTGCAAGACAGCGTGCAAATCGAAGCCGACGGTCGCTTTGCCGTATTGGGCCGCGATCAGGATATGGTGAAAATCGGCGGCAAGCGCGCCTCTTTAACCGAACTGAATCGCCGATTGAAAGACATCGACGGCGTGGAAGATGGCTTCTGCTTCATCCAAGAAAATGGTCGCTTGGCCGCTGTCGTGGTCAGCAAGCTAAACAGTCAGGCTATTAAATTGAGCTTACAGCCCTATCTGGACGAGGTATTTCTGCCGCGAAAAATTCATTTCGTTACCGAGATTCCGCGTAACCAGACAGGTAAACTTGCAAAAATCGAACTGGAAAAGTTGTTAACGGGTTTGATTGCCAGAAATTAAATTACTTGGCGTTCAGTGGAATTATCCAGCAAACCTTGTACACCAGACTTAGGCCTACCGGCAAAAAGCTCATGCCTGTTTGACGGTTTGCTATCTCGATTTGCCCGGCTGTTAAGGGCTTAGACAAGATTAGTCATAGCGCCTTGCGTCAGCCGGCAATTTGTCGAACAAGGCGTTTTTGGCGATGCCGTAATGCGCCGGATAATACACAGCAGCCAGATGCAAGCCATGCGGTGGCGCAGTCATCGCCGCTTGGGAGCGGTCCTGAACCACCAGCAGTTCCTTCGTCCACTCTACAGGCCTTCGGCCCATGCCGATCTCCATCAACACCCCGGCGATATTTCTGACCATATGGTGTAAAAAAGCGTTAGCGCACAGATCGATGATCACCCGCTGCTCGTCTCGATAAACATCAATGAAATGCATCAAACGGTTGGGGCTGACCGACTGACAGCTCTGGGCCCGAAACGAGGAAAAATCGTGTTCGCCCAGCAGGGCTTGCGCGGCCAGATGCATGACTTGTTCGTCGAGCGTCTGGTAGCACCAAGTCGCCTGAGTTCTTAACAAAGCCGACTTCATCGGCCGATTCAAAATCACATACCGATAAGCCCTGGCTATAGCACTGTAACGCGCATGAAAATCGCCCTGGGCCGGCTGCGCCCAGGTAATCCGAATATCGTCCGGCAATTGACTGTTCCCGCCCATCAGCCAGGCGTGCATATCGCGCTCGACATCGCAATCGAAATGCACCACTTGCTCTAGCGCATGCACGCCGGCATCGGTACGACCGGCGCAAAGCACGGTAACCGGTTGATTGGCGATTTTGCTCAATGCGGCTTCCAGCGCGCCTTGTAAGGTTGCTCTGCCTTCCTGCCATTGCCAACCGGCATAAGAGCTGCCGTCGTATTCGATACCTAAAACAATGCGGGGCATATCGGTTGCTGATTATTCATGAATCCATACCCGGCAACCCACAGTAACCAGCTCGAATAAGGCAATCAGGTCGGCATTTAGCATGCGCACACAACCGTGCGATTCCGGCTTGCCTTGCATCAGTTCATCCGGCGTGCCGTGAATATAAATGTAGCGCCATGTGGAATCGACATCGCCGTAGCGGTTTTTACCCGGTTCCAGGCCACCCAGCCAGAGAATCCGACTAAGAATCCAGTCGCGTTGCGGATACTGCAGCGCCAATTCCGGTGTATAAATTTCGCCGGTCGGCCGGCGGCCGGCCAGCACGCTGTTGATAGGCAGGCCGGCACCGATTTTGGCGCGGACTTTATGCCAACCGGTCGGTGTGCAGTAACTGCCTTTCTTTTCGCCGGGGCCGTTTTTAGCGGTTGAGACCGGAAAGTCGGCCAATACCGCGCCGCTATCTAATAAACGCAGGCCTTGCTCGGCAATGGAGATGTCTATGTAGCTAGCTGTAGCGGCGAATTCAGTCGCAGATTTGGACAACTTGTCAGAGGCGAGTGAATTCTCCTCTACAGAATATCGGATCATTGCACAAACAAGGCTATCGATTCGACATGCGCGGTTTGCGGAAACATATCCATCACGCCAGCCTTGACCAGTTTGTAACCGAGCTCATTCACCAATATCCCGGCATCACGGGCCAAAGTGGACGGATTGCAGGATACGTAAACGATGCGTTCCGGCCGCCAATGTTTCAAATTGTGCAGCACTTCCGAGGCGCCAGCCCGCGAGGGGTCGAGTAACACCTTGGTAAACTTTTGCTTGGACCAGGGTTGGTCTTTCAGATCCTTGGTCAAATCGGCGACATGAAATTCGACGTTATCGAGATTATTTAACTTGGCGTTTTCGCGAGCGTGCTTGACCAATGGCAAGTCGCCTTCCACCCCTACCACTTGCCCGGCCTGCGTTGCCAGCGGCAAGGTAAAATTTCCCAAACCGCAGAATAAATCCAGTACCCTGTCGTCCTTGGTCAATTCCAGCGCAGCCAAGGCCCGCGTCACCATTTTTTGATTGATCTGGTAATTGACCTGGGTAAACATCGCCGGGCGAAAATTGAATTTAACCCCCTGCTCAGCCAAGGCATAACTCGGAATCACTTCCGGCTCGCCGTCCAGCGGGACGATTGTGTCCGGACCTTTGGGCTGTAAACAAATGCTGACCTGGTGCTGATGGGCGAATTCGCGCATTCTTTGCCTATCCGCGTCGGCCGGCGCTTCCAGCACCCGAAACGCCAGCACACATTCGTTGTCGCCAATCGCGACTTCGATTTGCGGGATTTTGTCTTTCACCGTCAAACCGGCAATCATCTCGCCCAGTGCAATCAATTTTTCGCCGACGATAGGATTCATCACCTTACAGCTTTCGAGTTCAGCCAGAAACGGATTGCGACGCTCGCGAAAGCCCACTAAGACCCTATTCTTTTTCGCCACCCATTTCACGCCCATCCGGGCTTTGCTGCGATAACCCCAGTGTGGGCCGGTCAGGGCCTCCCAAATTTGCGGAATTTCAACTTTGCCGATGCGGCGAAACTGGTCGCGAAGTAAATCCTCTTTAAAGTTGATCTGTTCGGCGTCATCGACGTGCTGAAAACTGCAACCGCCGCAACTGCCGAAGTGCGGACAAGCCGGCTCAACCCGATGTTCGGAGCGGCTGAGCAAATTAACTACCTTACCTTCTGCGTAGTCCTTACGGCTGTCGGTGTAGACAAATTCCAGCGTTTCGCCGGGCAAGGCTTCGTCGATAAATACGACTTTACCATTGACATGGCTGACGCCACGGCCATCGTGGGAGAGGGATTCTATGGTAACGGTGACGGGGTCTAGCGGGAGTTTTTTCTTGTGGGCCATTATGAAATTTGCTTCGGGTTACTGCGATTCGGGTTAGCCCCGATGATAAATCGGTCAGGGAATGCAATTGCGCCCCTGACCTGGTTTGCCGGTCAAGTCGGAAAAATACCAGTGGATAAATAGCGGTCACCGCGATCACAGACTATGGCCACGATCAAGGCGTTTTCAACTTGTTGGGATAATTGCAAAGCCGCGTAAACGGCACCGCCGGACGATACGCCGGCGAAGATGCCCTCTTCCGCCGCTAAGGCGCGGGTGGTGTTTTCCGCATTCAGTTGATTGACTTCGATGATGCTATCCACGCGCACCGATTCGTATATCTTGGGCAAATATTCCTTCGGCCATCGACGGATGCCGGGGATTTTCGAGTCGCCTTCCGGTTGTACACCAATAATTTGAATGGCGGGGTTTTGTTCTTTCAAATACCGGGATGTGCCCATGATGGTACCGGTAGTACCCATGGAGCTGACGAAATGGGTAATCGTGCCCTGGGTGTCGCGCCAGATTTCCGGCCCCGTGCCTTCGTAATGCGCCAATGGGTTATCGGGGTTGGCGAATTGATCCAGAATCCGGCCTTCGCCGCGCGCTTCCATGGCCCTAGCTAAATCGATAGCGCCTTCCATGCTGCCTTTCGCCGGCGTTAGGATAATTTCCGCGCCATAGGCTTTCATCGATGCAATACGCTCGGCACTCATGTTGTCGGGCATGATCAAGGTCATTTTGTAGCCTTTTATTGCCGCCGCCATCGCCAGGGCAATGCCGGTATTGCCGCTGGTGGCTTCGATCAAGCGGTCGCCGGGCTTGATCTCGCCGCGCGCTTCGGCGTGTTGAATCATACTTAAGGCGGGCCGGTCTTTAACCGAACCAGCCGGATTGTTACCTTCCAGCTTGACCAAAATAGTATTGCCGCCAGCGACTGGCAAGCGTTGCAATCGCACTAATGGCGTATTTCCGACAAAAGACTCTATGGTTGGGAAGTTCATGACTTTAACATCCGGTTAAGGTTACGGCGGCGATTATAGCAAGTTCCGCATCTCAAGCGCCGCTGTAACCCAAGGCCAAAAAATTTCATTTATAATCGACTGACCGCAATCCAACCAGCAGCCGACATGGAATCCATCGATCTAACTAGTCCCGAGCTTTACATAAACCGCGAGCACAGCTTGCTGGAGTTCAACTTTCGGGTGCTCGCTCAAGCCCTGGACGAAACGCTACCCCTATTGGAAAGGCTGAATTATTTATGCATTTCTTGTTCCAATCTGGACGAGTTCTACGAAGTACGGGTCGCCAGCTTGATACAAATGGCGGAAATGGACCCCAATCTGGTCAGTTCCGACGGCTTAACCATTAACGAACAGTTCGAAAAAATCTCGATCAAAGCGCACGAACTGGTCGCCGAGCAATATCGGGTGCTTAATGAGGTACTGATCCCCTGTCTGGAAACCGAAAATATTCGTTTCCTGCGCCGTGACCGCTGGAGCCCCGCGCAAAAAGTCTG
Source organism: Methylomonas rosea (assembly GCF_024505055.1). Taxonomy (GTDB): domain Bacteria; phylum Pseudomonadota; class Gammaproteobacteria; order Methylococcales; family Methylomonadaceae; genus Methylomonas; species Methylomonas rosea. The sequence continues at coordinate 52,788 of NZ_JANIBL010000028.1, forward strand.
GTTGGAAAAATATTTCAACGAAGAATTACTACCGATTCTGACCCCGGTCGGACTGGATTCCGCCCATCCCTTTCCGCGCATCCTGAACAAAAGTTTAAATTTCATCATCTCTCTGACCGGCAAGGATGCTTTTGGGCGCAATAGCGGCCGGGCGATTTTACAGGCACCGCGCGCGTTGCCGCGTATCGTGCAATTACCGGTTACCGATACCGATAGCGGGCCGTACGATTTTGTATTTCTATCCTCCATCATTCACGCTTTCGTCAATGAATTGTTCAACGGCATGATGGTGAAGGGTTGTTATCAATTCCGGGTGACACGCAACAGCGACTTTTTTGTCGACGACGATGCGATCGACGACTTGATGCTGGCCGTGGAAGGCGAGCTGGCGATGCGCAATTACGGCGACGAAGTGCGACTGGAAATCGACGGCAATTGCCCGGAAGAAACCGTCAACTTCCTGTTGGCGCGTTTTGATTTAAAACACGACCGTTTATTTTTGGCTAACGGTCCTGTCAATTTGAGCCGTATCCAAACCATCTTGAATATGGTCGAAAGACCCGATCTGAAGTTTACGCCGTTCAAATCCAGCGTGCCGTCGGCGCTAGGTCGCAATAAGGACATTTTTGCCAGTATCCGTAAGCAGGATATTTTATTGCACCATCCTTACGAATCGTTCTCGCCGGTGGTGGATTTCATTCGTCAGGCTGCTGCCGATCCGGATGTGCTGGCCATCAAACAAACCTTGTATCGGACCGGAGTGGACTCGCCTATCGTTGCAGCGTTGATCAAGGCCGCCCGCGCCGGCAAGGAAGTCACGGTGGTCATCGAACTGCGAGCGCGCTTCGATGAAAAAGACAATATCGGTCTGGCCGCGAAACTACAGGAAGCGGCGGCCCATGTGGTATACGGCGTGGTGGGATACAAAACCCACGCCAAAATGTGCATGGTCTTGCGCAAGGAAGGCACCACGCTGCGCAATTACGTGCATTTGGGCACCGGTAACTATCACCCGAAAACCGCCCGTCTCTATACCGACTACGGTCTGTTTACCTGCGAAAAAGAACTGGGCGAAGATGTGCGGCGAGTATTCATGCAACTAACCAGCTTGGGCAAGGTAAGCAAGCTCAATAAACTGCTGCAATCGCCGTTTACGCTGCATCACGGCATCATGAAGATGATCGATAGGGAAATTGAAAACGCCAAGAAAGGCAAGCCGGCAAAAATAGTTATCAAGGTCAATGCCGTAGTTGAGGAGCAGGCCATACAAGCCCTGTACCGCGCATCGCAAGCCGGCGTGGAAATTAAAATGATCGTGCGCGGCGTCTGCTGTTTGCGGCCGGGCGTACCCGGAGTTTCCGAGAATATCGAAGTACGTTCCATCGTCGGCCGCTTTCTGGAACACACCCGCATCTATGCGTTTTGCAACGGCGGCGACTGGGCGGTTTACGCGTCCAGCGCCGATTTGATGAACCGCAATATGTTCCGCCGCGTGGAAGTCTGTTTCCCTATCGCCGACAAACGGATTGCCGAACGCATTCTTAACGACCTGGATGCGTATCTTAGAGATAACGCCCAAGCCTGGCAATTGCAAAGCGACGGCCAATACCGGCATTTGCGCGCCGAAGGTCAAGCTGTTTATCAAGTACAAACCGAACTGCTCAAAGCGTTTTGCGGATAGAGAAAGCCATGAGTCAAAAACCCCGCCAAATTCGGCAAGTAGTGCTGGATACCGAAACCACCGGCATCAATCCCAAGGAAGGTCATAAGATTATAGAGATCGGCTGTGTGGAGCTGATTAACCGGCGTTTGACCCGCAACCATTTTCACGTGTACCTGAATCCGGATCGGGAAATCGATGCCGGCGCAATTGAAGTGCATGGCATTACCAACGAATTTTTAAAGGATAAACCCCGCTTCGCCAATGTCGTCGAAGACTTTATGCGCTTTACCCACGGCGCGGAGCTGATTATTCACAACGCACCGTTCGACGTCGGTTTCTTGAATCACGAATTGGCTTTGTTAGCCGGCGAGCCGCGTCGCGTCGAAACGAACAGTACCGTATTCGATACCTTGGCTTACGCCCGGAAAAAACACCCCGGCGCCCGGAACAGTCTGGATGCTCTATGTAAGCGCTATGGCATAGACAACAGTCACCGCGAGTTACACGGCGCTTTACTCGACGCCGAGATCCTGGCCGAAGTCTATTTATTAATGACCGGTGGACAGGCTTCCTTGCTGGATGAAGGTGATCACACCGGCAATGGTAACGAACAGCCTATCGTACGTCTGTCGGCCGACAGACCGCCGTTAAAAATCATTGCATGTAGTAGCGAAGAGGAGGAGGCCCACCAACAGCGCTTGGCGAAAATAGCCAAAGTCAGCGGCAATTGTTTGTGGCAACAGTAATTTGGGTGTATTTGGACACCCTGCTTTCAAAATCCCCAGAACTCGGTGTCTTCAAATGAAAAAAGCGGGGCGCTAGGTGGTGGTTCGATGACCAACTCGCGGAGCGGCATGGGTTTGTGTACGCCGTAACCTTGCGCAAAATCGACGCCTATGGTTTTCAAAACTGCTCTAATCTCAGCGTTTTCGACGTATTCGGCAATGGTTGCCAAACCCAGGGAATGGGCGATTTCGTTCATGGATTTCACTATCGCTATATCGGCCTTACTATTTAAAATATCTTTAACAAAAGCCCCGTCTATTTTCAGGTAATCGATATTTAAATTCTTCAGATAAGAATATGAGGAATAACCGGACCCAAAATCATCCAAGGAAAATTTGCAATCAAACTGCTTGATTGCTTTGATGAAACTATTTGTTAAATAGAAGCTTTCCGCAGCGACCGTTTCAGTCACTTCAAAAATCAGCTTATTAGTCGGAACACTAGTCGACTCTAAAATACCTTTAAGAAACCCCAAAAACTCTGCACTGTTGATAGATTGGCCGGATAGATTAATGGCAAACCCATCGATATGATCGAAATAATGTCTATTGTTTTCAATCCACAACAGTACATTGGTAATTACCCACTGATCTATTTCCGGCATGCGCTTACAGCGTTCCACGGCCGGTATGAAATGGTCGGGCGGAATAATATTATCGTTTTCGTCCTTAATACCGAGCAGAATTTCGTAATGTTGATGACTGGCACTGGTTTCGTCTACGGCGGTAATCATTTGGCAACGCAAAAATAACCTATTCTCGGAAAACACCTTGTCAATATTGCCTATCCATTCGTATATTTTATTTTGACGCTTTAAATTCTCGTCATCATTCGTAAAAAGCAATACGTTATTCGGACCGGAACGTTCCGCAGACATACTTGCGGCATCAGCGTTTTGCAACAACTCGTTAACATCGAAATTATTCTGTTCGAACGGCACCAAGCCGATGCTCACACCGATGGTATAGCTTTTCTCTTGCCATTGAAATCGCGATTCGCTGATGACTTTTAACAGTTTCTTGATTAAATCATAAGCGGTTTGCGCAGTGCAATCTTTTAACAGCACCGCAAACGATTTATCGCCGATTCGCGCGAATAAATCGCAATCGCGCAACTGCTCGCTGATTAAATGCGTGAGAGTTTTTAAGAACTGTTTTCCGCCCGCGACACCGCAAACGTTGGTAATGACCCGAAAATCCAATACCTCTATATGACACAATATATGACCTGTGCTGTCGAGTTTAACTAGCTCGACTTTTAGCTGTTTAATAAACTCGTCCTTGGTAAGTAAGTCGGTTTCCGCATCGTGCGTTGCGTTATAAATCAGCTTGCTATGCATGTTTTGCAACATTTGATTGGTCGCGCGATCCATTAAGGGCACGTCCAGGCTCTCTATTCTATTAGCCCCGCCATTTTCTAAAAGTAATGCTAATTCGCTCTTACTAAGTTCTAACTTAGTTAGTCCATCGCGGTTAACAAAAACACAAATCGGTAAAACATCCCCTATCCAGACCAGTTTCATAGGTTCAAAACCTTCCGAACCTCTATAAATTATCAGCCATTCTCCTACCTGTAGTTGTGCAACTTGTACCGCCCATTCAGATTCTATAATGTCCTGCGTGGATTTCGGTGCCGGAATTCTGATGGTGTCCATCGGTTTCCTGACTTTTGGCACCCCGCTGCCTACCAGCAAAGCAAATAACTCCTCAATAACATTATCGCGTTTGAATAAATTAGGACAAACCGCGCCTAAATTATCCTCGATAAATTTAAGTGTGGTGTGAATGCTGACCGATTGCATATTAAGAAATGAATCTTGCTCGTAAAGCCAAAATAGCAAATCGTCAATAACCTTGAGATAGGAGATTTTTTCTTCGGGATTAGCTTCCTTGTTTAACTCGGCAATCACTAACAGGTCTTGCCATCCAGCCCCAAGGAGCGTGGGAATGATCGATGGTACGGAGCGGCCGGCTATGCGCTTATCGACTTCCTGCTGAATAGTCAGCCTTGCCATCTCCAGTTTTTGTTGGCCTTCGTAGGGCTCTATGATGCGCTTAATGTTGGTGTCATTGGATTTGGTCAATTTTTTTGCGACGTCATCCAGCTCATGTTCGACTTCTGCGAAGACGTTAGGATTGCTTATAGACTCAGCGGAAATCCGCGCAATCGCTTTTTCTACAGTATTTTTTATATTAGTATTTTTGATTACCCGATTACTTTTAATCGCAGGTTCCAAAATAGCCAGTTGATTAAGTATTTTGCGGGCAGGATGCGTTTCTGAGTCCAGAAAATCATTACCTTGCATGGGCAATGACAACAAAGGCAAATGAATACTTTCCAAATAGTCTTTAATATCTGTAGAAAACTCAAGCTCACCGAACAAGGCATCAAAAAACTTGCCATATAACTCAAGACGCTGAACGTCGTTTTCTGCCAATGATTTTGCTTCAGGACTATCCGCCTGCAATTTATCGGTAAGGCTTTTTTGGAGTGTACTGGTATCTAAATGAGGGCCGGATTTCGCCGCGATATCCTTTTGAATTTTAGCAATTGCGGCTAAAACCTCCTCAGGGTTAAAGACCGGTAGATGATGACTAAGCGGCTGACTGTGTTCCTCGCGTCTGGTATCGGTGGGTACGTTAATTGTTTCGCTTAAAAGATTGAGTAATTTTCCAGTAACTTGGGTTAAAGGTTGGATAGATTTGTGATCGGCAAGTGGTTCCGCATCCAAATAATCATTGAAATATACTTGATTTTTATCGCTATTTTTAGCATCAAAAGCCGGGCCGCTCTGCTTACTATGAACCGGCATTACCAACCGCGCCGATTCAAATTTTGTTAAAGTTGCGGCTGCTTGTTTGTAAAAATTCGGTAGTTCGATAATTAAGGTTTTCTCGAAACAATTATAAATTGCCTTTTTTATATTGCACCCTAATTCCAGCTGTAAGAATATTTCTCTAAAACTGTCGCATAAAACCGCTGGGCCGATTGGGTTATTGACCGTATTGTCAAATACCCCAAACACTCTGCATAACTCTCTAACTAATAAACTAAGCTCGTCGTCAAAATAGTTTTTAAGCTTCCTGATAGAGGTCGCCATATTCAACCAGTCTTCAAAGTCGTCTTTTTCGATTAACGAAAGAGATTCATGATATAAAGCGTCCGGACTTTTTTCGCTATCACTAGAAATATAATCAACCTGATATATAACAGAACAACAAAATTCACTACTAATAATCTCTCTGTTCAGCTTTAGAGTAGTAATCAAATCATCGAAAGCCGACGGACTGGAAAAAAACTCGGAATGCGCATTCGCAGCATCCATACAGTCGCCAAGCGAGTCAAAAAACCTATCTATTAGTAAAGGTAAGCTTTCTATTAGAAATTGTTTAAATATGTTTTTAAAGTTTTCTTGATTTAAAGTGTCCGGCGAAGTATCTATATTGTCATGAGTTGAGGCTAGCGATCCAACGCTTGCTATTTTTCTCAACGCATTGAACGTAGTGGCGGGAATCTGTTCAGTGACAACGCCTACCCCTGTAGAGCCGATATGCGTTATTTGTGCATCTACTTCAAAAGTTTTTAGCTCAAACT